>CAZLWK010000006.1:0-179725 GCA_964563395.1 uncultured Caulobacteraceae bacterium
GATCTACACAGCGGTGGTCGCCGCGCTCGTGCTTGTGCTGTTCCGGATCGACGAGCGTCGCGACGCGCCGCCCGCGATGCCGCGCGCGCCCGAGATGGGTCAGCTGCTGCCACCGCCCTCGGTGTACGATCCGGAAATTCTGGTGAATGTCGAGGAAGCCGCCTCCGGGCTCGGCACGGCCTTCGCGATCAGCGCGGACGGCTGGTGGCTCACGGCGCGCCACGTCGTGGACGAGTGCGAGAAAGTCGGCATCATCGTGGCGCGCGGGGCGGCGGTGATGGTCAAGGACATGCGCGTGGCCCAATTCGCCGATCTCGCGCTGCTGAAAACCGATGGCGCGCCCGCAGCGCTCGCCTTCAACGCCGCCGAGGAGCGCTTCCAAGTCGGCCAGACCGCCTTCCATGTGGGCTTTCCGCAAGGCCGCAGCGGCGAGGCCGCGTCGCGACTCATCGGGCGGGAAACACTGATCGCGCGCGGGCGCTTCAACTTCTCCGAGCCGGTGCTGGCCTGGGCGGAGATCGGCCGCACCGAAAATCTGGGCGGCTCGCTCGCCGGCATGAGCGGCGGGCCCGCGCTGTCCGCGAACGGCGAGGTGATCGGCGTGACCGTCGCGGAATCCACGCGGCGCGGACGCATCTACACGGCGGCGCCCTCCTCCATCGTGCGCTTGCTTGAGCTTGAGCAGGTCGATGCGCTGGGCGCCGCCGCGCCGCGCATCACGCCCGCCAATTACGGCGAGCGCGCCGACGATCTGCGACGCGAACTCGCGGTGGCGCAGGTGGTGTGCATCGCGCGCGATGGGGGCCTGTTTTGACAGCGCTGTTCGCGGATCGGTTAATTGAGGCGATCCGCAAGCGCGGCAATCCGCTCTGCGTCGGCTTCGATATTTATCCCGAGCGCATTCCGGCCCTGTTCGGCCCGGTGGGCGAGGACATGAAAGCCGTGCTGCGCTTCGGCGAGGCGATCATCGAACTCGCCGGCCCGCGCGCGGCGGCGTTCAAGCCGCAAATGGCGTTCTTCGAGATGTATGGCGGCAGCGGCGTGCTTTGCGCCAACATCCTCTCCGAGATGGCGCAGACCGCCGGCATGCTCTCCATTCTCGACGCCAAGCGCGGCGATATCGGCTCGACCGCGGAAGGCTATGCGCGCGCCGCGCTCGGTCCGCGCCCCGGCATGGATGCGGACGCGGTGACGGTGAACCCCTATCTCGGCCGCGATTCGCTAGAGCCGTTCTTCAAGATCGCCGAGGAACGGCACAAGGGCGTGGCGGTGCTTGTGCGCACGTCCAATCCAGGCGCGAAGGATTTGCAGGATCAGCGCGTCGCCGGCCAGCCTTTCTGGACACGCGTGGCCGACATGATCGCCCCGGAGGCCGAGCGTCTGCGCGGCGAAAGCGGTTGGTCCGGCCTCATGGCGGTCGCCGGCGCGACCTACCCCGAAGAAGCGCAAACCCTGCGGGCGATCCTGCCAAGCGCGCTTTTCCTGGTGCCCGGCTATGGCGCCCAGGGCGCCAGCGCCACGGACGCCGTGGCGGGCTTTGTGAAGACGGCGACGGGCGTTCGCGAGGGCGGGGTGGTGAACGCGTCGCGCTCCCTGCTCTATCCCGCCACCGTGGGCCCCGACATTTCGCTCTCCGACTGGCGGGCGGCCGTCGCCGCCGCGATGGACGCCGCCGTGAACGATCTTTCCGCCGCCTGCGCCGCGTGAATTTCACGAAAGGCGACAGACGCCGCCAGTTTGGTTAATGGAGCGCCTCGGGGTTCATCGAGGGAGTTTCCACATGCGCATCATGGAGGCCGCGCGCGCATTCGCGCTCGCCGCGCTGCTTGTCGCCACGCCCGCCTTCGCCGACGGCCCCGCGCGGGATACGCCCGACGTCGCCGCCCCGCCGGCGCCGCCCCCGCCCGCGCAGCAACCGCCGGTGCGCGCCGCCCCGACCCCGCCCGCCGAGCCGGCGGCGCTCGCCCCGCCCGTTGGCCAAACGGGGGCGATCGCGCTGCCGCAGGAGACGGGCCTCGCGCTCAACGTGCCGCAGGGCTATCGCTTCTATTCCGCCGAGGAGGCGCAGCGCTTTCTCACGCGCACGGGCGCGCCGGCGCCAGCCGGCCAGGTGCTCGGCCTCCTCGCGCCCGCCGGCGCGCAGGTCCATCAGGGCGAGGATTGGGCCACGCTGATCGCCTACGATCCCATTGGAAACGTGCCCGTCGAGGGCGCCGCCCGCATCGGCGAGCCGGCCTTCGAGGCGGACGTGCGCGCCGCCCGCGTCACGCAAAGCCGGCCGTTTGAAGGGTTCTTCGCGCCGCCGGCCTTCGTTGAGGCCAGCCCCAGCGCGAGCTGGGCCGAGCGCGCGGCCGCGCCTGGCGCGGGCGGGCGCGATTTGCGCCACGAAATGCGCCTGCTTGGCCGCAACGGCGTCGCCAGCCTCACCACGATCGGCAGCGCCGACCAATTGCCGGCGGTGCAGGCGGCCGCGCCCGCGCTCATGCAGATGGTGGCTTTCGGCGCGGGTCAACGCCACGCGGATTTCAACCCTGCATCCGACCGCCGATCGGACTTTGACGTGCCCGGCCTCGTGCTTGGCATGACGGGCGCGCCCGAAGCGGGCGTCGGCGAAGCGGCGGCGCTTCCAGCCGGGGATCAGCAAGGCGGGCCTGGGCTGCAGGGCCTCTTTCCGTGGATCGCGATCGGCATCGCGGCGCTGGCCGGCGCGGGCTTCCTGCTGATGCGCACCCGCCGCCGGGAAGAGCCGGACGAGGACCCCAATCTTAGCCCGGAGGCGTGAGGGCGGGGCCCATAAGGATCGTATCGACTTCGTGCTGGACCGGCACGGGCGTGAGCGCGCGCCCTGCGCCTGGGCCGCCGACGCAGCGTCCGTCCTCGATGGCGAAGCTCGCGCCATGGGCGGCGCACAGGAGGTAGCGCCCCTCCTGCAGCAGCACCCGGCCGTCGAACCGCTCCAACGGATAAAGAGCGTGCGGGCAGCGATTCTCGTAGGCGCGAACCACGCCATCGCGGCGCGCCAGTATGAGAGAATAGCGCGCCTCGCCCGCCGCGAACTCGCGCACGATCGCCCCGGGGTCTGCGATGTCGTCCAGCCGCGCCAAAAGAGCGCCAGGCGGCGGCCGCGCGGGATTGCTCACGCCCCCTCCGCGCGGAACGGCCGTGACAGCAAGGCCTCGATGGCGGAATCGACGGAAAGCCTGCCGCTGAGAATCGCGTCCGTGGCGGCGCAGATGGGCATGTCGACGCCATGCCGCGCCGCCAGCGCCATGACCGCCGGGGCGCTCGCCACGCCCTCCGCCACGGAGCGACGCTCGCCCATGATGTCCGTCAGGCCGCGGCCTCGGCCAAGCTCGGCGCCCAGCGATGTGTTGCGCGAGGAGAGGCTTACGCAAGTGAGCACGAGGTCGCCGAGGCCGCAGAGGCCGCTCAGCGTCTCGGCGCGTGCGCCCATGGCGAGGCCGAGCCGCGTCAGTTCAGCGAAGCCGCGCGTGATCAACGCCGCCCGCGCGCCTTCGCCGAGCGCGCGTCCCTCGGCGACGCCGCACGCGATGGCGATGACATTCTTCACCGCGCCGCCGATCTCCGCGCCGACCAGATCATCCGTGAGGTAAGGCCGAAAGGAGGGCTGACCTAGGGTCGCGACAATGGCTTTGCCCAGCGCGGCGTCCGGGCAGGCGATCGTTGTCGCCGTCGGCAAACCGCGCGCGACGTCCTTGGCGAAGCCTGGGCCCGAAAGCACGGCGATGCGGGCGCCCGGCGCGGTTTCCGCCGCAATATCGGCCATCAGCGCGAGCGTGCCCTGCTCCACCCCCTTGGCGCAGAGCACGAGCCGCGCGCCGACCGGCAGATGCGGCGTAAGCCGCGTCACGACCGCGCGCATATGTTGGGCCGGCGGCGCAAGAAGTACGAGATCGGCGACGGCGCATTCCGCGATGTCCGCCGTGGCGCGCAGCGCCGGCGACAGCCCTATCCCTGGCAAAAAGACTTTGTTTTCAGAATTCTGGTTGATCGAGGCGACCACGTCGGCCTCATAGGCCCAGAGCTTCACCGAACGGCCCGCCCGGGCCGCGACCTGCGCCAGCGCCGTCCCCCAGGCGCCGCCCCCCACCACGGCCACGCTGTCCATCGGCCTAGACAAATCTGTGTCGGCTGAATGTTTCATTGATTGTTCAGTGGAATGGGCTTATGTGGTCGAAATGGATGACAAAACGGCAACACGAGACCGTATCCTCCAGGCCGCGTCCGCGCGCATCATGCACTATGGCTATGGCAAAACCACCATGGCCGAGATCGCCGCCGATTGCGGCATGTCGCCCGGCAACATTTATCGCTTCTTCGAGGCCAAGATCGACATCGCCGAGGCGATGGCGCGGAAGCATTATGCCGAAGAACAAGCGGTTTTGGCCCAGATCGCCCGCAGGAAAGACAAGCCCGTGGACTGGCGTCTGCGCGAGGTCTTCTTCGTGCGGATGCGCGAAAACTTCGAAATGCTGTCCACCAACGCCAAGATCCGCGAGGTGGCGGAGGTTCTATCCCGCGAGCGCCCGCTGTTCTCGAATCAGAACTTGGCGGCTGAACGCGTCTTCATCGCCGCCCTGATCCAGGAAGGCATCGATCAGGGCATGTTCGCCGTCGGCGAGCCAGACTTCATCGCGGAAATGATGCAGGCCGCGACGATGAAGTTCAGCGTGCCCCAGCTCTTCTCCCAGCTGACGCTGCCGAAGCTCGAGCGCGAGCTGACCGGGGTGATGGATTTGCTGCTGAACGGCCTTTACGCCCGCAAAGAGCCGGCGCCCGCCTCGTCCCGCTAAGGCGCTTTCGCGCCCCCGCAGCTTCCTATCCGTTTCGACGATCCTCCGCACGTCCGGACCCCTGGCGCGCGCGCCGCACGCTAAGCCAGGCATGCTTCTCGATCACAAGTTCGTGATCAGTGAATAATGCTAGATTTATTCATTGATCATCCGCCAGCGTTCTGGCATATAGAGATCACGAGATCAGCACCACGGAGCAACTGACATGACCAACCTGCACCCCGCCACCTTCGCCGGCTTCCTTCTGGCCGCCATCGTTCTGGTCGCCGCCGCCGCGGCCCCGCTCTTCGCGGTCGCCGCGCAGGTCGTCGCCTAAGGGTTCCCGTCGGGCGCCATCCCCGGCGCGCCCGACCCCCTGAGCGCTGGCCTCCCTGCCGGCGCATATTGCGGGCGCGAAGAACTGCCCCTTCGCGCCCGCTCTTTTTTTGCCTGGATTGTGACAGTTCGGGGTTGGATGCAGCAGGTTTGCATGGCTGCTTGAGCATTTTGCCGCTTTGGACCCTACCCCAATCGACCTATATCTCGCGCAGATGTTCGCACCTGCAGCATCGCAGTCTTGAAAGGAGGCTCCCATGACCAGCAGCTTGATCGGCCGCGCTTTGAGCGTCGTCGTCGCTGTCGCCCTGGTTGCGGCGGCGGCGGTCCCGCTCGTCCGGCTCGCGGCGCAGATCGTCGCCTAAGCCTTAGCGCCCTTGCGCCCGGCCTTATGGGTCGGGCGCATAAGGGCGCCCTCCTCGTCCAAAGGCCAGCGGGGGCGCGCCGCAATATCCATCGGATCGCTGAATCCTGACTTCAGCCGTTCGGCCCCAACCAGCGCGATCATCGCCGCATTGTCCGTGCAGAAGCGTAGGGGCGGGGCCGCGAAGGCATAGCCCCGCTCGACCGCGATCCCTTCGAGCACACCCCTGATCGCCTTGTTAGCCGCCACCCCGCCGGCGACCACCAAGGTCCGCCCGCCGGCGGTCCCCTCCTCATAAAGGTCGATCGCCCGCCGGGTCCGATCCGCCACGACATCCAGCACGGCCGTCTGAAATCCCGCACAAAGGTCCGCCTTGTCGCGCGGCGCGAGCGCGCCCAGCGCCGCGACCTCGCGCGCGACCGCCGTCTTGAGCCCGGCGAAGGAGAAATCACAGCCCGGCCGCCCCATGAGCGGCCGAGGCAAATCGAAGCGAAGGGGATCACCTTCTAGCGCGAGGCGCTCCACCGCCGGCCCGCCAGGCATGCCGAGATCGAGCAGCTTGGCGGTCTTGTCGAACGCCTCGCCCAAGGCGTCATCGATCGTGGAGCCGAGACGGCGATACCGGCCGAGGCCTTCGACGGCCAGAAACTGGCAATGGCCGCCCGAGACCAGAAGCAGCAGATACGGAAAATCGAGCGGCGCGGCGAGGCGCGGCGACAGCGCGTGGCCTTCCAGATGGTTGACCGCGATGAGCGGCTTATTGTGCGCCAAGGCGATCGCCTTGGCGGTCAGCAGTCCGACCATGACGCCGCCGATCAGCCCTGGCCCCGCCGTCGCGGCCACGCCGTCCAAATCCTCGAAGCCCAGTCCCGCCTCGCGCATGGCGAGCGCGATGGAGCCGTCCAAGCCCTCGACGTGCGCGCGCGCGGCGATCTCCGGCACCACGCCCTTATAAGGCGCGTGCGCCGCCGCCTGGCTCAACACCACCTCGCCGAGCACGCGCGGCCCATCCGGACCGAGCGCGACGATTGCGGCCGCCGTTTCATCACAGCTGGTCTCAAGCCCAAGAATTACGCATTGTTGCGTCTTCGCCATGGCGCCTGTTAGCGCCGTCTTCGGGTCAGGACCATCTCTCATGCAGTTTCGCATCGGCGCGCGCGGTTCGGCGCTCTCCCTGGCCCAAACTGGCGGGCTGCGGGATCAGCTCGCCGCGGCGCTGGGGATCGGGCCGGATTCGCTGCCGATCGTGCCGATCACCACTACGGGCGACCGCATTCAGGATCGCCGCCTCCAGGAGGCCGGCGGCAAGGGCCTTTTCACCAAGGAATTGGACGAAGCGCTGCTCGACCGGCGGATCGACCTGGCCGTGCATTCCATGAAGGACCTGCCGACCAAGCTGCCGGACGGCATCGTGCTCGCGGCGGTGCCCGCGCGCGTCGATCCGCGCGACGTCTTTATCTCGCAGAAGGCCGAGGCGCTTGCGGATTTGCCGATCGGCGCCTTGATCGGCACGGCCAGCCTGCGCCGCCAAGCCCAGGTTCTGGCGGCGCGGCCGGACCTCAAAGTGGTGATGCTGCGCGGCAACGTGGACACGCGTTTGAAGAAGATCGCCGACGGCGAGGCGGACGCCACCTTCCTGGCGCTCGCGGGCTTGCGCCGCCTCGGCCTTGAGCACCATGCGCGCTCCATCCTCGATCCGGAAGCGATGCCGCCCGCCGCCGGTCAGGGCGCGCTGGCCGTCACCGCCCGCGCGGGCGACAGCGCCGTGCTCGAAGCGCTCGAACAGATCGACGATCCGCTGGCGCGCATCGAAACGGCGGCGGAGCGCGCCTTTCTGGAGGCGCTGGACGGGTCGTGCCGCACCCCCATCGGCGCCTTCGCGCGGGCCGGCGGCGGGGCGCTCATCTTCATTGGCGAGACTCTGACGCCGGACGGGGCCAAACGCTGGCGCCGGGAAGAGACGATTGCCCTTGCGGACCATGGCGAGGACGCGGCCGCCGCGCTCGGCGCCCGTCTTGGCCGCTCGATCCGCGCCGAAGCCGGCGCCGCGCTCTATCAGGATCAGGGCGCATGACCGCGCCGCGCATCGCCGTCACCCGCGCCGAACCGGAAGCCTCGCGCACGGCCGCGCGGATCGATTCCATGGGCGGGACCGCGGTATTGGCGCCCCTTCTCACCATCGAAAACAAGCCCGCCTTCGATCGCAGCTTGGAGGGCGTTCAGGCGCTGCTCTTCACCAGCGCCAACGGCGTGCGCGCCTTCGGCGCGAGCGATCCCGCCCTGCCGGTGCTGACGGTTGGGCTCGCCACCGCCAACGCCGCGCGCGACTTGGGCTATCGCCGCGTGACCACCGCCGACGGCGATTCGCGCGCGCTCACCGCGCTGGCGCTGAGCCTCTATCGGCCGGAAAAAGGCCTCCTGGTGCACGTGTCTGGCGCGCACGTGGCGGGCGACGTGGCGGCGGCCCTCGTGAGCGCCGGCTTCAAGGCCGAGCGGCGCGTGGCCTATGAGGCGCACCCGGTCGACGCGCTGCCCAGCGCCCTGCTGCGCCGGCTTGGGAATGACCCGCCGGATCTTGACCGCGTCATGTTCCACAGCGCGCGGGCGGGCGAGGTTTTCCTTCGTTTTGCGCGGGTTGCGGCGCCCAGGCTCACCGCCGTGTGCATCAGCGAGGCGGTGGCGGACGCGGTGCGCGACGCCGCCTGGTCGCGCATCATCGTTGCCGAAAGAGCGCGCGAGGACGCGCTTTTGAGCGCCGCGCTCGCTCAATGAGGCGCCGGTGCTTGAGCGCCCCCGCCCATGCCTTTAGATTTCCGAATCGGCGCGGAAACGGGCGCGCCTGACGCGCCTCGACTTCGCGACGCGGCGCCCTGAGGTAGAATCCCAGGAAGGCGGGGAAGAACATGAACACGAACGACGCGGCCGCGCGCGGAAGCGCAGAGCCGATCGATGTCGAGTTCGAACCGGCGGCGGAGCGCGGCCCCTATCGCCGTCCGCCCGAGGGCGTGGGCATCGGCACGGCGCTGACGCTGGCCGTGATCGCAGCCGCCGGCGGGGCCGCGGGCGGCGCTGTCGCGCCCCGGCTGCCCGAGGTGCGGGCCCTGCTCGATCAAGCGGTTCCCGATCCGGCGGCGACGGCTGAGCCCGCCGCCGCGGCGGACATCACAACCGCGCTCGATCGGCGGCTCGCGAGCATCGAAAGCGTCATCAATACGCCGCTCGCCGAAACCGCCAGCGTCGACGGCGCCCCGCCCGTCACCGCGCAATTCTTCCAGATGCGCGCGAGCCTTTCGCAGATGGAACGCCAGCTCGCGCAAATCCCATCCTCGACCGAGATCGCCGGCCTCACCGCCGAGGTGCAGCGCATGCAACAGACGCTGCCCGCGATCGAAGCCAGTTCACGCACCGCCGTGGAAGCCGCGCGCGCCGCGTTCGCGGTCGCCGCCGCCGCCGAGGCCTCGCGGTCGTCCGGCCCGTTCGAACAATCCTTCGCGTCGCTGCAAGCATTGCTGCCGAACGATCCGAACGTGGCCGCGCTGGCCCCGCTCGCGCGTACCGGCGCGCCCACGCGCACTGAATTGCGCGATCGCTTCTCGGACATCGAAAACGAGATCATTCGCGCCGCGCGGCAAGCGCAGGCGGGCGCGGGCTTCTGGGGCCGCATCCAAGCCGCGCTGGCGCAATGGGTGACCGTGCGCCGAAGCGGCGAAGGCGACACGCCCGCCGGCGTGGTCGAACGCGCCTCCCGACGGCTCGCCGCAGACGATCTCGCCGGCGCGATCCAAGAATTGACGCGCCTCAACGGCCCGGCGGCGCAGGTCGCCGCGCCCTGGCTCGCCGATGCGCGCAAGCGCCTGGAGATCGACACGCGGCTCGCCGCGATCCGCACAGAACTTTCGCGGAGGGGCTGATCCAATGGTGCGTTTGGCTTTTCTGCTGATCATCGCCGTCGCGGCCGCGCTCGCCTCGTGGCAGGCCGCGGGCGATCCCGGCGTTGTGCGCGTCGAATGGGGCGGCTGGCGGATCGACACGTCCGCCTTGTTCGCGATGCTGGCGATCATCCTCGTCGTCGCCGTCGCGCTGCCGCTGCTGCGCATGATCATGTTTCTGATGGATGCGCCGGGCCGCATCGGCAAGGCCAGTGAGCGATCGCGCGTGCGACGCGGCAACGAAGCCCTGGCGCTTGGCCTCATCGCCGCCGAAGCCGGCGAATTCGAGGAGGCGCGCCGCCAAGCCGACAAGGCGCAGGATCTGATCGACGAGCCGCGTCTCGCCACGCTCTTGCAAGCGCGCGCCGCCGAAGTGGCGGGCGATTTTCCCGCCGCCGAGCGCGCCTATTCGGGCATGCTGCAGAACGAGGACACCGAGCTTCTCGGCCGCAAGGGATTGCTGACGGCGGCGCTGAAGCGCGGCGATCGCACGTCGGCCATGAGCCATGCGGAAGCGGCGCTGCGCTCCTCGAAGACCGCCTCCTGGCCGTTCCAATCGCTGTTCGAACTCAAGGTGCAGGCCGGCGATTGGGAGGGCGCGCTCGATGCGCTCGAAGCCGGCGAAAAACGCAAGCTCATCGAAGACCGCGTCGCCAAGCGCCGGCGCGCGGTGCTGATGACCGCCGCCGCCGCGAAGGCCGAGCGCGAGCGCCGGCCTGACAAAGCCGCCGACATGGCGCAGAAGGCGTTCCGCACCGCGCCGGGCTTCGCGCCGGCCGCGTCGGTCGCGGCGCGATTGCTGGTGGCCGAGGGCAAGGAAGAACGCGCCGCCGCGATCCTTGAAGAAGCCTGGGAGAACGCGCCCCATCCCGCCATCGCGCATGCGTATCGCGATCTCAAATCCGGCGAGAGCCGCGAAAGCCGCGCGCAACGCATGGCCGCCTTGATCGAGCGGCGCCGCGATCATCGCGAAAGCCGCATCGTCGCCGCCGAACTCGCCGCCGAGCGCGGCGATTGGGGCGCGGCCCAAACCGCACTCGACGACGCCTACCGCGAATTTCCCTCCTCACGCATTTGCGCGCTGTTCGCGGCGGTCGCGCGCGGGCGCGGCGACGACAACGCCGCGCGCACCTGGCTCAATCAGGCCGCCGCCGCGCCGCGGGAGCCGGACTGGTCCGATCTCGATCCGGAAGGCCCCGCTTTCCTCTATGACGACGCCGATTGGGCGCGCCTTGTCTATGTCTATGGAGACGCCGGACAATTGATCCATCCACGCATGGAGCGCGGCGCGCGCGACGCCGGACAAGGTTCCGTGCTCGCGCTGCCGCCGGCGCCGACACAGGCGCCGCCGCCGCGTGTCGAAGCGGAAGTCATCGCCGAGCCCGCTGGACAAGTCTAAGCGGCGGCGTTCACGCTCGGCGCCGGGCCCACATAAGTTGAGCGCGGACGCACCAGGCGATTGGTCAACACCTGCTCGCGCGCATGCGCGACCCAGCCAAGGCTGCGCCCGCAGGCGAAGAGGCACGTGAACGCGGTGCGCGGCAGATCGAGCGCGTCCAACAGAACGGCCGTGTAGAATTCGACATTGATCTCAAGCGGACGCCCCGGCCGCAGCGCGCGCAAACGCGCCAGCGCCACCTGCTCGATCGCCTCCGCAAGCGCCAGGCGCGCGCCGCCCTGGCCGAGCCGCGCGAGCGCCGTCTTCAAGGCGTCGGCGCGAGGATCGCGGGCGCGATAGATGCGATGCCCAAACCCCATCAGGCGCTCGCCCCGCGCCAGCGCGTCGTCGATCCAGGCCTGCGCGTTCTCGGGCGCGCCGATCGCATCGAGCATGTCGAGCACCGGCCCAGGCGCGCCGCCGTGCAACGGGCCCTTGAGCGCGCTCACGCCGGCCAGCACCGACGAGATCAAGCCGGCGCGCGTGGAGGCCGTGACGCGGGACGCGAACGTGGAGGCGTTGAGACCGTGATCGCAAACCGTGACGAGATAGGCTTCCAACGCCTCGATCTCGCGCTGCGACGCCGGCGCGCCCCGCACCATGCGCAGAAAGTCCGCCACGCAGGAGAGCGCGGGATCGGGCGCGACGGGCGCCGCGCCGCGCGCGGCGCGTATGGTCGCCGCCGCCGCGACGAAGCCGGCGGCGACGACCTGATAGGCGTGCGCGAGCGTTTCGCCATCGTCGAGCAAGGCGAGCCGCGCGCGGAAGGCGCTGACATCGTCAAGGCTCGCCGGGGATGAAAAACCCGCAAAGCGCGCGAAGGCGAGAGCCCTGGCCTCGCCCAGCGCTTGAAAGGCCGACCTTGCATCGACGGGTTCGGAGAAGAGGCCCTGCCACAACAGGGCGAGCGCCTCCTCGAACCGCGCATGGAGCGCCAATTCCTCGACCGGATAGCCGCGAATGACGAGGCGCCCGCCGGGGCCATCCACGTCCGACAGCCGCGTTTCGGCGGCGACGACATTTTCCAAACCCGCGTCGAAGCGATTGTTCTGCATGCGCGCCTCCTTGCCAGTCGGCCCGCATAGCAGCATGTTGGATCATGTCGTCAATCTTGATCAAGACAATCAATCTATGAAGACCCGGGCCTGGCTCGACGTGGGAGAGGCGCTTGAGCTCTTGGGCGTTCGCCGCCAAACGCTCTACGCCTATGTGAGCCGGGGCCTCGTCGCCTCGCGCCCCGCGCCGCAAGATCCCCGCGCCAGCCTTTATGCGCGCGCCGACATCGACCAATTGCTTGCCCGACGCCGCGCCGGCCGCTCACGCGTCGAGATCGCGCATCGCGCGATCCAATGGGGCGAGCCGGTGCTTGAAAGCGCGATCACCACCGTCCGCGAGGGCCAGCTCATCTATCGCGGCGTGAACGCGGTGGAGTTGGCGGAGACAGCGACGCTCGAAGAAGCGGCGCGCCTCCTGTGGGATCAGCCAAAAGATTGGCGCCCACGTCGTGGGCCCCTCGCGCGCATGACGGGCGCGACGCCAAAGGCGCGCGGGCTTTCCTTTCTCTCTCGCCGGGCCAGCGAGGACGCGCCATCCTTCGGGCGCGTGCGCAGCGCGCTGGCGGAGGAGGCGTACACGCTGCTCTGCGGCATGGGCGATGCGCTTTCCGGCAATCCGGGGCCAGAGCCCGTGCATGCGCGGCTCGGCGCGGCGTGGGCGCTCTCGCGCAAGCGCACGGAGCTCGTGCGGCGCATGCTGGTGCTGATGGCCGATCACGAACTCAACCCATCGACATTCGCCGCGCGCGTCGCCGCATCCACCGGCGCATCGCTCGCCGCCGCCGCGCTCGCCGGCTACGCGACCTTGACCGGGCCGCTGCATGGCGAGGCGAGCGCGCGGGCGATCGCCTATCTGGAGCGCGCGCTGAGCGTGGGCGCGAGCGTCGCGCTCAACGAAGCGCTGGCGCGGGGCGAGCACCTGCCCGTCGGACACGCGCTGTATCCCGGTGGCGATCCGCGCGCCGCAGCGCTCCTCGCCGCGCTTCAGCCGCGACCGGCGTTGGCGAGCGCCATCCAAGCCGCCGAAGCCGCGCTTGGCGCACCGGCCAATATCGACCTCGCGGTCGCGGCGCTGACCATCGAACTCGATCTTCCGCGCGATGCGCCGTTCACGCTCTTCGCCGCCGCGCGCATGGCCGGCTGGCTCGCCCATGCCATGGAGCAGCGCGAAAGCGGACGCATGATCCGCCCTCGCGCGGCCTATGTCGGGCCGTGACGCGCTATTCCTCCAGCGCGCGGATCTCACGATTGGCGGCGCGCAAGCGCTCGGCGATGTCACGCGTCAAATTCGCGTAGATGCCGGTCAGAAGATCGGGCTTGCGCCGGCCAAGCTGGCGCAGCGCGGCGATGCCGAAGGCGACGCAAATCGTCGCCTCGTCCGCGACCACGTCGGCGGAGCGCACGCCGCCGTCGAACAAGGCCATTTCGCCGATCGACGATCCTGGACCGATCGTCGCTAAGCGAACGGAGCGCCCTCCCTCCAGGCGCAGACGCACGCTCGCGGCGCCGCGCAGCACAACGAGAAAATGCTCGGCGGCCTCGCCCTCGCGCAAAATGAGATCGCCGGCTTCGAAGGCGCGGCGCTCCGCCAGCTTCTCCAGCTCCTTCATCAGGCCGCGCGAAAGGCCGCGAAAAATGTCCGTCTCGTCGAGCGCCAAACTGCCGGCTTGACCTTGCGCGCCATCGATTTCGAGAAGCTGATCCTCGCACCATTCAAGCGCCGAGTCCCGATCGGAGAGCGATTGCACATGGCCGGCTTCGAGATCGGCCTTCAGCGCGCGGCGCAGATTTTCAAGACCTGGCGCATCGGCGAGGTGGGCGAACAGGAGACGCACGCCGCGCGCGTGGCATCGCTCCGCGAAACGCCGCACAAGCGCGCTCGCCGCAGCATCGGCGCTGACGACGCGGCGTAAATCAAGAATGATGAATTGCGCGCCGTCCAAGGTTTCGACCGCCCGGCGCAGCAGCTTCTCAGCCGAAGCGAAAAAGAGAGCGCCTTGCGCCTCCAGCACGCAGATTCGATCGCCGCGCGCCTCAAGCGCTTCGAGCGCGCGCGGCGTGCGCGTGCGCTTGGAGCGAATGGCGCCGCCGCGCAATTCCCGCCGGATCACCTCCGCGCCGCGCGGCGCATTCTTGAATACGTGAAGGCCGAAATCCTCGGCGATGCGCTTACAGGCGGCGATGCCGCGCACGCTATTGCCCACCGCGTCGAGCCGCGGCGAAAAAGCCGCGATTCCCGCCTGGCCAGGAATGATCGCCGCGATCGACCCTGAAACGCCGCTCTTCGCAGGGATGCCGACCTCGTAGGACCATTGTCCGGCGTAATTATACATGCCGCACGAATTCATCACGGTCAGCACGTCATGCACGTAGCGCGCATCGAGCGTGCGGACGCCGGTAATGGGATGGACGCCATCCTTGGCCAGCGACGCGGCCATAAGCGCGAGGTCCCGGCACGTAACCAGCACGGAGCATTGGCTGAAATAGAGATCCAGAATCTCGTCGCTATCTCCGTCCATCATCGCCGCTTGGCGCATCAAGGCGGCGATGGCGCGATTGCGGTCGCCGGTGTCGCGCTCGGACTGAAAAACGGTTTCGTCGATCGAGAGCTCGCGCCCCGCGTAACGCGAAAACAGATCGAGCACTGCGCGGCGCTTCGCCGAATAATCCGCGCCGGGCACGAGCGCGGACACGGCGATCGCGCCCGCATTCACCATCGGATTGTAAGGCCGATTGTTCTCTTCATCGAGTACGGTGGAATTGAACGCCTCGCCCGTGGGCTCAACGCCCACATGTTTCAGCACCTGGGCCCGGCCCAGAGTTTCCAATGCATGCCCATAGAGGAAGGGCTTGGAGACGGACTGGATCGTGAACGGGACATCAACATCGCCGGCGACATAGAGCTGGCCGTCGACCGTGGCGATGGCAAGCCCGAACCAATTGGGATCGGCCTTCGCCAATTCCGGAATGTACGTGGCGACCGCCCCGTCCGCGATTGGACGCAGGCTCTCATGGAGATCGGCGAGGTAAGCGCCGATCAAATTCTCGCGCGTCATGCGCCCCCGAGCTCCGCCGCGCCCACCCCGCGCGCGAGCGAAAAATGTCACGGGCCGCGCACGGCGCCCTCTGCCCAGGCGGGATGAGCCGCCGGACCAAGGTTTGAGCCTAGAAAAGCGGCGCCCAATGCAAACGGCGCCGTCGCCTTAGCCTTCAACTTTCAAAGAAATGGGTGGCGAGACCCTGACCGGGACGCCACACATGCAAGAGCACGCCGCACGGCTCCGGCGTGCGGCGCGCGACCTCGTCCTCTTCCCGCAGCGCCAGCGAATAGGTCCAGGCTGTCGACGGTGCGACGATCACGGGCGCATGGGCGAGCGCGCCGACAATCATGCGATGATGGTGGCCGCATACGATGCGGATCACTTGAGGATGGCGCGCGACCACGGCGCGCAGAAGGTCCGCGCGCTTGAGGCCCATCGTATCGAACAAGAGATCGTGCGACGCGAACGGCGGATGATGAAGCGCGAGGATGGTCGGCCGATCGGGCGCGGCGGCCAGGGCCGCGTCAAGCCAACGCGCGTGCGCTTCATCGAAATAGCCGGCGACCTCGCCGAGGATCGTGTCGTCCAACGCAACGATCCGCACCGCATGCTCTTCAATCGTATAGGAGAGCGGCCCATCGGGCGGCAGATAAGCGTGCGCGGGAAAGTGCGTACGGATCAGCGCGGCGTCGTCATGATTGCCTGGCACGAGATAGAGCGGCGCGGGCGCATCCGCCAAGAGGGCCGCCAATCTCTCATATTCGTGCGCCTTGGCGTCGTTGACGAGATCGCCTGTGGCGATGATGGCGTCCGGCTTGAGCGTGCGCACCAGCGCCAGCGCGTCGGCCAAACCTTGCGCGGCGTCACGGCCGCCGCAGGCCGGCCCCGCGCCGACATGCATGTCGGAAATTTGGGCCAGGACAAAAGTCTCGTTCATCGCCCGCTCAGGCTTGTCCGTTCATTGTTCTGGGCGAAGAACCCTCAAGGCCGAAGTCGTGATCCGCGCGCACGCGCTTCATTGTGACTGCGGTCACTGCGCGGACGCTTGATCCAGGTCTCGGGCGACGCGAAAGCCGATCGACGCATCCCGCAAGGCGGGCGCGGCGCGGCGGCGATTGGCCGAGCGCAGCGCGTCCACGCGGTCCGCATAGCCCCCGCCGCGATAGGCCCGCTGCGCGCATGCGCCGCCCACCGCCGAGCCATCCGTCGGCGCGCCGGCGTAGGATGGCGCGTAGCAATCCTCGACCCATTCCCAGACATTGCCATGCATGTCGTAGAGGCCGAACGCATTGGCGCTGTAGGCGCCGACCGCGTCGGTCTTGGTCACGCCGAACGCCGCCTGCCCGCGCGCCAGCGTATCGCCCATCGCGTAGCGCGTGCTTGAGCCGGCCCGCGCCGCATATTCCCATTCCGCCTCGGTGAGCAGGCGATACTTGCCCGATCCCGTCTGACGATTGAGCCATTGCACATAGGCCTGCGCGTCTGTCCAAGACACACCGACGACGGGGCGGCGCCCACGGCCCCAGCCGCGATCCGGCGGCGAATAGCCCCCGCACCCGCCGCCGGCCAAGCAGGCGTCCCATTCCTGGAATGTGATCTCATAGACGCTGGCGGCGAAGGGGCGGATCGTCACCGCGCGCAGCGGGCCTTCCGTCGCGAAGCGGCCGCGTTCCGTGGCCGGCGATCCCATCTGAAAGCCGCCGCCCGGCACGACCACGAGCTCGGGGCAAGACGGACAATCCTTGATCGTTTGGCCCGGCGAGAAGGCTGGCGCCGCCGCCGCGGGCGCCGGCGTTTCAGGCGCCGCCGCTTGCGCGGGCGCTGGCGCGGACACGGGCGGCGGCTCCTCCACGGCGGCGGCGGCCAAGCCATCCGCGGAGCGCGCGAAGAAATCCTGGCTGTCGATGAAACGGAGCAAGGGCGGCCCGCCGAACACAGTCGCCACCGCAAGGACGGCGATCACGGCCATGGACGCCGCCGTGCGCCCGACCAAGCGCCGGAACCGCTGCTTGCGGGAGATGATGGCGAAGGTGGCGACGCGCTGATCGATGTTTTCCAGCGGCTGACGACCGCGCGACTGGAAGGCGGCCTGCGGGCTGTTGCGCGCCATGGAGCGAAACTCGCCCGACACCAGCGCCGCGCCGGGCGGCGCGAGCGATTGGAGGCGCGCGGCGACATTCACGCCATGACCGAGGAGATCGTTGGTGATGGTGACGACGACATCGCCGACATGGGCGCCGACGCGGATCGGCGGCTCGCCCTTCGGCTTGTTGTCGAGCAATTCGTTGATGGCGCTCAGCGCCGATCCAGCCGAGGCGAATTCCAGCATGAAGCCGTCGCCGGCGGTATTGAAGATGCGGCCCTCGTGCCGCGTGGCGACGGCGTCGATGCGCGCGCGCAGCGCCTCGATGTTGCGGGCGGCGCGCTTCTGATCGCGCTCGGACATGCTGGAGAATCCCGCAACGTCAATCGAGACGATGGAGGCCAGACGCACCGTCCGCTCGCCTTCCGGCCTGCTCTCTTCTTCGTCTGGCCCGTTCATGTCAGGTCCCCAAGCAACCCCGTTGGCGATGTAGCAGAAACACGCACCGCCGCCATGTGCGGGGCATTTTTCAACGCCCAATTCTTGACGGGCGCCCCGCACGCGCACTTGAGTGCGGAACATGAGCAAAATGCAATCCTTGGCGGCCAATGCTTTGGCCCAAAGCCCGCTTTTTGCCGCCCTGACGCAGGCGGGACGGGAATCGCTCGCGGCGCGGGGCCTGGAGACCAAGCTCGCGCCCGGCGAACGCCTCTTCAACAAGGGCGATAAGGGCGATGCGCTCTACGTGCTGCTGGAGGGGGAGATCGAGATTGGCGTAACCACGCGGGAGGGCAAGCAGGTGCGCTTCGCGGCGCTCGGCGCGGGGGCCGTGGTCGGCGAATTGGCCACCATCGACGGCGGGGCGCGTTCGGCCGACGCCACCGCCCTGCGCCGCTCCCGGCTGCTGCGGCTCAATCGCGACGCGGTCGTGGAGATCCTGCAGGCGGAGCCGCCCGCGCTGATGGCGTTGGCGGCGGAGCTGGCGGGGCGCTTGCGCAAGGCGGACATGGCGATTGAGACGGCGGTGCTCTCCGATCTCGGCGCCAAACTCGCCAAGCACTTGCTTGAGGAAAGCGGTCGCGGCGCGCGCCTCGTTCAATTGACGCAAGTCGAGATGGCGCGGCGCATTGGCGTCTCCCGCGAAAAGCTCAATCGCAAGCTCGCCGCATGGCGGGAGGAAGGCATCGTCGATGTGACGCGCGCGGGGCTGCGCGTGCTGGCGCCCGCGGCGCTCGATCAGATGGCCGAACGCGGCGGCGCGAACTGATTTACCTCCGACGTAATAGCGGCGGCGCGCGAAGACGGCTTCATGGCGGGCCAGGAGAAAGCCATGTCGTCACGCATGCATAAACTTTGGCTTCGGATCGCGGCGGTGCTGGTCGGCGGCTTTGGGCCGGTGTTTTCGCTCGGGGCGATTCCCGCGACGATCGAGCCCGCGCGCTTCTCGCTCGATGTGTTGAGCTGGCCGCTCGATGGCGCGACGACCTACGCCTCCGCCGATACCCGTTTTCTATCGGCGCTGACGGGCGGCTTCTTGCTGGGCTGGGGCGTGCTGATTTGGCGGCTCGCGGGCGAGGCTTATGACGCCGCGCCCGAAGCCATCCGCAAAAGCGTGGTCACCGGCTTCCTCGCCTGGTTCCTGCTCGACAGCGCCGGCTCGATCGCCTCCGGCAACACATCGAATGCGGGCTTCAACGTGCTGGTTCTGCTGATCCTTGTCGGCCCGCTTTGGCGTCCGGCGCGCGGCGGCGTGTGACGCACGTCACCGTCATCGCGGCGGCGCCCTGCGATCGTGTGGGCGTTGGAGGACAGCACATGAAAGCGATCGCCGCACTCGCCGCCGCATTCTGCCTATTCGCGGCGCCGGCCCATGCACAGAGCACGCAAACCACGACGTCGTCGCTGTGCGTCCTTTCGGGCGCGACAGGCTCTTCGCTGCTTCTTGGCGTTGTTACATTGCCGCAGGCCTGCCGGCCGGTGCGGCGCTAGACGACGCGGCCCTTGAGGCTTTGCAGCCAAGGCAGGAGCGCGGCGTTGACCTCGACGGGGCGCTCCTGCTGCGTCCAATGTCCGCAGCCGGGCAAGACGTGGGCGTCCTCAAGATTTGGAACCGCCGCGCGCATCACCGCAACGGGATCATCCATCACGCCGAACATGTTGTAGGCGGGATCCTTGTCGCCAGCGATGAACAGCGCCGGCTGATGGATTTTGCGATCCTTAAACGCCTGCAGGAATTCCCAATCGCGCGTGTGATTGCGGTAGCGGCTGAGCGGCCCGAAAAAGCCCGATTGCTTGAACTCGTTTTCATAATAGTCGAGATCGGCTTCGCTCAGCCACGGCATCTCGCCCGGCGGTCCCAGCACGTCAAGCAACGCATCGGACGCCGTCGCCCGGCGTGGCCAGGAATCGGGCCTCGCCTCGCCCGATATGGCGAACAAGAACGCGCGCAGGAAAGCGCGCGGGTTCGCGTCGAACACCGCTTCCGCCCGGCCGACATCGCGAAAATAGGATTGGTAGAAAAAGCGGTTCTTTGAATCGAACATCTCCTTGATGAAGACGTCGAAGGAGGCCGCCGGCACGCCCGCGAAGATCACCGACATCGCGCACACCGCCGCGATCCGATCGGGACGCGTGAGCGCGGTGTTCCACACCATCGGCGCGCCCCAATCGTGGCCGATGAGGATTACGGGCGCTTCGGGCTGAAGGACGTCAGCCACGCCGATGATGTCGCCGATCATGCGCTGCATGGCGTAATCCTCGACGCGCTTTGGCTTATCCGAGCCGCCATAGCCGCGCACATCGATGGCGCAAACCTTGAAGCCCGCCGCCGCCACGGGCCCGATCTGGTGGCGCCAGGAATACCAGCTTTCCGGAAAGCCATGGACCATGATCACCAGCGGCCCCTGCCCCGCGATCTTGGCGCGCAAGCGGACCTCACCCGCGTCGATGGTCTGGAACTCGCTCATGCTCAGCCTCGCAATTGCAGGAAGGCGGGATCGCGAAACCGATCGCCGGGCTTCATGCGCTCATGAAATCCGGGCGCCACGGGACCGGCGCGGCCGTCGCGCGCGGCGTAGAATGCGTCTTCGCCGAAGAAGCGCAGCGTTAAGGTGCGTCGCCGCTTGCCGGCATGGGTGGGCGCGCCGCCATGCATCGTGTTCATATGGAAGAGGACAAGATCGCCGGGCTCCACCGGCCATGACAGAATATCCCATTCATCACGCGCCGCCTCGATATCCGGCAGCTTGGGCAGAGTTGAATGCGGATGCAGCGGGGCGGTGTCGTCGCCCAATTCGAACCGCGATCCATTATAGAGCGGTCCGCGATGCGAGCCGCGAATGAATTCCAGCGAATCTTCCTTGGCGACAGGATCGAACGTGATCCAAGCGACCGCCGCGTCCGCGCCCTCGATGGCGAGGTAGGAGGCATCCTGATGCCATGGCGTGCGCCGCGCCTCGCCGCCTTCCTTCAAGAAAACCTGCTCATACATGAACCAGACCGGCGCGCGTCCCCACAAATTCGCGAGCAAGCCGGGGATCGGCGATGCGCGCAGCATCGCGCCATAGGCTTCAAGACAGCGCGGATTGTAGAGGTCTTGATAGAAGGTCGCGTCCGTCTCCTGCGCGAATTTCAAGGCGCCCGGGCCGGGATTGGCGAGGCTCCATTCATAGGCCGCGCGCGCGGCGCCGAGCGACTCGGCGTCGAAGAAGCCCGGCAGGTGAATGACGCCGTCGCGCTCATAATCCTGGCGCAGGGACGTCCAATCATGGCTCATCGCACGCTCTCCCCTTACGGAAACGGTCTTCGCGCCGCTGAACGCAGACTCCGTCAAGCGCGCCGCGATTTCAAGAACACGTTCTGAATTCTTGACGGCGCGCGCGGTCCTGCCAGCATGCGGGCAAAGAAAAGGAGACGGCCATGGCGACATTGGGCGAGCGCGTGCGCGATTTCAAACTGGTCACCTATGCGTGCGCGGATTACGTCGCGACCGTCACGCTCAACCGGCCCGAGCGGCGCAACGCGCTGAATTATCAAGCCTATGACGAATTGGAATCCTGCCTGCGCTGGGCCAGCGCCGATCCCGATGCGCGTTGCGTGATCCTCACCGGCGCGGACCCCGCCTTCTGCTCTGGCGACGACGTGCTGGAGATCATGGCGGGGCCAAAGGCGGTGTCGCGCACGCCGAGCCAAGCAATCGTACGCCATCACATCACGCCGGCGGCGCTCGCCGCGCTTGAATGCGAAAAGCCGATGATTGCGGCGATCAATGGCGCGGCGGTCGGCTGGGGCATGGAGCTGGCGCTTTACGCCGATATCCGCATCGCGTCGGAGCAGGCGAAGTTCGCCGAACTTTTCATCAAGCGCGGCCTAGTGTGCGATGTGGGCGGCTTCTACCGCCTCCCGGCCATTGTCGGGCCGGCCAAGGCGGCGGAACTTCTCTTCACTGGCGACGTGATCGACGCGCGCGAAGCTGAACGCATTGGGCTTGTGCGCAATGTCGTGGCGCATGGCGACTTGATGCGCGAGGCGCACGCGCTCGCCGCGCGGATCGCCGCCAATCCGCCGCTCGCGCTGCGCTACATGAAGGATGGCCTCCGCCGCACCGCCTATGGCGATCCGCGCGAAATCGGCGCCTGGGCGATACAGACGATTCGCCGCCTCATGGAGACGGAGGATCACAAGGAGGGCGTGGCGAGTTTCCTGGAAAAGCGCGCGCCGCGCTTCACCGGGCGCTGATCTTCGCCAAAAGCTCTTCGGCGAAAACGGAGAGCGTATCGTCTCGCGCGCCCATCACCACAATGCGGTCTCCCGCGCGCGCTTCCCCGAGGATCGCCTCGCCGCACGCGGCGCGATCGGGAAGCGCCTGCGCAATTCGTCCGGCCGCGCGCACGCCGGCCACGATATCTGCGCTTGAAACGCTGCGATCGACCGTGCCGCCGAAATAAACCGGCTCGGGCATGTAGAGCCGATCCTCCGCGCCCATTTCGCGCGCGAACGTTTGGATGAATTGGCCGCGCATGAGCTTGAGCGGGCCAAAGCCGTGCGGCTGGAACATCAAGAGCAAGCGGCCTTCAAAAGCGCGCAAGGTCCGCAGCGTCGCGGTGATCTTATCGGGATTGTGGGCGAAATCGTCGATCACGACGATTCCGTTCGACGCGCCGACAAGATCGAGCCTGCGCTTGACGCCGGCGAACGCGCCGAGCGCGGCGCATCCCTCCTCCAGCGAAACGCCGACCGCGCGCGCCGCGGCCAAGGCGGCGAGCGCGTTGGCGACATTGTGCGCGCCGGGTATTTTCAGATCGAGCCGCGCGGCCGCGCCATTCGCCTCCACAATGCAAGATACGCCGTCCGCCCGCAAAGTGAGCGGGCCGGCGCGCACATCCGCGTGCGGCGCGGTAAGTGAGAATGTCACGACCTTTTCGCGCGGGAGCGCCGCCGCGATCGCGGCTGTTTCATCATTGTCCACATTGATCACGGCCGTTTCGGCCTTCGCCGCGAACGCGCTAAACAAGCCGCGCAATTCGTCCATGCTTTTGTGATCGAGCGCGATATTGTTCAATATGGCGATGCGCGGGCGATATTTGGCGATGGAGCCGTCGCTCTCATCCACCTCGCTGACGAAGTCCGCCCCGCGCCCCACCAGCGCGCTTGCGAACAGTGCATCGTCGCGCACGAAATTCTTCATCACCGCGCCGTTCATCACGGTGGGATCGCGTCCCGCGCGATGCAGAATCCAGGCGATCATGGCGGTGGTGGTGGATTTTCCGCTCGTGCCGCCCACGGCGATGGGCGTTCGCGCTTCATTGAACAGCGCCGCCAGAAGATCGGCGCGTGTCATAACAGTCGCGCCGAGCCGCCGCGCGGCCACCAGATCCGGCACGGTCTCTTCGATCGCGGCGGAGACGATCAGAATTTGATCGGCGGAGACGAGCCCGCTGCCGTCCTGCGGATAAAGGCGAACGCCCGCCGCCTCCAGGAAAGAGAATTTCTGCGCCAGGCGGCCCTGATCCAGCGATCGATCCGAACCCGCAACGACGGCGCCTCGGCCCCGCAAAATCAAGGCGAGCGGCAGCATGCCGCTGCCGCCCACGCCGCAAAAGAAATAGGGCCTCGCTGCATCCATCGGCGCACGTTATGTGTGCCCGTATAGGCTGACAACAGGGACGCCCATGCGGATCGGATTAGTCGCGCCCGGCGTGCGGATCGATGCGGACATCGCCGCGCGCGTCACCGCCATCGCGGCGGCGTTCGACCCGGCGATCGAGCTTTACATTCATCCGCAATGCTTCTTGAGCCACGGCCATTTCGCTGGCGACGACGAGGCGCGCGCCGCCGCTTTTTTGGAGATCGCCAACGATCCGGCCTATGGCGCGCTCTGGTTCGCGCGCGGCGGCTACGGCTCGTGCCGCCTCGTTGAGGCGATCGTGCCAAAGCTCGCCGACGCCGCGCGCGGCAAAATCTATATGGGCTATTCCGACGCGGGCAGCCTTTTGGGCGCCCTTTATCGACGCGGCTTCCCGCGCATCGCGCATGGGCCGATGCCGGTCGATGTCATCCGCGAGGATGGCGGCGGCGACGCCGTGCGGCGCGGCCTCGCCTTTCTCGTCCAGCGCGCGCGCGATGCGATCGAACCGAGCGTGCTTACCGAAACGCATCCCGCGATCGCCTATAATCTGTCCATCCTCAGTCACGCCGTCGGCACGCCTTGGCAGCCGGACATGACCGGCCACGTCTTGATGCTGGAAGAGATCGGCGAGCACCTCTATCGGATCGACCGCATGTTTTGCCAAATCCTGTCAAATGCCGGCGTGAAACGCATCGCGGGCGTCAAGCTCGGCCGGTGCTCCAACATTCCGGAAAACGTGATCCCGTTTGAACGCACGGAGGAAGAGATCGCGCGGGATTGGTGCGCCCGCGCGAGCATTCCTTATCTTGGGCGCGCCGATATTGGCCACGACAGCGCCAATCGCGTCGTTCCGTTCGGCCGCGGCTGGTTCTAGGCGTCCTGATAATTCGGCGGACGCTTTTGCAGAAACGCCGTCATGCCTTCACGCACGTCGCTGGTTTGCGAGGTGAGAATCTGATTGCGATCCTCCATCGCCACCGCCGATTCCAGGCTGGGCGCATCCACCGAGAAATTGAGGCATTCCTTGGTGAGCCGCAGACCAAGCGGGGATGTGGTGAGCATCTCTTCCAAATAGGGCTTGGCGGCTTCCGCGAGCTGCGCATCCGGAACGACCTCTGACACAAGGCCCACGCGCAAGGCGCGGTCGGCGTGAATGAAGCGCCCCGTGAGCATAAGCTCGGACGCCACCGACACGCCGACGAGACGCGGCAGAAAATACGACATGCCGATATCGCACGCCGAAAGGCCGATGCGGATGAAGGCCGCATTCATGCGCGCGCTTTCGCCGGCGATGCGAATGTCCGACGCGAGCGCGAGCGCGAAGCCGCCGCCGCAGGCCGGCCCATGAACGAGCGAAATGATCGGCTGCTGGCATCGGCGCATGCGCATCACGATTTCGGAAATCCGCCGCTGCCCGAGCAAGCCCGCCGCCGGCCCGCGCGGCGCGTTCTCCGGACGCGCGCCCACGCTTTCCTTGATGTCGAGCCCTGCGCAGAAGGCGCGCCCGGCGCCGCGCAACACGACGATGCGCGTTTTGCGATCGAAATAGAGCGCCTGGAAGTAGTCCAGGAGATCATCGACCAATTGCGTGTTGAGCGTGTTCAACGCATCGGGGCGATTGAGCGTCACCCAATCGACGGAACCGTCCTTCTCGATGAGCAATGTCTGATAGGGCGCGGGCATGGCATCCTCGCTCAAGCGGTTGGGATTTTGTTGAACGGCACGCCTTTGTCCGCGCGCATGTCTTCCGGCAGGCCGAGCACGCGCTCCGCGATAATGTTGCGCAGAATCTCATCCGTGCCGCCCTCCACGCGCGTGGCGGGCGAACGCATCAGCTGCTGCTGGAACCGCGCGGTCATCGCGGCGAGCTTTGGATCGCTGACGGCGCCGGCTTGGCCCTGCAGATCGAGCGCGAACATCGCGATCTCTTGCAAGGTGGATCCCGCCACGAGCTTGCCGATGGAGTTTTCCGGTCCCGGCGTCTCGCCGCGCGATAACGCCGAGATGGCGCGCATGCCGGTATATTTGAGGCCGCTCTGACGCACCGCCCAATCGGCGAGCTTGGCGCGCACCGCACGATCATTGATCGCCGGCCCATTGTCCAATTCGAGCTCCTGGCAGAATTGGAAGATTTCCGGGAAGCCCGCGCTCATGCCCGAACCGATGGACAGGCGCTCATTCATCAGCGTGGTGAGCGAAACCTTCCAGCCCTCGTTCACCGGGCCGAGCCGCTGCTTATCGGGAATGCGCACATTGTCGAAATAGACTTCGTTGAAACCCGATTG
This sequence comes from uncultured Caulobacteraceae bacterium, assembly GCA_964563395.1. Lineage (GTDB taxonomy): Bacteria > Pseudomonadota > Alphaproteobacteria > Caulobacterales > Aquidulcibacteraceae > JBEVOS01. Next base: position 25,452 of record CAZLWK010000006.1, read on the forward strand.
GCCGTTCGCCTGCTTGATCGGCACGATCTTCACGCCGGGCGTGTCCATGCGCAGATAGAACATGGTGAGCCCCTTGTGCTTGGGCACATTGGGATCGGTGCGCGTGATGAGGATGCCCCATTGCGAATAATGCGCGCCGCTGGTCCAGATCTTCTGGCCGTTGATGATCCAATCATCGCCATCCTTTTCCGCGCGCGTGCGCAGACCCGCGAGATCGGAGCCCCCGGCGGGCTCTGAAAAGAGCTGGCACCAAATTTCCTCGCCGGATGCGAGCTTCGGCAGCAGCGTGCGCTTGGCCTCCTCATCGGCCCAGGCCATGACGGTGGGGCCGCACATGCCATGGCCGATGATGAAGGAGCCGGAGAGCACGCCATAGGGGCCCTCTTCCTGGCCCCAGATCACGCGCTCGATCGGCGAGGCGCCGCGACCGCCATATTCCTTCGGCCAGTGCAGACAGGCCCAGCCGGCCTCGTATTTCTTCTTCTGCCACTTCTTGGCTTCCTGCAGCGGATCGAGCCCGCCCATATCGACGCCGCCGAAGCCGGCCTTCTGCAAATAGGGAAGAAGATGCTTGGGCGCGTTGGCGTCGATCCAGGCGCGCGCCTCGGCGCGGAACGCGGCTTCCTCGGGCGTATCGTCGAAATTCATCTGATGCTCCTCGAATGCTTGCTCTAGGCCGCGTTCTTCGCGCGCAGCCGATCGATCAATTTGTCTTCCCACTCATTTTGTCCGCCCAGCGTGAGCGCGAGCAGATTTGAGCGGCGATAGAAGAGATGGCAGTCGAACGCCCAGGTGAAGCCCATGCCGCCATGGACCTGGATGTTGTTCTTGGCGCAATGCTGAAACGCCTTGGTGGCGCTGACACGCACGGTGGCCGCCGCTTCGGGCAGATCGGCCGCGCCGCTGGAGAGCGCATAGGCGCCGAAATAGCCGTTCGAGCGGGCGAGCGTGGCGGACACGTACATGTCCGCCAGCATGTGCTTGATCGCCTGGAACGAGCCGATCGGCCGGCCGAAGGCGAATCGCTGAAGCGCGTAATCGCGCGCCATTTCCAGCGCGCGGTCGGCGCCGCCGATCTGTTCGAAGCCGGTAAGGATCGCCGCGCGATCGAGCGCCTCTTCATAAAGGCGCCAGCCCTCGCCCTGTTCGCCGATCAGCTCGGCCTTGACGCCATTGAAGGCGATCTTGGCTTGGCCGCGCGTGGGATCGATCGTCTCCAGCTTCTCGCGCGCGACGCCCGCGCCTTGGAGATCCACGAGATAGAGCGAAAGCCCGCGCGCATCCTTGCCGGGGGCCGAGCGCGCCAGCACGATGGCGATATCGGCGATGTCGCCGTCGAGCACTGGGCTCTTCTCACCCGAGAGCGCGCCGCCCGAGACGCTGGCTTGCACCTTCGCGGGCCGTACGGCGCCGACGCCTTCGGCCGCCGCGAGCGCGCCGATGATCTCGCCCGCCGCGAGCTTCGGCAGCCATGCTTTCTTTTGCGCGTCGCTCCCGGCCGCCTTGAGAATCTCAGCGACGAGGAAAATCGACGATGAAACCGGCACGGGCGCGAGCGCGCGGCCGAGCTCTTCCGCGATCACGCAGAGCTCCAAATAGCCAAGGCCCAGCCCGCCATATTCTTCCGGAATCGCCGCGCCCAGATAGCCCATCTCGGCAAGGCCCCGAAAAAGCGCCTTATCGTAGGAGGCGTCGCTCTCCAGGATTTTGCGCACGGCGGATGGCGGGCATTTATCCGCCAGGAAGCGGCGCGCGCCGTCCTTCAACTGCATCTGTTCGGCTGAAAATTCGAAATTCATTGGCTTTGCGCCTTTCCCCAATATTGGTCCTTCAAGAGCCGCTTATAGAGCTTGCCCGTGGGCAGGCGCGGCATCTCCGCGATGAAATCGATCTTCTTCGGCGCCATGTAATGCGCCAGCTTCTCACGCCCATAGGCGATAAGCTCCGCCGCGAGCGCTTCGCTGGGCGCGACGCCCGCGGCGGGCTCGATAACGGCCATCACCGCCTCGCCCATTTCCGCATCCGGCACGCCGAACACCGCCACATCGCCCACCTTCGGATGCAGCACGAACACGTCCTCGATCATCTGCGGATAGATGTTCACGCCACCGGAAATGATCATGAAGGCTTTCCGGTCGGTCAGGTAAAGATAGCCGTCTTCGTCGAGATAGCCGATGTCGCCAAGCGTGGACCATGTCTCGTGCCTGGGATGCTGCGAGGCCCGCGTTTTTCCCGGATCGTTGTGATATTGGAAGGTGACGGCCTCGCGCTCGAAATAGATCACGCCCGCTTCGCCCGGCGGCAATTCGTTGCCGTCATCGTCGCACACGTGCAGCGTGCTCACCGAGGCGCGCCCCACCGAGCCTGGGTGTTTCAGCCAATCATGGCTGTCGATGAAGGTGGAGCCCGCGCCTTCCGTGCCGGCATAATATTCGTAAAGGATCGGCCCCCACCATTCGATCATGCGCCGCTTCACATCGACCGGACAGGGCGCGGCGGCATGGATCGCCACCTCGTGCGATGACAGATCGTGGCCCGAACGCGCTTCCTTGGGCAGCTTCAGCATGCGCACGAACATGGTCGGCACCCATTGCGAGTGCGTGACCTTGTGGCGCGCGATCAGGTCGAGCGCGTGCGCGGGATCGAATTTCTCCATCATCACCACCGTGCCGCCATAGGCCTGCACGCTGGTGACGAAGGCGAGCGGCGCGGAATGATAGAGCGGCGCGGGCGAAAGATAGGTCATACGCGCACGGAAATTGAATCGATTGAGATTCTGGCGAATTTGAAAGCCGTCGCTGGGCGCCGCGTCCGGCAGGGGGCGCAAGATGCCCTTTGGCCGCCCGGTCGTGCCGGACGAATAGAGCATCATCTCACCCATCCATTCGCGCGCGAGCGGCGCGGGCGAGGCGCGCGCCAACTCCTCCTCATAGGGCAGCCAGCCCTCGATGGCGCCGTCCGTCATCAAGCGCATGGCGCAATCTGGAATTAGCGGTGAAAGCGCGGCCGCGAGATCGCGCATCGCATGCGAACTGATCAGCGCCTTCGCGCCGCAATCATTGACGATATAGGCCGCCTCCTCGGCGGGCAGATAGCGATTGATCGCGGTGATGTAGAGGCCGGAGCGAAACGCGGCCCAAACCGCGTCCATGTAGCGGAGATTGTTCTCCATCAGGATCGCGATGTGGTCGCCGCGCTTCAGTCCGTTCGCGGCGAGATAATTCGCCACGCGCAGCGAGCGCTCTTCCAACTGGCCATAGGTGACGCATGCGCCGGTCGCGCCTGAGATGAAGGCGGGCTTGTCCGGCGTCGCGCGCGCATGATCGGCCAGATAGGCCATGCTCAATCGAGGTCCTTGCCGTCCATGCCGGCGTTCTTGCGCGCGCGCGCGACAAGATCGGCGACGATGGGGCCAAGCTTTTTCGGATCCTCCACGGGCGGCACGGTGGGCCCGCGATGCCAGCCTTCCGCCACCGCGAGCATCTGGCCGCTGGCTTCGAACATGCGCCCCGTGACGCCTTCCGATTCAACGCTGGAGAGCCAGACCGCGATGGGCGCGATCCAGCGCGGCGAGGAGGCTTTCTTGCGCTCCTCCGTCACTGGCCCGCCAAGATTTTCGGTGAGCCGCGTCAGCGCCCCCGGCGCGATGGCGTTGACTGTAATCCCGTAGCGGCGCAATTCGCGCGCGGCGATGATGGTGAAGGCGGCGATGCCTTGCTTGGCCGCGCCATAATTGGTCTGACCGATATTGCCGTAAATGCCAGACACGGAGGACGTATTGATCACGCGGGCATTAACGGGCGCGCCGGTGGCCTTGTTGACGTCACGCCAATAATTGGCGGCATGATGGGTGGGCGCGAACGTGCCCTTCAAGTGCACCTTGATCACCGCGTCCCATTCGGCCTCGGTCATGTTGACGAGCATGCGGTCGCGCAGGATGCCGGCATTGTTGATGAGAACGTCGAGCTTGCCGAAGGTCGTCACCGCCTGATCGATCATGCTTTTGGCGCCGGCCCAATCGGAGACGTCCGCGCCATTGGCGACGGCCTCCCCGCCCATCGCCTTGATCTCCTCGACCACTTGCTGCGCTGGCGTCAAATCCGCGCCCGTGCCGTCAGGCGAACCGCCCAGATCGTTGACGACGACCTTCGCGCCCTCTTCGGCCAGCATCAGGCAATATTCCCGGCCAATGCCGCGCCCACCGCCGGTGACGATCGCCACGCGGCCCTCGCACAGACCCGCCATCCGCTTCCTCCCTTGCGTTTCCTCTTGTTTGCGCACTATTCCGCGTTTCAATGCGCCCTGCAAACACGTCTCGCGGCGTCAAGGTGGGCGCGACGAAGGAGGCATCGCGATGAACGATCGGGTCCAAGTTGAGATCAAGAACGGCGTCGCCGATGTGCGGCTCGTGCGCGCGGACAAGATGAACGCGCTCGATCCGGCCATGTTCAAGGCGCTGGTGGAGACGGGCGAGCGGCTCAAGGAGGAGCGCGCGGTCCGCGCGGTCGTGCTGTCGGGCGAAGGGCGGGCCTTCTGCGCCGGTCTCGACATGAGCAATTTCGGCCAGATGGCGTCGGGCGAACGCAAGGGCGGCGGCGATCTCACCAATGTGCAGCGCACGCCGGGCGGCGCCAATCACGCCCAGCAGGTCGCGATGGTTTGGCGCGAAATCCCCGTGCCCGTTGTTGCGGCCGTGCATGGCGTCGCCTTCGGCGGCGGCTTCCAGCTCATGTTGGGCGCGGACATGCGCTTCATCGCGCCGGACGCGAAGCTCGCCGTCCTCGAGATCAAATGGGGCCTCGTGCCGGACATGGCGGGCCTTGTGCTGATGCGCGGCATCATGCGCGATGACATCGCCCGCGAACTCACCTTCTCGGGCCGCATCTTCACCGGCGAGGAGGCCTATGGGCTCGGCGTCGCCACGCGCGTGACCGCCGACCCGCGCGGCGAGGCGCTGGCTTGGGCGGCGGACATCGCCGGCAAGAACCCGCACGCGATCCGCGCCGGCAAGCGCCTGCTCAATCTCGCCGCCTCCGGCGCCGACCAGCACACGATCCTGCGCCATGAATCGGAAGAACAAGGCGCGCTGATCGGTTCGCCCAATCAGGTCGAGGCGGTCATGTCCTCGATGCAGAAGCGCGCGGCGACGTACGCGGACGTCTGAGGCGTGATTCCTCCCCCGCGATGCGAGGGAGGATTAAATCAATCGATCCAGAGCGCCGTGATCCTGAATATGATCCACGGCTCCGCGGATCATGGCCAGGAACATCTCGTCTCCGCGTTCCGTCTGATTGACGAAAACGGCGGCGAAATAGGCGGTGACGAAGAGCTGGAACGCGCCAGTGCGATAATCGTCCATGAAGGCGGCGAAGTCGTAGCCCTTGACGCCCAGGCCCGTCAGCGTGCCGTGATAATGCGCGAGCAGCGCCGGCTCGTGAGCGCGCCGCTCCTCCTTGCTGATTGCGCCGGCGAGAAAATACGCCACATCAATTGCGCCGCAGCCGAAGGCGAAGCTCTGCCAATCCAACATCGTGAACGGCTTGCCGCCTGCGGCGCTCGCGAACATCATATTGTCCGGACGGAAATCAAGATGCGCGAGGCAGCGCGGCCCTTGATGCAAAGCGGCGGTCTTCTCGAAGCGCTGCGCATATGTATCGCCCACTTCGATCCATTCCGGTTTCAGCCGTCCTTCATAGCGCTGCTTGAACATGCCCCATGCGCCCATGATCATTTCCGGCCCGATGGCGCCAGGGCCAGCGGCGAGCGCGGCCTTTGAATTGCTCACCCATGGATAGGTATCGAGCTCCTCATTCTCCCAGAACGACGCGTGCAGCTTGGCCGCCTCTTCCATCACGAGGCGCGCTTGATCGAGCGTGACGCCCTTGAGCTGATCGCCCTGCGCGGCGGGCGCCAGATCCTCCATGATCAGAACGAAATCGTGGCTCGCTTCGTCGATCTCCGTGTACCAGCAGCGCGGCAGTGAGATCAGCGCGCGCGGCGCGAGCTTCTGGTAGAAGCGCACCTCGCGCCAATAATTGCCGAGCATGCGGCCCGTCGCCCGGCTGGTCTCGCCTGGCGAGGGAAATTTGCCCACGATCGAGCGCGGCGCGCCATCCGCGTCGCGCGCATAGGAGAGCTTGAAGCGCACGCTCTCGCCGATCTGGCCGGTGCCGACATTCTTCTTCTCGACGGCGCCGACGACGGCGTCCACGCCGTTCATCTGCAGCACGTCGGTGAGCCATCGCGCATCGATGTCCGATGGCGGCAAGATCGCGACGGTCGATGTCATGCGGGCGGCATCTGATGCACATAGACCTCGTTATGGGCGATCTTGTCGCCGCGCATGAGGCACAGATCGAACCCCCGCAGGCGGCCGGGCGCGTCGCCCTTGAAATCGCAATACCATCGCCCGCAAAACCCGCCCTCGATCGTCCAGGTTTCCTCCGGCGTGTAGGTCATCGGCGGCGTCGCCGCGAAGAGTCCGGTGAGATACGCCTCAAGCGCGGCGCGGCCCACTATTCCGCCGGCGGTCTGCGGATCCTTGTAGATCAGGTCATCGGTGTAGAAATCGAGCAGGCGCGGCACGTCCTTGTCGGTCCATGCCTTGAGCCAAGCCGCGTTGAAAGCGGGAATATCGAGCGGCATCCCTTAGGCTCCCAGAACGCGGGCGCGATGCGCTTCGGTGAACACCTCCGCCGGCAGCATCTCTGGACCCGCCATGACCGCGAGCGCGTGCGCGCCGAGCGAAGCGTCCTGCGCGCTGCGCTCATGATAGCGCCGGCGCCGCTCGCGCGCGTCGTCGCCAAACTCCATATCGAGCGTCGCCGTAATGGAGGCGGTGAACCGCAAACGCCGCATGCGTTCGGCGCGCTCTTCCGCGTACGGCGCGAAATCCAGGCGCGACCAATCGGCCGTTTCTTTCAGGATGTCGGTGACGATGCGTACGTCCCGATAGGTGATGGAGAGGCCAAGGCCGATAATCGGATCGTTCCAGCCGGCTGCGTCGCCAACCAGCACGACGCCTTTCGCGAAGGGCGCATCGGTCCAGCTGTCATTGTTGAAATAGGAATAGAGCGGGCCGGCGGGAACGGCCTTGGCCAGCGCCTCGTTGCGCGGCGCCGATTTCATGCGAAACGCCTCAAGGAAGCGGCGCGCGCCGTCTGGTCCTTGAAACCGCGCCTTCTGATCGAGCGCATAGCCGCCATAGACGCGCACCCGCCCGCCGCTCTGCGGAAAGGCGAGGAAGCCGAAATCGCCCTCCGTGCCGATCGCCTGAAGGTCTTCGCTCCAATCGTCGGCGCCGTCCACGAGCAGCCCGGCGAACCAATGATGCGGCTTGTCCTGATGCAGAATGATCCCCGCCGCCTCGCGCACCGCGGACATGCGCCCATCGGCGCCCACGATCAGCGGCGCGCACGCGGTCCGCTGTTCGCCGTCCTTCTCATACGTGACGCTCGGCGCCGCGCCCGGCTCGATGCGGATGACGCGCAGATCGCGCAGCGTCACGGCGCCTGCGCGGCCGGCCTCGTCGAACAGCGCCTGACAATGCACGGGATGGCGGATGCAGAGCGGGCCGGGCACGTTCGGCAGGAAGCCGAGCGGCAGCGCGCGCGCCTCCGCCTCGCTCGGATCGCGGCTTTCATCATAGGTGACGTGGCGCGTGAGGTGATGGCCGCCCGCGGCCATGAGCACGTCATAGAGGCCGACCCGCTGGGTTTCGGCCACGCCCCACGGCGCGATCCATTCGCCGCGCACGCGATCCTCGAAGGCGGCGCTTTGCTCCAGCACGAGAACCGATTTGCCCGCGCGCGCCATGATCGTCGCCAAGGCGGAGCCGGCAATGCCGCCGCCCACGACAATGAGATCAAAGCGTTCCATGCGCGTCTCCTCCCGGACCCTCTTCGAGGTTTGCGAGAGACTAGCGCAGCCCGCCGCCGCGCCCAAGACTGACCTTAGGCCAGCTTCAGCCGGCCAGAACGCGCGCGCGATGCGCCTCGGTGAAGACGCTGGGCGAAAGCCGCTCAGGCCCGATCATCGTGGCGAAGGCATGCGCCTTGAGGGAGCGGTCGGCGGCGGCGCGGCGATGATAATCCGCGCGACGCGCCTTCGCCGCTTCGCCGAACTCCATATCGAGGCTGGCCTGCAACGCGACGGCGAAGCGCAAGCGGCCCATCCGTTCGGCGCGCTCGGCGACATAAGGCGCGAAGGCGGCTTCATCCCAGCGGCGGGCGCCCTTCAAGATCTCGCTCACCATGCGCACGTCGCGATAGGCGATGGATAGACCAAGGCCGGCGGTGGGATCGACCCAACCCGCCGCGTCGCCGATCAGGAGCGCGCCCGGCCGCGTGATGGCGTCGATCGCCGCGCCGCTATTGAAGAAGACGCGCAGCGGGCCGGCGGGCCGCGCGGACGCCAGCGCGGCGTTCACCGGCGCCGAGCGCATATCCAACGCATTCAGGAATCGCTGGGCGCCATCCGCGCCCGAAAAGCGGCATTTCTGGCTCAGCGGATAGCCGCCATAGAGGCGCAGGCGTCCTCCGCCCTGCGGAAACGCCTGAAAGCTGAAATCGCCTTCGACGCCGACGGCCTGAATATCCTCGTTCCAGTCCTCCGCGCCGTCCACCAAGAGCCCGCCATACCAATGATGCGGCGCTTCCGCGGCGATCTCGGCGCGGAGCGCCGCGCGGACGAGCGATTGACGCCCGTCGGCGCCGACGATCAGCGGCGCGCGGGCGATGTGCGCTTGGCCCTCAGCCTCATACTCAACGCGCGGCGTGGCGCCGGCTTCGATCGCGATCACCCACACGCCGCGCCGCGCATCGACGCCGGCGCGCACGGCTTCGTCGAACAGGGCTTGGCAATGCGCCGGATGACCGAGGCTCAGCGGACCAGGCACATTGGGCAAGAGCGAAAGCGAGACGGAATCCGCTTCCGCTTCGCTGGGGCAGCGGGCCTCATCATAAGTGATGTGGCGTTTGATATGGCGCCCGCCGGCGGCGAGGAGCGCATCGTAAACGCCAATCCGCTGCGCCTCCGCCACGCCCCAGGGCGCGATCCATTCGCCGCGCACCCGGTCTTGGTAAAGCAGCGTCTCCTCAAGCAAGAGCACGCTTTCGCCGGCGCGGGCCATGACGGTCGCCAAGGCCGCGCCCGACACGCCGGCGCCGACAATGATCAGATCGTACACACGCATCCGGCCGCATCCAGCTTAACGCGGGGAGCCTGCAGGAAACTGGCCAGCCGGCCCGCGTCATTCCGGATCACAAGGTCCGGGCGGGACGTTGAATAATTCCGGAGGGAAGCGGGCCTTCCGCTAACGCGGACAACACCCGGCGGCGCGCGGCGCTCCAAGCCGGATCGGGCAGATAATCGCCGTGACCATGGTTGAGCGAGGCGGCGATCTCCAAATGCCTGATGCGCGGATCGGGCGCACGCAGAAGCGGCCCATGGCGGCCCAGCGCGCGATGGCGCCCTTTCTCGGCGCGGTGGAACAAATCCTCCAACCAATCGCCGGGCGGATAGGCGTGCTCCAGCACGCTGTCGCCGGGCGAGCTTATGACGACGATCGATTCACAGCGCTTACGCAGCACGCGCTGGGCGTCCGAAGCGAGCGCCGCCTCGTCCGCCGCCGCCGCGAGCAAATAGGCCCTGAGAAACGCCGTTCGGCGCGCCAGGCGCGCCGCCTCGAACGCCACGCGCACGCCAAAGGAATGGGTGATGATGTCCGGCCGCTGAGAGAGGATGTGATTGTCGAGGAAGCGCGCTAGCGCGCGGCCCGCATCGAGCGCGTCCGGCAAGGTGCGCGGATAGGCAAGCGGACCGAGCGCGCTGTCTCCCGGCCAAAGCACGACGATCAGCGCGTCATGCGGCGCGGCGCGCGCGAAGGCCGCTCCGATGGCCAGTCCGCGAGAGCGCGAAACATTGAAGCCATGAATGAGGAAGGCGCACCGCCCTGGCGGAAGCGCGGAGACGGGTCTCAACGCGCCGCGCGCGCGCAGGTCGGCGAAAGACTGTCCTCCGGCATCCGACTTGAGCGCGAACAGCGCGGCGGGCGCGACCGGACCGCCGCGCTCCTCCAGGCGAAGCGACAGGACGAAGGGCTCAGCCATGGCGCGCCGCGCGCGCAAGACGCGCCGCCAAATCCTTCAAGACCGGCGCGAGCGGAATGGCGCCCGCGCCGATCACGAGGCTTGCAAGCCAGGCCTTCATGTCAGCGCCGAGCGCGCCGCCGCCCACAAGCGCAAGCCCCAAACACGCCGCGCCGGCCCAAGCGCGCGCCGACGCCTGATAGCGCGTCCGCGCGAGCGCAAGCGCGGCTTCAATGCGCGCATCGAGCGCGGCCACGAAGCGCGCCATCGCCGCCTCGCCACGCGGATCGCTCGCGCGCGCGGCCGCCGCGATCGCATCCGCGTCCGCCGCGCCGCCCGCGATCAAGGCGGCGGCCACGTGACCGATCTGCGCCGTGCTCAGGCGGGCGAGACCAAGGCGCACGCCCTGGCGCAGCCACGAGGCGAGCGCGCCCTCATCGCCGCCGCCGCGATAAAGCGCCCGCGCCACATGCTGGTAATCGCCGCCATACGCGGCCTTCAACGCGGGCGCGAGACTCGCCATCAGCCGCTGCACGCTGGCGAACCCCACATAGGGCAAGCCGCGATAGCGCAGACCGAAGGCGGCCGCCCGGCGCGCCGGCGCGATCTCGCCGCTGACAGGATCGATGATCCGCCAAAGGCTTGCGCCGCCGGCCTTGCCGATCAGCTCAACCAGGCCCGCGCCGCCCGCCGCCACGACGATGAGCGACGCAATTGCGCCCACGCCTTCCTCCAAACCGATCTGCATGGCCCATCTCCTTCTCCGCGCAGAATGGCGCGGCGGAGGGGCCGGTCGGATTGGGCTCGGCTATTCCATGGACAGGATCAGATTGCGCACGATCGGATAGATTTGCTTATCCCAGCGCTTGCCGCTGAACAGGCCATAATGGCCGACCGCCGTCTGCATGTGGTGGCGCTTCAAATAAGGCTTGAGCCCGCTGCACAGATCGTGCGCCGCCGCCGTCTGGCCGAGCGCGCAGACATCGTCCCGCTCGCCCTCCACCGTCAAAAGCGCCGTGCGTTTGATCAGCGAAGGATCGACACGCTCGCCGCGATGCGTGAGTTCGCCCTTCGCCAGCAGGGCTTCCTGGAACACCATGCGCACCGTCTCGATATAGAATTCGGCCGGCAAATCGAGCACGGCGAAATATTCATCGTAGAACGTCTTGATGGCGGCGGCCTCGGCCAATTCATTGTTCGCCAGATGCATGTAAAGATTGCGGTGCGCGTTCACATGGCGCTGCATGTTCATTTGCATGAAGGCGTTGAGCTGAACGAAGCCGGGATAGACGGCCCGGCCCGCGCCGCGATAGCGCCAGGGCACGCGGCTGATCAGATTCTCCTCGAACCATTCGATCGGATGATCGAAAGCGAGGGCGTTCACGGTCGTGGGCGAAAGGCGCACATCGATGGGCCCGCCCATCAAGGTCATCGACAGGGGCGTGCACGGATGCTTGCGCGCCGACATCAGCGCCGTCGCCGCCAGCACCTGAACGCAAGGCTGGCACACCGCCACGACATGCGCGCCGGGCCCGATCTTCTCCAGGAAGTCGATCACGTGGTCGATGTAATCGGCGAAGTGGAACGGACCGTCCGCGACGGGCACATCGCGCGCATTCCTCCAATCCGTGATGTAGACGTCATGGTCTCGCAGCATGGTCTGCACGGTGTTGCGCAAGAGCGTGGAGAAATGGCCCGACAGCGGCGCCACCAGCAGCACGCGCGGCTGGGCCATGTCTCCCGCCTTACGGAAATGCAGTAGATCGCCGAAGGGCGTGGAGGCAGCCACCTCCTCCGTCACCGCCACGACCTCGCCGCCGCTCTCCACGCTCTCGATCCCGAAGGGCGGGCGCTCATGCGTGATTTCAAAACGGTGCAGCAGCTCGAAGGCGGCGGTCATGCGGCGGAAGATGGCGTGGCTCGGATCGCCATTGACCCAGCCGAAGGCCGCCTGCGCCGTGCGCGCCGCTGCCCGCAAAGGAAGCAACAAGTCCGCTTGGGCCTGGTAGAATGAATAGAGCACGTGCGCAGGAGCCCCCGAATCCGCGCAAGGCTAGGCGCTAAAGCCGGCGGAGGCGATGGTGCTCGCCCAAGACGCGCGTCGCGGGCCTCTCGGCGCCGGCGCCCGAAGCAGGCCAGGCGCGGAATTGAGCGAGGATGATCATGAGTGCGGCGACGCTGACTATCGCCAGCAAGAATTACGGCTCCTGGTCGCTGCGCGGCTGGCTTCTGTGCCGCATGGCGGGGCTGGATTTCAAGGAAAAGACGATCCCGGCGGACGATCCCAGCGCGCGGGCGGAATTGCTGCTCCTGTCGCCCTCCTTCCTCGTGCCGCGGCTCGAACATGGCGAGATCGTGGTGTGGGACACGCTGGCGATGGCCGAATATCTGGCCGAGATCGCGCCCGAAGCGGGCCTCTTGCCGGCCGACATGAAGGCGCGGGCTCATTGCCGCAGCGTCAGCGGCGAGATGCATTCCGGCTTCACCAATATGCGCGCGGCGATGCCGATGAACATCAAGGCGCGGCACCTGTCCTTCAAGATCTTTGCCGGAGCGCGCGCCGACATCGAGCGCATCTGCGAAATCTGGCGCGAATGCCTCTCGACCTATGGCGGGCCTTTCCTGTTCGGGGCGCAGCCATGCTTGGCCGACGCCATGTACGCGCCGGTGGTGACGCGCTTCATCACCTATGATGTGCGGCTCGATGAGACCTGCGCGGCTTACCGCGATCGCATCGCCGCCTGGGCGCTGCTGCGCGAATGGTCCGAAGCGGCGCGGCTGGAGCCGGACGATGTCGAGGAACTCGACGTCGAATTTTAGATTTCTTCCCCCGCTTACCGGGGGAGTACCGAGCGTAGCGAGGGGATGGGGGGCCTGCGCCCGCCCCCTCCGGACCTCGCCCGTAAACGATGGAGGAATTAAGCGCAGCGCGCCTTGATATAGCCATCCAGGCGCGCGATGGCCGCCGCATCGGCGCGAAGGCCGAGTTTCGTGCGTCGCCAAAGCACATCTTCGGCGCTGCGCGCCCATTCCTCGGCGATGAGGTAATCGACTTCGCGCGCCGTCAGATCGGCGCAGAACACTTCGCCCAAATCATTGGCGCGATCGAAGATCGCGAAGGCGTCCGTTCCATAGGCGCGCGCGAGCCGAAGCGCATGGCCTGGCGTGATGAAGGGGTGCTTTGCGGCGAGGCGCACGGCGAGATCGGCGACGGGTTCGGTGAAATCGCCGCCCGGCAGAGGCGCGGTCTTGGTCCATGAATCGCCGCCGCCATGCGGCAGCGCCGCGAGCGCGGCCTCCGCCAACCGACGATACGTGGTGATCTTGCCGCCATAGACGCTGAGCAACGGGGCGCCCTCCTTATCCAGCTGCAGCACGTAATCGCGCGTCACTTCCTGCGCCGCGCTGGCGCCGTCGTCGAACAGGGCGCGCACGCCGGAATAGGTCCACACCACATCGGCGGGCGCGATCTGCGCCTTGAAATATCGATTGGCCGCCGCGCAGAGATACTCGATCTCGGCGGCGCTCGCCCGCACCTCGCCCGGATCGCCGGACCATTCCTGATCGGTGGTGCCGATGAGCGTGAATTCGTCCTCATAAGGAATGGCGAACACGATGCGGCCGTCGCCCTGCTGAAAGATATACGCCGCGTCGTGATCGAACAGCTTGCGCACCACGATATGGCTGCCTTGCACGAGGCGCACGCCCGCGGCGGGCTTCGCGTTAGCCGCGTCGAGAACGCCATTCACCCAGGCGCCGGCCGCGTTTATGACGGCGCACGCGCGCACTTTCACCGGCCCGTCAGGGCCCAGAGCGCTGAGCGTCCATTCATCCAGCGTTCGCGCCGCGCCCGTCACGCGCGTGCGCACGCGAACATCGGCGCCGCGACGCGCGGCGTCCTTGGCGTTGAGCACGACGAGGCGTGCATCATCCGTCCAGCAATCCCAATAGGCAAAGCCGGCGCTGAAGGCGGGCTTCAGCGGCACGCCAGTAACATCGCTGCGCAAATCAAGGGCCCGTGCGCGCGGCAACCCGCCCCCGCTCAAGGCGTCGTAGAGGAAAAGCCCCGCGCGCAGCATCCAGCGCGGACGCAGCTCCCGGTGATGCGGCAGGATGAATCGCAGCGGGCGCACATTGTGCGGCGCGATCTTCATCAGCACGCCGCGCTCCAGAAGCGCCTCCCGGACAAGACGGAATTCGTAATGCTCCAGATAGCGCAGGCCGCCATGGATCAGCTTCGTGGACGCCGATGAGGTGGCGCCCGCGAGGTCGCCCTGCTCGAACAGCACCACTTTGAGGCCGCGGCCGGCGGCGTCGCGCGCGACGCCGCACCCATTCACGCCGCCGCCGATAATGGCGATGTCGTACAGATCGCTCATGCGGCGCGGTCAATCCTCATGAATGAGGCTTTGGCGCTGCGTATCGCGCATGAAGATGGAGATGAGGCAGGCGAGCGCCGCCATGAGCCCCACATAGAGATAGAAGCCGCTTTCTTGCCCATTCGCCTTGAACCAGAGCGCGGCATATTCCGCCGTGCCGCCAAACACGGCGTTGGCGAGCGCGTAGGGCAAGGCGACGCCCAAGGCGCGCACATGGGCTGGAAACATCTCCGCCTTCACCACGGCGCTGATCGAGGTGTAAGCCGACAGAACCAAGAGCGCGATCAACACAAGCGCCGTCGCAAAATTGGCGTCGCGCGTTGTGGCCAAGACGGAGAACACTGGAAACGCCGCAAGCGCGCCGACGCCGAAGGCGCCGATCAGCATGGGCTTGCGGCCCACCTGGTCGGAGAACCAGCCGAACAAGGGCTGCGCCAGCATGAAGCAGACGAGCGCGATCGCGGTGATCTCCGTGGCTTGGTTCTTGGTGAAGCCCGACGTGTTCACCAGGAATTTCTGCATGTAGGTCGTATAGGCGTAGAAGCTCAGCGAGCCGGCGGCGGTGAGGCCAGCGATCATCGCGCTCTCGCGCGGATATTTGAGGAACACCAGCATCGTGCGCGCGCGTTCGGCGCCGGCTGCTTGCGCATTCGTCCAGCTCTCGCTCTCTTCCAGGCCACGCCGGATCCAAAAGACAACCACGGCGAGGGCCGCGCCGATAAAGAACGGGATCCGCCAGCCCCATTCCTGCAGCGCTTCGGCGCTCATCGTGCGTTGGAGCAAAATGAGCACGCCGAGCGCGATCAGCTGGCCCATGATCAGCGTCACATATTGGAAACTCGACCAGAAGCCGCGCCGCGCCTTGCCGGCCATTTCGCTCATATAGGTGGCGCTCGCGCCGTATTCGCCGCCCACGCTCAGCCCCTGCAGGAGGCGCGCGAACAGAAGGATCGCGGGCGCGAGCGGCCCGATGGCTTCATAGGTCGGCGTGATGGCGATGATGAAAGAGCCAAGGCACATCATCGCGACGGCGACCGTGAGCGCGGCGCGCCGCCCCGCCCTGTCCGCGTAAAGCCCCATCAGCCAGGCGCCGACAGGGCGCGCGAGAAAGCCGACGGCGAAGATCGCGGCCGCCTGCAGCAGCTGCGCGGTGGTGGAGCCTTCGGGGAAGAAAACCGGTGCGAAATAGAGCGCGAACGAGGAATAGGCGAACCAATCGTACCATTCGACAAGATTGCCAGCCGAACCGCCGAGAATGGCGCGCAGACGCCCAATGGGTCCGCGCGCCGCGCGCGCATCGATCGCCTCCGCACTCATGCTCCGCCCCACTCGGTCATGGTTCCGGTCTAGACGGGTTCGCGGCGCCGCGGAACCGCCCGGCTCAATGCAATGTGGCGATCACCTTGCCAACGACGCCCAGCACCTCATCCAAACCGTCGGCGCTCATATTGAGGAAGGGCGCGATCTGGATCACGTCCGCGCCATTGCGCACCATCACGCCCTGCTCGAAACACCGCACATGGGTTTCAAAGCCGCGCGCGCCGGGGGCGTCCGGGCGCGGCTCCAGATCGATGGCGCCCATCAGGCCGAAATTTCGGATGTCGCGCACATGGGGCGATTGCGCGAGCGCGTGCAGCCGCTCCTCGAACGCGCCTTCGAGCGCGCGTGCGGCGGCGAAGGCTTGCTCGGCCTCATACAGCGAAAGCGTGGCGTGCGCGGCGGCCGACGCCACGGGATGGCCGGAATACGTATAGCCGTGAAACAGCTCCACCGCGTGCGCCGGCCCGTTCATCAGCGCATCGTAGATGTCGCGCCGCGCAAGGACCGCGCCCATGGGGATCACGCCATTTGTGATGCCCTTGGCGGTGCAAATGAGGTCCGGCGTGACGCCGAAGCGCTCGGACGCGAACGCCGCGCCGACACGGCCGAACGCGGTGATCACCTCATCGAAAATGAGCAGAATGTCGTGCTTCTCGGTGATGGCCCGCAGCTTCTCCAAATAGCCGACGGGCGGGGGCAACACGCCGGTCGAGCCCGCCACGGGCTCAACGATGACCGCCGCGATCGTCTCGGCCCCATGCTCGGCGATGATGTCGTCCAGCGCATCCGCGAGATGACCGCCCCAGCTCGGCTGGCCGCGCGAGAAGGCATTGTTCTTGAAGTCCACCGTGGTGGGCAGATGGGAGACGTTCGGCAGGAGCGACGACGCGAATTGCGCCCGATTGGCTGGAATGCCGCCGACCGAGACGCCGCCGAAATTGACGCCATGATAGCCGCGCTCGCGGCCGATGAAGCGCGACTTTTCCGGCGTGCCGCGCGCGCGTTGATAAGCGAGCGCGATCTTCAGCGCCGTCTCCACGGATTCGGATCCGGAATTGGTGAAGAAGCAGTGCGTCAGCGGCGTGGGCGCCATGGCGGCCAGCCGGTTCGCCAGCGTGAACGCGCCGGGGTGGCCGAGCTGGAACGCGGCGGCGTAATCGAGCGTGCGGATTTGCGCGCTGACGGCGTCGGCGATTTCGGCGCGGCCGTGGCCGAGCCCCGTCGTCCAGAGGCCGGAGAATCCATCGAGCACGCGGCGGCCCTCGGGCGTCCAATATTCATGGCCCGCCGCGCGCGCGACGAGGCGCGGGGCGGCCTTGAAGGCGCGGTTGGCCGTGAACGGCATCCAATAGGCGTCGAGGTCGGCGGGATGAGTCATGGCGCCACCTTAAGCCAAGCGCGGCGCGCGCGCCTATGCGCTTCTTGTCGTGGCGGGGCGCAGAAAACCAAAAGGGGCGGCTGTCGCCAACCGCCCCTCTCGCCTGCGTTCAAGGCGCCTCAATAGCGATAATTGATCCGCACGCCATAGGTGGCCGGATGGCCGGGCGCGGAGACCGGCGTGAAATCGGCGCCGGCGAAGAAATTACGCGTCTCCTCATAATCCTCGTCGAGGATGTTGCGGCCGAACACGCCGACTTCCCAATTCTCGTTGAAGCGATAGGCTACATTGGCGTTGACCAGCCAATAGCCGTCCACGCCATAGCCTTCGCCCGCAACGGGGTTGAGGAGCGGCGGGTCGGTGTCGGAGCGGTACGAATAATCGACCGAGCCGCGCACGCCATGACCGTTCGCGAGCTCGCGCTCATACGCAATCGAGCCGGAATAGGTCAGCTCCGGCGGGCCCAAACGCTCGCCGGACTTGTCGATCGTGGCGGGCGGATTGGCGGTGTCGAGCAGATTGAATTCCTCGAACTCGCCATTCTGATAGCCAAGCGCCTGCGCGATCGTGAGGTTGTCGCTGGCGCGCCAGATTGCCTCGATTTCCGCGCCGAGAATTTCACTCTTCGGCGCGTTGACGATACGCCCGACAACGGCGGGCGCAGGCAGCGTGACGAAGATCGCGCCCTGCACCTGCTGATCCGTGTAGTCGTAGTAATAGACCGCGCCGTTCAATTGCAGGCGATTGTCGAAGAGATTGCTCTTCACGCCCGCTTCATAGGCGACCAGGATTTCCGGATCGAACGGATTGATCGCGCGCGAATCCAGCGTGTTGTAGGCGGTGAAGCCGCCCGATTTCACACCGCGGCTGATCGAGGCGTAATAGAGAACGTCGTCGCTCGGCGTCCATTCCAGCGCGAGGCGGCCCGAAACCTCATTCATCGAGGTGGAGCGGTTCTCCAGCGTGCCGTCCACCGTGCCATTGGCGAAATTGAACGTGCCGAACCCGTTGGCGAACGTGCCGAGATCACGCAGATCGCGCTCTTCATCCTCGTAGCGGATGCCCGCCACGAGATTGAGATCGGCCATCAGCTCGGCTTCGATCTGACCGAAGATGCCCAGCGTCTGCACTTCCTGGCGATAGGGTGTGCGGACATATTGGAAATCAGGCCCGAAGCTTGCGCCGAAATCCGATTGATAAAGCTCGTCCAAATCCTCGTTGGCGTAATAGATGCCCGCGATCCAATCGAATGCGTCGTCGCCCTTGGACGCGAGGCGGATTTCGTGGCTTTGCACGTTCACGTCGCTTTCGAAGAGCACGCCGGCGACGCCCGAAGGCACTGCGTCCCAATCGTTGAATTCCCGACGATCGAGGGTTTCGATCGCGGCGATATAGGTCAGGTCCGCGAAATCGAAGGCGTAGGTGGTCGTGAGGCTCGCGCCCCAGCCCGTATTGTCGCGGAACGGGGCGGTGTCGACGGAAATGCCGGTGGACGCGGCGAAGACTGGGGATGAGCCCCAGCTCGTCTGATCGTCGCCATGCGCCACGCCGGCCGCCGTCGTCTTGAAGAGCTGGAGGCCAAGGCCGTCCGAATTGTCTTCAAAAGCATGCACGTTGAAGAGGAAGCTCAAACGCTCCGTCGTTTCAAACGCCAATTGGCCGCGCACCGCCACCTGATCGTCATCGCCGAGTTCGCGGCCCGTTTCGCGATTGGTCTGCCACGCGCCGCCCTGGGCGGTTGAGAAGGACAAACGGCCGAGCACGCCGGGCGTGATCGCGCCGGACAGATACCCTTCCGCGGCGATCCGCTCGTCGCTGTCATAATCCACGGTCACGCCGGCGCCGAAATCCTCGGTCGGCCGGTTGGTGATGATATTGATCGCGCCGCCCGTCGTGTTGCGGCCATAGAGCGTGCCTTGCGGGCCGCGCAGCACTTCAACGCGCGCCACGTCATAGAGCACGCCCTGCGTGAGCACCGGCAGCGTATAGGCGACATCGTCCACATAGACGCCGACCGTCGGCGCATTGTTGGACGCATAATCCTTAAAGCCCACGCCGCGCAGCGAGAAGGAAGGCTGGCCGCCGCCGAATTGGCTTTCGATTTCGAGGCTGGGGACGAGCGTCTCCAGGCCGTTGACGACGGTGACGCCATTATCGATCAGCGCCTGCCCGCTGACGACGGAGAGCGCCACGCCCACGTCCTGCGCCGCCTGTTCGCGCCGCTGGGCCGTGACGATGATTTCGTCCGAGGATTCCTGCGCATACGCGCTCATTCCAGTAAGAGCGGCGACCATGGCCGCCGCCGACAACAATGCCTTCTTCATGCCCTCGCCGGACCCCGCGCAATTGGTTTCGAACCCGAAAGGCGTGCCGAGGGGCGAATGGCGCGTCCACTCGGTTCCCCCATTGATAGGTATGGCCGGCGAAGCGTGATCTGGCATGAATTTCCCCTTGGTTTGTCGCGCGCACCCTCAAGGCCGCCGCTTAAAACTCGACTAATAGAGTCGAATTAAGCGCGCGGCGATGCAGCTTCGCTCGAAACCTGCCCCACATCACCTAAACCCACGTTCACATCTCGGATGCGGTAAGGGGCGCCGCAGGCGTTTGCCGCCGCCGCCGCCGGGCTTTATGGGCGAGCCATGACCTATCGCGACTTTTTGGGAAACGCACTCACGGCCGACGCCGCCGCCACAGCGCGTGGCATCGACGATTTCGTCGATGGTTTTTTGAGCTACGAGGCGCGCGCCGCCAATGTGCTCGCCGCGGCGGATGCAGCGCCGGACAATCCGCTCGCCAACGCCTATGCGGCGATGATCTGGATGTTCCTGGAATCGCCGGACGCGGCGGCGCGGGCGGCGCCCTATCTTGCGCGGGCCAAGGCGGCGGCCAAGCGCGCGGACGCCCGCGAACGCGGCGCGATCGAATTCGTCGACGCCTGGTCGCGGGACGAAGTTCCCGCCGCGCTCGCCATCGGCGCGGCCGTCAATCAAGACTTTCCGCGCGATCTCGTGATCGCCAAGCTGCGCCAATATTTTCATTTCAACGCCGGCGATTTTCCCGCGATGCTGCGCGTGGCCGAGGAGCTGATCGACGCCAATCGCGACATCGCGCAAATGCATGGCATGATCGCCTTCGGCTATGAGCAATGCCACCTCCTCGACGAGGCGGAGGAAGCGGCTCGGCGCGCGCTCTCCATGAAGGAGAGGGAGCCGTGGGCGCAGCACGCGCTCGCGCACGTCATGCTGACGCAAGGCCGCGTGGATGAAGGCGCGCTATTCCTGGAAGCGGCGCGCCCGCTCTGGACGGGCCTCAATTCCTTCATGTCCACGCACAATCACTGGCATCTAGCGCTGTTCTATTTGAGCCAGGGCCGTTTCGCGGCTGCGCTCGATCTCTATGACGAAGCCGTATGGGGCATAGATAAGGCCTATTCGCAGGATCAGGTCGGCGCGGTCTCGCTGTTGGCGCGCATCGAACTCGCGGGCGGCGATGTCGGCGCGCGCTGGAGCGAGCTCGCGAACTATCTGTCAGCGCGCGCGCATGACGCCGTGCTGCCCTTCCTGTCGCTTCAATATCTCTATGGTCTCGGCCGCGCGGCGCGGCCCGAGGCCGATACGCTCATGGCCGCGATCCGCCGCGCGGCCGACATTGCCCCGCCACACGCGCGCAAGGCATGGGCGGAGGCGGCGTTGCCCGCCGCGGAGGGCGTTCTGGCGCATGCGCGCAGCGACCATGAAACGGCGATGGACAAGCTCGACCGCGCACTGCCGCTCATGGCGGCGATCGGCGGCAGCCACGCGCAGCGCGATCTGTTCGAGCAAATCCATCTCGACGCGCTCATTCGCGGCGGCGCGCTGTCGCGCGCGCAGCAAATTCTGGAATTGCGCCGCCGCCACGATCCCGAAGGCGCGCCGCTCAATCGCGCGCTGGCGGAGGTGTATTTGAAGCTCGGCCTGCCCAAGGAGGCGGCCAAGGCGCGTGATCGCGCGGCCCGCTAGATGCAGCGACCGCCATCGATCTCCAGCGCCACGCCGGTGATGAGGCTCGCCGCATCGGAACACAGAAACGCCGCCGCCGCGCCAATGTCATGCGGCGTTGAGAAACGCCCAAGCGGAATCGAAGCGAGAAATTTGGCGCGCACCTCCGGCGTGTCGCCGCCCATGAAGGTGCTCAAGAGCGGAGTCTCGCCGGCCACTGGATTGATCGCGTTCACGCGAACATTGAAAGGCGCAAGCTCGATCGCCATGGCGCGCGTGGCGGTGATCATCCAGCCCTTGCTGGCGTTGTACCAGGTGAGGTTCGGACGCGGGCTGACGCCGCCGGTCGAGGCGATGTTCAAGAACACGCCGGCGCGGCGCGCCTTCATCGACGGCGCGAACGCACGCGCCATCAGATAGACGGATTTGGCGTTCACCGCGAACAAGCGGTCGAACATGGCTTCATCCAGCGTATCGAGCGGCTGGGGCATATGGCCGATGCCGGCATTGTTGACGACGATATCGATCTCGCCGGCATGCGCGGCGAGCGCGGCAACGCTTTCAGCGCTAGCCACGTCGCACTGAAAAATCTCAGCGCCGGGCGTTTCGGCGGAAAACCTTTTCAGCGCCTGCGCATCCACATCGGCCGCGATCACGGCCGCGCCCTCATCGAGAAAGGCGCGCACGATACCCGCGCCGAAACCGGATGCGCCGCCGGTGACGATCGCGCGCTTGCCGCGCAGGCGCAGATTTTCAGCCATGATAGGCCGCCACCGTCTTCACCTGCGAGAAGCCAAGCAGCGCCTCCATGCCTTTCTCGCGGCCATGGCCTGATTTACCGACGCCGCCGAACGGCAATTCAACGCCGCCCGCCGCGCCGTAATTGTTGAGAAACACCTGGCCGGCGCGCAGCCGCTTGGCGAGGCGCATCATGCGTCCGCCATCGCCGGTCCAAATCGCCGCGACTAGGCCGAACCCCGCCTCATTGGCGATCGCGAGCGCCTCCTCCTCCGTGTCGAACGGGATCACCACCTGCACTGGCCCGAAAATCTCCTCGCGCGCCAGAAGATGTTTGGGATCGACCGGCGCGTACAATGCAGGCGCCACATAATGCCCGCCGCGCGGCGCATCGGCGATGATTTCGCCCCGCGCGACGCAGGCCAGCTTATCGGATGCGGCCGTCGCCAGATATTTTTCAACACGCGCTTTCTGTTGCGCGGAAATGAGCGGACCGACATCGTGATCGGAAAGCGCCGGGCCGACGCGGACGCGCCGATAAGCCTCCGCCATAGCGTCCACCACGCGCTCGAACACGGAACGCTGCACCAGGATGCGCGACGCGGCCGAACATGTCTGCCCCGCATTCTGAAGGCCGGCATTGACCAGGAAGGGCAGCGCGCGCTCCAAATCCGCGTCCGCGAACACGAGCTGCGGGGATTTCCCACCGAGCTCCAGCGTGACGGGCGCGACATGGCGCGCCGCCGCCGCCTGCACCATCACGCCGACCTCGAACGAGCCGGTGAAGGAGAGATGATCGACGCCCTCATGCGCGGTGAGCGCGGCGCCCGCCTCTTCGCCAAGACCGGTCACGACATTCAGCGCGCCCGCCGGCAAGCCGGCTTCTTGCGCGATGCGCGCGAAAGCCAGCGCCGTCAGCGCCGCCTCCTCCGCCGGCTTCAGCACGGCGGCGTTGCCCATGGCGAGCGCCGCGCCGACCGAGCGGCCGACAATCTGCATCGGATAATTCCAAGGCACGATGTGGCCGGTGACGCCGTGCGGCTCACGCAGCGTGTAGACCGTGAAGCCGTTTTGAAACGGGATCGTGTCGCCGTGCGCTTTGTCGGCCGCGCCGCCATAGAATTCCATGTAGCGGGCGAGCGCGATGACATCCGCGCGCGCCTGCTTCAAGGGCTTGCCGACATCGCGGGATTCCAGCTGCGCCAGCATGTCGGCCTGTTCCTCAACGAGACGGCCCATGCGCGTGAGCACGCGTCCGCGCTCGGCGGCGCTCATCGCGCCCCACGGCCCATTGAGCGCGGCGCGCGCGGCGCTGACGGCGCGGTCGACCTCATCGGCGCCGCCACGCGCGAGCGCGCCGAACGTCTCGCCCGTCGAAGGGTCCTCGATGGGAAGCGTTTCTCCAGTGCTTTCCCAGGCGCCGCCAATGAGCACGCGATCTGTATCAAAGGGTAAAGTCATGGCTGGCTTTCCAAAACGATGTCGAGCCGCGGCGTCGCCGCGAGCAGCGCTTGAGTATAGGGGTGACGCGGCGCGTCGAAAATGGACTGGACCGCGCCATCCTCCACGATGCGACCATTCTGCATGACGATCACACGATCCGCGATCGCCCGGACGATGGAGAGGTCGTGCGTGATGAACAAATAGGACAGGCCGAGCCGCGCGCGCAAATCGGCAAGAAGCGCCAGGATTTGGGCGCGTATGGAGACGTCCAGCGCGGAAACCGCCTCATCGAGCACGACCAGCTTGGGTGATATGATCAGCGCGCGCGCGATCGCGATGCGCTGGCGCTGGCCGCCGGAAAAGGCATGGGGACGCCGGTCGAGCGCATCGGCCGGCAAGCCAACGGCGTCGAGCGCGGCGCGCGCGCGCTGGCGCTTTTCCTCACATGCCGGCGGCCGCTCGAGAAGATGGAACGGCTCGCAAACGATATCTTCCACGCGCCAACGCGGATCGAAGCTGCCGGCCGGATCTTGAAAGACCATTTGCACCTTGCGGCGATAGGCGCGGAGCGATGCGCCTCGCGCGGCGGCGATGGCTTGGCCGTCAAGGAGAATGTCGCCGCCAGAGAGCGGCTCCAGCCCGAGCACGGCGCGCGCAAGGCTCGATTTGCCCGAGCCGGATTCGCCCACGATGGCGAGGCTTTCGCCTTCCGCGAGTTCGAACGATACGCCATCGACCGCGCGCACGCCGCGATAGGAGACGCGCGCATCGCGAACCGAGAGCAGCGTTCCGCCCTTCTTTGTCGATGGCGCGCGAGGCGGCGGAGCCGCTGCGGCAAGCAAAGAGCGCGCATAAGGATGGCGCAGCTGTTGCAATAGTGCGGGGCACGGCCCCTGCTCGACGATCTCGCCATCCTTCATGATCGCGATCCTGTCCGCGACGCTGGCGACAAGACCCAGATCGTGCGTGACCAGCACCATGCCCGCGCCGTCCTGGCGCACGCGCGCGGACAGCAGCGCCATGATTTGCGCCTGCGTCGTCACGTCGAGCGCGGTCGTCGGCTCGTCCGCGAGGATGAGCGGAGGGTGCAGCGCCGTCGCGATCGCGATGGCGGCCCGCTGACGCTGACCGCCGGAGAGTTCATGCGGATACCGGCTTGGCGCTATGCGCGCCGGATCGAGGCCAACGGCCTGCAGCGCCTCAACGGCCCGCCGCCGCGCCTCCGCGCGCGAGACGTCCTGATGCAGCAAGATCGTTTCCGCCACCTGCGCGCCGATCGTGCGCACGGGATTGAGCGCGGTCGCCGGCTCCTGGAACACCATGCCGACGGACGCACCGCGCAGCGCGCATAGGTCTCGCTCCGTCATCGCGCCAACGTCCCGCCCGGCGATGCGCACCTTGCCGTCCATCACCGCGCCTTCGGGCGCAAGCCGCAACGCCGAAAGCAGCGTCAAGGATTTGCCGGAGCCGGATTCTCCGACAAGCGCGAGAATTTCACCTGGTGAGACGGCAAGGGACACGCCGCGCAAAATCCCGGCCGCCCCGATTCGCAAACGCAGATTTTCAATCTCCAGAAGCGGCCCGCTCATGGCGCGCTCCCACGCGGATCGAGCAGATCGCGCAAGCCGTCGCCCAAGAGCGTCAAGCCAAGCACGGTGGCGAAGATCGCGAGGCCCGGCGCGACGGCGAGCCAGGGCGCCAAAAAAACGAAGGTCTGCGATTCCGCGAGCATGCGGCCCCACGAGGCCGCGGGCGGCTGCACCCCAAGTCCGACATAGGACAGCGCCGCCTCCGCCAATATGGCGAGCGCGAACTGGATCGTCGCCTGCACGACCAATTGGTCGAGCAGGTTCGGGAGAATGTGTTGAACGGCTATGCGTGCGCGGCTTTTGCCCGCCGCGCGCGCGGCGAGCACGAAATCGCGCGTGAGCAGCGTCATGGCCGAACCGCGCACGACGCGCGCGAACACCGGCGCGGAAAACACCCCGATCGCGATGACGGCGTTCGCGCCGCTGGGACCGAGCGTGGCGGCGAGCAAAATCGCCAGGAGAAGCGCGGGAAAGGCGAACACGAGGTCCCCGCCGCGCATCACCACATCGTCGAACAAACCGCCAATGGAAGCCGCCGCGAGGCCAAGCGGCGCACCGATTCCAACGCCGATGACAAGCGCCGCGAGCGCAACGCCGATGGAGCTGCGCGCGCCGGCGAGCGCCATCGAGAAAACGTCCCGCCCCAGATGATCCGTGCCGAGCCAATGCGCGGGAGACGGCGCCTGCAGGCGCGCGCCAATATCGATCGCGGCCACGTCATGCGGCGTCCACACCAGCGATAAGCCAGCGGCCGCCAGCGCCGCGCCAACCAGCACAACGCCAATCATCATGCCAAGTGGCGCCTTCATGCCGCGTTCCTCCGGCGCAAGCGCGGATCGGCCGCCACATAAAGCAAGTCGACGACGAACGAGACCGCGATCACCGCGAAGACGAGCAGGAGCGCCACCCCCCGCACGACGATCAGATCGCGTTGTTCGATCGCTTGCAGCACGAGCCGCCCCAGACCCGGAAGATAGAACACATTCTCAATGATCACGGCGCCGGCGAGCAGAAAGGAGAATTGCAGTCCCAAAATAGTCAGCACCGGAATGAGCGCGTTGGGCAGAGCATGGTGCGTGAGTGCGCGCCATGCGCTGGCGCCTTTCGCGCGCGCGGTGCGCATATAATCCTCCCGCATCGCCTCAAGCAGGGCGGCCCGCGTCACCCGTGTCAGCACCGCCGCTTGCGGCAAGGCGAGTGCGATCGTGGGCAAGATCAGCGCGCTCAGCGCCGGGCCCAAACCCGCATCCCATCCTGGAAAGCCGCCCGCGGAAAACCATCTCAGGCTCGTCGCGAACACGAACGCGAGCAGGATCGCGAGCCAGAAATTCGGCAAGGCGATCCCGATTTGCGCCGCGCCGAGCACGATCGTTTCGCCCGCGCGCCCGCGTTGAGACGCGGCGAGCAGGCCCGCACCCAGCGCGATCGCGGTGGAAAGGCAAAGCGCCATCAACGCCAATGGCAGGGAAAGCGCCGCGCGCTCCGCGATCAGTTCGGACACTGGCGTTCGATACGTATAGCTGACGCCCAGATCGCCCGTCAGCGCCCCGCCGAGCCAGGCGAGATAGCGAGCAAGAGCGGGCTGACCGAGGCCAAGCTCGGCCCGCAGCGCCGCGAGCGTCGCAGGATCGGCGTTGAGCCCCAGCATGTAGGCGGCCGGATCGCCGGGCAAGGCATCGATCGCGAAAAAAATGATCGCGCTGGCAATCAGCAGCGTTCCCGCCATCAAGGCGGCGCGGCGCGCGAGCACAGCGATCATGGCGCCGCCCAATGCGCGGCGGTGAGATCATTGGCCTGAACCGGCGCATCGCGCCACACGCCTTCGATTTCGCTGCGCCAGACGCCAATCTTGGGAAAGGCGAAGAGAAAGACATTGACGCAGTCTTCAGCGATGCGGCGCTGCGCAGCCGCAAGCGCGGCGAACAGGGCGGCTTCATTCCGCGCCGAATCCACATCGCTCATGATCGACTTGAAGGCGTCCGACCGATAGCCGAAATAATAATCGTCGCGCGCATAGATGCCGATATCGAGCGGCTCGGTGTGCGCGACGATCGTCAGATCGAAATTCTTGTTCGCGAACACTTGCTCGAGCCATTGCGCCCATTCGATGTTCTCGATGCGCGGCTCGACGCCGACCGCGCGAAGCTGCGCGGCGATGATTTCGCCGCCGCGCCGCGCATACGTCGTGGGCGGCAACTTCAGGGTGGGGCGTAGATTGCTCACGCCCGCTTCAGCCAACAGGGCGCGCGCGCGTGGCGGGTCGTAAGGATAGAGGTCGGCTAAATCCACATAAGCCGGATGCTGCGGCGTGAAATGGCTGCCGATCGGCGCGCCGTAGCCGAACATGGCGCCGTCTATGACGGCGCGTCGATCGACGGCGTGCGCCATGGCGCGGCGCACGCGCACATCGTCGAACGGCGCCTTTTGATTGTTGATCGCGAGGATCGTCTCCCCTTCGCTCGCGCCGACAGCGATGCGAAAGCGAGAATCGCGCGCGATTTGCGGCAAGAGTTCCGGCGCGGGAAAATCGGGAAAACCGTCAATATCGCCGGCCAGCAATGATGCGAACGCGGCCGATGCGTCCGGCACGATCGTGAATCGCGCGCCGTCCAGCGCCGCCGGGGCGCCCCAATACGCGGTGTTGCGCTGGAGAGATACGAACGCGCCCTTGGCCCAGCGATCGAACCGGAACGGCCCGGTGCCGATCGGGTTCGTGGCGTTCGTCTCCGCGCTCGGCGGCGAGACCATCACTGCGTCTCCCCATCCGAGATTGAACAGAAAACCGCTAGCGGGCCTTGCAAGGTCTATTCGCACGCGCAGAGGATCGAGCGCCGCGATCTCCTGAATCGGTGCGAACAATTCTTTCTGCGCATTCGCCGAATCCGGCGCGCGCGCGCGGTTGAGTGTAAACACTACATCGTCGGCGGTGAATTGCGCGCCGTCATGGAAACGCACGCCCTCGCGCAAATGAAAGAGGTAGCTTCGTCCGCTGCGGTCCGTCTCCCAATGCGAGGCGAGCGCGGGGCGCACCGCCCCATCGGGGCCGATACGGGTGAGCCCTTCGAACACGTTGGCATAGACGATTTCATCGATCGCGGCGGCGGCGCCGGCCGTTGGATCGAGATTGGGCGGCTCCAGCCCAATGCCGATGCGCAAAATGTTCGCGCGCTCTCCGGCTCGCGCGCCGCACCCCGCCACGAGCCCGGCGCCGGCGAGAGCAACAGCGCGCCGCGTGAGACGAAAGCTCATATCACGCCGAGAAGCCGCGCGGCTGTGCGCGCCATCACCTTCGCCGAAGCGACCAAATCGTCGATCTCGACATATTCATCGGGCTGGTGCGCGAGATCGAGAATGCCTGGACCATAGGCGATGCAATTCTTGAGCTTCCCGATGCGATCGACATGCTTTTGATCGTACGTGCCAGGCGAGCAGATGAATTGCGGCGTGCGCTTCAGCACCCGCTCGATTGAACGCGCCGTCTCCGCCGCCACAGGCGCATCGCGCGAGGTCATCACCGGCGCCACCTCGAACAAATCGCGCATGCTGTAGCGGAAATCGGGGCGCTCGCGCGCGAGGCGCTCAAGCAGGCCGCGAACCTCGCCCTTGGCCTCATCCAAGGTCTCTTCGATCAACAGACGCCGATCGATCACCATCCGCGCGGAATCGGCGACGACGGGCGAGGGCAAGGCCCCTCCCTCCGGTTCGCGTTGGCCGCCATGCAGCGAATTGATGTTCAAGGTGGGCTGGCGCGCGCCCTCGGGCGCCACCGGCATATCGGTCCGCTTGGCGGCGAGACGCGGATAGAGATCGCGCTCCAACGCGCCCAGCACCGCGCCCATGTGGCGCAGCGCACTATCGCCCAGGAACGGCATCGATCCATGCGCGATGCGGCCCTTGGTTTCGATCTCCGCCCACCAGACGCCGCGATGGCCGATGCACACGCGGTCGACGTTCAGCGGCTCGGGAATGATGACGTGATCGACGCGCGGCGCGGAAAAGAAGCCGCGTTCGGCAAGATAGGCGACGCCTCCATAGCCGCCGCTCTCCTCATCCGCCGTGCCAGAAATCTCGAGCGCGCCCGGCAACGCGATTCCGCTGTCGAGCAGCGCCTCCACGGCGATTATGGACGCCGCGAGGCCCCCTTTCATGTCGCAGGCGCCGCGCCCATAGACGCGCCCTTCGCGGACGACGCCCGCGAACGGATCCATCGACCAGCCCTCTCCGGCCTCCACCACGTCGATGTGCGAATTGAAATGCACGCAAGGCCCCGCGCCCGCGCCCTCTCGCCGCGCGATCACGTTCATGCGCGGATAGGCGTCGCAATCCCCGGGCGCGCCTTCGGCCCGCACATAGAGGATGGAGAAGCCGCGCTTTCGCAGGCGCTCGCCAATAAGCTCGGCGCAAGGTGTGTAAAGATCGCCCGGCGGATTGATCGTCGGGATACGGATCAGGGCGCGGGTGAGCGCGACCACCTCATCGCGCCGCGCCTCGATCGCGGCGAACAGCCTCTCTTCGAACTCTTCAGAATGGGACACGTGCGCTTCGCCTCAATGCGGCGCGATCCTGATGCGCGCGGCGCGGCTGTCAACCTTAAGGGAGGCGGCGCGGGATTTCGCCGCGTCGCCTCAATGGACGTTGGCGCGCAGGCGCTTCGCCAGAAGCGCGAGCAGCGCCTCGTTGTTCATCACGCCCGCGCTGTCCAGCAGCTTCAAGCCCGCGAGCAGCGCGGCCTTGTTGTTCGCGTAGCCGCCGCGATCGCGCACGCGCTGCAGCAGCGCGGCCTGCGGCGGCGAAAGATTCAGGCTCACGGACCTTGTATCTTCCGGCTCGTGCGCGTCGGCGCATGCGCTTTCGGCGCTTTCCTCCGTCGCGCTCTCGCCGGCGTCAAAGACGGTGGCTTCGCGATAGACGTGCTTCTTTTGGTCCCAAACGCCGTCCGTGCGCGCGAAACGAAACACCCGCCGGTTCCAGATTATGGTTTCCGGCGGCTCGCCCTCCTCGATCGCCGCTTCCAGCGTATGGACCAGTCCGCCGCGTCTGCCTTCAAGCTTCAGGTTCACGTGTCCACTCCGGCCGAGCCCCGACCCCGCCCCCCAATGTCAGGGCGCGGGCCGTTCCATGCAATCTCGACGCCGCGCCAGGCGCCCCATTCATGATCAATTGACCTTGATTGATGGAGGCCCCCGTGGACGGCGCCGGACGCCCCCAGTCCGCGCGCCCGATTGACGCTCGGCCGGCGCCGGTCCAGATGCTCCGCCAAGGAGATCGCCGCTTTGACCGTTGAACTCGCAGCAGCCCTCGTCGTCATCGCGCTGGGACTTCTTCAAGTGCTCTTGCAGGCGTCGGAATTTCGCCGCGTGCACGGCGTCGCTTACGCCAATACCGCCCAGGATTCGCCGTCCGCGAAGCCGGATTCGCTCCTCCTCGGCCGGCTGACGCGCGCCCTGCGCAATCTGCACGAAACGCTGCCTTTCTTCCTGGGCGTGGCGATCATTCTGGCGCTGATGGACGTGAGCACGCCGGCGACGCGTTGGTCCGCCGTGATTTTCGCCGCCGCCCGTATCCTTTACCTGCCGCTCTACGCCCTCGGCGTGCCCTATCTGCGCGGCCTCGTCTGGACGATCTCTTTCGTCGCCTTGATCGTGATGGTGATCGCCGCGCTCGCGGCGGCGCCCTGGGCGGAGCTGACGGCTTTGGTCTCGCCGGCCTAGGCTTGCGGGGCCGGCCGTCGCGGTCGACAAGAAGCGATGCTGACAAGCAAGGCGAAATACGCCCTGAGGGCCATGGTCGATCTGGCGGCGCAGACCGGCGCCGGGCCACGCCGGCCGTTCTTCATCAGCGATATCGCGGCCCGTCAGGACATACCCCGGCGCTTCCTGGAGAACATCCTCCTGGAGCTGCGCAAGCATGGGCTTGTCGTCAGCCATCGGGGCAAG
This sequence comes from uncultured Caulobacteraceae bacterium, assembly GCA_964563395.1. GTDB lineage: Bacteria > Pseudomonadota > Alphaproteobacteria > Caulobacterales > Aquidulcibacteraceae > JBEVOS01. The sequence goes on from CAZLWK010000006.1 coordinate 56,300, forward strand.
GCGGGCGGCTATGCGCTGGCGAAATCGCCCGATCTCATTACGTTCGCGGACATCATCCGAGCGATTGACGGCCCCCTCGCGCTGACGCCGTGCACGAGCCGCACCGCCTATCAACGCTGCGAGGATTGCAAGGACGAGGCGACCTGCGCGATCCGAAAGACCATGCTAAAGGTACGGGATTCCACGGCGATCATCCTTGAAGGCATGACCTTGTCCGAAGCCGCCGGCCTATCCGCCGCGTCCACGCCCGACCGACGCGCCCGCACGGACTAGGACCGGCGCCGATCCTAAACATCGCCGTCGCAAATCTACATTGATCCGGTGAAGATTATAGTATTATCTGCCTCAGGCTGCGGCGACGCCGCGGACCTGGCCTGAAGCGCGACTCGTCCCGCGCGGGCCGACTTTCGCCGCCCCCAATGGGGGCGGCGAGTTCTTGCGAGGGGTTACGGGCATGGTGACGTGGAGAACGGGCGCGATCTTGGGGGCGAGTTGGCTCGCGCTCGCGGGCGGCGCCGGCGCGCAAGAAGCGCCGACAACGCCGCTGACACAGGCGCAACGCGATGCGCTCATCACGCAATTGAGCGAGCGACTGACAGAACTTGAAGCGCAGCTCGCGGATCTCAAGCAATCTTCAGCGGCCGAGGTCGCCGACGTGCGGCGCGTGCAGTCCGAAGGCGTGCAAGTCACCCTCGCGAACGGGCGCCCCACTTTCGCGACGGCGGATGGCGCCTTTCGCGCGTCAATACGCGGCCTCATTCAATTCGACGCGGCGACCTATCTCCAGGACGACGATCTCTCCGCCGACGCGGGCGTGCAGGATTTGAGTTCGGGGGCCAATTTCCGTCGCGCGCGCATCGGCGTTGAAGGCACGGCCTTCCGCAATTGGAACTATGCGATCACCTACGAGGCTGGCGGCGCCGGCGTTGAATCGAGCGGCCTGCAACAGGCTTGGGTCGAATATGCGGGATGGAAGCCTTTCGGCTTGAGCGCGCCCGTTCGGCTGCGCCTCGGCGCCTTCGCGGTTGAGAACACGCTCGAGGGCGCGACCAACAATATCGATTCGCTCTTTCTTGAACGGGCTTCGATCGCGGAATTGGTGCGCGGCCAATGGGGCGGCGACGGGCGCAACGCCTTCGGGATCTTCGGCAATGGCGATCGCGTCAACGCATCGCTGATTCTGACGGGCGGGCTCCTGTCCAATGCGGACGTAGCGCCGAACACCGCCGGCGATGTGACCGATGGCGTCGACTATGTCGGTGCCGGCGGCGCCAATGACGAAGGCTGGGGCTATGTGGCGCGGGTCGGCGCCCTGGCGCTGCGCGGCGAGAATTCGGGCCTGCATGTGGGCGTGAATTATTCGGAGAGCGTGCAGCTCGGTGATTCTTCGATCTCAGGGCAGGCGAATGTGATCCGCCTGCGCGAGCGGCCGGAATTGCGCGTCGATGCGCAGAACGGAACCTTTCCCAGCGGCGCCGGCAGCGCCCGTCTTGTAGACACCGGCAATCTCAGCGCATCGGGTGCGTCCGCTTACGGTCTCGAACTCGGCGGCCAATGGCGCAATCTTTATTTCGCGACCGAGTGGCTCGGCATCGACGTTGACCGCCCCGGCGCGCTCAACGATCCGTCCTTCAGCGGCTGGTACATTCAAGGCGCGTGGACGCTCACCGGCGAACAGCATAAATGGAACGCCGCCAGCGGCGGTTTCGGCGGAATTCGTCCAGCAAACGCGTTCAATCCTGGCCAAGGGCATTGGGGCGCGTGGGAGCTCGCCGCGCGCTACAGCGTGCTCGACCTAAATGACGGCGAGGGCGCGGCCGGCCTTCCCACGCCCAGCGGCGGCGTTCGCGGCGGCGAACAGACGATCACCACGCTCGGGCTGAATTGGTATCCCAACAGCGTCATCCGTTTCCTGCTCGATCTGCAGGACGTGGAGATCGATCGCCTGAACAGCAGCGGCGTGCAGATCGGTCAAGATTATCAAGCGATCGCGCTGCGCTCGCAGGTTTCCTTCTGATCGCGGCCCTTGGAGCAACAACGATGTCAAAGAACAACCTTACGCGGCGTGGCTTCACACTCGCCGCCGGCGCCACGGCGGGGGCGGCTGCGCTCGGCGCGGACGCCTTCGCGCAAGCCGGTCGCGCGGTGGAATTGCTCAACGTGTCGTACGATCCCACGCGCGAATTTTACGAGCAATTCAACCCGCTGTTCGCGGCGGAATGGGCGCGCACGCACAACGGGCAGCAGGTGCGCGTCGCGCAATCGCATGGCGGCTCGGGCCGGCAAGCGCGCTCCGTCATCGACGGCATTCGCGCCGATGTAGTAACCCTCGCGGTGGGCTTCGACATCGATCAGATCGCCCAACGCGGCCTCATCGCGCGCAATTGGCAGACGCGCCTGCCTGACAATAGTGCGCCTTATACCTCGACGATGATCTTCCTGGTGCGGCGCGGCAATCCGTGGCGCATCCGGGACTGGAACGATCTCACGCGCCAGGGGATCAGCGTGGTGACGCCCAATCCCAAAACCTCGGGCGGCGCGCGCTGGAATTATCTCGCGGCCTGGGCCTATGCCCTGCGACAGCCGGGCGGCACGGCCGCGACGGCGCAAGCCTTCGTGCAACGTCTCTACCGCAACGTTCCGGTGCTCGACACCGGCGCGCGCGGCTCGACCACGACGTTCGCGCAGCGCCGCATCGGCGACGTGCTGATCACCTGGGAGAATGAAGCGCATCTGGCGCTCGCCGAATTCGGCGCGAACAATTTCCAGATCGTCTATCCCTCCTTCAGCATCCTCGCCGAACCCTCCGTGGCGGTCGTGGACCGCGTGGTCGACCGCAAGGGCACACGCGCCGTGGCGGAAGCCTATCTGCGCTACCTCTATTCGGAGGCGGGCCAAGACCTGGCGGCGCGCAATCATTATCGGCCGCGCAACGCCGCGGTGCTGGCGCGCTACCGGGCCAATTTCCCGAACATCCAATTGACGACGATCGCGGAAACTTTCGGCTCGTGGGCCGAGGTGACGCGCACGCATTTCGCGGACGGCGCCATTTTCGATCAAATCAGCCGGCGCGGCTAAGACGAGGAGAAGCCCTAAAGCCAGCGGCGCCTTTACTCTATTGACCTTGTGAACATAGTGAGGCGGTATGCCCTTGCCGATAGGGAGGCAGGGGCATGCCGCGCTCGAGAGTTACGACGTCCATCCGGCCCCGGCAGAGGGGGCGGCGCGCGCCATGAGCGGGAAATCGGCCTTGCGCTTCGTCGAACCAAGCGCCCTGCCGGGCTTCGGCCCCGCGCTGGGCCTCACCCTGGCCTATCTCTCTTTCTTCGTGCTGCTGCCGCTGACGGCCTTGGCGCTGCGGCCATGGGAATCCGGGCTCGACCATTTTTGGGCGGTTATCTCCAGCGACCGCACCATCGACGCGCTGCGTCTCAGTTTCGGCGCCTCGTTCATCGCGGCCTGCGTCAATGCCGTGTTCGGAACGATCGTGGCGTGGGTTCTGGTGCGCTACGAGTTCCCGGGGCGGCGCCTTTTGGATGCGTTCGTCGATCTGCCGTTCGCGCTGCCGACGGCGGTGGCGGGCATTTCGCTCGCGGCGATCTACGCGCCCAATGGGTCGGTCGGCGCACTGTTCGATCCCTATGGCGTGCAGATCGCCTATACGCCGCTGGGCGTGATGATCGCGCTTACGTTCGTCGGCTTTCCCTTCATCGTGCGCTCAATCCAGCCCGTGCTCGAGGATTTCGAGATCGAGGTGGAGGAAGCGGCCGCCACACTTGGCGCGACACGGCTTGAGACGATTTTCAAAGTCGTCTTTCCAGCCATCCTCCCCGCCCTCATCGCCGGCTTTTCCTTGTCCTTCGCCCGCGCCGTCGGCGAATACGGCTCGGTGATCTTCATCGCGGGAAACCTTCCGAACGTTTCCGAAATCGCGCCGCTGCTGATCGTCATTCGCCTTGAAGAATTCGATTATGCGGGGGCCGCCGCCGTGGGATTGATCATGCTCGTCTTCTCCTTCGCGATCCTTTTGGCGCTGAACCTCTTTCAGAGCGCCGTGGCGCGGCGGGGGCGCTCATGAGCGGGCGCAGCGTCGCGCGGCGCGACCCGCCCCTGCTCGCGGCGGCGCTTATCGCGGTCACGCTTCTCTATTTGGCCTTCGTTCTGGTTCTGCCGCTCGTGACGGTGTTTTTCGAAGCGCTGCGCAAGGGCTTCAGCGAATATCTGCTCGGCCTGCAGGACCCAGACGCCCATGCCGCGATCCGACTGACCCTGCTCGTCGCCGCGATCGCCGTGCCGTTGAACACCATTTTCGGCCTCGCCGCGGCCTGGGCCGTCACCAAATTCGAGTTCTGGGGAAAAAGCACGCTCATTACGCTGATCGATCTCCCCTTCTCGATCTCTCCGGTGATTTCAGGTCTCGTCTTCGTTCTGCTCTACGGCATGAATGGCTGGTTCGGCCCCATCCTCGAAGCCTACAACATCCAAATCATCTTCACGGTGACCGGGCTCGTGCTGGCCACCACCTTGGTCACCCTGCCCTTCGTGGCGCGCGAGCTCATTCCGCTCATGCAGGCGCAAGGCGCCGACGAGGAAAGCGCGGCCGCGACGCTCGGCGCCGGCCCGTGGCGCACATTCTTCTTTGTGACGCTGCCAAACATACGGTGGGCGTTGATGTATGGCGTGCTCTTGTGCACGGCGCGCGCCATGGGCGAATTCGGCGCGGTGGCCGTGGTCTCGGGCCATATTCGCGGAGAGACCGCGACGATGCCGCTGCACGTCGAAATTCTCTACAACGAATACAATTCGGTCGCCGCGTTCGCCGTCGCCTCGCTTCTGGCGCTGTTCGCGCTCGTGACGCTCGCGGTCAAATCCGTACTTGAATTGCACTTCGCGGACGAGCTCGCCGCGCAGCGCGTGCGTTGAGGATCGATCATGTCTCTGGAAATCAACAACGTACAAAAAAGCTTCGGCCGATTTCCGGCCCTGCGCGACGTATCCTTGCTGGCCGAAGACGGTGAATTCCTCGCCCTCCTCGGCCCTTCCGGCTCTGGAAAGACGACGCTCCTGCGCGTCATCGCGGGCCTTGAGCAGCCGGACGCCGGCGCTGTGTCCTTTCGCGGCGAAGACATCCTGTCCAAGCCGGTGCGCAAGCGCGGCATCGGCTTTGTCTTTCAGCACTACGCGCTGCTTCGACACATGAACGTGGCCGACAATATCGCCTTCGGCATGCGCGCCAAGCCACGGAGCGCCCGTCCCAGCGAAGCCGCCATCAAGGCGAAAGTCTCGGAATTGCTGGCGCTGGTGCAATTGGACGGTCTTGGCGGCCGTTATCCCAGCCAATTGTCCGGCGGGCAAAGACAGCGTGTGGCGCTCGCGCGCGCGCTGGCGATCGAGCCGCGCATCCTCTTGCTTGACGAGCCGTTCGGCGCGCTGGACGCGAAGGTGCGCCGCGAATTGCGCCGCTGGCTTCGCGATCTGCATGAACGCACCGGCTTGACCACCATCTTCGTCACCCACGACCAGGAAGAAGCGCTCTATCTCGCCGATCGCATCGCGCTGTTGCGCAACGGCGCGCTGGAACAAGTGGGCACGCCGGAAGAGCTCTATCACGAGCCGGAAAGCCCCTTCGTGTTCGAATTTCTCGGCGACAGCATCAAGCTCGCCTGCGACATCAGGCACGGCGTTGCGATGATCGCGGGCGCGCCCGCGCCCATCGTCGGACAAATTCCGGACAACGGGCCCGCCTTCGCCTATGCGCGGCCGGATAATTTCAGCATCGACACCGGACCCGGCGCCGGCTTGGCCGCGATCGTGCGAAACGTCATCCTGGCGGGCCCTGACGCAAGGCTCGATTGCGCGATCGGCGGCGACGCCATCGAAGTGCGCGTGCCGACCGACCAGGCCGCGAAATTCTCGCCGCGCGACCAAATTCGCCTCACGCCGCGCGCCGTGCGGGTGTGGCGCACGCCAGCTGCGCCGGCGGCGGAATAGATTTAAGCTCTGTTTGTAACTGCACGGCAACGATAGGGCGAAGCGGCCGAGCACGCGTCACGTCCCCAAATCGGACCGCGATCATGCTTGAAACTCAGGAAATGGTGCCGCCTAGGTGACTCGAACACCTGACCTACGCATTACGAAGCCTTTTGAGGCGGGTCTTCGGGAGGTTGAAGGAGCGCGAGCGAAAATGCGGGAGGACGCAAAGCACATTGCATTCAGTGAGTTGCGTGAATTCAGAAGCGTGAACAAGTTTGAAGGGCATTGAAGTGGTCAGCCTACTAATCGCCTACTAGCTGATCGCGTCCAAATTAGTAGGCTGGCGGGATGATCCAGAAGACGTGATCGTGAGCCTAGTTCCGGCGCGCCGCGTGGTGGACTGCCTGCCGAGCGAAACTCGCCTAAGGACCGAGAGGAACGCTCCTAACCATAAGAAAAATCTAGGGAAATCCGAATCCGGCATGGAGATCACCCCGTGCCGCAGCTTCGCCTAACGAAATCCAAGATCGAGCTAATCGAGCCGCCCAAATCAGGCCAAGCGCTGTACTGGGATACACAGCTCAAAGGATTTGGGCTGCGCGTTGGCCAGCGCTCCATGGCCTTCATCGCAGAGACGAAGGTCGATGGGAGAACCGTCCGGGTCACCATCGGCGACGGCGCGCACCTTGCCCCCGAGCGCGCCCGCCAATTGGCGCTTTTGCGGCTCGGCGAGATGGCGGAGGGGCGCAACCCCAATCAAGAGCGACGTGCCAAGCGCGCCGAATCGATTTCGCTTAAGGAGGCTGCGGATGCCTACTTCGAGCGGAAAAGGCTCTCATCGACGACGCTGATAAGTTACCGGCGCACATTCGACTCCTACCTTGCCGATTGGGCGGATAAGCCGCTCTCGTCCATCAGCCGGGCGATGGTGGTGGATCGGCACGGCAAGCTGGGCGAAGCGGACCGGCCGGTCGCGGCCAACAACGCGATGAAGCACCTGCGCGCCGTGTACAACTTCGCGCTCGCGCTGCATCCGCATCTGCCGCCCAACCCCGTGCGCGCGATCTCCGATGCGCGCGTTTGGAATCCCGAGCGCCGGCGGCGCACCTTCATCACGGCGACGGCGCTGCCGCGCTGGTGGGCGGCCGTGATGCGAGAGCCGCCGCATTCGCGCGACTTCTTGCTAGTGGCGATTTTCACCGGCATGCGGCGAAGCGAAATCGCCACCCTGCGCTGGGAACATGTCGATCTCGATGCGCGCACGCTCACCGTGCCGAAGACCAAGAACGGCGATCCACTGATCCTGCCGATCGCGCAATTCACTGCCGACTTGCTGCGGGAGCGCCGCCAAGGCATGCCAAAAGGCGAGTGGGTTTTTCCCGGCCGCGATGGCCACTGCCCCATGTGCGAGCCGAAACGGTTCACGGACCGCGTGACGCTCGCGTCGGGAGTCGAGTTCACCATGCATGACCTCCGGCGCACCTTTATCACCATTGCGGAGAGCCTCGACATTTCGGCCTACGCGCTCAAACGCATGCTTAACCATCGCTCAGATGCGGACGTGACCGGCGGCTACATCATCGTGGATGTCGAGCGGCTACGCGCGCCTGTGGAACGCGCGGCAGCGAGAATATTGGAATTAGCGCGCCCTGCACAGGAAGTGGGACGCTAGGGCTCGCATCAAGCTGACAGCGTCGAAAACCTCGCCCGATCTCACCGAAACCACCAACGCCGCCAGCGGATCAAACGGTTCTTAACGGCGCGCGCGCAAGCTACTTGCGCCGCAAAGGGGCCCAAGCATGCCGGGCGACAAAGATCAGCGAACGTCCAACATCAGCACTTCACAGGAAGGGGATCAGCCGCCTGACCATCTAGCGGCATTGCTCGACGAAAACGCCGGCGCGGGCTTGTCGGACGATCCTCGGGACCACGAGCCCTCCGGCGACGAGATCGATCCGATGCACGGTGTGGCGTTTGACCGTCCCCTGTTTGAGCAGCTTCTCCTTTCAATCATCGCCGCCCACCCGGTGGGCAGCCGCACGCCAAAGCAGCGCTTGGCCGATGCCATGGCCGCTCTCGTCGGCAAAACGCATGTGGTGGTCCCCGACCTCAGGGAGGACTCTGCCCTGCTTTGGATGACAGAGCGGGCACAGCGTATGGAGGGTAAGGTACCGCTTTCCGACAGAGCATTGGCGCACGAGGCGGTGCGGAAATTCTTCTCGCTCGACCCCGAGCAACACCCCGGGCTTGCTGATCGGCTTCGCAAAAAATTCGCCGGCACCTATCCACGCAGGCAGGGCACTGAAGCAGTGGATGTTCAGCGAACGCTGAAATATCGCGCATTGGAGCACGACTACATCGCGGAAAGCGTCGGTGCGCAGAGCCTCCGCCGCGTGCGCGATGAACTCGCGCAATGGGGGATTACGACCAAGGACTGAGGCGTTGCCGATAAGTTGGCAACGCTAACCAAACTTGTTTCCAACTGCATCGCCGCCGTTGGTGCAAATGAAACAGCCTCCCAGCAACCAGGAGGCTCTTCTATGAAACAGGATCAAGGACTGGAGCCGCTGCTCACCGAGCATGCGGCTGCGCGCATACTCGGCATGTCCGCAGCTTGGCTGCGGCGCTGCCGCTGGGCCGGCACCGGCCCCGAGTACATCCGCCATGCCCGCGCCGTGCGCTACGAGCAGGCCGCCCTGCGGCGCTGGATCGAAGAGCGACGCGTGCAAACGGAAACGGGAGGCGCCCGATGACGAGTTGGCGTCTCTCCCCGCAGCAGATCGAGCAAGTCGCGCTTGCGCTGCTCCGCCCCAATAACGAGCGCCTCAGCCGCGGAGGGCGGGAGCTGCGTTTCGGCCGCAAGGGCTCGCTGAGCGTCGATCTCGACACCGGACGGTTCTACGACTTCGAGAACGACGAAGGCGGCGGCCTTCTCGACCTCGTCATTATGCAGGGCGAGGCTCGCGATCTGCGCGAAGCGCGCGATTTCGTCCGGCGGATAACCGGCTCGTCGGGCGACCCGCTCGTGCGGTCGGCGCCATCGGCGGCGGATGCCGATGTTGACGCGGAGAAGAAGCGCGCGCTTGCGCGACAACTCTTTGCGGACGCGCGGCCCGTGTCGGGCACGCTCGCCGAGAAGTACCTCATCGCGCGGGCCATCAATCCGCCATACCCGCCCTCGCTGCGCTTTCACCCGCGTGTGTACAACACCGACGTCAAGCGCGATTTGCCCGCGCTGATCGCAGCGATCACGCCGCTGGACGCGCCCGAAACCATCAACGCCGTGCAGCGCATCTGGCTCGCGCATCCGGGCCGAAAAGCCGATGTGCCGATGTCGAAGAAAACGCTCGGACCCGTTTTGAGTGGCGGCGTGCTCCTAGGCACGATTGGCGCGGAAATCGTCATCGGCGAAGGAATCGAAACCACCATGAGCGCCATCGAAGCATTCGGAATACCCGGCGTCGCCACGTTGGGCACATCCAACATGGCGAAGCTCGCCGTGCCCGCGCATGTCACGCGCGTGATCATCGCGCACGACCGCGACGAGAGCGGCGTCGGGCGCGACGCGGCAATCGCACTGGCGAGGCGCTTGTGGGCGCAGAGGGTCGAGGTGCGACTCGCGCCGCCGTCGGAGGGCTCCAAGGACTGGAACGACGCGGCGCAGGCGAAGGTCAAACGCGCGGGAGGCGCACATGGCTGAAGCTTCGCCGCTCAGCGCGCCGTTCGCGCCCGACGCGCCGCCGCCGCTCGTCGAACTCGCCGCGCGGCGCGAGCCCGTCCCAATCGAAAGCCTGCCCATCGCGCTTCGCGGCGGCGTGGAAGCGATTGCCGCGCATGCCCAAGTCGATACGGCGCTGGCCGCGAACTCGGTGCTCGCAGCCGCAGGCTTCATCGCGCAGGCCCACGTCAACGTGATGTTGCTCCAGGGGCAGGTCGCCCCGGTGTCGCAGTTTTTCCTATCGGTCGCATCATCGGGAGACCGGAAGACCACAACGGATAAGTTCGCCACCGGCGCGATTCGCAACTACCAAACTGAGCTGATGCGCGCGTTTCGGATAGAGTGCGACGCCAAGCTCAATGAAGTCGCAGTCTGGGATATGCAGCGTAAGCTCATTATGGATGGCGCGAAGCCGCAGCGTGGCCGCAACGCTCCGCGTCCGCGCGCACCTGAAGACATTCAGGCCGATCTCGACCAACTCGGGCCGAAGCCCGAACTTCCGCCGCTGCCGATGTTCCTGAGCAGCGAGCCGAATTTCGAGGGCATCATACGCCTCTTTCGGGATGGACCCGGAACACTGGCGCTGATCGCCTCCGAAGGCGGCCAATTTCTTCACGGCTATGCGATGAATCCCGACAACCGCATGAAGACGGCGTCGGCGTTCAACAATATCTGGGACGGCGGCGAAGTCGACCGCGTCCGCGGCGGTGATGACCTTTTGCTCATGACCGGGAAGAGGCTGTCGTGCCACCTAATGGTGCAGCCGTTGATCGCGCAAAGCTTCGTGGGTGACGAAGCGCTGCGAGACCAGGGGCTGCTCTCGCGCTTCTGCATGGCGGCGCCGGTTTCGCTTATGGGCGCGCGCATGTATCGCGAGCCTTCGGCTGCTGATCGTCAGGCGCTTGCGCAGTACGAGCGGCATCTCGACCGCCTCGTGCGGCTCCCGCTGCCTTACGTGCCGGACACGCGCAACGAACTGGCCCCGAGGACCCTGGAATTGTGCGCCGATGCGCGCGACATGCTGATCGCGCACGCGAACGAGGTCGAAGCCCAAATCGGCCCCGAGGGCGCCCTGAGGCCGATCTCGGGCGTGGCGGCGAAATCGGCGGAGATTGCCGCCCGGTTCGCGGCGGTCTTCACCTTTGTGGATATGCCGCACGCCGACGCAATCAGGGCCGGCGCTATGGCCGACGCCATTTGCATCGCACGTTGGTACCTCAACGAAGCGCTGCGCATCCGCGACGAATGCGCAGTGCCGCCGGACCTCGCGGATGCGGAAGCGATATGGTCATGGTTGACGAACGGCTCTTGGGCGGCCGAATCGCATTTCGGAATCCCCGACCTGCAGCGCTTCGGGCCGTCCGCTTTGCGCCGCGACCGAAAGACATTCCGCCCACGCGCGGACTCGGCGATCAAGCGGCTGACCGAAAACGGCAACCTCGTAGCTGCTGGAGGTACAGTGGAGGTGCAAGGCCAAAGCCGGCGGAGTGCTTGGCGTGTTGTGCGGAGGCCGTCGTGAAGGCACGGTTGAGCGCCCATCCGCCACGCGCCGAGATGCGCCAATCCGTTGCGGCTATTCCGGCTATTTCGGCTACTCTGCGCTCAGCGCCCGCGACGGCGGAAAATAGCGGAATAGCCAAAATAGCCGAGGAAGCGGGTGATGTATCCTAGCGCGCCGTCCATGGCTTGGCGTATGGCGCTCGCGCATATTCGGCCACGCGCCCGCGCGAGCGCCTTGTGGCTGGCGCGGGTGTCGCTTCTGGACGCCTTCGCAGAGCGCCATGCCGCCGCGCTCGCCGTTTCAGGCTGGACCTTCGAGCGCATCTTCGGCGTGCTGCTGCACCCCCACTGCGCGCACCACTGGTGCGGCGAGCGGCTGGAGCTGGAGGTCGCGTTCGCCGATTATCTGATCCTTGTCGTGGACGACCGGCGATTCATGGTCGTGCGCAGCGAATTCGCATCTCGGGGCCGCCGCCCGGGCTCGCTGCCGGCGAACGCGCCGCCGGAGCTGACCCTGAGATATGCTGAATTGCCGCCGGCGACGGCGAGCGCCGACCTGGGCGAAGGCATCATCTAGTCTACGGCTCATTCCCACTTTGCATCGCGCAGCCTGACCTCATGCTGACCGATTTCATCGCGAATGACCTTTTCGAGTCCCTCGGGGTATCTCGGCCCCAGGGTGCCCCGCAAACGCGTTTGGCGGGCCGCATGGCGGCATCGGAGGTCGGGCGAGGGAAAAGGCGAATATAAGCGCGATCACAGCTGCGGCGCGCTCTGGCGCCTTTTCGCGTCGCGCGAGTCCCCGCTGCGCAGAATTCGCTCGGACACTTTAGGCCAGCGCCTAACCTATTCCACGTCCTGCGCGTTTTCGAGCGAGGACTTGTCGATGATCTTGGGCAGGTTCTCCGCCAACGCGAGAACGGTCGCGGCTGCGCCGCGCGCGGCCATGCGCCGGAACTCGTCGGTGAATTCGCCCGCGCCTTCGCCGTCACCATTGGTCTTTTTCAAAAGCTGGCTGAGCGCGTGTTCGTATCCCAGCATCAAAATGCGCATGCCAAGGACGTACTTCTCGGTGATCACGTCCTTTGAAACATCCGTGCGTGCCGCCATCCGGTATTTCAGATGGTAGGTGTTGTCGTAGTTGATCTTGTAAAGCATTCCCTCATCGCCGAGATCTTCAATGGTGCCGCCATCGTACTCGTTGAAATCGTCCGGCCATGCGAGTGTTTCTTGTCCGCCGATGGCGCGGCCATCCTTTGTCATGAGCCGGTATTTCGGCAGACCGTGCGTCGGCTTGGGCTTGCCTTCGCCCTCCTTGTCGCCCTGATCGCCGCCTTCGGGCGGCTTGGGCTGCGGCGGTGTGGGCGTCTTGAGTGGTTTTTCCTCCTCGACAACCCGCACGGTGATTTTATCTTCAACGGGGGCGGGCATCGCATCGTCCTGTAGCCCGAGCGTGATGACGAAGGTCTGCCCGACTTTGAGTTCGCCTTCCTTCGGCTCCAGATAGGTCGTGAGGCGTCCGTTCTTGAGCTGAACGCGCACGCTGAAGCGCGCAGCGGAGGCATCGTCGATGCGAAAGCGCCCGCGATTGTCAGCGCGCTGCAAGTAACCGTTCTCGGCATCGGTGCGTGCTGCAATCGGCCGCGAGCGGTTGATCGGAAGCGATAGCCCAGCTGCTTTCGCCTTTTCTTCAATGCGCACGAAGGTCGGGCTGTACTTGCCCGCAAATTCCTCGTCGCCGTCATCGTCACCCTTTTTCCCGCCGCCCGAGGAGGGCAGGAAGATCACTGGATCGCGATTGGTCAGCAACGCCGCCAGATTGCGATCCGCATTTACGAGCTTTTGGAACAGCCCGTTGCTTTCGGTGTTGGCCGCCTGTTGAAGCTCCTCCTGCGCGATCTGAATCTGCATGTCCTTGAGTGCTATGGACTGCGAGATCGCTTTCTTCACCTCGTCCTTGTACATCTCGCCGACGATGGTCTCGCGGACGTGCTCGCGGTCGCCTTTCCAGACCTGATTATGGGCCTCGAAGAGCAATTCACTGGCATCGACCACGATGATCACGCGGTCTTTGAGCGCGGGAAAACCGCAATCCGTGAGGAACCCGCGCGTCTGCTTGTACTGCACCTGACCGTTTACCGCGTGAAAGACACGGTTCTTCGTAGCCGAGGGTTGCAGCCACCCCGGAAGCTTGCGCTTGAGCGGAATGGCCGAGATTGTGATCTCGCCAAGCTGCGGGTGCTTGATGGTAGCGACATGGACGCGGCCCGTTCCGGCGATGTCGGTCTCGATCTCTTCGCCGTCCTCGTCTTGTTCGTGTTCGTCGTGACGATGACTGCGCAGCAGGAGATATTCCATGCCGTTGAAGGACCGCGCATCGATCCCGTCCGCACGGTAGCCGCCGCGCTTGGCATCGGGCGTCCAGCGAAAATCCAGGATGCGAAAGGGCAAAATGGTCTCGACCAGATTCTCGTTCAGCGCTTCGCGCGACCCGCGAAATCCGGAGAAGCGCTTGCCGACGTGGTAGTCGTAAAGCTTGATGACCGTGCCGCCGGTCAGCATGATCTTGTCGTAGGTTTTGCCGTCGCCCTTTTTAAAGGGATAGATCACATCCGTTTCGAAGCTCGGGATCGAGCCGCTGGGCAGCACAAAATACTCCGCCGTAGGCATGCCGCCGCCGGGGCGCATACGAAGAAGCGTAAAGCCCCACGGGCTCTTGCGGTCGTAGCGGCGTGAAACGATCAGCTTGAACCCGCGCAGCCCGCAATAGCCGAGCACGCCGGACGAGCCCATGTTGTACTTGCCCTGAACGAAGCGGATGTCCTTCTTGTTGCCTTTGCTGAGCGAGAGAAACGTGTCCGGAAATCGTTCGGGCGGCTGGCCTTCGCCGTTATCGGCAAACGTGTAGCACGGCAGGCCCGAGCGGCGCGTCTTGCCGCCGCCGGTGACGCCGATCACCAGATTCTTGAGCGCAAAGTCGGCAAGGAACGGGTCTTTTTCATCGAGGTTGATTAGCTTGCCGCCCTGCATCGGCTTAATGAGCTTGTCCACGGCGTCGTACATGGACAGCGGCGCATTCGGCCCCTTTGGGTCGATGCCCTTGGCGAGCGCATGCTTCATTAGCACCGCATCGACCATGTTGGTCATCAGCTCGGTGAGCGCCTTGCCGCCGTCCGATGCCTGATTGGACGTGATGTTGAAATTGGTATCGCGTCCGTCCAGCAGCCGCCAGTTTTTCCCATCGCTCATCTCAGGCGTGCGCCGGATGATCTCCTCAACCGTCGCCTCCGACTCGGCGTAGAGGAGTTCGAGCGCGAGCGCGCGGGTGTCGAGCTTCTTGGTCAATTGCCTACTCCAGTTCGAACTGCGTGCCGGATTGCTTCTTGGAGGCCAGCTCGAACTTCTTCCGGCAGGCGGCGATCTCGTCCGAGAGCGCGCGCATGATCTTGGCAACGTCTTCGTCCGTGTAGTCGTAGTTGGAGCGATTGGATAAATTTCCTATGAGCTGTATGGACTTAAGCGCCTTGGAGACGCGTTTGTTGGCCAGCCCCACGAATTTTTTCCGGTCTTCCTGCCGCATCCGCGCTTCTCTCGCCAATAGGCCACGCCTGCGCTCGTACATTATCGAAATGTACGACGCAAGGGGGAAAACATTGCCGAGCACCTGACATCTACGAGCGCCACTCTCGCGAGTGCCGCCGCTCGGGACCAATAGTGGGGTTTATGCCGACTCGCCACAACATGCGGTGCTTGTGGCCGATTCCGTATGAGTATACCTAAGCATACTCACGCAAGGACCGGTTAAGGTGCGCGCGCCAAAAAAGTTTGGAACGGCCGAGGCGGCGAAGCGGCTGGGGGTGTCGAAGCAGACACTGCTCAGGTGGTTTGCGGAGAGGCGGATCGGGGACGTGGCGCGGGACCATCGCAACTGGCGCGAGTTCACGGAGCAGGACGTGAAGCGCATAAAGAACGAGGTCGAGGGCCATGAAGCGTAGCGCCGCCACGAAGGCCGCGCACAAGCGCACGAAGCCTAGCTTCCTTGCCGTGGATTTCTTTTGCGGGGCGGGCGGCACGACGCGCGGACTGATCGATGCCGGAGGCTATGTCATCGCCGGCGTGGACAAGGACATCCGCTGCGAGCGCACCTACGTCGGTAACAACGTCAATACGAAAGTGGACTGCGCGCCCGCCCGCTTTTTGAATCACGATATCTTTCCGGCATCCGCCGACCATCCGGGCGGCGAGCAAAAGCAGCTCTTCAAGGAGCTGGGCGGGCTGATCGACTACTACCGCTCCCGCTGCAAGAACGTGCCGCTGCTCTTTGCGATCTGCGCTCCCTGCCAGCCGTTCACCCGCCTCTCGCGCAAGAAGATGAGCAAGAAGCGCGTGCAGACGCGCGCGCGCGATATGAACCTGCTGCGCGAGGCCGCAAAATTCGTGCGGCGCTACAAGCCGGAGATCGTGCTGTCCGAGAACGTGGCGGGCATCAACGATCCCAAATATGGCGGTGTTTGGGACGGCTTTCGGAAGAGCCTTGAGCGGGCCGGATACGTCACCGGCACGAAGGTGGTCTGCACATCGCGCTTCGGCGTGCCGCAGTTTCGCAAGCGCTCAATCCTGATGGCCGTGCGAAAGGACGTGATCCGGCCGGATCGTTTCGCTGACATGTGGGAATCCGAGCTGCTGGTGCCGGAGGCGGACCCGGACGCTTCCATGGTTTCGGTTGCGGAGGCCATCGGCCATCTGCCGCCCATCGGGGCCGGCGAACACCATGTGAAGGTTCCCAATCATCGCACGCGAGGCATGTCCGACCTCAACAAGAAGCGGCTCGCGGCCGCCAAGCCCGGCGAGTCCAACGCCTACATGGAGAGCACTCGACACGGCGATCTGTCGCTGGATTGTCACCGCCGGGTCAATCGCAAGCTGCGCACGCGCTGTTTCTCCGATGTTTACACGCGCATGCATCCCGACCGCCCTTCGCCGACGATCACCACGAAATGCCACAGCATCTCGAACGGCCGCTTCGGTCACTACGACACCAAGCAGGTGCGCGGCCTCTCATTGCGGGAAGCGGCGATCCTGCAATCCTTCCCGGATGACTACGTTTTTTTCCCCGACGACGAGGTGGAGCCCGTGGCGCGCATGATCGGCAATGCGGTCCCGCCGAGGCTCGCCGCGTTCTTCGCCAGCTATCTCGCCAACTCGGTTTTGCGCGCGGCCTGAGCGCGCCGGCGCTTGAGCATTGAGATCAGCGCGTCCGTGGCGCTGCCCAGGGCACATTCCCATACGACATGAGCGTGCCATCCGGCTTCGCCCAGCGCCATCAGCGCCACGCGGTCACGTTCGGCGTTGCGCTCAAGCTTTGCGTTCCAGAAGGCGACGTTCGAGGTCGGGCGTTTGCCTTTGAGGCAGTCGTGTCCGTGCCAGAAGCAGCCGTGGACGAAAACGGCCGTGCGAAAGCGCGCCAGGACGATATCGGGCCGTCCGGGCAGATCGCGCCGGTGCAGGCGGAATCGAAAGCCCGCTGCATGCAATGCCGAGCGCACGTGGCGCTCTGGCGAAGTGTCCTTCCCGCGCACGGCTGCCATCGCCTTCGAGCGGGTTTCCGGAGAAAGTTTATCAGCCATGCTATTGTATTGGTTAAAGAAAATGGTGCCGCCTGCGTGACTCGAACACGCGACCCCCGCATTACGAATGCGGTGCTCTACCGGCTGAGCTAAGGCGGCCCGGTTTGGCCCGAATATGCACGTCCGGCCTACTATTGGCCTACTTGTTTTCCCCGCCACTACACAACCCGTTCAAAACGCTCCGGAATTTCGCAGTGACCCGCTAATTACGAATGCGCCGCTCTACCGGCTGAGCTAAGGCGGCCCGGCCCTCCCGGGAGGGTGGTCCAATAGACGGGTCCGCGCCGTGGGGCAAGGGCGGCGCGCGGCCCCCCTCGCCCCCCGCGCGCGGCGGATCAAGCCGCAGGCTGCTTCTTGATCGTGAGCGTCTGGGTATTGGTATATTCCAAGAGCCCCTCGATCCCGTTTTCGACGCCCACGCCGGATTGCTTATGGCCGGCGAAGGAGACCAGCGGGGACAAGTGCTGCGTTTCATTCACCCAGACCGTGCCGGCCTGAAGCCGCTGGGCGACGGCGAACGCCTTCTCCTCATCCGCCGACCAGACCGAAGCCCCGAGCCCGTACTCGCTGGC
The DNA here is from genome assembly GCA_964563395.1 of uncultured Caulobacteraceae bacterium. Classification (GTDB taxonomy): domain Bacteria; phylum Pseudomonadota; class Alphaproteobacteria; order Caulobacterales; family Aquidulcibacteraceae; genus JBEVOS01. Next base: position 73,690 of record CAZLWK010000006.1, read on the forward strand.
GTTGGCGCGGGCGATCGCGTCCTCCACATCGTCGAACTTGAGCAGCGGCAGAACGGGGCCGAACTGCTCTTCCTGGACAATGCGGGAATCCTCGGGCGGATTGTCGATGATCGTGATCGGGATGAAATAGCCCGGATCGGGCGAGACATCGCCGCCGATCAAGAATTTGTAGCCCTTGGCCTTGGCGTCCGCGATAAGCGACTTCACGCGCTCATATTGCAGCTTGTTCTGGATCGGGCCGAGTTGCACGCCCTGTTGTGAGCCATCCCCGATCTTCACGGTCTTGGCGAACTCGACGAGCGCGTTCTTGAGCGGCTCATAGACGTCCTTGTGCACGTACATGCGCTTGGTGGCGATGCAGATCTGCCCCGTATTGTTGAACGCGGCCCAGAACAATTGCTGCGCCGTTTTTTCAACGTCCACGTCCGGCATGACGATGGCGGCGTCATTGCCGCCGAGTTCCAGCGTCACGCGCTTCAGCGTTTCCGAGGCGCTCGCCATCACTTTGCGGCCTGTCTGCGAGGAGCCCGTGAAGCTGATCTTGTCGATGCCCTTGTGCGCCGTCATCCACGGGCCGAGATCGTCGCCGCCGGTGATCACGTTGAGCACGCCGGGAGGCAGCACGCCGCGCAGCAATTCGCCGATCTTGAGCGTAGTGAGCGGCGTGAACGGCGAGGGCTTGAGCACGACCGTATTGCCGGCGAGCAGCGCGGGCGCGACCTTGAACATCGCCAGCACGACCGGGAAATTCCATGGCGCGATCGCCCCGACCACGCCGATCGGCACGTGACGGGTCACGCTGCGCCGCTCGGCGGTGTCCTCGTTCACGGTTTCCGGCAGCGTGAGGGCGGCCGTCGATTGGCACCAGAAGGCGCCGCCCAGAACATCGCCCGCCGCGGCTTCAAGCGTCTTGCCCTGTTCCGCCGTCAGCAAACGCTTCAAGGGCTCTGCGTTCTGGGCGATCACGCCGGCGATCGCGAGCACGGCATTGCGCCGCTCCTCGAACGGCGTTTGCGACCAAGCGGGGAACGCGGCGCGCGCGGCGGCGACCGCTTCATCCAATTGCGCGCGCGAGCAATCCGGCGCCTGGCCGATCACCTGCTCGTTCGCGGGGTTGACGACATCGAACGCCTTCGCGCCGGCGACGCCCTTGCCGCCGATCGTCATCGTGTAATCGCCCTCGAAATTCATGGGATGTCCTTGCTTCAAGTTTGGCCGGTGAGAAGAACGACCTTGACGCAGTCGCCGTGATGCTGGTCCGCGATGGCTTGATTGATGTCCGACAAAGGATAGGTGCGGATGAGTTTGTCGAACGGCAGCCGCCCCGCCTGATAATGCGCGATCAGCTCGGGGATGAAGACGTCGGGATCGCTGTCGCCCTCGATGATGCCCTTGACGGTGTGGCCGAACGTGACCGCGCTCATCAGATCGCCGGGCATCGGCGTGCCGGGCGGCGCGATGCCGACAATGCCGAAGACGCCTTTCGGCGCGAGGCATTGCATGGCCGCATTGAGCACGGCTGGAACGCCGGTCGTGTCGAAGGCGTAATCGACGCCGATCGGTGAAATCGCGCGCACCGCGGCCGCGAGATCGGGCGCGGCTGCGGGATCGATGGCGTGCGTGGCGCCGAGCTCCAAAGCGAGCGCGCGTCGGCCCGCTTGCGGCTCGACCGCTATGATCGTGGCGCAGCCTTGAATCTTGGCGCCCATCACGGCGCTCAATCCCACCGAACCGCCGCCCAGAATGAGCAAGGACGAGCCGGCTTCGCACGCGAGCGAGCGCATGATTCCGCCCGCGCCCGTCTGCACGCCGCAGCCCAGCGGCCCCATCAATTCCAGCGGCACGCCATCGGGAACCTTGACCACGTTGCGCTCATAGGCGAGCGCATACGTGGCGAAGGAGGATTGGCCGAAGAAATTGCCGGCGATCCGCTCGTCTCCAGCGGAGATGGCGCGCGCGCCGTCCGTGCGCACGCCGGTGTAATTGAGCATCGGCATCGTGTGGCAATAGGCGGCGTCGCCGCGCGCGCAGCGGGCGCACTGGCCGCAGGAGCGGAACGTCATCGCCACACGGTCGCCCGGCTTCACCTTGGCGACGGCCTTGCCGATCTTCTCGACGATGCCGGCGCCCTCATGCCCGAACACGGCGGGCAGCGCGATCGGCCCACCAGCCTTGAACACGAGGTCCGTGTGGCACAGGCCGACGCCGACCACGCGCACGAGGATTTCATCGTCGCGCGGCTCGTCGAGCTCCACGGTCTCGATCGTGAAGGGGCCCTGCGCGCTCCGCGCGACCGCCGCCTCTATGCGCATGAGCGCTTCCTCCGTTGCGCCCGGCTTAGCGCAGAAGGCGCGTCGGCCTCAAGCGGCGGTCGCGGCGGCGCCCTTGCGGCCGAAGACGAGCTCCCAGGCGCAGATCAGTAGGATCGATGCGCCGACCAACGGAAACAGCACGCCGAGCGCGATCGCCGTGGCGATCAGCGCGACAGGCGCCCTCACCCCAGCGGGCGCGGGCGGCGCGCCGAGGCGGCCGGCGGGACGGCGCTTTAGCCACATCCAATAACCGGCGACGACGCTAGCGATCATCAGGAGGCAAACCGCCAGCATCAGCAGCTGATTGGCGAGGCCGAATTGCCGCCCAAGATGCGTGAGCACCCCGAACTCAACGACTTTGCCGAGGGGGCTATATTGATCCCAGCCGATATCGCCCAGGATCGCGCCGTTTGAAGGGTTCACATAGAGGGTGCGCTGCGCCTCGGCTTTGTCCGGCACGTAACTCAGCGTGAACACCCCATCGGGCGCGCTTGGATAGAGCACGCGCAATCCATCGCCACCTGCTTGATGCGCTCCCGCGATGGCGACCAGCCGATCAACGCCGATGGGCGCGGCGTGCGCGCCGTGCTGCGCCGCCGCGAGCGGCATGGACACGTGGCGAAGCGCCCAAGGCAGATCCCGCGCCGTCTCCTCGCCTAATACCGCTGCCGCGCTCTGGTGTCGCCCATGATCGTGCGCGCTGGGCGCGGCGGGCGCGCTGTGAAAATTCGGCGTCGGCGCCATCGCCGCGCTCAAGAACGAAACCGTGCCGAGCTTGGCGAGCTGATTGCCCCAAAAGCCCGACCAGGGCAGCCCCGTGAGAATGAGGAAAGCCACGAACAGCGCATTCCACGCAAACGGCACGGCATGAAGATCGCGCAGCAGCGACCGACCCTTGGCGTTCAAGCGCGGCAGCGCCACCCCGCCCTTCCGCGCCTTGCGCGGCCACCAGAGGAACACACCGGTGACCAGCAGCACGAACGCCCAGCACGCAGCGAATTCCACAACATAATCGCCGATCGACCCGGCCAGCAATTCGCCATGCAAACGGGAGACAATATCCATTACGCGCCCATCGGCTTCGATCATGCCGGTGAGCGCGCCCGTCGCCGGATCCGCGAACACGACACGGCGCACGCCCTCGCCGTCGATAATGGTCCATTCGGCGGCCCTGTCCGGCGCGACGGGCGCGGTGTAGCGCTGGATTTGCGCGCCCGGAAAGGATGCGCGCACGGACGCCTCCTGGATGGAAGGCGCGACGTGCGCCGCCGACGGCGCCACATAGGTGGCGTTGCGATAAACGACGCCCTCGATCTCGTGCTGAAAGAGATAGAGCGCGCCCGTCAACGCCAGCACGATGAGAAACGGCGCGACAAAAATTCCCGCATAGAAATGCCAGCGCCAAATCAGGTGGTAGAGCCCGCTTTGCGCGGGCTCCGCCGTTTTGACTTCGAGCTCGTTCGCCATGGGCCGCGCCTCAAAAATCGCGGGTCACGCGCAGATTGGCCTGCAACGGCTCACCGGGAAAGACCGAAAAGTCGTTGAATTCGCGCGTGTAATAGCGCTCGTCGAACAGATTGGTGATTGCGAGCTCGATTCGCGTTTCACCAAGCGCGTAGGCGGCGCCGATGTCGAGCGTCACATAATCCGGAAGATCGACGTCGCTGGCCAAGAGCCCGGGAAACACCTCCACGCGCGCATTGCTGAATTGGCGCTCTCCCACATAATTGACGCCGGCGCGGAGCTGGAGCGGCGTGTTTGGAACATCGTAGCGCATGAAGAGATTGGCCTGATGCTCAGGCGTGTCGGCGACGTCATCGCCTCGATCGCCATTATTGCTCCTGGTCACCTCCGAATCCATCCAGGCATAGCCGCCTTGAAGGAAAAGGTTTTCCGTCACGCGCCAAGAGCCCTCAAGCTCAACGCCGCGCACGCGCACCTCGCCCGTTTGGATCGAAAACCCGTCATTCAACGGATCGGCCGTCAAAACATTGGTGCGCTTGATCTCGAACGCGCTGATGCTGCCGCTGATATCGTCCGAAACATAGCGCACGCCGGCCTCGATCTGTTCCGATTCCTCAGGGTCGAAGGCGCGCCCATCGGCGGAGCGGCTGCCCGCGCTGCTTTCGATGTCAAAGCCCGTATTGAAGCCGCCAAACAGAGAGAAGCCGCCGCCGAGACGCAGCGTCGATCCCACTTGATAGGTGACAATGTCGAATTTTGAGTCGTCCGCCGCGCCGTTGAATACGGTCTCGACCTCGAATTCCGATCCGCGCACGCCGAGAACCACGTTCCATGCCTCGGTAAGGTCGATCAGATCCTGCACATAGATGGAATGGCTGACCACATCGCTGCCGAAATCGAAGCTGAACGCATAGGGGCGCTCTGGCACGAGCCCATAGACCGGATCGAGCGCGTTGATGGGCGCGACGGCGTCGATGTCCTCCTGATAGAAGGCGCCCTGCTCGTTATTGTACTCAGCGCCGATCAGGAGCGCGTGCGTCATCCCCGCCAGCGTGATCTCGCCGGTGAGATCGACTTGAGCGATCGTGTAATTGTCATCCTCCTTGCCGAAGCGGCCCGTGCGATTGACGGTGACGCCGTCAGCCTCCACGGCGCGCACGCGCAGCTGCGTGAAATTGGAATCGAAGCCCGAATAGGAAAGCCGCGGCGTCATTGTCCAATGCGGCGACAAGCGCACATCCGCCCAAGCCTGAATGAGCGGCGCGAACGCCTCCAGATCGCCCGTGGCGGGATCGCCCAGGAACCGATCCTCCGGAATTTCCGCGACGCCGTTCGCGCGCACGGTCCCCACGAGCGGCAGTCCGGGATTGCGCAAGGTGCGCCGCTCCACCCATTCGCCGACGACATAGGCCGTCACGGCCGGGCTCGCGGCCCAGGTCAGCGAAAGGCCGAGATTTTCGCGATCGAGATCCTGAAAATCGACGAACGTGCTTGAGCGTTCGATTTCGCCGTTGGCGCGGAAAAAGAGGCCGTGCTCCGCGCTTAAAGGACCCGTCACATCGAAATTGACCGCGGCCTGATCGAAGGAGCCGATCAAGGCGCCGACCGAACCGCCAAACTCGCGCTCGGGCCGCTTGGTGACGATGGAAATAACGCCGCCAACCGCCGATTGGCCGAACAGAACCGAGGATGGCCCCTTCAACACCTCGATGCGATCGACATTGGTGAGCGCGGAGGCGTCGACGTCCTCATAATAGCGCTGGCGCACGCCATTGCGCATCTGATCGGCCAGAAAGCCGCGAATGCGCAGGGAGAAACTTTGATAGGCCGAGGTGCGCGGCGTGCCGACACTGGCCGAGGGCACGGCGCGCAAGGCGTCGCCGATGCTGCGCACATTGCGCTCCGCCAGCGCTTCGGCGTCCAGCACCTGAACGCCTTGCGGGACTTCGTCGAGCGGAATGCCCGACCGTTCGCCGAAGCCGCCGCTGGCCTTCACGCCGGTGACGATAATGGTGTCTGATGATGTGTCCTGCGCTGCCGCGTGAAGCGGAAAGGCAAGAAAGGCGGCCATGCTCGCGCCAGCGAGCATGATGTGAGACTGCACTTTGGACATGTTGAAAAAGCTCTCTCAAGCGCGTGCGCGCATGTCTGATCTGCGGGCGAAACCCCGCGGCGAAGCGATCAGACGAGAGCGGGCGGTCCGGTGCTCCAGGGTGGCGGCGCGGCAAGACCTTGGCCGGGCCGCACATCGACGCTGCGCGGCGCGCGATCGTGCGAGGCGGCGACGGCGACTTCGAGCGCTGCGCCATCGGCCGGCGGCGCCACGGGCGCGATAAGAGCAAAAACGCAGGGCGCTTCTTCTTGCGCGGGCTTTTCAGGCGCGTCGGCCGCGCCGGACAGGTCATGCGTGACGACCGCGCCCTGCAGCGTGCACATCGTCACGGTGAGGCCGCGCGCATCCGCGTCTTGCGCCAGCATGTAGCCGGCGGGCACGAGCGCGCGCATCGCAAAGACGACGAGCGTCGCGAGCGCGATAATGGAGTGGAAGGCCCCCGCTCTCCTCATGGAAGCAGCGTTATATAGAAGCGCGCGCGCCGCGATAGGCTACGCTCGCGGGGCGAATTGCCTCGCCGCCGGCGTATTTCAAACTTGAAAAACGGGATCGAGATCGTGGATGGCGCGCCGCAGGCGCGCATTCTCCGCTTCAAGCTGCTTGATGCGCTGAATCTGCGAAAGCCGCAGCCCGCCGAAATCGCGCCGCCACCGAAAATAGGTCGGCTCGGTGACGCCGATCGCCTTGGCGGCGTCGGCGATCATTGCGCCGCGGTCGATCATGTGCTGCGCAAGCTCAAGCTTGCTCGCAATCTCTTCCGGAGAATGACGTTTCCACCGCATTGACCCGCTCCCCAACGGACCTGGATCGCGGCTTGGCGGGCTTCTAATTCACCCGCGATTACAAAGCCGTGCGCGATCGGTCCGATGCAGTAACAAGATTACCTGCGACAAACTTACGCCGCGATGACGCCCAGATTACGCTGCTGTCATATCACTAGGAATCGCCTGTGGGGCGAACGGCGACTCCTCGAACGGGAACGTCAAAACTAGCCGGGCGCCCGCGCCGGGCGCGCTTTCCAAGCTCACGGCGCCCCTATGCAGATCGACGATGCTCTTCGTGATCGGCAGCCCAAGGCCAAGCCTGTCGCCGGCGGGCGTGCGCACGCGGTCGGCCCGATAAAAGCGATCGAAGATGTGGGGCTGATCCTCTTCTGGAATGCCTTCGCCGGTGTCCGCCACCTCGATCTCAAGCGCGCCGGCCTGGTTTTGGCGCGCTTCAATGCGCACCGACCCGCCGCTCGGCGTGTGGGCGATGGCGTTCGCCACCAGATTGCTGACGGCGCGCTGAAACAAGACACGGTCGACGCGGCCCCGCGCGCCGGGTTCGCAGACCACGTCCAGCGAGACGCCCGCCTCGGCGGCGCTGGCCTCGTAGAACGCGCGGATCAGTTCGAGCTCGCGCGCGGCGCTGATTTCCTGACGCTGCAGCGCGACCTGCGTGCTGCCGGCCCGGGCGAGGAACAAAAGCCCCTCCACGATGCTGCTCAGCCGCTGGCACTCCTCCATGTTGGAGGCCAGGGCCTCGGCGTATTCGTCCTTGGTGCGCGCGCGCGCGAGGGTGACTTCGGCCGCCAGCATCATCTTGTTGACCGGACTGCGCAGTTCGTGGGCCACATTGTCCGCATAATGCTGCAGAGCGGCGTAAGCGCGCTCCAATTGCTCCAAGACCTTGTTGAATTCCTCCGCGTCGCGCCGCAGCACCCGGCCGATATGATTGCCGTAAATGGACACGCAGATGACGATTAGGAGGATGACGCCCACGACGAGAAATTCCAGCCGGCGCAGCATTTGAGCGTTTTCGGCTTGCGCCTGAAGGTGCCGCAGCTGGATCGTGTCGATCGTATCGAGCGTGCCGGCGATGGCGTTGGTGAGCTGGGCATAGATCCGGTCCATGCTGGCCATGTTGCGGCCGGCCTCGTCATCTTGGCCACGCGCGATCAGATCAAAGATCATGTCCGCTCGGCTCACCATATTGTCCATGGCGTAGCGGACATCGGCGAGCGCGTTGATCACATGGGCTCGCTCCTGCGGGCTGACACTCATGATCAATTCCCGCTCGATGGAATCGCCCTTGGCGTTGAAGGCGGCGAGCGCGAGATCGCGGCGCGCGCGCTCGGCCTCAACTTGCCCACTGTCGAACACGTCATTGCCGGGGGCGTTGACGCGCTGCGCGAGGCGGCCAAGATCGCCCACCGCCGCCGCGCGCTCCGCCCAGGCCTGGCTTGTCCGCACGGCGTTTTCATAGGCGCCCATGATGCTTTGGCTGAGCAGCAGCGTCGCAACGATCGTGAGAATGTCCACGAAGGCGAGCGCGAAATAAACCAGATGCAGCCGGCTATTGGTGCGCCGATCGAAGCTAACGGAGGACATAGCCCCGCCCCCGCACCGTATGGATCAGCTTGCGCGGAAAGGGATCGTCGATCTTCGCGCGCAGACGACGGATATTGACGTCGATAACATTGCTGTCGCTCTCGAAATTCATCTCCCACACGCGCTCGGCGATATAGGTGCGCGAAAGGACGTCGTCCTGATGGCGCATTAAGAGCTCGAGCAGCTGAATTTCCTTGGCGGTGAGTTCGATCGCCACGTCGCCGCGGCGGGCCTTGCCGCGCAGGGGATCGAGCACGAGATCGGCTACCTGCAAAATCGATCCGCCCGCTTGAACATTGCGCCGCATGATGGCGCGCACACGGGCGAGCAATTCTCCAAATGCAAAGGGCTTAACCAGATAATCGTCCGCGCCGAGCGAAAGGCCGCGAATGCGATCGGTTACGGATTCGCGCGCCGTCAGCACGAGCACGGGCGGCGGGCGCTGCAATTTACCAAGATCGCTCAGCACCGACCAACCGTCGGCGACCGGCGGCATGATATCGAGGATCATCAGATCGTATTGACCGGTGGAGGCGAGCTCCAGCCCGTCATGGCCGTCGGCGCAGACGTCGACGATAAAGCCCTCCTCGCTGAGCCCCCTTTTCAGGTAGCTCGACGTTTTCGGATCATCCTCAACGACCAAAAGCTTCATTGAACGCGCTCACCCCTCAGGCGCGATGCAAGACTTGGGCTTAGTTACGGTCGGGCGTGCGCGCAACACATCGACAATCGCCAGAGGGGCGAGAATTTTTAAGGTTATCAGGGGTCAGACGCGTGTTCACCGCGCGCGCTTTCGTGGGGCTCGGCGGCCCAGCGCCGCCGTCGTACAAGCGTTAAAAAGCGGACCTCAACACCTCTGCGACATTCTGACACACATCCAGTTTGAGCGTGATGCGCGTGTCGCGAAATTGCTCGACGCACTTCGCGCGTCCGGAGAAAAATCCTGCACGCTGCTCGGATCGAAGATCTCGCTGTCGCCGCGGCGCGTCTTGCTTTTCGCGAGAAGGGTTCGAATGCGCACGTGCACTGATGTGCGCAACGCCGCGATCGTTCAATTCATCACGACGTCGCAAATGCGCGTCCAAAAACATGAATTGAAACTTCTTTCGACGCGGCGCGCGCGCAATTCCCTCCACGCGCGTAGCGGCCAACGCAAACCGATTGCTGCGACAAGTTGTTCCCGACATTTTGCCGGAGAGGCGCAACGGGTGTGCGCGCCTTTGAGCGTCGCTTTTGGCGCTCGCACTGCGGCGTGCGCGCTGGCGGAGAATTATTGTTAAACGGGGGGTTCAGTCGTGGTCCAATACGTTAAGAACGATCTGGAATTCATTCTCGCTCAGATCAAAATTTCCGAGCAACACGCGACGACCCTCGTGGATGGGGTCATCACCGCCGGCACGCCGCTGACCGATCTGATCTTCGATCCGCACTTGCCCTGGGGCATGCGCACCGTTGACGGCAGCTACAACAATCTCCTCGCCGGCCGCGAGGATTTCGGCGCCGCCGATCAACTCTTTCCGCGCCTGCTCGATCCGACCTTCCAAACCGCCGACGATAATCCCCGCATTCCCGGAACGCAGATCACAAGCTACGCGCAAAACAGCGGCGACGTTTACGACGCTCAGCCGCGCCTGATCTCGAACCTGATCGTCGACCAGACGATCAACAACCCAGCCGCCGTCGCCGCCATCTTCGCGGATCTCGGCGCCACCAATCCTTGGGGCGAAGCGCAAAGCTTCATCGCGGCCTATGACGCCGTCGTGGCCGCCCAGGCCGCCGTCGATGGCGCGGGCGGCGACATCGCCGCCGCCGCCGCCGCGCTGGCGGATGCGCAAGCCGCCGCGACCGCCGCGAACGCCGCGGCGCAAGCCGCCGCCGACGCCTTGGCCGCCTTGCTGGCCGGCGATCCCACGGATCAACAAATCGCGGACGCGCTCGCGGCTTCGGACACCGCCGCCGCCACGGCCGCCACCTCCGCCGCCGCGGCGCAAACCGCGCAAGACACCGCCGCCGCTTCGCAAGCGACGGCCAATAGCTCCGCCGCCGTCGCCGCCGCCTCAGCCCTGTTGCTCGCGGAAGCTCAGGCGGACGCAGCGGACGCCGCCGCCGCCGTCGTGCTGGCGCAACAGGGGCTCGACGACGCGAACGCGCTCGTGGTGTCCACTCAATTAGCGCTCGACAGCGCCAATGCGACGCTCGTCTCCGAGACGGCGATCCTCGACGACCTGATCAATAACGGCGCGCCGCAAGAGGAAATCGACGCCCAGCAAGCGATCGTCGACGCCGCCCAAGAGGCGGTGACCACGGCGCAGACCAATTTCGACAACGCGACAGCCGCAGTTCCGGGCGCCGAGCAAGCGCTTGCTGACGCGCAAGACGCGCAAGCGACCGCTGACGCCGCCGTCGTTGACGCGCAAGCGACAGCGGACGCGGACGCGGCTCAAGCGGCGGCCGATCAGGCGATCGCCAATGCCGACGCCGACGCCGCCGCCGATGCGCAAGGTCAGGCCGACGCCGACGCCGCCGCCGCGCAGGCCGCGCTTGACGCCTACAACGCGTTGCTCGCCGCCGACGTGCCGCAAGCGACCATCGACGAAGCGCAAGCGCTCGCAGATTCCACGGCGCAAGACGCGGTCGACGCGGCCGCGGCCCTCGCCGCCGCGCAGGCGGCTTACGACACCGCGCTGGCCGAATCCGGCGACGCCGGTCAAGCGCTGCTCGACGCGCAAGCGGCGTTCAACGACATCCAAACCGAATGGGGCATCGAGTTCCAGAACGGTACGATTTCGATCCCGAATATCGCGCCCGATGAAGGCCTTTCCGCGCCGTTCAACTCATGGATGACGCTGTTCGGCCAATTCTTCGATCACGGCCTCGACCTCGTCACCAAAGGCGGGTCGGGCACGGTGTTCATCCCGCTGGCGCCGGACGATCCGCTCTACATCGAGGGCAGCCCGACCAATTTCATGGTGCTCACGCGCGCCACGAACCAGCCGGGCGAGGATGGCATCCTCGGCACCGCCGACGACATCCACGAACACACCAACACCACGACCTCCTGGGTCGATCAGAACCAGACCTACACCTCGCACGCCTCGCACCAGGTGTTCCTGCGCGAATATGAGCTGAACAGCGAAGGCAAGCCGGTCGCCACCGGCCACCTGCTCGACGGCGCGTTCGGCGGCCCCGCCACGTGGGGCGAGACCAAGGCCCAAGCGCGCGAGATGCTCGGCATCGATCTCACCGACGCCGACGTGCACAATGTGCCGCTGCTCGCGACGGACGAATATGGCCACTTCCTGCGCGGCCCGAACGGCTTCGCGCTCGTCGTGTTCCCCGACGGCGAAGGCGGCTTCACGCTGGTCGAAGGCAATCCCGAAGCGCCGATCAGCCTTGAAGGCGCGGTGCGCACCGGCCACGCCTTCCTTGACGACATCGCCCACAACGCCGCGCCCGGAACGTTTTTCGACCATGACGGCAATCCGGGGACGCCGATGGTCGAAGTGCAAGCGGACGACGATGACGTCCCGGGCACCGAGATCGGCATCGACGGACGCGGCAACAAGGTCGCCTATGACGACGAGCTTCTGGACGCCCATTTCGTCACCGGCGACGGCCGCGGCAACGAAAACATCGGCCTCACCGCCGTCCACCACGTGTTCCACTCCGAGCACAATCGCCTGGTGGAGCACACCAAGGACGTGGTGATCGCCTCGGGCGATCTGGCGTTCATCAATGAATGGCTGCTTGAGCCGATCACAGCCGACCAGATCCCGACGACGCCGGAAGGCATCGACGCGCTGGTTTGGAACGGCGAGCGCCTCTTCCAAGCCGCCAAGTTCGGCACCGAGATGCAATATCAGCACCTCGTGTTCGAAGAATTCGGCCGCCGCGTTGAGCCGGGCATCGATCTGTTCGTGTTCAACAACATCACAGACATCGATCCGCAGATCGTCGCCGAATTCGCGCACGTCGTTTATCGCTTCGGCCACTCGATGCTGACCGAATCCGTCGACCGCACGAACATCGACGGCACGACGGACAATATCGGCCTGATCGAGGCCTTCCTCAATCCGCTCGAATTCGCCAACACCGAGCTCTACGCGAACGCCGAGGAATCGGCCGGCGCGATCGTGCGCGGCATGACCAATCAGCGCGGCCAGGAGATCGACGAATTCGTCACCGAGGCGCTGCGCAATAATCTTCTGGGTCTGCCGCTCGATCTCGCGACGATCAACATCACCCGGGCCCGCGAAACCGGCGTGCCCTCGCTCAACGAAGCCCGCGCCCAATTCTTCGAGGCAAATCCGTCGGATTGGATCCGGCCCTATACGAGCTGGCTCGACTTCGCGCAGAACCTCAAGAACGTCACCTCGATCGTCAATTTCATCGCCGCCTACGGCACGCATGACAGCGTGGTCAACGCCATCACGGCGGAAGACAAGCGCGACGCGGCCATCCTGCTCGTGCTCGGCGGCGCCGGCGCGCCGGCGGACCGGGTGCAATTCCTGACCGGCACGGGCGCCTGGGCCGGCGTGGAGACCGGCCTCAACGACGTCGATTTCTGGATTGGCGGCCTCGCCGAGAAGACCATGCCGTTCGGCGGCATGCTGGGCTCGACGTTCACCTACGTGTTCGAAATGCAGATGGAGAATCTGCAGAACAATGACCGCTTCTATTATCTGTCGCGTACGCAGGGGCTGAACTTCCTGACCGAGCTTGAGAACAATGCGTTCTCCAAGATCATCATGAAGAACACGAATACGGGCGGCGAAGGCCCCCACCTGCCCGGCGATATCTTCTCGAAGATGGATTTCATCCTCGAGATGAACGAGCAATATCAATTCATCGAAGATCCGGTGCATGACGACCCGTTCATGCAGCTGCTCCTGCCGAAGGTCCGCCGTGTCGATAGCGACAATGACGGCGATTGGGATCTGATCGAGTTCGAGGGCGGCGAGCACACCGTGCTCGGCGGCACCAACGAAGACGACACCATCATCGCGGACTTCGGCGACGACACCGTCTGGGGCGATGGCGGCAACGACTGGATCTATGGCGGCGCGGGCGTCAACAAGCTGCATGGCGGCGATGGCGACGACTTCATCTTCGATGGCGGCGACATCAGCTTCCTGCACGGCGAAGGCGGCGATGACGTGCTCTCCGGTGGCAAGGGCGTGGGCGACCTGCTCTTCGGCGGCACGGGCAGCGACTTCATCATGACCGGCGACGACGCCAAGGAAGCCTTTGGCGGCGCGGGCAACGACTTCATCCTGGGCGGGTCCGACATGGACTTCCTCCTGGGCAATGAAGGCGACGACTGGATCGAAGCGGGCGACGGCTTCGACACCATCGCCGGCGACAATTCGCAGCTCTTCTTCAACTCCGACATCATCGGCCATGACGTGATGTTCGGCGGCCCGAACGAGCAGGATTTCGACGCCGAATCCGGCGACGACATCATGGTTCAGGGCGAGAGCGTCTATCGCAACGAAGGCATGTTCGGCTTCGACTGGGTGACGCACAAGGACGTGCGCTTCGCCGCGGACGTCGACCTCCTGCGTCCGATTTTCACGACGGACCAGGAAGACATCCTGCGCGATCGGTACGACCAGGTTGAGGCCGCCTCCGGCTGGAATTTCAACGACATCATCAAGGGCGACAACCGCACCGGCACGGAGGTGGATATTCCGGGCGCGCCAGGCGCGAATGAGCAGACCATGCTCAATCACGAACTGACGCAGGAAGGCATCAACCGCATCACCGGCCTGCGCGACATCGTGGGCGTGGCCGATAGCGGCGTCGGCTCGGAGGTCGTCTATGCGGGCGGGAACATCCTGCTCGGCGGCGGCGGCAGCGACACGATCGAAGGCCGTGGCGGCGACGACATCATCGATGGCGATGCGTGGTTGAACGTCCGCTTGCTGGTCACGCCGCGCGCGGGCCAGACCTGGTCGGCGTTCTCCATCGACAGCCTGACGCAGATTTCCGCGCGGCTCCTGTCGGGCGAAATCAAGACCAGCCAGCTTTCGATCGTGCGCGAAATCCTCTACAGCACTACGCCCGGCAACAATGCCGACGTGGCGGTCTATAATGGCCAGCTGAGCGACTACACGATCACGCTCGATCCGGATGGCGCCGTTCGCATTGTCGATAACCGCGCCGCGGTGCTCGGCGATGACGGCGTCACCATCGAGCTGAACGACGCCCTTGGCATCGATACGGGTCTTGAAGGCGACCGCGTCCGCAACGTCGAATTCTTCCGCTTCTCGGATGGAAACGGCGGCACGGTCGACATCGCGGTCAATTCGCTGGTGAACTTCGCGCCGCAGGGCGCGCCGACCATCAGCGACACAACGCCGACGGAAAGCGTTCAGCTCACGGCGGACGTTTCCGGCATCACCGATCAGAACGGCCTGCCGGCGACGCTGAACATCGTCTGGGAAGTCTCCTTCGACGGCGGCACGACGTGGACGCAAGTCGGCGTCGGGACCAATTTCACGCCCACGCAAGGTCAAGTCGGCGGGATCCTCCGCGTCGTGGTCGGCTACACCGACAATGGCGGCTTCACCGAAACGCTGTTCAGCGCGCCCACCGGCATCGTCGGCGATTTCTTCAATGGCGACGGCGCGGCGAACGCCTTCATCGGCACCGAGGGCGATGACCTCGCCAACGGCAATGGCGGCGCGGACTCCCTCGACGGTCAAGGCGGCGACGACGTGCTCAATGGCGGCGCGGCCGGCGACACGCTTCTCGGCGGCGCGGGCAATGACACGCTCGACGGCGGCGCCGGCAACGACACGATGGACGGCGGCGCGGGCAATGACTCGCTGCTGGGCGGCGCCGGCAACGACACGCTCTCCGATGGTGTCGGCCTCAACACCCTCGCGGGCGGCGAAGGCAACGACACCTACATCGTGGGCGCGGGCGACACCGTGGTCGAAGCGGCTGGCGAGGGCACGGACACCGTCCGCACCGCGCTCGGCAGCTACACGCTCGGCGACAATCTGGAGAACCTCGTCTATACCGGCGCGGGAACGTTCAACGGCACCGGCAACGCGCTTAACAACGCGATCACCGGCGGCAACCAAGCGAACGTGCTCAATGGCCTCAATGGCGCGGACACGCTCAATGGCGGCGGCGGCGACGACCAATTGTTCGGCGGCGCTGACAATGACTCCCTGATCGGGGCGGACGGCAACGACCTCCTCGATGGCGGAGTCGGCGCCGACGCCATGAATGGCGGCGCGGGCAACGACACCTTCATCGTCGACAACGCAGGCGATACGGTGAATGGCGGGGCTGGCACCGACAGCGTGTTCACCGATCTCGGAATCTACACGCTCGCGAACGGCGTGGAGAACCTGTCCTATACCGGCCTCGGCAATTTCGTCGGCACAGGCAATGGCGCGGCCAACGCCATTATCGGCGGCGCCGGCGATGACGTGCTGGACGGCGCCGGCGGGAGTGACACGCTCGAAGGCGGCAACGGCGCCGACTCGATCAATGGCGGCGGCGGCGCCGACATTATCATCGGCGGCGGCGGCAACGACGTGTTGGACGGCGGCACGGGCAACGACACCTTCGTGTTCAGCCCTGGCTTCGGCGCCGACACGATCATCGGCTTCGACCACAATCCCACGGGCGGTCAGGACCTCATCGATATCAGCGATCTCGGCATCACCGATTTCGCGACGGAGGTTCAGATCGCCAGCGTCGTCGGCGGCGTTCAGATCACGATCGGCGCCGACACGATCACGCTGCTTGGCGGCGGCGTGAACACCACCAACATCACGGCGGCGGACTTCATCCTCGTCTAATCAATCTAGCAGCCATGGATTTGGGGCGGCTCTTCGGAGCCGCCCTTCTTTTTTGCGCTTCAGCGGCCGCGCTCGCGCCAACCTGGCGTTTCGGTGGTGAAGCGCGCGATCGTGCGGCCGCGCGCGTCGCGGATGTCCACATCGAGTTCGAAAAGCGCGGCTTCAAAGGCGCTGTCAGCAACGGACTGCCCGATCGCGCCGCGCCACGCGGCGAGCGGTCTTGCGCGCCAGGTCATGATTTCATCGCCGCCGAGCGCGCGGCGACCAACCGGCTCGCGCGCCGGATTGATCTCGCGCAGGATGGCCAGCGCATTGCGCGTCGCGCGCGCCTCCTCGCGCAGCGCCGCTTGCCGCCCGGCTTCACGCGCACTGAGGCCCTGCAGCTGCAGCAACGGCACAAGCGCGACGCCAAGAATGGCGACGGCGATCAGAACGTCCAAAATGGAGAAGCCGGCCTCCCCGGCGCGCGTCCTCATACGCCTGAGCCCGTAGGAAAGCTCAACATCAGCGCAAACAGCGCGGCGGCTGACAGCCCAACGCCGAACGGGGCGCGACGTTCACCGCGAAAAATCATGTAGAGCATCGTGGCGATGGCCGCGCCGATCAGCGCCCAAAGCGCCACGCTCAGACCTAGCAATGCGCCCAAGGCGGCTGCGAGCTTCACATCGCCGAGCCCGAGCGCTTCCTCGCCGCGAAATCGCGTGAAAAACATGCGAACGGCAAGGAGAAGTCCGCCGAGCAGCGCCGCGCCCATGGCGGCGTCGGCGAGGCTTCCGGTTCGTGTGGCGATCAGCGCGAGCACGAACAGGGGGCCGCTGAGAAGGTCCGGGATGATCTGGCGGCGCGCATCTATCTCACCGATCGCCGCGAGCAGCACGAACACGCATGCCAGTGCACCCGCCTCTCCCGCGACGGCGCCAATGACCGACAGCGCGTACATCGCGCCGGCGCCCAAAGCGGCATAAAGCGGGGCTCGCACACCGAATCGCGCGCCCAATTCCTGGCGCGCGACCCAGCCGGCATAAAGCGACATCACACCGATGGCTGCGATGGCGAGGGCCGCTTCCAATCCCATTTCAGCCGATCGATTCATAAAGTCCCGTCATCGCCGTGACGAGACTAAGCACCACCGCCCCGATGGTCAGCGCGATGATGGCGATGGAAATTGGTTCAAGCAGCGCCGTGAGACGCTTCAAGCCGTCCCGCAAAAACTCCTCATAGGATTGCGCGATGGCGCCAAAGGCTTGCGGAAGCGCGGAGGCCCGCTGGCCAACGCGCAACAGACTTAGATCCATCGGCGAAAGCGCTTGGGCGAAAGCCGCTTCGATCGGCTTGCCCGATGCGAGCGCGGCCTCCACGCCCGCGAGCGTATTCGACCGCGCGGCCCCTTCCGCCGCCGCCGCGAGGCGCACCGCCTCCAAAAGTCCGACGCCGGCGCCGGACGCGAGCGCCATGAGCCGCGTCCAACGCGCACGCTGGCGCGCCTCGAGCAAGCCGCCCAAAATGGGCGCGCGCGCCAACATCGACAGCAACGAGTCGCGCGCCGACGGACGCCGCAGATTGATCGCCACGGCCGCGCCGCCCAGGGCGATCGCAAGCACGAGCGCCAACGCACTGGCCCGCACGAAACGGCCAAGATCGAGCACGAGCCCCGCGAAGCCGCCGACCTCGGCGCCCTGCGCGGCCGCCATGTCCGCGAATTGCGGCACGACGGCGTAGAACAAAAAACCCGCGGCGAGCGCGCCCGCCACGAGCAGGAAAGCGGGATACGTCAGTGCATTGATCACATCGCGGCGCACGCGCTCCTCGAAGGCCAGTTGCTCGCTCGCCTCGGCGATGACGCGCGCCAAGCGACCACTGGCTTCGCCCGCGCCGATCAGCGCGACGACATAGGGCGGATAAAACGGCATCGCTTCCGCGAAAGCGCGCGCCACGCTTTCACCCCGGCGGAGCGCGGCGCCGGTCGCTTCCAGCCCCGTCCGCATCGGACCTCTCTTGTGCGCGCTCGCGGCGATATCGAGCGCCTCCAGAAGCTCGACGCCGGCTTGCAGCATCGTCGCCAGATGGCGAAGCGCGAGAATGCGCTCGCCCGACGTAACGCGCGGCGCGCGCCACCCATCGTCCGCCGCGGCTTCGCGCAAATCGGTGACCACAAACCGCCTTTCCGCCAGGCGGCGCAGCGCATCGCGCCGATCGTGCGCGGCCAAGGTTTCAGCAATGGCTTCGCCGTCCGGCTTGACCGCGCGATAATGAAAGCTGCGCTGCGGGGCGCTTTCCATCGCACTCACCCGCCAAGCACGCGCAGGGCTTCACGATAGCTGGTCACGCCGCGCCGCGCCTTCCACACGCCGTCCTCATACATGGTGCGAAAACCGCGCATGCGGGCCAGGCGCTCGAACTCAGCCTCCGCCGCGCGCGCGCGGATCGCCTGCTGCAGAGGCGGATCGATCTCCGCGGCTTCGAACACGCCCACGCGACCGACAAAGCCGCTGCGTGCGCAGCGGGGGCACCCTGTCCCAACACGCCAAGCGGGCGCCTGTTCGCGAAGAGCGGGCGGCAGAATCGATTCAGCCATAGCTTCATGCCCAGCATCGCCATCCGGCCGTGCGCAGGATTCACACACCATGCGAACCAGGCGCTGGCCGATGACCCCGCGGAGCACATCAGCGAGCAGGAATTCCTCCACGCCAAGATCCAAGAGGCGCGCGATCGCCGCGAGCGCGGAATTGGTGTGGACGGTGGAGATCACCAAATGCCCCGTCAGCGCGGCCTGAACGGCGATGCGCGCGGTCTCCCCGTCACGGATTTCACCAACCATGATGACGTCAGGGTCCTGACGAAGAATGGAGCGCAGACCCGTGGCGAAGCTGAGCCCGATATCAGCGCGCACATGCATTTGAAGCACGCGCGGCAGATCGATTTCGACCGGGTCCTCGATCGTGAAGATCTTGCGAACCCCATCGTTCAGATGCGTCAGCATGCGATAGACGGTTGTCGTCTTGCCCGAGCCAGTCGGTCCGGTGACGAGAACGAGCCCGTTCGGCTTTTCAATGAGCCGCAGCACGAGCGCGGCGTAATCCGGCTCAAGCCCGAGCGCGGCGAATTCCGGCAGCGTCCGCGTTTTTCCGAGAAACCGCAGAACGATGGATTCACCCCAGGTCGTCGGCAAGGACGAGACGCGTACGTCATGGTCTTGACCGGAGACGCGCAAGCTCTGGCGCCCGTCCTGCGGCAAGCGGCGCTCGGCGATGTCCATGCCCGACAAAAGTTTCAGGCGCGAGGCGACGGCGTCATAGAGCGCGCGCGGCGCGCGCCGCCATTCGCTGAGCACGCCGTCCACGCGCAAGCGCACGCTCATGTGATCCTCGAACGGCTCGACATGCACGTCGCTGGCCCGGCGCGCGATCGCCTCGGCCAGCATCGCCGTGACGAAATCGATCACCGGCGCGCCTTCGGCCATTTCCCGCAAGCGCGCCGCATCCGTCACCAGAGCGGGCGCGACGGCGGGCGCCGAGAGCTCCGCCAAGAGAGGCTGCAGCGTTTGGGAATCGGCCAGGAAAAGACGCGCCTCCCCGCCGCCCCATTGCTCAGCCGCCTCCTGCAGCGCCGGGTGATGAACATGACGCCCCGCGATGCATAGCCGCTCGCCTTCGGCCTCCTCGCGGAACCAAAGCACGGCCTCCTTCTCCACAAGCCACGCAATCGGCGTATTGAGACGCGCCGCGGCGGCGCGAATGGCTTCGGCGTTCGGAAGGTCGGCGCCGTCAAGCACGTCAAGGCGCAATTCGTCCGCGAGGGCGCGCAAGAGATCGCTTTCGGAAACCGCGCCAAGGCGCACCAGCGCCGGCTCGATAAAGCCGCCATGCGCGGCCCGGGCCGCGTTGGCTTGATCGAGATCAGCCTCCGTAACGAGGCCGCGTTGCAGGAGCACTTCGCCGATGCGGCGCATGCCGGTTCTCATGGTAAAAAAGGACTCGTCCAAATCCTGTGCGCGCGACACACATGGTGGGGCCGCGACCGCGCGCGCAAAGGTGTTTCTCCTACCATGCGTAAGCGCTGCGCGGCGAAGCGGCGCATCGCCTAGACTGCATCCGGAAGCGGGACATGACGAGACTTTTCCGAACGAAAAAACAAGGCGGCCGGCGCGGCGGCGAGCGCGGCTACACGCTGCTCGAAGTGCTGGTCGTGTTAACGATCATCGCCTTGATCGCCACTCTCGTGGGCCCGCGCCTCCTGGCGCAGCTGGATCGCTCCAAGGTGACGGCGGCGCGCGTTCAGGCGCGCGCGCTCGCCTCCGCGCTGGAGACGATGCGTCTCGATCTTGGCCGTTATCCAAGCGCCGAGGAAGGTCTCGCGGCCCTTGTGGAACGTCCTGAGGTGGACACCGAATTCGGTGAAATCTGGCAAGGGCCGTATCTGGACGGCGCGCTCCCGAACGATCCGTGGGGGCGGCCTTACGTCTATGCGCCGCCCGCGACGCCGGACGCGCGTCCCGGCGTCGTCAGCCTTGGCGCCGACGGCCGCGAGGGCGGCGAAGGGCTCAATGCCGATATCAGCGCCGGCGGGCCCTAACCATGCGCGCGCGTGAAAGGCGCGCGGGGGAGCGCGGCCTCTCCCTGCTTGAAGCCTTGATCATGCTCAGCGTGACGGCGCTGGTGGCGCTGCTCCTCTTGCCGATGGCCGGCGGCGCAATCGATCGCCGCGGCGCTCAAGCGCGCGCGAGCTTGACCCACAGCGCCGCCGCGCGCGCGGAAGCGGTGTTTCGCGCGCTGCTGCGCGACGCGCGCCAGCCCGAGCGCAATGGGCCGCCGCCCACATCGACCATCGTTGGCGACGCGCAATCCCTTCTCGTTTCTCTTGAACCTGGTGCCGATCATCCGTGCGCGCCCAGAGAGCGCGCGGCCGAAGCGCGGCTGAGCATCGTCACGCGCGGCGCCGGCGGCGTCCTCACATGCGCGAGCGAAGGCCGAACCTATTCAATTCTCACGTGGGAAAGCGGAGAAGGCGCGCTGTCCTACAGCCTCGACGGCGCACTTTGGCGCACGCATTGGGGCCGTGACCCGAATGTCTATGATTCCGGCGCCCTGCGCGGCGAGGTCGCGCTAGTCGAAGCGCCGCTGACGCGGTTCGTGCTGCGCGCGCCGGGACAGGATCTCGTTTGGATCGAACGCGCCGGCGCCAGCGCGGTCTATGCCGCGCCGCCAGGCCTCGCCGCGCCGCGCGCCTACGGGCCCGAGCCGTGAGACGCGCGGAAGAAGGCTTCGCGACGGCCTTGGCCATCGGGATCATCGCCTTGCTGGCGATCGCCATCCTTGGATTCGCGGCCATTGTGGCGAGCCAGCGCGCGGAAATCCGCGCCGCTCGCGACGCGCTCGCACTTGAACGCGCCGCGGCGAGACTGACCTCGCGCCTCGCTTATGCGTTCGCGACTGCGCCGAGCGGCCCGCGCGGCCTTGTCATCGGCGCCGATCGGATCGCCGCCGCCGATCTCATTCTGCGCGGCGCGCCCGGGCGACCGGCGCGCGGCGCTTATCGCGAAGTCGCTTTCGATTCGCGTCTCTATCGCACCCGGGACGGATATCTCGTGCGCATCCAGGACGCCGCCGGCCTGCTCGATCTCAATGGCGCGCCCGAAGCGGCGATCGCCCGTCTGCTTGGCGAAGCCGGGATCGATGACGCCGAGCGACGCGCCGCCGTGCTCGCGGACTACATCGATCCCGACGCGGCGCGCAGAGCAGGCGGCGCCGAACGCGGCGATTATGCACGCGCCGGCCTGCCTCCGCCGCGCGACGCGCCCTTGCGCAGCGTGGACGGCGCGCGCGCGGCGCTGGGCTGGAATGAAAATCCGTCCAATTCTTCTTTCTATTCCTGGGCTTTCGCCGCGCAATTCACGCTGCCGCTTAACCTTAACACGGCGCCGGCGCCGGTGTTGCGCGCCGCGTTGGGTATCGATTCGCGCGCCGCAGCGTATCTCGTTGACGCACGCGCCGATCGCACGTTCCTATCGCTGGAGGATGCGATTGCGCGAACGGGCGTGCGCGCGGATGCAGGCGAATTGGCCATCGGCGCGCGGCCCGCGCGCATGGCGCGCCTGACGATGCGGCGCACGGCGGACGCCGCGCGCGGCTCTTGGGGCGTGGAAACATGGGTGATGCTGGCGCCGGACAATGCGGACCGGCCGGTGGTGCTGCAGCCGCCGCGGCGCATACGCCTGCCGCCATGGCCGGAGTACGCGTTCGATGTCGCTGAACCCTTCCCAGATCTGCTTTCTCCAGCCGGATACTGAGCCGCGCGACGCCGCGGGCGGCCCGATTGATCCAATGCGCGCGCGCCTTCTCGTGCTTGGACGTGGGCTTTGCCGGTTTACGCCGTTTCGTCCGCCGCCAGGGCTCAGCGGCGCCAAGGCCGCGCAAGCCGCGCGGCTTCACGCCGAAACACAGCAACCATTCGCCAACGCTGCTTGCTTGATCTTGCGGCGAGGCGATGCATTTGAAATTTGGCATTGGGACCAGGACCTGCTCCGCGCGCGCCACGGTGAAGCGCTCGCGGCGCGCGCCGAAGCGATCGTGCCTGAAACATGTCTGCAACGACCGGGAGAAGGCTGGCGGCATATCGCGAACGCCGACGGATTCGAGGCGCAATATTGGCGCGACGGCGCGCTCGCGGCCTCGACCTGGCGGCGCAAACCCTTCACGGACCAAGCCTGGTCTGCGTTCACGCTCGCCGTGGAAAGCGGCGAGCCCGCGCCGCCCACGCCCACGCCGGAACGGACGCAGCTTGATTTCAACACCGATTGGCGCGCGCGCCGTGTGCGCCCGCCCCTGGGCTGGAGCGCAGTGGAACAAAGCGCGGCGACCATCGCCGTGTGCGCGGCCGCGCTCTGTGTCTTTTTCGCCGGCCAGGCGCTGCGCGGCGCGCAATTCTTGGCCGAGGAGCAGGCCGCGCTGGCAAGCGCGCCGGAAACACCGGACGCCGAATTGGCGCGGCTGCGCACACTCAGCGCCCATGCCGCCGCGCCAAATGCGATGGCGACCTTGGCCGAGGGCATGAGCATCGCGGCGCGCTATCCGCTCGAGCCGCTGACATGGCGCGCGGATGAGGACGGCTTTCGGATCAGCTTCGCCGCGCCGGCGGGCGCCGTCTCCATCGAAGAGATCGTCTACGCTTATGAGCGCAGCGCCCTCTTCGCCGATGTGACGCCGCAGATCGAGGCGGACGACACACTGAATTTGGAAGCGCGCTTGGAGCGCGCGCCATGATCGCGGCACTCGCCCGCCTGCGCGCGCGCCTTGGGCTGTTCCAGCTTTCGCCGCGCGAGCGCGCCGCCCTCGCCGTGCTCGCCGCCATCATCATGATCGCCGGCGCGGCGATGAGCTTCGATTGGGCCGAGCGGACCCGTCTGTCGGCGGAGGAAGCGCGCTTGGCGCGATACGATTCTTCGGCCGCCGGTCAGGCGCGCGGCGACATTCAGGCGGCGCTCGCCCGCGCGCGCGCCATGAGCGTGCGGGCGCCGACGGCGCCCTTGGCGGCGGTGCGCGCCGAGACGCTGGCCGCCGACGCCGCCGCGCGCGCGGGTTTCGAGGCCAGCGACATCGTCGTCGCGCCGCTCGACGGCGCCGCCGATGGCGCGGGCGCGATGCGGCTTTCCGTGGAAGGCCCATTTGAATGGCGATCCATGATCGCGTTCGTGGACTTGCTTTCGCGCGCGCCAGTGAGTTTCGCGCCGATCGCGGCCGAACTGCGCGACGGCGCGCAATTCCGCTTCGAGGCGCTGGCGCCGTTCGAGCGCGACGAGACACGGCCGTGAAGCTCATCCCCTTCGCCGCCGCCGCGCTTCTCGCCGCGAGTTTCGCCATCGGCTGGGCGACGACGCCCGCGCCGCCGACCCTTGAGGAGGTACGCTGGGCGCCGCCACGCCTCGCGCATGCGGGCGAAGCGACGCGGGCCGCGCTGCAAGCGCTGGAAGCGCTTGCGCCGCCGGCGATTCAAACTGTTGATATCGCTGAGGCAGCGGCGCCCGCGCCGCCGCCGGCGCCGGATATCGCCGTGCTGTTTCGGCGTGACCTCACCGCGGTGACGGGCGCGGGGCGCGGCGCGATCGTTTGGATCGTCGATGCACGCGCCCCATCGCAAAGGCGCGGCTTGCGGCGCGGCGCGCTTTATCGGGATGGGTGGCGCATCGCGGACATTCAGCAGGAGCGCATCTTGCTTCGTCGCGGCGGCGCGCGGCGCACGGTCCTTGTCATGTCTGCGCCGGCGCCGGACTCGGTCGCGAGTCGCGCGCCTGTGTTGTTTCCTCAAGGCGCCGCCGAGGTGAACATCGCGCCGTCCACGGCCGCGCCGGAGGCCGCGTCCACGCCAGAAGGCGGCGGCGAACGCCCGCGCCGCCTTATCGCGCGGCCAATGCATGATGGGTGACCACGTCACAGCGCGCGCGGCGTAGGCGTGCGCGCCGCCGCTTCAATCACGGCTGGAAAGCCGAACGCGGCGCTGCGTAAAGCGCATCCCGCGCATCCCAAACGCGGGCGCGCGACTATCAATACGCCGCCCGACAAATGGGAATATCCGGCGCCCCCGACATCTTTTTTTCGCGAACGGGGCGAGATTTCTTGTGACGGCGCCCCAAAAAACATTAATTTTTGTCTACGGGGACTAGGGCGATGAATAGACGACAAGTATTGCGATACGGGGCCATTGGGGCCACCGTATCGGCGTTTGCTGGGCCTTTGGCGCCCGACGCCGCCGCCGCCACGATCACAATCGATCTCACCATCGAGCCTGTCGATGCGGAAATGATCGATGGGCAGATCGTCTACCAGCTTGTGTATTTCGGCGGCCCGAGCGGCCCAGACACGCCCAGACCGGTCCTGACGGTCAAGGAAGGCGACATCATCAATGTGCGCGTGACGAACAACGCGCCCGAGCCGCACGGCTTCGTTGTTTCCGCCATTCCTCAATCGCGGATCAATTCGATCGCGCCGGGACAAACCGGCGTTTGCTCGTTCGTGGCGCCTGTGGGCGGCACCTATATTTACAGCGATCCGCTGAACGATCCCGTCTATCGCGTCGTCGGCCTCCATGGCGCGTTCGTCGTGGCGCCGAAGAACGGCACGACGCCGCAAGGCTGGGCCACGCCCTATAGCCGTCTCTCCCAATCGACGGCCGTGCGCCAATTGTTCAACGCGCTGGGCAATCCGACGGGCCGCTTCCCCGGCCAAAGATGGGATCCCAACGATCCGGCGCGCACGAAGATTTGGATCTTCAATCAGGTTGATCCCGCTTTGAACGCCGCCGTGGCCGCGGGCCAATATGTCGATCCCGCCACCCTGAAATTCAATTTCGTACCGCGCTATTTCACGCTGAATGGCTTGAGCGGCTTCGACGCCTCGCACGACGAAACCATCCAGCCGATCGGCTATATCGGCCAGCCCTGCCTCATCCGTACGCTGAACGTGGGTCTTGCGACGCACTCTCCGCACATTCACGGCAATCACGTGATGGAGATGTCGCATTCGGGCCCCAACGCGCCCGTCGTCGTGGAAGCCAACATCTACGAAATCGATACGTGGCTGCTGAAGCCCATGTATCGCACGGATGTTTTGCTGCCGTTCGAGGTTCCGCCCAGCATCCCGGTCTGGCCCCCGGTGCAGGAGCCGTTCCCGCTGCGCTACGTGATGCATTGCCACAACGAGCCATCGCAAACGGCGGCCGGGGGCAATTATCCGCAGGGCATCGTGACCCATTGGGAAATTCTTGGCCCCACCATTCCTACAGTCGCCTAACGGCCCCCGCGCGCGAGCACTTCCATGGCTGACGATCCCTTCCAATTCGCAGAGACCGGCGTTCTCGGCGAAGTGACTTACGATACGTTCGGGTGCAATCCGTTCGATGGCGGCCCGCCGACGCCCGACAAGATCACGCCAAACGTCCTGATCAAACGCGAAGTGCACAATGGCGCGAAACTCACCATGCCGGATGGCAAGGAGGTGCGCTTCTGGAGTTTCCTCAATCCGGACGGCGCGACGGCCTATGAGCGCGAAAACCCCTTCCCGGCGCCAGTGATCCGCGTGCGCGAGGGGCAGATCGTGCACACCTATCTCAAGGTGCGCGTGAACGATCACACGATCCACCATCACGGGATCGAGCCGACCACCTTCAATGACGGCGTGGGCCACGTCTCCTTCGAGGTGAAGAACGAATACACCTATCAATGGAAGGCCGATCAGGCCGGCACCTATTTCTACCATTGTCACAAGAACACGGTGCTCCACTTCGAATATGGCATGTATGGCCTGCTCATCGTCGATCCGCCGAGCGGGCCGGGACGGCTCTTCCGCAACGGGCCGACCTACGATGTCGAGCAATTCTGGGTCGCCGACGATGTCGATCCGCGTTGGCACGAATACGAGCACGACGCCGGCATGTGCGGCCAGGATGTCGGGCTTAACGATTTCAAGCCGAAATATTTCATGATCAGCGGCGCACCCGCGCCCACCACCTTGACCGACCCGCGCAGCGCCGTGCGCGCGGCCTATGGCAAGCGCATCTTGGTGCGTCTGTTGAACGCCAGCTATTCGGTGCTGCGCGTCACGCTGCCGCTGAACGCCAAATGCGTGAGCTGGGACGGTCGCCCGCTCGGCCGCGCCGGCTCGCCCTGGTGCGCGCCGTATGATTTCCTCGCCGGCGTGCCGTTCGAACTGGGCACCGCGCAGCGCTGCGACTTCATTATCGAGCCGCCGCCGCGCGGCACCTATCGCGCCAAGCTGGAATTCCTGCATTGGATCACTGGCCAAGTGCAGGACAATGGCCGCGGCGTCGCTGAAACGCAGATCATCGTCACGTGAAGATTCTTCGCACGCTCGCCTTGATGGGGGCTCTCGCGGCGGCGCCCTGCGCGCAGGCCGACGTGATCGACCACAATCACGGCTATTCTCCGCCGACAGCGGCCGAAATCAACACGGCGTATGACCTGCGCGACGTCTATGGCCGGTCCGTGCGGCCGATCAATCTGCGTGGCCAATGGGTGTTTCTCTATTTTGGCTATAGCCGCTGCACGACGACGTGCCCTGTCGCGCTGCCGCTGATGATCGAGGCCGCGCAGCGCCTCGATGCGCGCGGCATACCGGCGACGGCCGCGTTCGTGGACATCGACGCCCCCGCGCAAGGCATGACGCCCCGCCGCGCCGAATTGCGCCCCACCGCAGCGCGCGGCCATGACGTGCACGATCCAAGCGTGGCCACCATCGCGCTGGCGCGCACCTTCGGCGATTCGCTTCTGGTGCTCACCGGGTCGCGCGCGCAGGTGAATCACGCCGTGCGGCAATTCCTGGTGCTGCGCGATCACATGCCGCCACGCGAAGGCGAAACCGGCCACAGCATCAATCATTCAACGGCGATTTACGTGGTCAAGCCGGACGGCGCGCTCGCCACTTATCTCTATCACGACGCCAGCGTCGACGCTCTGGTCAATTCGGTTTTGGCCGCGCGCGGGCGCTAGCGGCCTGCCAAGCGCGTGCGAGTCAGCGCGGCTTCGCGCGGATCGTCACAGCCCGTGATCACGAAACCGACCGATCCTTGAACCGCTTGACCGCCCGCCCGGCCGCGCCAATGCAAGCGATAGCCATGCGGGGGCAGAACCGGCATGGAAATGTTGTGGGAATCGGCCGCGCCACGTTGCGGGCTTAGGGCGTACGACACGCCGTCCTGATCGATCATGGACACATCCGACAGCGCGACCGGGCGCGCGAAAACGATCACGAATGAGAATGGCGTAAGCTCAAGCCGCTCGCCTTCGGCAATGCTGGTCTCGCGCACGAGGCCGCGCGCTTGCGCCGTGGCGTCGACGCCGACCAGCGCGAGAGCGCCTATCAAGATCGCGATTGCAAAGGCTGCGCGCACGCTTTTCTCCCGCGTAGGACGCTACGTCCCCGCCGGCGCATTTACAATGTTTCTCGCGCGATGGATGCGCGCCTGTCATTGCGAAACGCGGCTAACCATAAGCGTGCTCGCGCCGAGGGAGAGGCGTCTCAGAGGCGGCCGCGGGAGGGCATACAAATCGCAAGGCGAGCGTGATTAAGGGAGATTGAACGTGCGTGCGTGGCCTCATGGCGTTGCGCCGTGCCGAAATGGAGCGCTTTGGCGCGCGCTGGCGCTCAGCGCGGCGACGACGGCGTTGATTGGATGCACGACATTCCCTCGGCTGGAAGTCGCCAGCGTGCGCGCGCCGCAAGGCGCGGCCTCCGCGCAAGCGCAGGCCGATCGGCGTCTCGGCGCGCAGACCAGCATCATCCAGCGCACGCGTCCGGAAGCGCCGGTCGAAGGCGAGCCGCCCCCGCCGCCGCGCCTTGCGCCGGCCACGGCCGAGGAAATCGCCACGCTCATTCCCGACCGGCGCATCAGCGCGACCCTGCCGCCGCAGCCTTTGCCGCAATTCATCGACACCGTGTTCGGCCAAATCCTGCGCGTACCGTATTTTACAGGCCCGGGCGTTTCCGACCGTCGCGACTTCGTCGCGCTGCGTGGGCCGGACGCGATGTCCAGCCATGCTTTCTTCGCCACCGTGCAGACCGCTCTTGAGCAATATGGCCTCGCGGTTCAAATCGACGGCGGCGCCGTGCGTATCGTTGAGGATCCGGCGCTCGTTGGCCGCGCCCCGCTCTTCGTACGGGCGCGAGCCTTGCCCGAAACGCCCGAGCCGGCGCGTCCCGTCATCCAGCTCTTCGAACTCAACGCGCTCGATGTCGGCACGCTGATGGGGCTGTTGCAAGAAACCTATCCGCGCCGTGGCTCCGTCGTGTTCACGCCGCGCGAGGACATCAATGCGCTCGTGATCAGCGGCAATGCGCGCGAGGTCTCGGCGGCCGCCGCGATCGTGAACCAGCTGGATCAACCGCGCTACGCCAACGGCAATATCGCGCGCATCTCTCCCCTCTATTGGGAAGCGGACCGCTTGGCCGATGCGATCGCCTCCGCCATGCGCACGGAAGGTTATCGCGTCCCGGCGCAAGCATCGGCGCAATCGCCGATCGTCTTCCTGCCGGTGCCGTTCAGCAACGACCTTCTCTTGTTCTCATCGAACGAGCAGGCGTTCGACCGCGCCTTGGCGTGGGCGCGGCAATTGGATCAGCCGGCCTCCGTGGGCGACGGCGAAGGCGTGTTCGTCTATCACGTGCAGAACACGAGCGCGGCGGAGCTTGCCCGCGCGCTGGGCGAGGCCGCGCCGGAAGCCATCGCGCCGCGCGCCGGACAAAGCATGAGCGAGCGGCGCTCGGGGTTGGAGCGGTCGAACGGGAGCGCGACGCCCGACGCCGCGCCCGCCCTTGGCGGCGGCGGCGGGCGCGTCACCGTCGATGTCGGCGGCAATCGCATGATTTTTCGCGGCACGGCGAGCCAGTTCGCGCAATTGCGCCGCCTGATGGAGGAGCTCGACACGGCGACGCCGCAAGTGCTCGTCGAATTGACGATCGCCGAAGTCACATTGACCGACGAGACCCGCTTTGGCGTCGAATGGTTCCTGCAGCAGCGCATCGGCAGCGCACAGATCGGCATCGATACGCGCGGCGGCTCGGCGCGTGAGGATGGCGGCCTTGGCGCCACGTATTCGCGTGTCTTCTCGAACGGATCGGTTCAGGCGGCGCTGAACGCCATCGCGACCAATCGCAATCTCAATATCTTGTCGACGCCGCGCCTGATGGCGCGCTCCGGCGGAGAGGCGGAGATTCTGGTCGGCCAGGACGTGCCGATCATCACCTCGCAGCGCGCCTCCGACAATCAAACCGGCGGCGACACCGATATTCTCCAATCCGTGCAATATCGTCAGACCGGCGTCATCTTGAACATTCGCCCCGTGGTCTATGGCGACGGCCGCGTGGACATCGAGATCTATCAAGAAGTCTCATCCCAACAGCCGAACGAAACGTCTTCGATCGACAGCCCCCTTATTCTCAATCGAAGCGTCTCCACCCAATTGTCCCTGCGCGAGGGCACGACCGGCGTTATCGGCGGGCTCATCCAGGATTCGTACACGCGCACGCAGACGGGCGTGCCGATGCTCAAGGACGTGCCCGTGCTCGGCGCGGCGTTCCGGAGCGACGGCGTCACCGGAGACAAGGTGGAGCTCGTCGTTCTGGTGACGCCCTATGTGGTGCGCAACGAAGACGACATGGCCTATTTCGCGGACGCTTATACAAACCCGCTCAATGCGCTCATGCGCCGGCGCGGCCCGCAAACCTATACGCTGCTGCCCTGGCGCAATCCGCTCCAGGCGCCGCGTGCGCATGGCGCTGTCACGCGCGGTGCGCCGGCCGAAGAACCCGCGCCGATCACGCCGCCCAACTAAGATTGTCGAACACGCACAAGGCGCGCGCCGCACCGCGACTCCATCCGTGCGCGACCTCCATGCCTCTCACGCAAATGTGTGGTAGTGTGGCCTTCGGTGTGAGGAATGAGCGGTCGCTTTTCTCTTTTCAAGCGAGCTCTATTGATCGTTCTCCTGGCGTGGCTGGGAGGCGCGACGCCCGTATTCGCGAAGGACGGCGAAGACAATAGCGGCTCCGGCAATAGCCGCGACGATGATTTCGTACCCCGCATCGAAGACGATGATCGGGACGACGACCGCGACGATGACCGGGACTTCGATCGTGATGACGATCGCGACGTCGATCTCGACTTGGATGATCGCGACGACGATCGCGACATCGCGGGGGATGATCGCGATGACGATCGCGACGTGGCCGATTGGGACGACCGTGACGGCGACGACGACGATCGCGCCGGCGAGGACCGCGTCGATGACGACCGGCACGACGATCGCAACGCCAGCGATCGCGTGGAGCAAGCACGCGAACTGCGCGGCCTCGATGGCGTGATCGCGGCGGGCGCCGCTCCACACTTGGAAGCGCTCGACATCGAATTCGATCCCGCGCATCGCGAGCGCTTGAGCGGAGAGATTCTGCTCAGCGGCACGGAAGCAGATATCGCTTTGGCGACGGCGAACGGCTTTACATTGATTGAGACGGAGCGTTTGGAGGGCCTCGGCGGGATGATCGCACGCCTGCGTCCCCCGCCGCGCCAAACCATCGAATCCGGCCTCGACGCCCTTTCGCGCATCGCGCCCCGGGCGGTGGCGGGGTCTAACCATGCGTATCGGCCGGCGCGAAACACGCGCGCCAGGGCCGCCGCCGGGTCGTCGCTCACGCGCGCGCCCGCGCATGGCGGGCTGGTCGGCCTGATCGATACCGGCGTGGATCAGGCCGCGCCCTCCCTGCGCGAGGCGATCGTGCGCGCGCGCGGGTTCGCCGGGCCCTACGCCTCACGCGAACATGGTTCTGTTGTCGCAGAAGTGGCCGCGCAGGCGGGCGCGCGGATTCAATCCGCCGACGTGTTCCGCGAAGACGCCGAAGGGCGCGCCGTCGCCTCCGCCGACGCCATCGCCGCGGCGCTGGACTGGATGGCGACGAGCGGCGTCGCCGTGATCAATGTCAGCATAGAAGGGCCGCACAATCCCGTGCTTGCGGAAGTGATCGCGCGCGCGGTGCGGCGGGGCCATATCGTCGTCGCGGCGGCCGGCAATAGCGGGCCTTCCTCCGCGCCGGTCTATCCCGCCGCCTACGAAGGCGTGGTCGCTGTGACGGCGGTGGATGCATCCGGGCGCGTCTTCCGGCGCGCGGGGCGCGGCGATCACATCGCGTTCGCCGCGCGCGGGGTCGATGTGCCGGTGGAGACAAGCGCGCGCGGCCGGCCTGTTTCGGGCACGTCCTTCGCCGCGCCCATCGTCGCCGCCGCCATCGCCGCGCGCTATTCCGCGCCCTCGCCCGCCGGAGCGCGGCGCACCTTGGCGACGCTGCAAAGGGAGGCCACCGATCTTGGCGCGCCGGGGCGCGATCCCGTCTTCGGCTGGGGCGAGGTGGCGCCGCCGCAAACCGCCGCGGAAGCGGAAACTACGCCCCCGCGCCGCAATGATTAAGGCGCGCACCCTTCATGCCGACGCGCGAATTTTCGGCGCGCGCTCGGAATATCGGCCCTCTCCAATCGTTGTTACATTGCGTCCATGATGGGCGCGGGGGAGGACTTTCACGACGCGCTCATTGCGCTGCTTCCGAAGCTGCGCCGCTTTGCGCTCGGCCTCACGAGCTCAACCGCGGACGCCGAGGATCTTGTGCAATCGGCCGTCGAGCGCGCGCTCAAGCACGCGCATGCCTGGACGCCAGGCTCGCGCCTCGACAGCTGGATGTATCGCATCATCCAGAATTTGTGGCGCGATGAATTGCGGGCGCACAGACGGCGCGCGGCGCCGTTGGATGAAGCGCTCGATATTGCCGGAGAGGATGGCCGCATCACCGCAGAAACGCGGCGCGAAGCGGCGGACGCGGCGGCGGCTGTCGCCGCCTTGCCTGAGGAGCAGAAGGCTGTGTTCATGCTGGTCGCGGTGCAGGGCGTGTCCTATCGGGACGCCGCGCAAATTCTCAATGCGCCGGTCGGCACGATCATGAGCCGGCTCGCGCGGGCGCGGCGGGCGATCGCTGGCAAACTCTTCCCAGCAAAACTGTTCGACGACGCGCAATCATGACCAGGATCAGCGATACGCAGCTGAGCGCCTATCTCGACGGCGAGCTCGACCAAGACCAGGAAGCCGCGATCGCGGCGGCGCTTGAGCGCGATTCGGGTCTGCGCGCCCGCCTCGCGTCCTTCGCCCGTCTGGACGAAGCCGCGCGCGCCGCTTTCCAATTGCCGGAAGCGCCGCGCGAGGATCCGATCGCCGCGCGTATTCTGGCGCATCGCGCCGCCGCCGCGCGAACGCAGCCGCAAGCGCCGACATTCTGGCCGCGCGCCTTCTCCCGAGAGATCGCCTTCACGGCCTTGGCCGCGGGCCTATGCGGACTGGCCATCGGCTTCGGCGGCGCTATTCAACGCGAGTCGCGCGATTGGGCGGATGCGGTTTCAAGCCCCGCGCGCGGGGCGCTCGCCCAATTCTTGGATACGGCCCCGAGCGGGGCGAACGCCCCCCTTGATGGCGACGCGCAAGCCACGCTGATTTTGAGTTTCCGCGCCGAGGACGGGCGTTTTTGCCGGCAGATCGAGATCGAGGCGGACGCGCAGATCATCGGTGCGCTGGCCTGCCGGGAAAACGAATCCTGGCGCATGGTCTCCATCGACGCTCAACCGGCCATGGAGGACGGCGCGTTCATCGCGGCGAGCGGCGGCGGCGCCATTGAAGCGGCGATTGACGCGCGCGGGGGCCATAGCGCGCTCGACCCGGCTGAAGAAAACGCGCTGATCGCGGCGGGCTGGCGCTAAGGCCGCGGATCGCTTTCAGCGGTCGCCGCGCGGCGTGATTTCGTCGAAACGCCAAGTGACGCCGATGCCCACGCCATAATCGGGGCTGGCGTCGCTCAGACCCGCATAAGCGGTAAGGCTGACGCGCAAATTGTCATTGATGCGATAAGCGCCGTAAGCGCCGATCTCGGCGGGGTCCTCGCCGCGCGTCGTTGACGCTTCACGCCAATCGGCGAAGGCGCCGATGGACGTGCTGCGATTGAGCCGCTTCCAACCGCCGATCCCGGCCTGCCAGACATCGCGCCGCACGGGCCCGTCATCCGGATCGCCGTTGAAGCGGCGCCCCGCCAGCGCATAAATCCCCGCCCCGCGCAGATCGTAGCCGATTTCGGTGGACAAGGCGCCGTCCAGCGCGCCCACGCCCAGGCCCTTATCCTCATCGCCGGTCGGCAAGCGCACGCGGGCGATCACGTCGGCGTAAAAGCGCGTGCCGCCGATGCGGTTGAACGCGCGGGTGGCCGACAGCGATAAATCGCCGAAGCCGCGCTCCGTGCTTTGATGCGGGCCCGCCCCCTCGCCGCTGGACGGGGCTTCGCCGCCGCCGATCCGTCCCTCGTCCGCGATCACGACGACGTCGGCGGGTCCGGTGATTTCGAGATAGGGAATCCAGGCGCGAAAGGTCCAATCGCCGGTGCGCAGCCGGGCCGAGAGCGGCACGGAGATCACCTCCGTCTCCATGGCCTCGCCATAATCGCCGGACGAATAATTGAAGCCGCTGGAAACCTGAAACCGCGAGCGCGCCTCCGCCGCCGCGCTGGACAGCGCGGCGATGCCGGCCGCAATCGCCAGACACGCCCCCACGCGGACCATCGCCGCCACCTCACTTCGCCTCTGCTGGGGAGAAGGTAGCGCGCGACCGTCAGGCAGATACGGCATACACCGCCGGCGGGAGAGTCCCGCGCGGCGCGCTCATATTGCGCGCTCACGCTCCTGGCGAACTACATTGAGAGAGCGGCGGCGAAATCCAGCTCGATGATGGCTTTGCGCATGCGGGCGTTTTCCGCTTCCAGCCGCTTCAGACGCCGCACCTGATCGGCGCCAAGCCCGCGATATTGCTTGCGCCAGCGGAAATAGGTGGCGGGCGTAACGCCGATTCTGAATGCCGCCTCGGCGGTGGTGGCGCCGCGGGCGATCAGGACGTCCGCCGCATTCAGCTTAGCGGTGATCTCTTCCGGCGAATGCTTTCGCTTCAGCATGAAGACACTCCGGCTGCGCGCCGACCATGGCGCATCGCAACCGGACAACGATTGGCGGGCCGATTTATTCCCCGCCGAGGGATCGAAAAATGAGCACGCCCACGCCGCCCCAAAACAGCGCGCACCCGAGCACCACGCCGATCAGGACGCGCCCGCGCAGCGACAGCGCTTGCGCGCGCGCGCCGCCCCGCTCCCAGCCGGCGCGCTCACGCACGCCGCTCGCTTCCGCCAAGACGCCCTCCCGCCTTTTTCTCTTTTGCGGAGACAACGATCTTGAAGGCCGCTTATTCCCGCTCGCCTGGCGTTTGTGGCGGCCCGGGAGGGCGCGCGCCTTACGCTGCGTCCGGCAGCGCCCGCAGAACCGGCTCGGCCTCGGTGAGGGAGGCGAGCATGATGTCCACCATGCGATCGATCTCGCCATGGCTGATGATCAAAGGCGGACAGCATACGATCGAATCGCGGATGCCGCGCACCATCAGGCCGTTCTTGATGCAGAGGTCGCGGACGATGGGCCCGGCCTTGCCCTCCTTGCCGGTGAAGCGGCGGTTCGTGCCTGGCGCGGCGACGATCTCGACCGCACCGATCAAGCCGAGCGAGCGGACCTGCCCGACGAGTGGATGCCCCTCCAGGCGCTTCAGCGCCGCGGCGAGATAGGGGCCGGTGTCCTCGCGCGTGCGCGCGACGAGATTTTCGCGCTCCATGATGTCGATGTTCTTCAGCGCCACGGCCGCCGCCGCCGGGTGGCCGGAATAGGTGAAGCCGTGAACGAACTCACCGCCATGCGCGCGCAGCGCCTCCACGATCTTGGAGGACACGCCCGTGGCTGAAATCGGCAGATAGCCGGAGGAGAGCCCCTTCGCCATCGAGACGATGTCAGGCGTGACGCCATAATGCTGGAACCCGAACCATTGGCCGAGCCGCCCGAACCCGCAAATCACCTCGTCGCTGACCAGCAGCACGCCATACTTGCGGCAGATGGCCTCCACGCGCTTCCAATAATTGGGCGGCGGGATGATCACGCCGCCCGCGCCCTGCACCGGCTCGCCGATGAAGGCCGCGACTCGCTCCGGGCCGATCTCGAGAATGCGCGCCTCGATCGCGTCCGCCGCGCGCACGCCGAACGCCTCCACATCCTCGCCGAAGCCTTCATTGAACCAATAGGGCTGCATCACATGGCTGATATCCGCCACCGGCAGATCGCCCTGCGCATGCATCGGCTTCATGCCGCCAAGCGAGGCCGATCCCACCGTGGAGCCATGATAGGCGTTCCACCGGCTGATGAAGACCTTGCGCTCCGGCTGGCCGCTGATCGCCCAATAATGGCGCACGAGGCGCAGCACGGTGTCGTTCGATTCCGAGCCTGAATTGTTGAAGAAGACGTGCTGCAAATCCCCGCCCAGAAGGCCCGCGATGCGCGCGGCCAGCTCGATCGCGGGCGGCGTCGCGGTCTTGAAGAACGTGTTGTAGAAGGGCAGCTCAAGCATCTGCTCATAAGCCGCGCGCGCCAATTCCTCGCGGCCATAGCCGACATTCACGCACCAAAGCCCGGCCATGCCGTCGAGGATGGCCGCGCCGTCGCCGTCATACACCGTGCAGCCCTCGGCACGCGTGATCACGCGGCTGCCGCCCAATTGCGCGATCTCGCGATAGCTGGCTTGCGCGGGCAGATGATGCGCCACGTCGAGGCGACGCAGCTCGGCGATATTGTAATTGCGGCTCATGCTTGGGTACTCGCTGGAGAGAGGCGCAGCCTAGAGAAGCGGCCCGATTTGCGCTAGCCGGCGCGGCTCAAGAGAGCAAAACCGCCGGCGAACAGGCATGCCAGGAGAGCCAAACCGGCTCGTCCCAGGTGAAATCCTCCTGCTGCCAGCGCGAAAGATTGTAGCGGAACACCTTCACGCGGCGCCCGCCCTTGGCCTCGACCTCATAGACGGTCTCGCTGCCGAGATAGGTGATGTCGCGGATGACGCCCGCGACGACGTTCGCGCCGGCGGGCGCATCCTCCATGGTCGGCGCGGGCGCGTCGGCGGCCCGCTTACGCATTTCGATCTTTTCCGGGCGGATCGCCACCCACACCGCGCCGCCCTGCGCGCCGGTGACGCCATGGTCGAGATAGACCGGCGCCTCCAATTCGCCGGTGCGCACGACAGCATGGTCGGGCTCATCCACCTCCAACACGCCTTCGAACAGATTCACTTGGCCGATGAAGTCGGCCACGAAACGCGAATTGGGATACTCGTAGAGATCGCCCGGCGTCGCCACCTGTTGCAGGATGCCGCGATTCATCACCGCGCAGCGCGTAGCCATCGCCAGCGCCTCATCCTGATCGTGCGTGACCATGATGAAGGTAATGCCCACCTTCTCCTGCAGATGCGCGAGTTCGGAGCGCATCTGCTCGCGCAATTTCGCGTCCAGCGCCGAAAGCGGCTCGTCCAGCAAGAGCACGCGCGGACGCTTCACCAGCGCGCGCGCCAGCGCCACGCGCTGACGCTGGCCGCCGGACAATTGATCGGGCCTGCGACCGCCAAGCCCTTCCAGGCGCACCAATTCAAGCGCGGCCTCCGCGCGCGAGATGCGCTCCGCCGGGGCCACGCCATCCATCTTCAATCCATAGGCGACATTGTCGATGACGCTCATGTGCGGGAACACCGCATAGGACTGGAACACCATGTTCACCGGGCGCTTGTTCGGCGGGGCGTTGGCGATGTCCTTGCCGTCGATCAGAATGCGCCCTTCCGAGACGGTCTCGAAGCCCGCCAACATCCGCAGCAGCGTGGTCTTGCCGCACCCGGATGGACCCAGCAGCGCGAAGAACTCACCCTCCTCGATTTGCAGGGTGACATTGTCGACCGCGATCACCTTGCCGAAACGCTTGGTGACGTTCTCGAAGCTGATAATGGGCGCGGTTTTCACGGGCGCCGCGGGCGCGGCGGCAAGATCAGGCGTGGGCGCATTCATCGGCGCAGCTCCGCGGCGCTGGGGTTCTGCAGGCGCAGCCCCACAGCGGTCAAGAGAATGGTGAGAACGATCAAGATCGTGGAGGCGGCGTTCACCTCGGGCGTCACCGAGAAGCGCAGCATCGAATAGACCTTGACCGGAAACGTGACGGTGTCTGGACCGGACGTGAAAAACGTGATGACGAAATCATCGAGGCTCAGCGTGAAGGCCAGCAAAGCGCCCGCCACGAGGGCGGGCTGCATATGCGGAATGAGCACATCCACGAAGGTGCGCCATTCGCTTGCGCCCAGATCTTTCGCCGCCTCCTCCAGCTCGCGGTTGAAGGACGTCAGCCGCGCGCGCACGACCGTGGCGACGAACGGAAACGCGAAGGAGATGTGCGCGATGATGATGGAGCCGAGATTGAGCGGCCAGGGCAGGCCCGCCGGCCACGGCATCACCTTGGCGAAGAAGACGAGCATGGCCACGCCCATGCAGATTTCAGGCACCACGATGGGCAGCGCCACCGCGCCTTCAAGCGCCGGCTTCCCCGGAAAGCGAAACCGCCACAAGAGCACCGCGGCCAGCGTGCCCAGGATGACGCTCGCGACGGTGCAGGCGAATGCGATCGTCAGCGAATTGACGAAGGCCTCGATCAGCGACTCGTTCTGCAGCGCCTTGGCGTAATATTTGAGCGTGAACCCTTCCCAGACGATGTTGCGGCGGCTGTCATTGAAGCTGAACGCCATCAGCGTGATCAGGGGCAGATAAAGAAAGCCGAGCGTCACGATCACCCAGGCGCGCAGCGGCCAGCGGCGCAGATATTCCAAGGGGCCGGGCGCCTCGGCCTTGATGCGGGCGGGCTCGCTCATCGCGCCGCGCCCGGCGCGCGCCGCGCCGCGAAAGCCTGCAACGCGATGGCGATGAAGGTCAGATACATCAAGAGGAAGGACAGCGCCGCGCCGAAGGGCCAATCATTGGCGCGCTTGAATTGGCGCTCGATCACGTTGGCGATCATTTGCGAATCCGGGCCGCCCAGAAGGTCCGGAGTCAAATAGGCGCCGAGGGCGGGAATGAAGGTGATGACGATTCCCGAAACGATCCCGGGCGCGGCGAGCGGCACGGCGATCATCAGAAGCGTGCGCACATGGCCGGCGCCGAGATCGAGGCTCGCCTCCAGGAGCGAACGATCCATCCGATCGAGCGCCGCATAGAGGGGCAGCACCATGAACGGCAAGTGCACGTAGACGAGGCCGAACACGACCGCGAAATTATTGTAGAGCAGCGGCAGCGGCGTGAACGGATCGAGCGGCGCGAAGCCAAATAGATTGATCAGCCCGCTTGCCGCGTTCCAAAACCATTCGAGCGTGAAATTGGCGTAGCCCTCGGTGCGCAGCACCGCGATCAACGCATAGGTGCGAATGAGCAGATTGGTCCAGAACGGAAGCATGATCGCCAGCAGCAACCACGCTTTCGTTTGCGGTCCGGCGAAGGTGATGGCGAGCGCGATGGGGAAGCCGATGATGAGGCACAAAAGCGTCGCCGCGCCCGCCACCACCACCGACTTCAGAAAGATCTCCAGATAGAGCGGCTCGAGCGCGCGCGCATAATTGGCGAACGTGCCGGTGAGCGAAATCTCGGTGAGCCCGACATTCTGCCCGAACGAGTAGGCCCACACGATCGCCAGGGGCGCGAGGAAGAAGAGCGCGAGCCAGAGCACGGGCGGGGCGAACACCGCTGCGAAGGCCAGTTTCGCCCGTGACCAGCTCTGCTCCATCCTCTCGTACGATCCGCTTCGATCAGGCCGCGCGAATGCGCGTCATGATGGTCTCGTAGAGCTGCGCCCGCTCGGCGCCCTCGAAAGCCCCATATTCGCAGCGGGCGATCACGTCCGCCGGCGGATAGATGACTGGATTGGTCTTATACTCCTCCGGCATGAGATCGCGGGCCGCGCCATTCGGCGTGGGATAGAGGATGGTCTCCGTGATCTTTTTGCCGGCTTCCGCGTCGAGCAGATAATTGATGAAGGCGTGCGCGTCTTCCACATTGGGCGCGCCCGTGGGGATGCACAGGCAATCCGAAATCAGCAGGCTGCCTTCCTTCGGCACGACGAAATCGATGTCCGGATCTTCCTGGCGCACCTGGGCGATGTCGCCATTGTATTCCAAAACCAGATCCACCTCGCCGGACAGGAGGAGATCCTGGCCGTTGTCCTCGTGGAAGGTTTTGATGTGCGGCTTCTGGCGGATCATGATCTGCTCCACCTCGGCCAGCATTTCCGGCGAGATGCCGTTGACGGAGCTTCCCTTGTATTTCGCGCACAGGCGCACGATGTCCGCCGCTTCGGACAGAAGCGCGATGCGACCGGCGTATTTGTTGGAATCGAACAGCCATTGCCAGCTGTCCGGCACGCCCTCCACCTTTGACTTGCGATAGCCGATGCCGAGCACCAGCCACGTATAGGGCACGGAATAGAGCCGGCCCGGATCGAACGCCGCGTCCTGGAATTCGGGCAGCAGATTGCTGAAATTCGGGATCTTGGCGCGATCGATCTGCTGGATCATCTCCGCCTCGATCATGCGCGTGACGATGTCGTTCGACGGCACGATCACATCATAGCCGGGATTGCCGGCGCGCAGCTTGGCGAACAATTCGTCATTGGTGGCGAACAGGCTCATGTTCACCGTGACGCCGGAGGCGGTCTTGAAATCGTCGAGCGTGGTCTCGCCGATATAGGTGTCCCAATTGTAGAAATTGATGCTGCGCGCGCCGCCGCCCCCGCCGGCGTTGCAGCCCGCGAGGCCGCCGAACGAGACGCCCACCGCCGCGGCGCCGAGGGATTGAAGCAGCGACCGGCGCGACGGCCCGGCGCTCAGCAATTGGTCAAGACGCATCCTTGGGACCCCCCTTTGAAATCAAACCTGTTCAATCCCGCTCTATAGGGCGGGTTCTCCCGCCGCCGGTACCGCCCGACGGCCGAAGCGCCTAATCTGCCTAAGAACTGCGCAAATACCAGTCATAGTCCGCCTCGGTGATCACATTGTAGAAGCGATCCTGCTCGGTGCGCTTCACCTCGGCGAACTTCTCCACGAACCGCGCGCCCAGATAATCACGCAGCACCGCCGAGCCGGCGAAGCGATCGACGGCGGCGAACCAATTGGTCGGAGGCTTCTCCGCGCCCCCTTCCTCAGCCACGGCGTAGCCATTGCCGACGACGGGCGGGCCCGGATCGATCTTGCGCGTGAGGCCGTGATGCACGGCGCTGAGGAGCGCGGCGAGCGCCAAATAGGGATTGGCGTCCGCGCCGGCGACGCGATGCTCGATATGGCGCCCCTCTGGCGGCCCCGCCGGCACGCGGAACGCCACGGTGCGGTTGTTCACCCCCCAGGTGGACGCGACGGGCGCATAGGAATTGGCGCGAAACCGGCGATACGAATTCGCATTCGGCGCGAGAATGGCCATCGAATCCGCCAAGAGCGCCTTCATCCCGCCGATCGCGTGGCGCAGCGCGGGCGTTCCCTCCGGCGCTTCGGAGGCCATGATATTGCGCCCCGCCGCATCATTGACGCTGACATGCATGTGAAAGCCGGAGCCCGCGCGATCGATAAAGGGCTTGGCCATGAACGTGGCCTCAAGGCCGTGGCGCAGCGCGACGCCCTTGGCGGCGCGCTTATAGATCACGGCGTCGTCCCCAGCGCGCAGCGCGTCGGCGTGATGCTTGAGCGTCAGCTCCACCTGGCCGGGCGCGTATTCGCTGATCGCGCCCTCGAGCGGCAGGCCCATCGCGTCGCACGTGGCCCAGAGCTCACGCAGGAAGCCGGACGCCTCCTCCACCTCGCGCAGGCCATAGACTTCGTGATGCTGCGCGGTCTCGCCGGTGAGCGGCGAGCGCGGCAGGCGCACGCCGCCGCCGCGCGGGCGGCGCGCGTCGAGGAGAAAATATTCCAGTTCGCACGCCACGACGGGCGTGAAGCCGTCCGCCTTGAATCGCTCGATCACACGCGCGAGCACGTGGCGCGGATCGAGATCGTTCGGCGCGCCGTCGAGCTCGTACATGGAGACCGGAACCTGCGCCACGTCGGCGCCCAGCCAGGGCGCGGGCGTGAGCCGGCCGGCGATGGGCTTGGCCAGCCTGTCGGCGTCGCCATCCTCCCAGACGAGCCCCGTATCCTCGCAATCCTGGCCCTTGATATCGAGCACCAGGATCGAGCCGGGCAGAAACCGCCCATAGGAATAGACGGCCTCGATCTCGTGGCGGCGCAGGCGCTTGCCGCGGCCCACGCCCGACATGCCGGTGAACACGATTTCGAAGAATTGGATCTCGGGATGCGCGTCGAGAAACGCCTTGGCCTCCGCCGGGCTGGCGATGGATGCACTCATTCTTGAACGACGCCTTCCCCTAGAAACGCATCGACCGCCTCGACCAGGCGATCGATCTGCTCGGCCGTGGTGGCCGGCGAAACCAGCATCATAGTGTGAAACGGCGCCAGGAGAATCCCCCTATTGATCAGGTAGAGGTGCAGCGCCTCGTTCAGCGCCTCCTGCGCCAGCGCGGCCCGCATGGCCGCCGCATCGCGCGGCGGATGCGGGGCGAACACGATCTCCGCGCGCGCACCCACATGGACGACGCACCAGGGCGCGCCGCGCGCGGCGATCACGCGCTGCAGCCCCTCCACGAGCCGCGCCGCCCCCGCCAGCATCGCCGCATAGTTTTCCGGCTGGATCAGATGATCGAGGCTCGCCTCGATCGCCGCCATCGCCAGCGCCGAGCCGGCCAAGGTCGTGCCGATGCCGGAGCGGCCCGCGCCGCGCTTGTGCGCGCGGATGCGCGCGCCCAGCTCGGCGGTCACGCCCCACACGGCGGCGGGAAAGCCGCCGGCGATCGCCTTGCCGATGACGAGCATGTCGGGCGCGAGGCCGTGCGCGCCGCAATAGCCGGACGGGCTGGTGGACAGCGTATGCGTCTCGTCGAGAATGAGCAGCGTTCCGTGCGCCCGCGTAAGCGCGCGCAGCGCATCGTGGAATCCAGGATCGGGCGCGATGATTCCGCAATTCGTCATCGCCGGCTCAGCCAGCACGGCCGCGACATCGCCCGCCGCGAGCGCGGCGCGCAGCGCCTCGACATCGTTGAACGGAACAACGCGGGTCGTTTGCGTCACATCGTGCACTTGGCCGACGAGACCTGGGTCCGGCGTCACGCGCCCATCCGCGTCCAGCACGGCGAAGCAATCCTCCACCATGCCGTGATAGCAGCCGTCGAAGATCAGGACGCGCGTGCGCCCCGTGATCGCGCGCGCCCAACGCAGCGCGGCGCGATTGCAATCGCTCGCGGACAACGCCGCCTGCCAGAGCGGGAGGCCGAAACGCGCGGCGAGCTTTGCGCCCACGCGCTCGGCCTGCGCATTGGGCAGCATGAAGGTCGCGCCCTCGCGCATCTGCCGCGCGACCGCATCGGCGATCTCCGCGCGCGCATGGCCGAACATGCCGGGCGTGTCGCCCAGGCAGAAATCGTCGTACGCGAGCCCGTCGGCGCAGGTTAGCACGGCGCCCGCGCCGCGCGCCGCCGCGAGCGCGGCCGCCCAATCCTGCATCCAATGATTGGGCGCGCCTTGCAGCCAATGCGCGCCGAGCTGGCCGGCCAAGGCAAGCGAGCTCGGATGCGTGCGCGCGAACGCGTCGCGCTCGCGCTCAAGAAGGTCCCGCAATCGCCTATTCTGCGCCGCCGCCATGGCCGCGGAAGCTGGCCGGAAATTGCTCGGGCGCCAAGCCCACGCCCCGACATCCTTCCTCCGAAACCGGTTGCTCGCGCGGACATGAGAGGCGATGGTGCGGCGCGGCGAGCATGGGGGCGTAAAGCCGGTCGTATGGCCGGGCGATGAAGGTTCGAGCAATGATCAAGGATATGGCGAAGCGCTTGGGCATGTATGAGGTGCTGCGCGACGCCAAGCGGCGCACTTTGAACGCGTTCTCCGCGCACGGCCTATCCCAATGGACGGAATTGGTTCCGCGCGAAGAATACGCCGCCTGCGTGATGAGGGGCGTCGAGCGCCTAAAGTCCCGCAATCACGACTTCGGTGATTATTTGGAATTCGGCGTCAGCCGCGGCACCTCGATGGCGATGGCGGCTCGTGTGCTCTCGGATGCGGGCCTTGGCGCCGTGCGGCTTATTGGGTTCGATTCGTTCGAAGGCTTGCCGATCGAGGCGGAGGAACAAGGGTGGAGCAAAGGCGATTTCGCATCGTCGCAGCCGGCGACGACGCGCTATCTCAGCGCCAATGGGGTGGACCTTGAGCGCGTTCGGCTGGTGAAGGGCTGGTTTCGCGACACATGCAACGCCTCGACCATCGCGAATCTCCAGCTCAAGCAAGCGAGCATCGTCATGCTGGATTGCGATATCCATTCGGCCACGAGGGAAGCTCTGGATTTCGCGGGCGATCT
The DNA here is from genome assembly GCA_964563395.1 of uncultured Caulobacteraceae bacterium. Taxonomy (GTDB): domain Bacteria; phylum Pseudomonadota; class Alphaproteobacteria; order Caulobacterales; family Aquidulcibacteraceae; genus JBEVOS01. The sequence continues at coordinate 117,676 of CAZLWK010000006.1, forward strand.
GATGGGCCGTGAAACTTACGTGATGTTCGACGATTGGGGCTGGCGCGAAGCGAAGGGTGAAATCGGCCAACGGGAGGCGTGGGATCAGTTTCTTGCTGAGCGACCCGGCCAATTCCAAGTCGAGCCCATGCCGGCATATCACGAGCATGCGCGCGTGTTTTTCGTCACGCGCGCATGACGCTGCCTAAATGATGAAATCCGTCGCTTCCAGGACGGCCACGTTCACATTCTCCAGCGTGACCGTCACGCCGTTGGGAAGCTCGAACACGACGTTCGCGCCGTCTTGCCGCGCGGTCGCCAAAACGTCCTGCGCCGTGCCGTAATTGAAATTCGAGAAATCGAGCCGGTCGGTCTCGTCGGTGTAGTCCTTCACCACATCCCGTCCGCCCTGCAGATTGAAGATGAAGCGGTCGCGGCCGGCGCCGCCCACCAGGGTGTCGTTCCCGTAATCGCCACGCAGGCGATCATTGCCCTCGCCGCCATCGAGATAATCGTTTCCGCGCCCGCCGCGCAGACGATCATGGCCGCCCATGCCATAGATGGTGTCGTCGCCGAACCCGGCCCGGAATTCTTCATCCGCGCTCGTGCCGGTCAGAGTATCGGCGCCGAACGTTCCAAAAACGCGCTTCAGTCCCATGGGACCCCCTCCACGGGAGCAAGCCGCTCCCGCAGGGATAACGATCCCGTGATCGATTTATTCCACGCATCGCGAAATTTGCGCGCAATGGCGCGCCCGACAGGATTCGAACCTGTGACCTCTGCCTTCGGAGGGCAGCGCTCTATCCAGCTGAGCTACGGGCGCGAGCCGGGGCGGAGGGCCCCTCTCCAAGGCGCGAAGCTCTAGACGGATAGGCCCGCCGGCGCAATCAAGCGGCCCTGGCAAGCGGCGCTGGCCTCACGGCCCTTGCGCTTCAGGCGGGTTCGGTCTCCCTACCGCCATCATGGCCCGCCCTCGCGTCGCGTTGCGTCTTGTCGCCCTCGCCTGCCTCGCGCTGATCCTCGCCTGCACGCCGTCCGCGCGCCAGGACGGCCCCGCGCTTTGGAGGCTGGCCGACGAGGACAGCGAGATCTGGCTGTTCGGCACGGTGCATGTGCTGCCGCCTGACCTCGTCTGGCGCACGCCCGTCGTCGAATCCGCGTTCGCGGAGGCGGACACCGTCGTCTTCGAGGCCGACGTCGAAAGCGCCGGCGCGCGCTATGTGATCGCCGCGCTCGTGGCGCGCCATGGCGGCATGCCGAAAGGCGAATGGCTCAGCGCGCGGCTCGATCCGGAAACGCAGGCGCGCTTCGACCGCGTGGCGCAAAGTCTTGGCTATTCCTCCGCCCAGTTTCAGGCGATGCGCCCATGGCTGGCGGCGTTGCAGCTTTCGCTCAGATTCACGCAAGCCCAGGGCGGCGACGCCAATGCCGGCGTCGAGGCGGTGCTCGGCCGCGAGGCCGCGCGCGCGGGTAAGCGTCTCGACTATCTGGAAACGGCCGACGAGCAGATCGGCGCCTTGGCGCGTTTGCCGCCCGCCGACGAGGTGGCGTTTCTCGCCGCCACGCTGCGCCAGATCGAGGAGGAAGCGCAAAGCGTGCACGAACTGGATCGCGCCTGGGCCAGCGGCGATCTCGACGCCTTGGCGCGCCTCTCCGACCGCATGATCGGCGAGGCGGGCCCGGTGGTGAAGGAGGCGATCCTCACGCGCCGCAACCGCGCCTGGACGGAACGCATCGCGCGCCTGCACGCCGGCGAGGGCCGTTTCTTCATCGCCGTGGGCGCGGCGCATCTCGTCGGCGAGGACAATGTGATCGACATGCTTCGCGCGCGCGGCCTCGAAGTCGAACGCCAATAGCGCTTACGTCGCGGGCGGACGCACCACGCGGCTTTGCAGATTGGCGATCACTTCGCGCGCATCGTAGGCGTTTTCATTGTCCGCGGGCTTCGCGCCGCGAAACATCGCGATCTCCGCCACCGCCTCATAGCGTGTCACCGCGCGATATTCGCGATCCCAGAACGGATCGTGGAAGAAGGGATCGTGATAATAGCGCGCGCGCCAGCCATAATAGGGCGAATAGAACCAATAGGCCGGCGAGAAACGCGGATAAGGCGAAGGATCGGCATAGAGACGGGTTTGCGCCTCGGTGTCGCGATCGGCGGTGATGAAATAATCGTAGCCGCGCTCGACCGTCGCTTCCGCCGCGCGGAACAGGAGATACGTTTCCACCGTCTCGCGATCGGTCAATGAATTGCCGCGAAAGCTCACGCGCAGCCGGTTCGCTTCGATCGGCGATTCCGCGAAGCCATAGCCGTTCGCGCTCGGCTGATAAGGCGTCGCCGTCGCACAGCCCGCCAGGAACGCGGCCGCGATCAGCGCATGGACAAAGCGCATCGATCAGCTCCCAAAAGAGACGTGCGCATTATGCGCCGCGCACGCCCCTCTTACGAGCGCCCCGATGCAGCGGCTTAGTTCAGGTGCAGCTGCGTGGCCGCCTGCACCTTGGCGGGCGCAAGCTCCTCGCCGCTCGCCAGGCGAACGGAATGGATCACGGCCTCGATTTCGCGGCGCCAAAAATCCAGGAATTGATGCAGCCGGGGATAGGACGGGGCGAGATCGAGCGTCTGCCAGACAAAGCTTTGCAAGAGGCTCGGATGGTCCGGCATGTAATAGAGCACCTCCGCGGTGGCCAAACGCCACCCTTTGAGGCGCAACGCCATTTCAGAATTCGCTTCGCTCGCCATGCGCGCTCCCTCTGTTCTTGCATCAAGTGGATGCGAGTAATAGAAGGCTGCGCGAGAGATTTAGGTCCCGTCAATAAGCAGTATTTTGTTAGCAATCACGCGCAATTGCTGCCAGATGATCGAATTGGCGCAATAATCGTTGCGGCACCTGGCTTTTTCGGGACCGTGTTCGCGCGGCGATCATTGATCTTTATTTGAACGTCGCGGTCTCTGCCTAAAATCTATTCTATCCGCTCGATTCAAGCGCATCAGCTTGGGACATGCGCCACGCCGCATAGCGGCACGCGGCCCAGCCAAGCGCGACGAGCGGCCCGCCGGAAAGCAGCGGCGCGAGCGGAGAAACCCCCTCCGGCGCCAGCGCGAGCACCGTGAACGCGATCGTGGTGGGAAAGCCGAAAGCCAGCAAAATCAGGCCCGCCCGCACCATCACCCGCGCCTCGGCGCGCAGGAGCCGAGCGCGGCGCAGGCGCTCCTTGAGGCTCTTTCGGGCGTCGATCGGGGCGGCGACGGGGGCGTCCATGCCGCCCGGACATGCAAAAATCGCGCGCGAGGCGACCTGGGTCACAGCATTGCGCCGATCTGGCCACGATCTCTCCCTCCGCACCGTGTGCGCTGGCGCGGCTCTCTCTTTCGAAGAGAGGGCGCGACAAAACAACGCAAGACGTTCAAGATCATCTCGCGGCCGAAACCGGATTGGGGCCGCGGCGTCTTGAAGGGCTTGGGGAACGGGGAATTGGGAGACGCATGAGCCTTAGCCACTTGTTCGCGCCCGATGAGGCCGAGCTCGCCGAGCACTATCCCAATCCGGCCGAGCATCGCGCCGATGGGATCGTGCACGCGGTCGGCATCGTGCTGGGCGCGATCGGCGGGGCTGTCCTATTCGCCCTCGCGCTTACCGAAGGCGGGCTCTCGATCGCCAGCGCGGTCGCGCTCTATGCGCTGTGTATCGTGCTGATGCTCACGGCCTCCGCGCTTTACAATCTCACGCGGCCCTCACCCGCGCGCCGGCTCCTGCGCCGGCTCGACGAGGCGGCGATTTTTCTCATGATCGCCGGCTCTTACACGCCGTTTCTGATCAAGCTCATGCCCGACAGCAGCGAATGGTTCGCGGTCGGCGCCGTGTGGGCGGGCGCGCTCGCGGGCGTCGCCGGCAAGGTGCTGAGGCCCGATCTGTCGGATCGCTTCTGGTGCCTCGTCTATCTCGGCTTTTCCTGGCTCTCGGTGGCGCTCATCGGCCCGACCGCGCTTGAACTGCCGACGCTGTCGCTCATGCTGCTGGCGGGCGGCGGCGTCATCTATAGCGCGGGCGTGCTGATCTATCTCAACCACGCCCTGCCCTTTCGCCGCGCCATCTGGCACGGGCTGGTGGTGACGGCGGCGGCGGCGCATTACGGCGCGGTGTTTTTTGGCGTCGTCCTGCACCCCGGCGTCTGAAAAGCGGGCGTCTCGCCGCAAAACATGATACAGGCGTCACCAAAATAGGGAGACGCCGATGGCCGACAAAGAACCCCCGACGCTGTTCGAGCTCACCCCGTTCAATCCTGTTTTCCAGGCCGATCCGCACGCCGTGCTGAAGCCGCTGCGCGAGCAATGCCCGGTGCGGCGCGATGAAGTGGCCGGCGCGTTCCTGATCTCTAAATACGCCGACGTGCGCAGCCTGGTGTCGGATCGCACGCTCTGGCGCGATCCGGAACGGGGCGAGGAAAGCTCCGCCTTCACCCAGCGCATCCGCGCCGAGCGGGCGCTCAATCCCGAGGGCCCGCAAGGCAATTCGATCCTCTTGCAGGACGATCCCGACCACGCGCGCATCCGCACGCCGATCGCGCAGGCGCTCTATGCGCGCGTGGCGAAGTATCGCCCAGAGGTCGAGCGCATCGTGCGCGAAACGCTCGACGCCATCGGCGACGCCGAGCGCTTCGACCTGATGGAGCGGTTCGCCGTGCCGATCCCGATCGACGTGATCGCCTCGATCCTCGGCGTCGACCATGACCGCCTCGGAGAATTCCGCGATTGGTCCGAAGGCATCATTCAAGGGCTCAATCCGTTTCGCAACGAAGCGGAAACGGCGCATTGGGCGCGCAGCGGCGAAGCTCTAAAAGTCTATTTCGAAGCGGCCATCGCCGATCGGCGCAAACATCCGAAGGACGATCTCATCACCGACGTGGTGCAGCTCAAGGATGGCGGCGCCGATCTCAGCGACGAGGAAATGCGCATCAATCTCACGGCGCTGCTCGTCGGCGGTAACCTCACCACCACCGATCTCATCGGCAATGGCGTGCGCCTCTTCCTCATCAATCCCGGCGAATTGGCCAAGCTCAAGGCCGATCCGAGCCTGATCAATTCGGCGGTAGAAGAAATCCTGCGCTATGAAGGCCCGGTGGACATTACGGGCCGCATCGCCTCGCGCGACATGGAGGTGCGCGGCTGCCCGATCAAGCAGACCCAATCCATGACATTCTCGCTGCGCGCCGCCAATCGCGATCCGGAGGTGTTCGACAACCCCGACGCGTTCGACATCACACGCAAGCATGTGAGCCATGTCTCGTTCGGCGGGGGCGCGCATATTTGCATCGGCGCGCCGCTGGCGCGGCTTGAGGCTCAAGTGGCGCTGCCGATGCTGTTCGACCGCTATCCGAATCTGCGGCTCGCCAACCCTGACGAGGCGCCTGAATGGCGCACGCTGCCGTTTTTCAGAGGGCTGAAGAAGCTGGAGCTGGCGACGTAGACCGTGATCGTTTTTGGTTGCATCAGCCAAAAACGTGAATCACGGTCTAAATTCCAGATTTAGAGCACGTTTTCCGTTTCAGATTGATTCGATCTGAAACGGACGTGCTCTAGGCGAGCGGATCGTTCTCTTCGCCGAGGATTTCCGCGAGCGACCAGCGCGCGTTTGCGTTGACGCTCACGCCTGGCTCTTCCGTAGAGAAAGCCTTTTCGGCGGCCCTGGCGGCGCGCACATGCAAAGCGTCCAAATCCGCTTCGATCGCATTGCGAATGCTCGCTGTAAGACCGTCTTCCAGTTCGCCGCGAAACCGTATGATTTCTGCTTGCCAACCGCCGCGAGGCTCGATGCGCTGCGTCGCTTGAAGCTTCAGGAGGTGCTCGATGATGAGCGCCACGAACGATCGCGCCGCTCTCAGATCGCGCTTGCCCATATCTTCCACCTCTTCCGCCACGCGCTCCCATTCCACGGCGTTGGAACCGCGCTTGCCCTGGCCGGCGGCGCGCAGCGCCTCGGCCTGGGCCTTGGTCCAGAGGTAGAAATCGGTCTCGTAGAGATCGTCGATCGCCATGGCGCCTTATAGCACGCTTATTCGTTCTTCCCCAGCTTGCGGTCTCGCTCCGCCGCGATGCGCAGGCGCAGCGCGTTGAGCTTTATGAAGCCCTCCGCGTCCGCCTGATTGTATCCGCCTGCCTCGTCGAAGCCGACCAGCGCCTTGGAATAGAGCGAGTATGGTGAAGAACGCCCCGCCACCCGCACGCCGCCTTTGTAAAGCTTCAGACGCACATCGCCGGTGACGCTCTCCTGGCTTGCATCGATGGCCGCCTGCAGCATCTTGCGCTCCGGCGTGAACCAGAATCCGTTATAGATAAGCGCGGCGTATTTCGGCATCAGCTCATCCTTCAAATGCATGGCCCCGCGATCGAGCGTGATCGATTCAATCGCGCGATGGCCGTGCCACAGGATCGTGCCGCCAGGCGTTTCATAAAAGCCCCGCGATTTCATGCCGACATAACGGTTCTCGACGAGATCGAGCCCGCCGATGCCGTGCGTCTTGCCGATGCGATTGAGCTCGGCGAGCAGTTCGTGCGCCGGCATTTTCTCGCCATTGATCGCATCGAGATCGCCGCGCGCGAAGGACAGCGTCACATATTCGGCCTGATCGGGCGCTTCCTCGGGCGTGATCGTGCGGCGGTCCGCGCGCTTGGCGACGATGTCGGGAACCTCGTTGTCCGGATCTTCCAGCACCAAGCCTTCGGACGAGGTGTGCAGGAGATTGGCATCGATGGAGAACGGCGCATCCTGCTCCTTGCCCTTAGCGATCGCGATGCCGTGCTTCTTGGCGTAGGCGATGAGATCGGGCCGGCCCTGGAAATGCCATTCGCGCCATGGCGCGATCACTTTCACATCCGGCTTCAGCGCGTAGTACGACACCTCGAAACGCACCTGATCATTGCCCTTGCCGGTGGCGCCGTGACACACCGCGTCAGCGCCGACCATGTTGGCGATCTCGATCTGCCGCTTGGCGATGAGCGGACGCGCGATCGAGGTGCCGAGCAGATATTGCCCCTCATAGAGCGTGTTGGCGCGGAACATCGGAAACACGAAATCGCGCACGAATTCCTCGCGCAGATCGTCGATGAAGATGTTTTCCGGCTTCACGCCCGCCGCCAGCGCCTTCTCGCGCGCCGGACCCAATTCCTCGCCCTGGCCAAGATCGGCGGTGAAGGTCACCACCTCGCAGCCATAGGTCTCCTGCAGCCATTTCAGGATGATGGAGGTGTCGAGCCCGCCCGAATAGGCGAGCACGACCTTCTTGACGGTACCGGATTTCGACATGGGCGCCCTCTCAAGCCGCGCGCGCCTCTTAGCGTCCCGCGCGGTTCAGCGCCAGAGTCAGCCCACGGCGTTAGACCATGACCTGCGTGCCGAGCTCCACCGCCCGGCCGCTTGGAATGTGAAAGAAGTCCGTGGCGTTGGTGGCGTTGCGCGCCAGGAAGATGAAGAGATGGTCCTGCCAGAGCGGCATGCCGCTCTTTTCGCTCGGCACGATCGAGCGGCGCGAGAGGAAGAAGCTCGTCTTCATGATGTCGAACTTGAGGCCGTGCTTGCGCGCCTCGGTCAGCGCCTTGACGACGTTCGGCGTCTCCATAAATCCGAAGGTGAGCGTGACGCGCTTCACGTCCGGCATGAAATCCTCGATCTTGACCCGCTCGGCGTCCGGCGCGCGCGGCGTCGGCAGCGTTTTCACCGTCAGGATAATGATCTGCTCGTGCAGCACCTGATTGTGCTTGAGATTGTGCATCAGCGCGGCGGGCGCGACTTCTGGATCGCCGGTGAGGAAGATGGCCGTGCCGCGCACCCGGTGTGGGGGATGGTGCGACAGCGTCTCGAACAGCTTGTCGAGCGGCTCGTCGCGCCGCACCGTTTCCGACAGAATCCGCGTGCCGCGCACCCAGGTCCACATGGTGAGCACGAGGCCCACCGCGAGCACGAGCGGCACGAACCCGCCCGACCAGACCTTCATCATGTTGGAGGCGAGGAACACCGCTTCGATGAAGAGGAAGGGAATGCAAATAAGGGAAGCAAGCCAGATCGGCGCCTTCCACAATTTCCAGATGGCCACGAACGCCAGCAGCGTGGAGACCACCATTTCGCCGGTGACGGCGATGCCATAGGCGGCGGCGAGACGCGAGGACGAGCCGAAGGCGAGCGTGAGAATGACGACGCCCGCCAGCACCAGCCAATTCACTTGCGGCATGTAGATCTGGCCGGCCTGCGTCTCGGACGTGCGGCGGATTTCCATGCGCGGCAGGAAACCCAGCTGGATCGCTTGCTGCGTGAGGGAAAACGCGCCGGTGATCACCGCTTGGCTGGCGATGATGGTCGCTACGGTCGCGAGGATCACGAGCGGCAGGCGCAACAGATCCGGCGCCATCAGGAAGAACGGGTTTTCGATCGTCTCCGGATGCGCGAGCACGAGCGCGCCCTGGCCGAAATAATTCAGCGTCAAGCATGGCAGCACGAGCGCGAGCCAAGCCGTGCTGATGGGCTTGCGCCCAAAATGGCCCATGTCCGCGTAAAGAGCCTCCGCGCCGGTGACCGCCAGGAACACCGAGCCCAGCACGATGAAGCCCAGCACGGCGTGCTGCAGCATGAATTGGATGCCCGGCAGCGGCGACAGCGCGGCGATGATGCCCGGATCGTCGCGCAGATGGAGGAGGCCAAGGCCGCCCATGGTGAGAAACCAGATGGCGGTGATCGGCCCGAAGAAGGCGCCCATGCGGCCGGTGCCGCGGCTCTGCACGGCGAACAACCCGACCAGGATGCCGATGCTGATCGGCAAAACGAAGGGTTCGATCCGCCCTTCCAGTCCGGGAACGGCCTTCAAGCCCTCAACCGCCGAGAGAACCGAGATCGCCGGCGTGATCAGCGCGTCGCCGTAGAACAGCGCCGCGCCCAGCATGCCGAGAAAGATCACGAGCACGGAGCGTCGCGCGAGCGCGCGCTGCGCCAGCGCCATCAGCGCCACGGTGCCGCCCTCGCCCTTATTGTCGAGGCGCAGCAGCACGAGCACGTACTTGATCGTCACGATCAGGATCAGCGCCCAGAAGATCAGCGAAACGATGCCGATCACCTCGGCGCGCGTGGGCCCGCCCTCGCCGGCGACATGAAGCAGGGATTCCCGCAGCGCATAGAGCGGGCTGGTGCCGATATCGCCATAGACCACGCCGATCGAGCCGATCAGCAGCGCCCAAAAGCCGGCATGGCGGTGGCTTGCCCCGTTGTGTGAAACGGCGGCGGCGTCAGCCGGCGCTGGCGCTTGCGGAGAAGGCGGGCCGGAATCGGCCTGCGCCATGGGCGTTAATCCCTCAAGATCAGCTTGCGCGCCGACCGACGACGGCGGGCGCGTTAGCCGGTTTCAGCCGGCCCTGCAATGGAGTGCGCCGGCAAGGTTCAAGATCGGTTAGCGGGCGGGCGGGAAATGCGCGACCTCAGAAATCGCTGGCGATGCCCTTCCGCTCCCAATCGCCATAGCGCGTCGGCTCCGGCCCGGTGGGCCCGCCTACCTCAGGCGCCTGCGCCGGCGGGGCGGCGCGGCGCGCGGCCGCCTCCTCCAAGGCCCGGCGCGCGGCGGGGCTTAACACCTTGCCGGGCGCGGCGTTCTCGGGGCGGGTCAGGTTCGGCCCGTTATCATCCTTGTGATCGACGCTCACCTTGAACCGCTCCAAACCGGCCTCATATCGACGTCGTCAATCTAGGGTCGGGCATGAACCACACCAAGACGTTCATTCTGCTGGCGGCCATGACCGCGCTGTTCGGCGGCGTCGGCTACCTCGTCGGCGGCGCGACCGGCATGCTGATCGCGCTCGCGATCGCGGCGGCGATGAACATGTTCGCCTATTGGAACGCGGACAAAATGGTGCTCTCGCACTTCCGCGCCCAGCCGGCGGAGGCGTTCAACGATCCGCGCGTGCGCGCCTATCGCGAGGATACGATCGCGCTCGCGCAGAAGGCCGGCCTGCCGGTTCCGAAAATCTACATCATCGACAATCCTCAGCCGAACGCCTTCGCCACCGGCAGAGACCCTCAGAACGCCGCCGTGGCGGCGACGACGGGCCTTCTGTCCATGCTGTCGCGTGAGGAAATCCGCGGCGTCATGGCGCACGAATTGGCGCACGTGCAGCATCGCGACACGCTGACCATGACCGTCACCGCCACGCTCGCGGGCGCGATTGGGATGCTCGGCAATTTCGCGCTCTTCTTCGGCGGCCGCGACGCCGAGGGCCGCCCCAACCCGATCCTCGGGATCGCCATCATGATCCTGGCGCCGCTTGCGGCGGGCGTTGTGCAGATGGCGATCAGCCGCGCCCGCGAATACGAAGCCGACCGTCTCGGCGCCGAAATCAGCGGCGACCCGATGGCGCTGGCGCGCGCCTTGGAAAAGATCGAGGCGTTCGCGCACCGGCAGGTGAATGTCGACGCCGAGCGCAATCCGGCGATGGCGCACCTCTTCATCATCAACCCGCTGTCCGGTCGGGGCGCGGACAATCTCTTCTCCACGCACCCCGCCACGCGCAATCGCGTCGCCGCGCTGACCGATCTGGCGGGCCGCATGGGCGTGTCCACGCGCGCCGCCGCGCCGTCCTTCGCGCCCGCGCATGCCGGCGCTGGAGAGCCGGGCCCATGGGGCCGCCGCCCGGGCCCCTGGGGCTGAGCGGCGCTGTCCCAAGGCCGCCGCAAACGGTTGATAAGGTCTTAACGATTCGCTGTTGAGGGTGCGGGGGTCCCAAGGAAGACCTCGCCCATGCGCGTTTTGAGGGCCGTGCCGGCCGCCGCTCTGTGCGCCGCCGCCGGGATCGTCCTGGCGGCGCCGGCCCAAGCGCGCTCGCCCGTCGCCATTGAAGGCGTGGACGGCGACGAGCGCGCCGCCATCCTCGAACTCTTCCCCGACCGCGAGGCGCCTTCCACCCTTTTCGACGCCGAGCGCCTCGCCGAGGAAGCCGCCGACCGCGCCGCCGCCTGGCTGCGCGCTGAAGGCTATTATCAGGGCGAAGCGACGCCCGAGGCGGAAGACGAACCGCCCCGCGCGCGCGTGCGCATTCGCCTGGGCGCGCGCTTCACGCTGAAGCAAAGCTCGATCGCCTATGGCGCGCCGGCCCCGGAAGCGGAGACGCAAGCCAAGGCCGACGACGCCCTCGAGCTCATTCCGCCCGGTGCGCCGGCGCGCGCCGCCGACGTGCTCGCGGCCGAAGCCGCGGCGCTCTCCACGCTCCAAGGCGGCGGCTATCCGGACGCCGCCGCCGGCGAACGGCGCGTCATCGTCGACCACGTGGACGCCAGCATGTCGCCGAATTTCACTTTCGACGCGGGCGAACGTGTGCGGCTTGGCGTGCTGCGCGTCGATCCGCCCGACCTCTTTCGCAGCGGCTTCCTCGAGCGCGCGCAGAATTGGGAAAGCGGCGATCTCTATACGCCCGACGCGCTGGCGCGCGTGCGCCGCGATGTGGCGGCGACTGGCGCGGTCGCGCGCGTCTCCACGCGGCTGCAGCCGCGCGCGAATGAGCCCGGCGTGCGCGACGTCGTGCTGGAGGCGGCGCCCGCGGCGCGCAACGTCTATGAATTCGGCGCCGGCTATTCGACCACCGAGGGCTTCGGCGCGGAAGCGGAATGGACGCGCCGCAACGTCACGCGCCGCGCCGACACGCTTGTTCTATCCACCACGCTGGCCGAGTTGGAGCAGCGCATCGGCGCGGAATTGCGCAGGCCGCACGCAGCCGGCCTTAACCGCACCGTGCGCCTCAGCGCCGAAGCGGTGCGCGAGGATCCCGGTCCTTACGTCGCGCAAGGCGTTTCGATCGCGGGCGCCATCGAAGCGGCGCCGCGCCTTCGCTTCGGCATGAGCTACGGCGTCAGCCTCGCGGCCAATTCCTACAGCGACAGCGCGGGCGTGGAGAACGCGCTGGTGTTCGCCGCCTTCGGCGAGGTGCGCCGCGATTCCACCGGCAATCCGCTTGACGCACGCGACGGCGAAATCATCACGCTGCGCGCCGAGCCCTCCATCTCAACGGGCAGCGCCACGGTCGGCTTCGTGCGCACCACGGCGGATGCGCGTCTTTATCGCTCCGTCGGCGCCGAGGATCGCACCACCTTCGCCGCGCGGATCGGCTTTGGTTGGCTGGAGGCGTTTTCCGGAACCGACGAGGACATTCCGCCCGATCGTCGCTTCTATGCGGGCGGCGGCGGCTCCGTGCGCGGCTATGAATACAATTCCATCTATCCGCAGGATCGGCGCTTGCGTTCGCTCGACGTGACGCCCGGCGGAAAAGGCTTGGCGGAAATCTCGCTGGAAGCGCGCTATCGCTTCGAGGGCCCGCTCGGACTTGTCGCGTTCGTCGATGGCGGCAATGCGTTCGACGCGATCGAGGACGCCGCCGATCTGCGCTGGGGCGCGGGTCTTGGCGTGCGCTACGATCTGGGCTTCGCGCCGCTGCGCGTTGATCTCGCCGTGCCGCTCGATCGCGAAGACGGCGATCCCGATTATGCGCTCTATGTCAGCCTTGGGCAGGCGTTTTGAGCGCGCTTCGGCGCTTCGGCGGGCGGCCTTGGATGTTGGCCGCGGCGGGCGTGGCGACGCTCGCGGGCGCGACAATCGTCGCCTTCGGCCCAGGCGCTGCCTGGCTCGTGGATCACATCGCCGATGGACGCAAGGTCTGGCGCCTTGGACGCCTTGAAGCGTCGGGCGTCAGCGGTCCCCATCTCGGCGCGCTCACCATCGAACGCCTCAGTCTGCGCGACGAGGACGGCATCTGGGCGACCGCCGAGAATGTTTCGCTGCGTTGGCGCCCCTTCGCGATTCTCAGCGGCGAGGTCTTGCTCGACCGCATCGTAGCGCGGCGCCTGCACGTCTTGCGTCGTCCGGCTCTCTCCGCGCCGTCCGACTCAACCGGCCCAAATTTCGACGTCGTACTGACGGCGCTTAATGTCGGGCGCATCGATCTTGAAGCGCCGGTCGCGGACATGCCGGCCGCGCTCGCGCTCGATCTGGGGCTTGTCGTTCGCGACGAGCGCCTTGCGGCGCTTGCGCTCGATCTGACGCGTCTCGATGCGCCGCTCGACCGGGCCAATGCGCAATTCAGCGATGACGGCGCGCGCATCGTCCTGGCCGCCGAGGTGCGCGGCGCGCCGGGCGGCCTCTTCGCGCATGTGATCGGCGCGGACGACCGCAGCTTTGAACTCGATGCGACTTTGGGCGGCGATGCGCGCGCGGGCGAAGGCATTCTCGTCGCGCGGATCGACGAGGAACGCTTCTTGAACGCCTCGCTGGGTTGGGAAGAAGCACGCTGGCGGATGCAAGGCGCGGCGGTGCTGGAAGCCGCGCCAATCCTTGCGCCTTTCGCGGATCGCATCGGCGAGGAAGCGCTTTTCAGCGGCGAAGGCGCACGCGCCGGCGCCTTCTCACTCTCGCTCGACGCGCCCAATCTCGACGCCACGCTGGCCGGCGTCGAAGGCGAGAATTTCACATTCGCCGAAGCGCGGCTTGAAGCGGAGACGAATTCGCTCGAACGCCTCGCGCCGGAAATCGCGATCGGCGCGGGCGCGGCGCGTCTCGACGGCGCGCTGACGCGCACCAAAGCGGAAATCCGTTATGAGGGCGAAGTATCCGCCTCAAGCCTTCGAGTCGCCGGTCTTGAGACCGCCCTGGCGGGGGCGGCGCGCGTTCAGTTCAATGACGACGCGTTGAGCGTGCGCGCCGATCTGACCACGCCGGAACGCACGTCGCCGCTTCTCTCCAACGCGGCGCTGAAACTCAATCTCCATTTCGACCGCGCGCGCGGGCGCGTCACGATCCGGCAAGCGGACTTGGACGGCGACACTATCGCGGCCAATGCCCAAGGTTGGGCCAATGGCGAGACGGGCGAACTTTCGGGTGAATGGCGCGTCAAGCGCATGCAGGCGCTGACCGCCGAATTGCGCGGCGATGCACGCGGCCGCTGGCGCCTGCGGCAAACGCCGCGGGACGGGTGGACCGGCGCGCTCAATGGCGCCGCGCGCAATGTCAGCGGGAGCCCGGAAGCGATCCCGCAATTGCTTGGCCGCGCGCCCTCGCTCGATGCGAGCTTCGCGTTCAAGGACGGCGATTTCGCTTTGACCCATGCGCGGCTGAACGGCGCGAATCTGCGTGCGGGCGCGAGCGGGCGCATCCGCGATGGCGCGCTCGCCCTCGTCGTGGAGGCCTCTGCGCGCGGCCCCGTCGATCTGGGCGGCGCGCGGCTCGACGGCGCGGCGGACGCGACGGGAAACATCACCGGCTCGGTTGATCGGCCCCGCCTTAGTCTCGCGGCGCGTCTCGCTTCGCTCGATGCGGGCGGACTCGTATTCGAAACGCCGCGTCTTGAGCTCATGCTCGCCTCCGATGGCCGCGCCTATCAGGGCGCACTGCGCGCGGAGGCGCTTGTCTCCGGCCAAGCCGCGCGGGCAGAGGCGCAGATTGCGCTCGCCGACGGCGCGTTGGCCTTCAATGACCTCGAAGCCGATCTGGCCGCATTACACGCCAAAGGAAACGCCAGCTTCAGCGCGGCGGGCCCGCGCGCCGATCTCATTCTCACCGGCCGGCTTGACGGGCTGTTCAACGGTATCGCGGGCCGCATTGACGGGGAGGCGGCGCTCACGCCGGAAACGGCGAACGTCCGCGCCGATCTGCGCGAGGCGCGCTTCGGCGCGCTGCGCGTGCGCAATGGCGCGATTTCGGCGCGCGGGCCTTATGAGAATTTGGATACGCGTCTGCGTGTGCGCGGCGCGATTGGACGCGCGGCGCTCGCCTTCCGCGGCGTGGGCGCGCTCGATGTGCGTGATGGGTTCAGCGCCACCATGGATGGCGAAGGCGCGCTCGCCGGCGCGCCGATCGCGTTCGTCGCGCCTGCGCAGCTGAAGCTCTCCAACGGCGTGCTTGAAGCCAGCATCGACGCGCAATTCGAGTCCGGGCGCGTGGAGGCGCGTTGGCGCGAGCGTGGTGGCGCGCTCTCAGGCGCGGCGACCCTCAGCGAGGCGCCGATCGCCCCGCTCGCGGCGATATGGGGCGAGCGCGCCTCAGGCCGCGCGAGCGGCGAGGCGAACCTGCAAAATGTCGGCCGTCGTCTTCAAGGCGGCGCGCGTCTCGATGTGCGCGACGCGCGCTTCTCACAGCGCACGCCGGAAGCCTTGAACGGCGCGCTGACGATCAGCCTCGCCGATGAAAAGCTCGAAGCGCGGCTCGAAGCGCAATCGAGCGATGGCTTGACCGCCAATGTCTCGGCGCAAGCGCCGGTGACCACGAGCACCGCGCCGATCCGAGTCGCGCTTGCGCCCAATCGGCGCGGCGAAGCGGCATGGTCGGTTCGCGGCCCGGTGAGCGGCTTGTGGGCGGCGGCGCGGCTGCCCGATCAAGCGCTTTCGGGCGCGGTCGCCGGCGAAGGGCGCATCGAATTCGGCGCCGGCGCTTTGAGCGGCGCCGGCGGCATCGCACTCAGCGGCGGCGCGTTCGAAGACAAAATTTCCGGCGTCAAACTCGAAGCCATCGACGCCGCGGTGCGCTTCGGTCCCGACGGCGCGCGGATCACCCGCTTCTCGGCAAGCGACGGACGCGGCGGCGCAATGACCGCGCGCGGCGGCGCGGCCGATCCGACGCGCGGCGAAATCGCGATCAATCTGGACGATCTGCGCCTCGTCGATCGTCCTGACGCGCGCGCGACCGCCAGCGGAGATCTCACGCTCGCCTGGGCCGATGGCCGCTCGCATCTTTCAGGCGCGCTCGCCATCAGCGAGGGCGAGATCAGCATAGCGCAAGGGCCAGGCGCGAGCGTCCCGCAGCTCGACGTGATCGAAATCAATCGGCCCGGCGCGGAAGAGGAAGACTATGAAACGCGCGCCCGCGCGCCGGCGGTTGGCGCGGCCACGCTCGATATCAGGGTGCGCGCGCCAGGACGCATCTTCACGCGCGGGCGGGGCCTTGAAGCGGAATGGTCGCTCGATTTGCGCGTGGCCGGCGATGTCGCGCAGCCGCGCCTGTTCGGCGAGGCGCGCGCCGTGCGCGGCTCCATTTCACTATCGGGCCGTCCCTTCGACATCGAAAGCGGCATCATCGCCTTCAATGGCGATCCGCTGGAGGCGCGCATCGACCTCGCCGCCGAGCGGCGGACCAACGATCTCACCGCGCGCATTCGCTTGAGCGGCACCGCTAACGATCCGGAGATCGCCTTCGAGAGCGACCCTTCCTTGCCTGAGGATGAAATCCTGCCGCAAATCCTGTTCGGCCGATCCGTGGAGGATTTGACCGCGATCGAGGCGGCGCAATTGGCGGGCGGGCTCGCTGCGCTGTCCGGCCAATCCTCGTTCGATCTGGCGGAGACGGCGCGCGCCTTGTCGGGTCTCGATCGGCTCGACGTGCGCGAGGATGAAGATGGCGGCTTCCTCGTCGCCGGCGGCGTCTATCTGACGCGCGACGTCTATCTGGAAGTGGCGCGCACGGGACTTGGCCAGGCGTCGACGAGCGTGGAATGGCGCCTGCGGCCCCGCCTCCTACTCATCACCAGCTTCCTGCCGAACGGGGATCAGCGCGCCTCCATCCGCTGGCGGCGGGAATCCGACTAACGCAGCGAGGCGTTGATCTCCTCGAGCGCCGCGCGGCCCGGCGTGAGCTCGCGATCGCCGAGCTGATTAAGCGGCGTTGCCGTCGTGCCCAGATGCGCGTGCAGGTCTTCGGCGTCGGGATCGACATAGAGAAGGCCCGTCACGATTTCTCCATCGGCGCCGCGCTCGGCGAGATAGCGCATCGCGTCGATCCGATCGGTCGGATCGTAGGTGTCGGCGATCTTGCGCAGGCGCAGCGCCGAACCATCGTGCTGGATGACCGTGGTGACCGCGCCCGGCTCGTAATCGGCGGTGATTTCCTCGCGGCCGGCGATGAAATCGAGCTTGTTCACTGCCTCGTTGTGCGCGCGCACATAATCGTACGAGCGCGTGGAGCCGACGTGATTGTTGAACGCCACGCAGGGCGAAAGGACATCGATGAAGGCTGCGCCCTTGTGCTTCAGCGCGCCTTTGATGAGCGGCACGAGCTGGGCTTTATCACCCGAAAAGCTGCGCCCCACATAGGACGCGCCCAATTGCAGCGCGAGCGTGACGAGATCGATTGGCGATTCGTGATTGATCACATTGCGCTTGGATTTCGAGCCTTTGTCGGACGTGGCGGAAAACTGGCCCTTGGTGAGGCCATAGACGCCATTGTTCTCCACGATATAGGTCATGTTGACCGCACGCCGGATCGAATGCGCGAACTGGCTTATGCCGATGGAGGCGCTGTCGCCGTCGCCGGAGACGCCGAGATAGATGAGATCGCGATTGGCGAGATTGGCGCCGGTCAGCACGGACGGCATGCGCCCATGCACGCTATTGAAGCCGTGGCTTTGCCCCAGGAAATAATCCGGCGTCTTGGAGGAGCAGCCGATGCCGCTCATCTTGGCGATTCTGTGCGGCGGCAGATCGAGCTCATACACCGCCTGAATGATGGCCGCCGAAATGGAATCGTGGCCGCAGCCGGCGCAGAGCGTGGAAAGCTTTCCCTCATAATCGCGCCGCGTGAAACCGAGCGCGTTCGTCTTCAATTCGGGATGGTGCAGCTGAGGCTTGGCGATATAGGTCACTTGGCTGCTTCCTTGATGCGCGGCGCTTCCGGCGATTCCATGCGCCGAAGGATCGCATTGACGATGAAGCGCGCGGTGATGGGCGCGCCGTCGAAATGCAGGATCGAGGGAAGGCGCGCCGGATGCACGCCGCCCTCATTGACGAGCAGGCTCTTCAGTTGCGCGTCGCGATTCTGCTCCACGATGAAAACCTGCTCATGCGCGCGGATGAAATCGAACACCTCCTCGGCGAAGGGAAAGCCGCGCACCCGCATCGCATCGAGATGAACGCCGCGCGCGGCGAGGGTGTGCAGCGCCTCGTCCATCGCCGCCGACGTCGAGCCGAAATAGAGAACGGCGTCCGGCGTGCGCCGCGCCGCGTCGCGCCGCACCGGCGCGGGCACGAGCGCTTTGGCCGTCTCCCATTTGCGCAGGAGGCGCATCATGTTCTCGGCGTACACATCGCCCGCCTCGCTATAGCGGGCGAAGGCGTCGTGGCTTGAGCCGCGCGTGAAATAGGCCCCCGCCTCATGCGCGCCAGGCATGGTGCGAAAGCCGATCCCATCGCCATCGACATCGAGATAGCGCGCGACCTTGGCCCCGGCGTCGAGTTCGGCCGGCGTCAGCACCTTGCCGCGATCGAGACTGCGCTGGTCGTCCCAGGCGAAGGGCGGCACCAGCCATTCATTCATGCCGATATCGAGATCGAGCATGACGAAGATCGTCGTCTGCAAGCGATCCGCGAGATCGAAGGCGAGCGCGCCCATGCTGAAGCACTCGCCAGGATCGGCGGGAAACAGCATCACATGCTTGGTGTCGCCATGGCTCGCATACGCGGCGGACAAAAGATCGGCCTGCTGCGTGCGCGTGGGCATGCCCGTGGAGGGCCCGCCGCGCTGCACGTCGAAGATCACGGCCGGAATTTCCGCGTAATAGGAGAGGCCGACGAATTCCGTCATCAGCGAAACGCCCGGCCCGGAAGTGCATGTGAAGGCGCGGGCGCCGTTCCAGCCGGCGCCGATCACCATGCCGATCGAGGCGATTTCATCCTCCGCCTGCACGATCGCGTAGCGCGCCGCGCCTGTTTCCGGCTCGGTGCGGAAGCGCTTGCAATAGCCCTCGAACGCTTCGGCGATCGAGGTGGACGGCGTGATCGGATACCAGGCGCACACGCTCGCCCCGCCATAGAGTGCGCCAAGCGCGGCGGCGGCATTGCCTTCCACGAAGATACGATCGCCCACCGCATCGGCGCGGCGCAGGCGCAGAGGCAGTTTTTCCAGATTCTCAGCCGCCCAATCGCGCCCGAGATGCAGCGCCTGCTTATTCGGACGAATGAGCTTTTCCTTGCCGCCAAATTCCTCGTCGATCAGCTGCTCGACCACGGCGACATCAAGATCGAGAAGGTGCGTCAGCGCGCCGACATAGCAGATGTTCTTGAACAATTGCCGCTGGCGCGGCTCGCTGAAGGCCGCGTTGCACAGCATCGTCAACGGCACGCCGACGACATTCACATCGCTGCGAAACTTCGACGTCGGCAAAGGCTTGGTGGAATCGTAAAGCAGATAGCCGCCGCTTTCGATCTCGCGCAGATCCTGATCCCAGGTCTGCGGATTGCACGCCACCATGAGATCGACGCCGCCGCGCCGTCCCAGATGGCCGGCTTCGCACACGCGCACCTCATACCAGGTGGGCAGGCCCTGAATGTTCGAGGGGAAGATGTTGCGCGCGGCGACCGGCACGCCCATGCGGAGCACCGCCTTGGCGAACATGCCGTTCGCGCTCGCGGAGCCCGAGCCGTTCACATTGGCGAACTTGACGACGAAATCGTTGGTCGCGGCGATGCTCATGAGGCCGCTCCCGCGAGCTCGCGCGGCGCATGCGCGGCGGCGCAGCTGTCGAGCGCCTTCGCCGTGTCGATCAGCACCTTCTGCATATCCCACGCGCCGGTGGGACAGCGCTCTGCGCACAGCCCGCAATGGAGGCACACGTCCTCGTCCTTGACCATGACGCGGCCCGTGGGCAGCGCTTCGGACACGTAAAGCGCCTGATCCAGATTGAGCGACGGCGCATTGAGGCGCGTGCGCAGCTCATCCTCGGCGCCATTCTCCGTGAACGTGATGCAATCGACGGGGCAGATATCGACGCAGCCGTCGCACTCGATGCACGCGCTCTTGGCGAACACGGTCTGCACGTCGCAATTCAAGCAGCGCTCGGCCTCGCGATAAGCGAGCGCGCGATCGAAGCCCAATTCCACTTCGAGTTTGAGATCCTTCAGCGCCGTGGCGGTGTCGCGCATCGGCACCTTGAAACGGTTCTCGGCGGAGACGTCGTTGTCATAACTCCATTCATGGATGCCCATTTTTTGGCTGAAACGCGTCATGTGCGGCGGCGGGCGGTCGCGCACATCGCGGCCTTGCACGAAGGCATCGATGGAAAGCGCGGCCTCATGGCCATGCGCGACGGCCCAGATGATGTTCTTCGGGCCGAAGGCGGAATCGCCGCCGAAAAACACGTTCGGCACGGTCGATTGGAACGTGACCTCATCGACCTGGGGCATGCCCCATTCATCGAAGGCAAGGCCGATATCACGTTCGATCCAGGGGAACGCATTCTCCTGGCCGACGGCGATCAGCACATCGTCGCATTCATAATGCTCGTCCGCCTCGCCCGTGGGCACGAGTTTGCGGCGGCCCCTTTCGTCGATCACCGCCTCGACCACTTCGAAAGTGACGCCGGTGAGGCGGCCATTCTCATGCGTGAAGGCCTTGGGCACGCGCATATTGATGATCGGAATGCCCTCATGCATGGCGTCTTCCTTCTCCCAGGGAGACGCCTTCATCTCGTCAAAGCCCGAGCGCACGATGACTTTCACATCCTCCCCGCCGAGACGGCGTGAGGTGCGGCAGCAATCCATCGCCGTATTGCCCCCGCCCAGCACGATCACGCGTTTGCCGATCTTCTCGATATGGCCGAACGAAACGTTCGAGAGCCAATCGATGCCGATGCGGATATTGGCCGCTGCTTCGCTACGCCCCGGCAGATCGAGATCGCGCCCGCGCGGCGCGCCCGATCCGACGAACACGGCGTCATACCCTTCGGCCAGCAACGATTTCAAACTGTCGATGCGTTGGCCATAGCGCGTCGTCACGCCGAGGCCGACGACGTAGCCCACCTCTTCATCGATCACTTCTTCAGGCAGGCGAAAGCGCGGAATTTGCGAGCGGATCATGCCGCCGCCCTTCGCCTCGGCGTCGAACACAACGACCTCATAGCCGAGCGGCGCCAAATCGCGCGCCACGGTGAGCGAGGCGGGACCCGCGCCGATGCAGGCGATGCGCTTGCCGTTCTTCGCGAAGGGCGGGCGCGGCAGAAGCGCGGTGATGTCGTCCTTGTTGTCGGCGGCGACGCGTTTCAAGCGGCAGATCGCGACCGGCTCCTCCTCCACTCGGCCGCGCCGGCAGGCCGGCTCGCACGGACGATCGCAGGTGCGCCCGAGCACGCCGGGAAACACGTTCGAGCGCCAATTCACCATATAGGCTTCGGAATAGCGGCCCTGCGCGATCAGCCGGATATATTCCGGCACGGGCGTGTGGGCCGGACATGCCCATTGGCAATCGACGACTTTATGAAAATAGTCCGGCGACCCAATATCGGTGGGCTGCAACGCATCCTCTCCTATCGCGTACGCGCGCCCGAAGGCCGCGCGGAGGAGCTTCTTGCTTGCACGCGCAGCCCTCCCCCAGCGGCGCGTTTTGTCCAGGAATACGGGACGCCGCGCCACAGCGCCAGAGCCTTCGCGCAGGATGAAGGCGCCCCGCGATTGGTGGGCGCATCGCGAAATCCTTGGCGTTCCGCGAGGTGAGCGGTCCATACTGCGCCGCAAGAACGCCAAGAGGCGGCCATTCAGGGAGATGGACATGCGCGCCGTGATCCGCCGCGGGAACAAATTGGTCCTGGAGGAAATGGCGACCCCGACGCCCGGCCCCGGCCAAGTGCTGGTGCGCACGCTGGCGTGCGGCATATGCGGCTCCGACCTCCACGCGCTTGAACAGCCGCTTGGCGAGGGCGTCGCCGGCGAAGTGGTGTACGGCCACGAATTCTGCTGCGAAATCCTGGAGAACGGGCCGGGCGCGGCGCGCTTCAAGCCCGGCCAGCGGGTCTGCTCCATGCCGATCCTGCCGAGCGCGACCGGGCTGGATACGGTGGGCTATTCGCCGACCGCCGTGGGCGGCTTCGCCGAGAACATGCTGCTGGCGGACATGCTCCTGCTCCCCGTGCCCAACGGGCTGGCGAGCGAAACGGCGGCGCTGACCGAGCCTCTGGCCGTGGGCGAGCACGCCGTGGCGCGGGCCGATCCCCACCCGGGCCAAGCCTATCTGGTGATCGGATGCGGGCCGGTGGGGCTCGCCGTGATCGACAGCCTCAAGGCGCGCGGACTGGGGCCGATTTACGCGGCCGATTATTCGCCGCAGCGCCGCGCGCTGGCGGAAAAAATCGGCGCGGACAAGGTGATCGATCCGGCGAAGGAAAGCCCGCACGCCTCGTGGGCGGAGATGGGCGTGCAGCCGCCCGCGCTCTCCGGCATCTTCCAGTTGGGCGGCGGCGCCTCGAAGCAGCCCGTCATCTTCGAATGCGTCGGCGCGCCGGGCGTTTTGCAGGCGATCGCCGCCGAAGCGCCGCGCCATAGCCGGATCGTCGTGGCCGGCGTGTGCATGCAAATGGATCAAATCCATCCGCTGACCTTGATCTCCAAGGAGATCGAGATGCGCTTCGTGCTCGCCTACACGCCCGACGAATTCGCCGCCTCGCTCCACCGCCTCGCGGAAGGCGAAACCAATTTCCCCGCGATCGTGACCCAGCGCGTCGGCCTCGGCGAAACGCCCGACGCTTTCGTGCGCCTCCAGACCGACAAATCGCAGGTGAAGATTCTCGTCACGCCAGGCGGCGCGTGAGCCGCTTGACGGCGCCTGGAGCCTACTGCACCTTCGAATCGCGAAAAGAGCGCGCCTAAGTGCGCCTGGGTGGAGGAAAATGAAGGTTTTTCCAGGCGTCGCGCCACGCGACCGCGCATTCCTGCTTTTCGAAAGGCGCGCGTCGGCATGAGCGCGGCAAAGCGCATGGGCCTTCGGCCAAAGCTTTTCTATGGCCTAGGGTCCGTCGCCTATGGCGTGAAGGACCAGGGTTTCCAGTCCCTGCTGCTGCTCTATTATAATCAAGTGCTCGGATTGCCGGCGAGCATGGTGTCGGCCGCGCTGTTGTTCGCGCTGTTGATCGACGCCTTCATCGATCCCGTGATCGGCCACGCCTCCGACAATTGGCGCTCCAAGCTCGGCCGGCGCCACCCCTTCATGTACGCGGCGGCGATCCCGATCGCGATCACGTTCTTCCTGATTTGGAATCCGCCGAACCTCGCGCCGGAAGCGATGTTCTTCTACCTGTTCGCGACCGCCGTGGCGTTGCGCGCCTCGCTCTCGCTCTACGAGATTCCAAACGCCTCGCTGCTGCCCGAACTCACCGAGGATTATGACGAGCGCACGGCGCTTCTATCCTATCGCTATTTCTTCGGCGTCGCGGGCGGCATCGCCATGACCGTGGCGGTGTTCACGATCTTCCTGGCGCCGACGCCGGACTACCCCACCGGACAGCTCAATCCCGACGGTTATCAGGCCTATTCGATCGCCGCGATCGTCGTCATGCTTATTTCGATCTTCGTGTCCGCCATCGGCACGCAGCGCACCGCCTCTCAATTCCACGCGCCGCCCCAACGCAGCCTCACGATCGGACAATTGGCGCGCGACATGGTGGAGACGATCGCTAATCGCTCCATTCTCGTGATGCTCGCCGTGGGGCTGTTCTCGGGCATGGCGGTGGGGCTCGGCGCCGCGCTAGGCATCTATCTGCAGACCTATTATTGGGAGCTCATCGGCGCGCAGCTCGCGATCCTGTCGGTGGGCAGCCTTGTCGGCACGGTGCTCGCCGCGATCCTTTCGACGCCGCTGGCGCGGCTGCTCGGCAAGAAGCATGCGGCGCTGACGCTGTTCATCATCGCCGTGATCGTCTCGATCTCGCCCGTGCTGCTGCGCGAGATCGGTCTTTTCCCGCCGAACGGCGACCCGCTGCTCATGCCGCTCTTGCTGCTTGAGCGTGTCGTCTCTGGCCTCTGCGGCATCGGCGCGGCGATCATTGGCGGCTCCATGATCGCCGACATCGTGGAAGAGGTGCAGGAAAAGACCGGGCGCCGCGCCGAGGGCCTCCTGCTCTCGGCCAATACGTTCGTGCAAAAAGCGGTGTCCGGGTTTGGGCTTTTGGGCGCGGGCGTGATCCTCGACCTCGTCGCGTTTCCCGAGGGCGCGCGGCCAGGTGATCTCGACGCGCCAATGCTGTCGAACCTCGCCTTCGCCTACGCGGCCGCGCTGATCATCCTCTTCAGCAGCTCCATCGCCTGCCTGTTCGGTTATCCGCTCTCGCGCGAAAGCCATGAGGACCGCTTGCGCAAGCTCGCCGCGCGCGACGCTACGCCCGCGGAATAAACCCGGTCCTGGCGCGAAGCGCCGCGTCGATGAAGGCGCGCCAATCGGCTTGCGGCCCCGCGAACGCCGCTTGCGCCAGCGCCGTCCAGAACGCATCGCGCGCCGCGGGCTCGGCGATGACCGCCTCCACGCGC
Source organism: uncultured Caulobacteraceae bacterium (assembly GCA_964563395.1). Lineage (GTDB taxonomy): Bacteria > Pseudomonadota > Alphaproteobacteria > Caulobacterales > Aquidulcibacteraceae > JBEVOS01. Next base: position 141,945 of record CAZLWK010000006.1, read on the forward strand.
GGCCGCGCCGCGCTCGCCGCCGCCATGAACTCCGCGACGCCGGCCGGCAGCGCCGCCTCCAGCCGCGCGCGCAACGCCTCCGCGAGCGCCAGCGGCGCGCCCTGCGCCATCACGCCCAGCGCCAGCGAACCGCGCGCCAAGGCGGCGCCCAAGGCCACGTCGGAAGCCCGATCCTCGCCCAGCTGATGGAACATGGCTTGCGCGCCCCGCGCCGCAAGCCGCGCTTTCGCGGCGCGCCTTTCGTTGGCGCCCGCGATCACCAGGGCGGCGCCGCGAAGGTCCGTCTGGCGCCAGCGGCGCGTCACGATCCGCACGCCGCTCGCCCGCATCTCCGCGCCCGGCGCGGGATCGATCGCGCTCACGCCCGCGCCTGAAGCCAGAAGAAGCGGCGCGAGACCGGCCAAGGCCGCGTCCCCGCCCAGCAGCACCACCGGGCGCCCCGCGAGGTCCACGAACACGGGAAAAAGGGGGAACAGCCCATCCATCGCGCGCGACGATACACAGATTCGGCGCCGCCTAGTCCGGCGGCGGAATCGCGCCATTGCTGGCGGCCACCTCAAGCGGGCCGGACAAATCCCCGCCCAGCCGCACCGCCCCGCCCGCAGCGGCCACCAGCGCCAAGCCGCCCGCCACATCCCAGAGCATGGAGCCGGATTCGCGATAGGCGTCGGCATGGCCGTCCGCCACATAGGCGAGCGCCACCGCCGCCGAGCCGATCATGCGCACCTTGCGCCAAGCCAGCATGTTGGCCACCAGCGCATCCATCGCGGCCTTGTCGGTCCGCGCGCGCGCCGGGATGCCGGTATTGAGCACGCCGCGCGCGGGATCGCGCACCTTGGAGGGCGCGATCGGCGTGTCGTTGCGCGCGGCGCCGACGCCCACAAGGCCGACATAGGTATCGCCCAAAAGGAAGCAATCGACGACGCCAAGCACCGGCGCGCCGTTCTCGATCAGCGCCACGGACACCGCGCATTGCGGATAGCCCTGCACGTAATTGACGCTGCCATCGAGCGGATCGACGGCCCAATAGCGCGCGCCGTCCGTCCCGCCGACCCAGCCGGCCTCTTCCGAAATGATTGGAAAGGGCGCGCGCGCCTGAAGGGTTTCGATGATGAGATGCTCGGCGCGCTTATCGGCGTCCACCTTCACCTCGCGGCCTTCCTCGGCCATCACGCCCGACCATGAGGCGCGATTGTCACGCAGCGCGGCGCCGGCGCGCCTCGCGGCGGCCTCGGCGACGGCGCGCAGCTCGATCAATTCGGACGACACGAAAATTCTCCTCGCCCTCGTCCTAAACCGCGCTGGCGAAGGGGTCCATGCCGGCTTAAGCTGACCCCATGGTGGGGCTTGTGCGAAAGGCGCCGGAGGCGGATGCGTCCGCGGGCGATCTAGAGCGCCTTTTGCGCACGCGCGATGTTCGCGCCCGCGCGCGCGCCGACGGCGCGGCCGATCATCCGCCCAGCGCGGCCACGCAGGAAAGCGAACTTGAGCGCGATGTCGCGCGCGCCTTGGCGCACGACCAGGCGCGCATCGCCGCCCAACGCGCGGAGGCGCGCGATGCGTTCGAGCAACGCATGCGCCTCTCGAAACCGCAGCCGCTCGATATCGCCGGCGTGGTGCTTGAGGCGCGGCTCGCCATGCGCCAGGCCGAAGGCCGCATCGCCCACGATTACGCGATCGCCGCCGCGCGCGCGGAAGCGAACACGCGGGACCTCGATTCCTTCGCGCGGACGCACCAATTGCGGCGCGCCGCCATGTATCCGGAATCCCGCGTCCTGCAGGCGGGTCTGCTCCTTGTGGCCGCGCTGTTCGAAGCGCTGTTCAGCGCGGCGCTGTTCGCGGAGGACGATGCGCGCGGCTTGCTCGGCGGCGCGGTCACCGCGATCGGTCTTTCCGGCGCCAACGTGATCCTTGGATTTCTGGCCGGCTTTCTGGGCTTGCGCTATGTCCAGCACGCGCGTTTGCCGCAGCGCATTGTCGGCGGCGCCGGCTTCGCCCTGTTCGCGGCCACCGCGCTCTTTCTCAATTTCTTCGCCGCGATCTGGCGCCAAGACGTCGCCGCAGCGGCGGAGGCCGGCAGCGACGCCAGCGGCTTCTTCGCGCGCATGTTTTCGCTGAGCGAGCCGCAGGCGATCGTGCTGCTCATGCTGGGCGGCGGCGTGTGGGTGTTCGCGGCGCTCAAGGGGTTTTCCGGCTTCGACGATCCCTACCCCGATTATGGCAAGCTTGCGCGCGCCAAGGCCGATGCGGAGGAGGCGCTCTCGGATTTGCGCGGCGAGGCGCGCCTTGCGCTCGAAGCGCCGATCGAGACGGCGCGCGCCGCCATCGCCGCGCGTTTGGATGAGGCGCGCGCGCGCGCGGAAACGCTTGAGCGCCTCTATGACGAGGCCGTCGCCGCGCTCGCCGGCCTGGACGCGGAAGCGCGCCGGCTCGACGCCGCCGCCATCGAGGCCGTGCACACCTATCGGCAGGAAAATCTCAGCGCGCGCAAAACCCCCGCGCCCGCCTATTTCGCCGCCGAGCCGCGCCATGAGGGCGCGGCGCTCGATCCGCTGCGCGCGGCCGGCGAGATCGTCGCCGCCGGGCGCGCGGCGCTCGCCGCCGCCCAAACCGAGGCGCATCAAGGCGTCGAAGCCCTGATGATTGAGCTTGAGTCCGTGCAGGCCCGGCTCGACGGCGTCTCATGAGGCGCGCACGGCGCAAGGCCGGGCGCGATCTCGCCGGCGCGGCCTTGATCGGCGTGGCGCTGCTCGCGCTCGCGCTTTTCGGTGCGGCGGGCTTCATGCTGCGCCCGCCGCCCACGGACCCGGACACGCTGTGCCGCACCGATGCGCCGCTCGCCGCGCACACTTTCATTCTCGTCGATGCGACCGACCGGCTTGAACCGCGCCACCGGCGGGTGCTGCAAACGGTGGTGCGGCAGGAAGCGCAGCGCCTCGCCGCTTATGATCGCCTCACCCTGGCGGCGATCCGCGCGGACAGGCCGCAAGAGCCGCGTCGCCTCTTCTCGCTGTGCAATCCCGGCGATGGGCGCGCCGCCAATCCGCTGTATCAGAACACGCGCCAGGCGCAGGCGCGCTGGGAGGAAGAATTCGGCGCCGCGCTGGAGCGCGCGACGCGGCGCGCCTCGTCAAGCCGCGGCGCCGCGCGCTCGCCGATCGCCGCCGCGCTTCGCGCCGCCGCCGCCGATCCCGATTTCGGCGCCGACATCGCGGCGCGCCGGCTGGTTTTGATTTCGGACCTGCTTGAACACGATCCGCAGGGCTTCAGCCTTTACGTCGAGGATGCGGAATTCGACACATGGCGCAGCGCCGCCGCGCCGCCGGATTTGACCGATGTTTCGGTGCGCATCGTCACACTCGATCGTCCGGATGACGGGCCGGCGCAAACGCGCGCCCATGACTCGTTCTGGCCTGCCTATCTGGCGGAAAGCGGCGCATCGCCCGTGCGGTTCGATCCGCGCCCGTGAATCGGAACGCCGTAGCGCCGCTTCGCCGGCGCCCGACTCAGGCTAAAATAGCGACCTCAATCGAGAGGCTTGAAATTCGTGACTTTTTCCTGGCAGGGCCTGAGCGGACGCTGGTACGAGTTCGACGTCGCGCGGGCCAAGCGCGCCTGGGAAGAGGCGCCGGGCGTCTATATGTTCGTCAAGCCTGGGGATTACCCCACGATGGAGGCCGGCGGCCCGGTCATGCTGTTCGCGGCGGAGACGGCCAGCCTTTTTGACTCGCTCTCGCGCAATGAAATGTGGGGCGCGGCGCAGCAGCTCGGCGCGCAGGAAATTCATCTCGTCGTGATCAAGGACGATGCGACGCGCGCACGCGTGGCGAAGGATCTGATCGACGCGCACACGCCGATCCTCAATCGCCAGCATTTGCGCCGCGTGGCTTAAAGGGCCGCGCGCGCCGCCAGGGCGATATCGGTGAAATCGCTGAAAACGCCGTCCACGCCTTCGCGATAGAAGGCGATGAGTTCGCCGATTAAATCCCCGCGCCGCGCGGCATGGCCCTTCACTGAGGGATCGCCGCGCTGAAGATCGCGCGGCAGAAAATAATTCTCCGCGCGAAACGTCCAGGCGTGCACGGCGAGGGCCGCTTCATGCGCGCGCGCGCAAAGTCCCGTCGATCGACCGAGCGCGCCTTGCGCGTCGCGCCCGATCAGCATGGCTTTTTCCACGCCGATCCCGTCGCAATATTCAGCAAGCGCGCGCAGGCCGTCGGCGGAGGTCAGATCGCGATAGGTCACGCCGTCCGCCGCGCGATCGAACGGCCCGCCCTCGCCCGACATCAATTGGATGCGCCGCACCGGCGAAAGCGCCTTCAACCGCCGCAAGGGCGCCATTTCAAAGCATTGCGCGAAAATTGGCGCGGCGCGGCTGTTGAAGCCCGCGGCCTCGATGTCGCGCACGAAGGCGGGCACGGGATCGAGCCCCGCTTCGATCAAAAAGCTCGGATGCTTGAGCTCAGGATAAATGCCAACGCCCCGCGCCCGGGCGAGCGCGAGCGCTTCGGCGAAGGTCGGGATCTGCTCCTGACCGTCAAAAGCGCAATTGGCCGGACGCAGGCGCGGCAGCCGCTCCTTGCAGCGCAGAACCTTCAATTCCTCCAGCGTGAAATCCTCGACGAACCACCCCTCGATCGCCACGCCGTCGATGATCTTGCGCGCGCGCCGATCCGCGAAGCGCGACTGGGCGGCGACATTCGTGGTTTCGGAGATCTCATTCTCATGCCGACACACCAGCACGCCATCGCGCGTCATGACGAGGTCCGGCTCGATAAAGTCGCATCCTTGCGCGATCGCGCGTTCATACGCGCCCATCGTATGCTCGGGCCTTTCGCCGCTTGCCCCGCGATGCGCGATGACGATGGGGCGTCTTTCTTGCGACATGGCGGGCGCTCCAGCGCTCATCGTCAATCCGGCCAATACGGCGCGTCTGCGCACGGGCGCTCTCCTCTATAGCAAGCCAAGCATGCAAAACAGCGGCTTGACCGCGCCGCGCGCGCGGCGTTCGCTCTCCGGTTCTGGAGCAGGATCATGACAGCCATATTGGCGCGCCGGGACGCGCCCCTGGCGCTCGCCGCGATCGCAGTGGCGTCTTTTACCGCGATGGACGGCGTCATCAAGGCGCTGGCCGAAAGGCACGACGTGCTCTTCGTCTCGTTCGCGCGCTACGCGCTGGCGACCGTTCCCGCCCTTATCCTTTGGGCGCGCGCCGGCGCACCGCGCATCACCGGCCGCATGTGGCGCCAGCATGCGCTGCGCGGCGTTTTCGTCACGATCGCCGGCGTCGCCTTCTTTCAGGGATTGACGCTTTTGCCGCTCGTCGAGGCGGTGATGTTGGGGTTCATCGCGCCCTTATTGTTCGCGCCCTGCGCGGCGATCATGCTGGGCGAACGCATCCGGCCGATCAATGTGATCGCCGCCTTCATCGGTTTCGCCGGCGTGATTATCGCGGCGCAGGGCGAGGCGGGCGAGCCCGCCGCGGCGCAGGCGCGGTTGCTCGGCGTGGCTTGCGTGATCGCATCCGCGCTCGCCTATGCGATCGCGCAGATCATGCTGCGCTCCTATGCGCAAAAGCAGGATTCCGAATCGATCAGCATGTTGGCGACCTTGTTTCCCGCGCTCTATGTGGCCGGGCCGGCCTTCATCCTCGGCGCGGGGCCGACACTGAGCGCGGACGCGCCGCTTTTTCTCTTGATGGCCGCGCTCGGCGCGATCGGCGTGCAATTGATGACGCGCGCTTACGCCAGCGCGCAGCCGCAAGCGCTCGCGCCGATCGAATTCACGGCCTTGCTCTGGGCGCCGATCTTGGGCCTCGTCTTCTTCGCGGAAGCGCCGCGCCTGGAGGCGTATCTGGCCGCGCCGCTGATTTTGGGCGCATGCTTGCTCACCGCATGGGACAAGACCCGGCTCAGCCGCGCCATGGGAGAACCGAAATGAGCGACAATCGCGCCGACCGCATGCCCTTCGCCAAACTCATGGGCGTCGTCATCACCGAAGCCAGCGCCGAAGGCGCGCGCGGCGAATTGGTCGTGCGGCCGGACCTGTGCACCACGGGCGGGATATTGCATGGCGGCGCGATCATGGCGTTCGCGGACAGTCTCGGCGCCGCCGCCGGCTTTTCCGCGCTTCCCGAGGGCGCGAGCGGCACCACCACCATCGAGAGCAAGACCAATTTTCTGGGCGCGGCGAAGGTCGGGATCACGGTTCGCGGTGTCACCACGCCGGTGCATCGCGGCCGGCGCACCAGCGTCTGGCAAACGCGCATCGCCACGGAGGACGGCAAACCTGTCGCGCTTGTCATCCAGACGCAAATGGCGCTGGGCGTTTGAAATCATGCGCTTCGCGCCGCCCTAGCCTGATTTGATGGGACATTTCGCGCCAAGAAGCGGCTTCCGTTCCTAGGGAAAACCACCTAGGGTCCGCGCCGCTTAACAAAGAGCAGTCGGCGGGAGCCGGCGTACAATCGGAGACGAACACATGCGTTCCATCTTTGCCGCGGTCGCCGCGGTCGCCGCCCTGGGCCTCGCGGCCTGCGGTCCGCAAGCTGAAGCCCCCTCCACCGCCGAAGAAGCTGGCGCCGAAGTCGGCGCGGCGATCGATGAAGCGGCGGGCGCGACCACGGAAGCGGTCGGCGACGCCGCCGCCGCCGTCGAAGGCGCGGCCACGGACGCCGCCGCCGCCGTTGAAGGCGCGACGACGGAGCCGGCTCCGGCGACCACGCCGTAATCGGGCTTTTTTCGTGGAATTTGGAAAGGGCGGCGCCGCAAGCGCCGCCCTTTCTACTTATGCGGCGCGCTTCTCCGCGGCGCCGTTGAACAGGAAATCGTTGCCGTCGAACGTCACGCGCACGGCGTCGCCGTCCTTGATCCGGCCCTCCAGCAAGGCGCGCGCGAGCGGATCTTGAATATCCTTCTGGATCACGCGCTTGAGCGGGCGCGCGCCATAGGTCGGATCATAGCCGCGCCGGGCCAATTCGGCTTGCGCGCGCGCATCGAGTTCGATGCTGATCGAGCGGTCGGCCAGAAGCCGCTCCAGCCGCTTGAGCTGGATCTTCACGATGTCGCCCATCTGCGCCTTTTGCAGGCGATGGAAGAGGATGATCTCGTCGATCCGATTGAGGAATTCCGGCCGGAAACGCGCGCGCACCTCGCCCAGCACGAGTTCGCGCACATCCTCAACGTCGGCGCCTTCCGGCTGGTCGGCGAGGAATTGCGCGCCGGCGTTCGATGTCATGATCAAGATGACGTTCTTGAAATCCACCGTGCGGCCCTGCCCATCCGTGAGGCGCCCGTCATCGAGCACCTGGAGGAGCACGTTGAACACATCCGGATGCGCTTTCTCGATCTCATCGAACAGCACGACCTGATAGGGCCGGCGTCGCACGCTCTCGGTCAGCGCGCCGCCCTCCTCATAGCCGACATAGCCGGGCGGGGCGCCGATGAGACGCGCCACGCTGTGCTTCTCCATGTATTCGGACATATCGATCCGCGTCATCGCCGTGTCGTCGTCGAACAGGAATTCGGCGAGCGCCTTGGTCAGCTCGGTCTTGCCCACGCCGGTGGGCCCAAGGAACATGAACGAGCCGATCGGACGATGGGGGTCCTGCAGGCCGGCGCGCGCACGGCGCACGGCGTCTGACACGGCGCGCAGCGCATCCTCCTGGCCGATCACGCGCCCGCGCAGCGCATCCTCCATCTTGAGGAGTTTCGCCTTTTCGCCCTCGAGCATTTTCTCGACCGGCACGCCGGTCCAACGCGACACGACGGACGCGATGGCTTCAGCGTCCACCACTTCTTGCACAAGGCCGCCGCCCTGGGATTCGCTCGCCGCCAATTGCTGCTCAAGTTGCGGGATGCGGCCATATTTCAGTTCGCCCGCGCGCGCGAAATCGCCGCGTCGCTGGGCGTCCAGAAGCTCCTGATTGAGCCGCTCCAATTCCTCCTTCACGCGCGAGGAGGATTTCAGCTTTTCCTTTTCGGCTGACCATGTCGCCGTCAATTCGCTTGAGCGCGCTTCGAGCCTCTTGATCTCGTCCGAGAGCTTGTCGCGCCGATCCTTGGAGGCCGGATCGGTTTCCTTTTTCAGCGCTTCGTCCTCGATCTTCAGCTGCATGATGCGCCGGTCGAGTTCGTCCAATTCCTCCGGCTTGGAATCCACCTGCATGCGCAAGCGCGAGGCGGCTTCGTCCATCAGATCGATGGCCTTGTCCGGCAGGAAGCGGTCGGTGATGTAGCGGTTGGACAGCTGCGCCGCCGCCACGATCGCCGCATCGGAAATGCGCACGCCGTGATGCACCTCGTAGCGTTCCTTGAGGCCGCGCAGAATGGAGATGGCGTCCTCCACGCTCGGTTCATCGACGAAGATCGGCTGGAAGCGCCGCGCGAGCGCCGCGTCCTTCTCCACGTGCTTGCGATATTCGTCGAGCGTGGTGGCGCCGACGCAATGCAATTCGCCGCGCGCCAAGGCGGGCTTCAGCAGATTGGAGGCGTCCATCGCGCCTTCGCTCTTGCCGGCGCCGACGAGCGTGTGCATTTCGTCGATGAACAGAATGATTTCGCCGTTCGAGGATTGCACCTCGCTGAGCACCGCCTTCAAGCGCTCCTCGAACTCGCCGCGATACTTCGCCCCCGCGATCAACGCGCCCATGTCGAGCGCCAAAAGTCGCTTGTTCTTGAGAGATTCCGGCACGTCGCCATTGACGATGCGCAGCGCGAGGCCCTCCGCGATCGCGGTCTTGCCCACGCCCGGCTCGCCGATCAGCACGGGATTGTTCTTGGTGCGGCGCGACAGGACTTGGATCGTGCGCCGAATCTCCTCGTCGCGCCCGATCACCGGATCGAGCTTGCCCGCGCTCGCATCCTCGGTGAGATCGCGCGCATATTTCTTCAGCGCGTCATATTGATCTTCCGCGCTCGCCGATTGCGCGGTGCGCCCCTTGCGCAAATCCTGAATCGCGGCCTCGAGTTTCTGCGGCGTCACGCCATGCTTTTTGAGGATCTCGCCGGCCTTGCCTTCCGTCGCGAGGGCAAGCCCGAACAACAGCCGCTCCGCCGTCACGAAGGAATCGCCGGCCTTGGTCGCCGCCTGTTGCGCCGCGTCGAGCGCGCGCGCGAGCGAGGACGCCATGTAAAGCCGGTCGCCGCCGCCCTGGACTTTCGGCAGCGCTTTCACCGCCGCATCGACATCGGCGCCCACGCGCTGGGGATCAGCGCCCGCGGCGCGCATGAGGCCCGCCGCAAGACCTTCGCGATCGTCGATCAGCGCCTTGAGAAGATGCTGGCTCTCCAATTGCTGATTCTGCTCGCGCACGGCGATAGTCTGCGCGCTTTGCACGAAGCCGCGCGCGCGTTCTGTGAATTTCTCGAGGTCCACGCTGCCCTCCTCACGGACGGATTGGTTGAGCCGCAGATGGGTGTTGCGCTTTTATCACACAAGCCCCCACACTCCTCGTGATTTTTCAGGAAGCAGCGCCATGACCATCCTTGTAGAGCGCGACGGGCCCGTCGCCGTGATCACGATCAATCGGCCGGAGGCGCGTAACGCCGTGAACCAGGCGACGGCGGCGGCCCTCTTCGACGCCTTCAAGAACGCCGAAGCGGACGAGGCCGTGCTGGCTCTGGTGCTGACCGGGGCGGACGGCCAATTCTGCGCGGGGTTCGATCTCAAGGCCGTCGGCGAGGCCGCGCAGCGGCCGGCGGACGCGGCTCAGTTTGGCCCGATGGGGCCCTCGCGGCTCTTGGCGGACCGGCACGACGCCGAACCCGGCGTCTCCTTGTCCAAGCCGTTGATCGCGGCGGTGGAAGGCCATGCCGTCGCCGGCGGGCTCGAACTGGCGCTGCTCGCGGACATGCGCGTGGCCTCGGAAACCGCCGTGTTCGGCGTGTATTGCCGTCGGTGGGGCGTGCCGCTGATCGACGGGGGCACGATGCGTCTGCCGCGCGTGATCGGCCAGGGCCGGGCGATGGACATGATCCTCACCGGCCGCGCGGTCGATGCGGCCGAGGCGCTGTCCTGGGGCCTCGCGAACCGTCTCGTTCCGAAAGGTGAAGCGCGCGCCGCCGCCATCGCGCTCGGCAAGGAGATCGCCCGCTTCCCGCAGGCCTGCCTGCGTGCGGACCGCGCCTCGGCCTATGAAGGCTGGAGCCGCGACATCGCGGAAGCGCTGCGCAACGAAGCGCGGCGCGGGGCGCCGATCGTGGCGCTGGAAGGCGCGGCCGGCGCGGCCCGCTTCGCCGCGGGCAAAGGGCGCGGCGGCGCCTTCGAGGAGATTTAGGCCCGACTTTCAAAGCCGCGCGGATGCATCAGGCGCGCAATATCCATCGCCGCGCGCACCTGCACCCGGTCGTTTTCCTTGTCGTGGTCGTTGAGCTGCTCCCAGGCCACGAGCTTGTCATGGATCATCGCGGCGTTGTCGCGCGATGCGCCGGGGCGCCAGCCGGCCATCAGCCGCTCGGCCATCCAGCGATCGTGCTCGCGCTTCGCCAGCGGCTCCATCATGTCGTCCTGCATGACCGGCGCGCCGCCCTTGCCTTCGCGCATCGGCGCGAACCCCGCGTCCCACACCTTCACCATGGCCGCGTCGCTGACGGCGCGATTGGCGGCGCGATAGGTTTCCAGCACTTCGCCCCAATCGCGCGCGGCGGCCTGCAAATCCTTCATGTCGAGCGCGGCGGAGGCGGCCCGCTGGCGCATGTCGTAATGCGTATGCGCGATCGCCGCGCCGCGATCGATCCGCCCCTCGATGATGTATGCGCGCGTGGCCGTCTGCTGGAGCGCGCCGAACGCCAGAAGATAGGCGTCGCGCTCGGGCGTCTCGTCGCCCTTGGCGTAAATCGAGGAGAATTCCGACCGCGTCGATTCCTTCATGAAGATCGGCGCTGGCCAGTAAAGACCCTCATTGCAAGCGCGCTTCAGCGCGAGCGCGAGACGGATATTGTCCGGATCGGCGCCGGCAGAAACCAGCACGGCGGTGGCCTTGCCGCGCGCGCGCGTGACGGATTCCAGCAACGCCAGATCGACGTGATCGCGCAGCACGTTGAACGGCAGGAACGCGATGTCTGCGGCCCACAAGGTCGGATGCGCGCGCGCTTGCGGATGGCGCGCCTTGAAGCGCGCATCCGCCTCGGCGGGATCGGACGCCAACACTGTCACGCGCGGCGGCTCAAAGCGGGCGGACCAAAGGCTCATGAAGACGTGGCTCACCACGGACTGCGCCGCTTCATCGAAGCCGAAGCAGACCAGATGGACGCGCCCCTCGCCCAATTCGGCGGCGACATCGAGCATTTCCATGCTCTGCGTCTGCAGCAAGATCCGCGCGGCGATTTCGTCGAGCGAAAAAGGCTTCGCGTCGATGCGCAGCGCCTCGCGCTTGCCGGCGGGTTTGTCGGCGTTGCGTCGCTCCAGCTGCATCTGCTCGGTGGAGCGCATCAGCCGCGCCTCGCGCAGCAGCATCGCGGCGCGCGTCGACACATGAACGGCGATCGGCGTGCGCCGTCGGCGCTGCTTCACCAAGGCGCGCATCGCCGCCTCGATCTGCAGATTGGCGGTGTCGTCCGCCTCGAACGCCACCACATGCGCCGCCTGCGCGGCGCGCGCATTGCGCAGGGCGGCGCGATCCTGGCCGGCGCCGTCGATGACGAAGACGCCGTTCTTGCGCAGCGCCCAGGCGGCGTCCTCGCCGAGACCGGCGCCGATCAGCACCACAGAATCCTTCTTGGCGCGGCAATCGTTCGCGAGGTGGATCGCCTCCGGCCCCGCCCCGGCGATGACCACATGGTCGGCCGCGAGCGCGTGCAGCGCCTGCGCCAAGGAGCGGCCCAACTGGCCCCAGAACGCGAACAAGATGCCGATCAACGGCACCGCCAGGCCCGCGAAGCGCGCGAAGTTCAACGCCCCTTCGTTGCGCGGCAGATAGATGTCCGACATCGAAAGCGCGCCGACCGTGCGATAGATCGCTTCGGTGATCCCGATGCGCGTCTCCGCCCCCGTGGTTTCATCGATGGTGACGCCGCCATACCAGCCGATGAAGCCGGCGACCGCCCATGTCGCCGCGAGCGCGATCAGAATCGCCCAGCGGATCGCGGGCGCGCGCGTATGCGCGATCGCCAAAACGCGCGACGCTCCGCGCGACCAGCCGTTCCGAAAGTGCCGCCGCATGCCCGCTTCCCCGAACGCGCGGCGAAGGCGCGCCCCCGCGCGCTCCCGCCAATGAAGTCCTGACGATCTCACGGCGCCCAAAAAATGGCGACCGAAATGGCGACTCCGGCAGGAGTCGAACCTGCGACCCTCTCCTTAGGACGGAGCAGCTCTATCCAGCTGAGCTACGGAGCCTTAGAGCGGGAGGTATCATGGCGGCGGCTGGGGCGTCGAGCGGGGGCGGGGGGATGAAGCGCTGGGCGGCGTTGGCGGCGGCGCTGGCGCTCATCGCCTGCGGCCCGCGAATGGATGGGCTCGAGCCCGGCGAGCGGGCGCGCGTGACCGACATCGTCGACGGCGACACGCTGATCCTGGAGGACGGCCTGCGCGTCACGCTCACCGGTATTGAAGCGCCCTATGGTGAGGCGCCGCATGCGCGCCAATCCCGCGCCGCCTTGGAACGCTTGGCCCTCGGCCGGCCGGCGCAGCTGGCCTATGGCGGCTTGAAGCGCGTGCCGCCGCGCCCGCCGCGCCCGGGGGAAGAACCGCGCGGCGACACCGCGCTCGCGCATGTGTTCGTCCAGAGCGAGGGCGGGCGTTGGATTTGGCTGCAGCACGCCATGCTGCGCGAGGGCGCGGCCTGGGTGCGCACGCGGCGGGAAAACACGGCCCGCGCGGGCGAGCTATTGGCCGCCGAAGCGGAGGCGCGCCGCGCGGAAGTCGGGCTCTGGAAGGAGCGCGATTACAAGCTCCGCACCGCGCGCGGCGTGCTGGCCGATCTGCCCAGCCTGCCCAGCGATTGCCGCCGCCGCGACGCGCCGTTCCGCATCGTGGAGGGCCGGGTCAGCGCGGTGCGCGAGAGCCCGCGGCGCGTCGTGCTCGATTTCGGCCCGGCGGAGGACAGCTTTGAGATCGTCGTGTTCGGCGACGCGGTGGAGGCGTGGCGCGCCGGGGGCCCGGCCTTCTCGTCCTATGAGGGCAAGCTGGTGCGCGCGCATGGTCCGATGGAGGCGCGGGGCGGCCCGCACATGTGCGTCGACCATGCCGAACAGATCGAAATCCTGGCGGAGGATTAGGCGATGGCGGGCGCCGAACTGGTCATCGAATTGCTGCTGCGCGGCGCGGCGACCGGCGCGCTGGCGCTGCTCGCAGTTTCGCTCCTGCGCGCCGGCGTCTCGCAAGCCATGCGCGTGGCGGGCCTCCTCTTCTGCCTCAGCACCATCGCCTATGCCTGGAATTCGGCGCCCGCGATCCGCGACACCCTCGGCCCCGCGCTGGCGCCGTTGCACTTTCTAACGCTCGGGGGGGGCGGATTCTTCTGGTTGTTCATCGTCACCCTGTTCGAGGACGAGCCGATCGACGCCGCCCGCCTCGCGCCAGCAGGCGCGCTCACCCTGATCGGCCTTTTCGGCCTCGCCGCACCCGACCCGAGCGCGCTGCGCGCGGGGATTTGGATCGCGCATAATCTGATCGAGCTCGGCCTCGCGATCCACGCGCTTCTGGTGATCCATCGGAGCTGGCGCGGCGATCTGGTGGAGGCGCGGCGGCGCCTGCGCGGACCGTTCCTGGGCGCGGTGTCGGCCTATGTGATCACGCTCTCGGCGTTCGAGATCGGCGAGTCCCTCGGAATCTCCGCCGATTGGTATCCCCTCGCCGGCGCCGCCGCCTTGGCCCTGTTCAGCCTCGTGGGAACGGCGGCGTTCCTGGAGGCGCGCACGGCGCTGTTCGGCGCGGCGCGCGGACGCGAAACGCCGGAGGAAGCAGCGGACGCGCAAGCTCTGGCCCGGCTCAAGGCGGCGATGGAGACAAACGCGCTTTGGCGCCAGGAAGGGCTGACCATCGCGGCGCTGGCCAATGAGGTCGGCGTGCCGGAATACCGCGTGAGGCGGCTCATCAACGACCATCTCGGCGCGCGCAATTTCGCGGCGTTCGTCAACGGCTATCGCATCGCGGCCGCCAAACGAATCCTGTCGGACCCCGCTCAGGCGCGCATCAATGTGGCGACGATCGCCTTCGATCTGGGGTTCGGATCGCTTGGCCCCTTCAACCGCGCCTTCAAGGAAGCGACGGGCCTCACCCCCACGCAATTTCGCCGCGATCCGGGCGCCGCGGCCGCGCCGAAACCTGAAATTCCCGGCTGATTCCTGAAACGGCGAGAGATTTTCGACGGCGGCGAGACCGGCGCGCGCCGCCGACGCATGGCTTGGCGGCGCTCACTGAGGAGGACGCCATGGAAGCCTTGCTGATCGACGCCGCCGCGCAATGGCTGCGCAACATGAATTCGGATTTGACGCGCTATGCCGTGTTCGCGGTGGGCGTTTGGTTCGTGCTTTGGGTGGCGCTGGCGCCCTGGCTGCGCGGACGGAAAATTCGCCCCGATTCACCGCCCGCCCGGCAGATGATCGTCGAATTCCTGGTGTCGCTGCGGTCCGTGGCGGTGTTCTCCACCATCGGGCTTTGCACCTTCATGCTGGAGCGCTTCGGACTCCTGCCCGGCCCGGAGATCGCCGCCGGCTGGGGGCCGGCCTGGTTCTGGGCGAGCCTTGTCCTGATGATCGTGGCGCACGACGCGTTCTTCTATTGGTCGCACCGGATCATGCACCATCCGCGCCTGTTCCGACGTTTCCACCGCCGCCATCATCGCAGCCATAATCCCTCGCCGTTCACGGCCTACAGCTTCGACCTCGGCGAGGCCGCAATCATGGGCGCCTTCGTGCCGCTCTGGATGCTGATCGTGCCGACGCAATGGCCGGTCGTGGGCCTGTTCATGCTGCACCAGATCGTGCGCAACACGCTGGGCCATGCCGGCTATGAGCTGATGCCCGCCGGCAAGGACGGGCGCCCGCTGTTCGACTGGCTGACCACGACCACCCATCACGACCTGCACCATCAGGCGGGCTACAATTACGGCCTCTATTTCACCTGGTGGGATCGCCTAATGGGCACGGAGCATCCGGACTACCACGTCCGCTTCGCCGCCGCGGTGCGCAAGCCGCTCAAGGCGCCGGCCGAGGCGCTGCCCGCCTAGAGCCGTTCTCGATTGGATGAAGTCCATCCAATCGAGAAAAACGGCTCTAAATTCTTGGTTAGAGCGGTTCCTGCCCGAAAACCGCGTAACACTTTTCAGGAACCGCTCTGCGCCGCGCACGCGCCGGACCGTCCGGCGCGTGCGTCCGCGCGGGCGATGTTTCTTCTCGTCTGACGCAAGAACCGGGTCGACGCGGGCGCTTCCTTGCTCTCTGTTAACCCTATTGGGGCGGGGCTGGAGGGTGTTCATGAGAGCAATTTTGATCGCGGCGGGTGCGGCCGCCCTGTTTTTGGGGGGATGCGAAACGCTTCAAACGGCGGGTCTTGCGCCGCCCCCTGCTGAAGCCGCGACGCCCGCCGCCGCGCCGTCGACGAACGCCGAGCCATCGCTTCTCGAGGCGGAGCGCCGCGTCGCCGCCGACGCCCAGGCGCGCGGCTATGAACAAGCCATCGCCAGCGCCTTGCACGCGGACGGCTTCCTGGTGCGGCCCGGCGCGATCACGACCTTCTCCCAAGCCGCCCCGCCGCCGGCCGCGCCCCTGGGCGGGCCGGTGTTCTGGCAGAACGACAAGGTCACTGTGTCGGCCTCCGGCGACATGGGCCTCACCAGCGGGCGCTATGTTCAGGTGCTGCCGGGCGTGGAGGCAGCGCAAGGGCGCTACATCATGGTCTGGCGCAAGGACGGCGCCGGCGATTGGCGCATCTTCAGCGAAACCCGCGTGCCCGATCCGCCCCGCGCGCCCGTTCGCGCCACCGCGCGGCGGCGCTGACGCCGCCCGCGCTCAGCGCGGCCGAGCGAACCAAGTCGCGAACCCAAGCACGGCCGCGAACGTGCCCATCGCGCCGACGACGAACCATACGAAATTGAACTCGGCCATGGCGCCCTCCTGTTCAACACAGGATGGCGGCGCGCGCGGTCGCGCGCCTTGACGCTGGTCAAAATCAAGGAACGCGCAACGTCGCGCGTCTAGGTCGCACTCAGTCCGCCGGCGCCTTATGGCGCTCCATGTGCGGCAAGAAATCCATCTTGCCGATGGCCAAGCCCGCCTTGCGCAGCAGCGCATACGCCATCGTCACGTGGAAATAAAAGTTCGGCAGGATCCAATCTTGAATGTCGTCCTCGGCCGACATCACGAAACGAACGCCATTGGGCAGCGTCAGATCGACAACGGCGTCCGCGTCCGCCCAATCCTTCGGATCGGCTTGATTCAAGTGCGCGCGAACAACGCCGATGCGTTCGCGCACCTGAGCGAGGGATTGATACGCGACCTCCTCCAAGGACAGCGCTTTCCCGCCGACTTGATTGAGGGCCAACAGCACTTGATTGAGGGCGACGCGAAACTGCAATTCGAGCGGAAACATGTCTGGCGCGAGCCGCTCCGCAAGCACCTCGTCCGTCATTCCGGCGTCCTGCGCCTTGCCGACCAATGCATCGAGAACGCCAAGCATGTTGGCGAACACCGCCTGAGCGGATCGGGCGTAAGTCATTGCGCGCCTTTCATCGACAGAGGCTTTCGCGCCGAAAGTCTGGCGGACATTCGGCCACGAAAAAGGCCAGGGCTGCTCCAGCGCCTGGCCTTTCCCCTATATCCCGGAGACGCCGGAAGCCTTAAGCCGCCGCCGCGGCCTTCTTGGCGGCGAGCGAGGTCGTCAGCTTTTCCAACGCGGCGTCGCGGCCGATATTTTCGACGGCGGCGAGTTCGCGCGCCATACGGTCCAGCGCGCTCTCATAGAGTTGGCGCTCGGAATAGCTTTGCTCCGGCTGATCGCTGGCGCGGTGCAGGTCGCGCACCACTTCGGCGATGGAGACGAGATCGCCGGAATTGATCTTCGCTTCGTATTCCTGGGCGCGGCGCGACCACATCGTCCGCTTGATGCGGGCGCGGCCCTGCAGCGTCTTCATCGCGTCGGTGACGATCTGGGACGAGGCCAGCGGACGCATGCCGCAGGACTTGGCCTTCGCCGTCGGCACGCGAAGGGTCATTTTATCTTGCTCGAAGGAGATCACGAAGACTTCCAGATCGATGCCGGCGACGCTTTGCTTCTCAACGCCCAATACACGGCCCACGCCATGCGCTGGGTAAACGATGTGATCGCCCGCCTTGAACGAGACGGACGGCGCAGTCGCAGCATTCGTCATGAGGTTTCCCTGCTCCATAAGCCAACAAAGCGGCGCTTCGCCCTGCCCGCCGCGGCGACAATCGGAGGAGCGCCGGGATCAGGGGGAGGCCCGAGACCGGTTCTGACATCCGATACGCATCGGCGGGGAGACGCCAGGGCGGCGCCGCGACCATGTAACGCCCGCTCGCGCGCGGCTGTTACAATTCACTCATATCTAGCATGTTTTCGGCCGTTGCGAAAGGGCCGGGGCTGCGGCGCCTTGCCTGGCCTCAATCGCCCTGGCCCGGCTTGGGGCTGAAATACTTCTCGAATTTACCAGTTTCGTCCCGGAACTTATCGCCGTCGGCGGGCGGTTCGCCCTTGCGGGTGATGTTGGGCCAAAGCTTCGCGTATTCGGTGTTGATCTTGAGCCATTTGCCGTCCTCGCTGTCCTCAAGGTCGGGCTTGATCGCGTCCACCGGGCACTCCGGTTCGCAAACGCCGCAATCGATGCACTCGTCGGGATGGATGACGAGCATGTTCTCGCCCTCATAGAAGCAATCGACGGGGCAGACCTCGACGCAATCCATGAGCTTGCACTTCACGCATGCGTCCATGACGACGTAAGTCATTCTCGATCCGCCCCTAATCTTCGTTCTCGGCGCTGGGTTTGAATTGACCGGGCCGCTCCCCGCCGTCAAGCGCGCGCCCATTGGGCTCCGCTAAATCGACATAAAGCTCCCTTGCTTCCGGCGCGGGCCCGCGACGCGCGCCGATGGCCGCGATGCGCACCGTGCGCACGGCCCCGCCGGGGGCCGCGAAGGTGAGCGCATCGCCCGCGCCCACCGCCTCGCCCGGCTTCTCAACCCGCCGCGCCTTCGCGCCGCGCACGAGGCGCACACCGCCCGCCGCGATCGCCGCCGCGCTCAAGGCGCGTGTCTTGAAGAAGCGGGCGCGCCACAGCCAGACATCGAGACGCACACGCTGAGGAGCCTCGCTCATTTGGGCATCAAATCGGCGAGCGCGGCGAAGGCGCCGTCTTGGGCCGGACGCGCGGCCTTGACGCCGCGCGGCGGCGCAGGCGCCCGCCAGCGCGGCGCGGCGTCGGCCTCGCCCCGCATGCGGCGATAGCCCAGCGCCTGCATCAAGGCCGGCCCCTCGTGCGGACGGAGGCCCAACGAGGCGAGGAGCTTTGCATCGGGCGTGGGCGCGCCGGCCTCGCTTGCATGCGCGCTCAGCCGCGCCAGGAACCGCTCCAGCCGCTCGATGCGCAGCACGAACGGGCCGAGCGCGCGAAATCCGGCCGCGGCATGGGCGGCCCAATCGCAAGCGGGATCGCGCGGCGCGCGCGCCTGTTTCGGCGGCGGCAGAAAAAGCCGCTCGGAAGGCGCGGCGCGCGTCCAATGCCGCACGATGGCGCCGAGACTTTGCGCGCGCGGACGCATGAGCGCGGGCGCATAGAGCGTGCGCCGCCCGATGCGGAACCCGAGGCCTTGCAGCGCCGCGCGCGCTTCCGGCGTGAGCTGCGCGACGAGCGCGTGCGCCGCGATCCGATCGATCGCGCCGCCATCCTCCAACAGCCGATAGGCGAGGCCGCGCGCCGGCGCCGGCAGCGCGCCGGCCCGCCAGGCCGCTTCAAGCGCCACGAGCGGCGCGAGATCGCGCGCCAGCGCTTCGTGCAGCCAGGTTTCGATCCGCGCGCGCGCCGCGTCGCGCAGCACGGGCGCCGCGCCATCTGCGCCGATCAGCGTGACACGGGGCTTTAAAGGCGGGCTTTCGATCAGCCGCGCCGCCGCGCCGAAGCCGAGCCGAATGCGCCCGTCGCGCTCGAGCACGAAATCCTCGTCCGCCGCCGCCGCGATGAGCCGCAAACGGCGCGCCACTTCGGGCGCCAGGGCGCGTTGCGCGGCGTTGCGCACCGCCCGCCCCTCAAGGCCGAGCGCGCGCGGATCCGCCACGAAGGCGAGCCCGTCGAGCCGACCCACATGATGGCCCTCCACCGTCACCTCGCCTTCGGGAGAAACGCCGGCCAGCAGCGCCTCCTCGCGCTTCAAGCCGCGCAAAAGCGCGCTTGTGCGCCGATCGATGAAGCGCTGCGTCAGAAGGGCGTGCAGCGCATCGGAGACGCGATCCTCCACTTCGCGCGTGCGCGCGCGCCATTCCTCCGCGCCGTCCAGCCAATCGGCGCGATTGGCCACATAGGTCCAGGTGCGGATATGGGCGAGGCGCGCCTGCAGCACGTCGAGATCGCCCTCGGTGCGGTCGAGCGACACGATCTCGCGCGCGATCCAATCGGCGGGCAGGCGCCCCTTCGGCCCAAGCAGATGATCCGCGATGCGCGTCACCAGACGCGCATGCTCATCGAGCGAGGTCTTGCGGAAATCCGGCGTCTGACACGCCTCCCAAAGCCGCTTGACGGCGCCGGGATGGCGCGCGCGCTCCATCACGGCCTCGTCCTTCATCAGGAGCTTCAGCGTCTCTTCATCGACCGCGCCGCGCGCGCGCATCAGACCCGGTTGCGAAGGCGGCGTCTCCAAGGCGCGCAAGAGCGCGGCGGGGCTCGCGAAATCGAGCGTGGGATTGCGCCATTCGAGCGCGGTCACCGCCTCGAATTCGTGATTCTCCACGCGCGCGACGATCTCCTCCTCGAAGGGCGGACAATCGCCCGTCTCGCCGAAACTGCCATCCGTGCGAAAGCGGCCGGCGCGGCCGGCGATCTGGGCGATTTCGTCGGCATGGAGCGGGCGATTGCGCCGGCCGTCGAACTTGGCCGCGCTGGCGAAGGCGACATGATCGACATCCATGTTGAGGCCCATGCCGATCGCGTCGGTGGCGACCAGGAAATCCACTTCGCCCGATTGGTAAAGCGCCACTTGCGCGTTGCGCGTGCGCGGTGAGAGCGCGCCCATCACCACGGCGGCGCCGCCGCGATGGCGGCGCAGCAATTCGGCGATCGCGTAGACTTCTTCGGCTGAGAACGCGACCACGGCGCTGCGCTTGGGCAGTTTGGTGATCTTGCGCGGCCCCGCATAGGACAGACGCGACATCCGCTCGCGGCTGGAGATGTCCGCGCGCGGCAGATGGCGGCGGATCATGGCGCGCATCGTGTCGGCGCCGAGCAGCATCGTCTCGCCCGCGCCGCGCGCGCGCATGAGCCGATCGGTGAAGATGTGGCCGCGATCGGGATCGCGCGCGAGTTGGATTTCGTCGACCGCGAGGAATTCCACCGTGCGGTCGAGCGGCATGGCCTCCACCGTGGCGATGAAATAGCGCGCGCTCTCGGGCGCGATCTTCTCCTCGCCGGTGATCAAGGCCGCCGCGCTCACGCCGCGCGCGGCCACCACCTTGTCGTAAACCTCGCGCGCCAAGAGCCGCAGCGGCAGGCCGATCATCCCGGAGCGGTGCGCAAGCATCCGCTCGATGGCCAGATGCGTCTTGCCGGTATTGGTGGGGCCGAGCACGGCTTTGAGCGCCGCCGGCTCGGCGAGGGGGCCGGGCATGGCTGACCTATGGGGTGGCGGGGGCGCGAACTCAAGCGCGCGCCCCAGACGATCAGAGGGGGATCACCAGGGTTCGCCGAACGGGCGGATGAGACAGTCGAACGTCCAGGTCGAACGCGGCTGGTGGGCGATGCGGAAGCATTCCTCGGCGATGTCGGCGGGCTTGGCGAAGAAATCGTCCGGCCGGTCGGGCCATTGCCGGCGCGTCCACGGCACGTCGATCACCGCGTCGATGGCGACATAGGCGCAATGGACGCCGCGCGGGCCCTCCTCGCGCGCGATGCTCTCCAGAAGGATGCGCTGCGCCGCCTTGGTGGGGGCGAAGCCGACGAAATTGGGCTTGCCGCGATAGGCGGCGGTGTTGCCGGTGGCGAGAAGCGCGCCCCCGCCCGCCGCGATCATGCCGGGCACGGTGAGCCGCGCCAGATGGAAGAGCGCCATCGTGTTGATCTGGAAATTCTTCTCCAGAATTTCGGGCGCAATGTCCTTGTACGTGCCGAAGGCCCCGCCGACGGCGTTGTGCACCACGATCGTGGGCGCGCCGAGATCGGCGCCGATCCGCGCCACGACATCGGCGAGCGCCTTGGGATCGGCCACGTCGCACGGATAGGCGAAGGCGCGCGGCTCGGCGCGGGCGATCGCTTCGAGCCGTTCGGCGTCGCGCGCCAGCATGGCCACGCTATAGCCGCCCGCCGCGAAGCGGGCCGCGAGCGCGGCGCCCGTGCCAGGGCCGACGCCGGTGATGAGGCAGGTCTTGGTGTCGCTCATCGCGCCAGCTTAGGCGCTGGCCAGCCTCAACGCACCGTGAAAGTGCGCGCCTGCAGGCGGATCACGCCGGCGTCGTCGGTCGGCATTTCGATGCGCAGCGGCACGTAAACGCCGTTCGATTGACCCAGCACATAGGTCAGCGTGGCCGGCTCCTGCGGATCGCCGAAGCCCGCGATCGGGCGATATTGCACGCTGCACACATGCGCCTCGCCGCGATAGCCGGCGATGTTCACGCGTTCGCGCCGCGCCGGGCTCATGACGAGATCGAAGCGCGAGCGACCGTCCAGATAGATGTTGAGCGTGCGCGCGCACGGATCGGCGCCGGGCGAGAAGATCAGCTGCGCGAACATCGTCACCTGATCGATGGCGCCGCGCTTTTGCGCCTGGGTGGCGGGAGGATTGCCCATGCCCATTTCCGGGGTGGCGCGGGTGATGATGTCGTCTTCCGTGAAGCGCGCCTGGACGACGCGGCCGCGCCGCCCGCCCTCATGACGATAGATCATGGGCTGGAAGCGCGAATTCGGCAGGATCGCGCCGCGCACGCTGTAATCGTAATCCTGGCTCGCCCCCAGCATGGCGCGGGCGATGCCGGTCATGCGACGGCTGGACGTGCCCTCGTACCGGCCCGGGCTGAAGGTGAAATTATAGGTCGCCTCGCCCGCCTCCATGCCGCGCGCCTGCACCGCATAGGTGGCGGTAAAGCCGGTGGGGGCGGCGGTCTGCGCCGCGACCGTCCCCGCGCCGGCCAAGGCCAGCGTCAAAGCCGCGAGGATCGCTTTCATCTTAAGGCTCTCCATGCCGGGTCCCCCGGCCCGTTCCATCGCGGCTACATAGCCAGCTTCCGATGATCCTCCTATGAACGAAACGCGGCCAAAACCGGGCCCTTGGCCTTGCGTCCCGGCCGGCGGCTTGACCAAGCTGGGCCCTTCGCGTACCTGTCCGCGCTTCAAATTTCCCTGAACGCAATAGAGAAGCGCCAACCATGTCCCGCCAGTGCGAGCTCACCGGCGTGCGCCGCCAGATCGGCCACCTTGTCAGCCATTCCAACATCAAGACGAAGCGCGAGTTCAAGCCGAACCTCGTGGACGTGACGCTGAACAGCGACGCTTTGGAGCGCAGCTTCCGCCTGCGCATCACGGCGGCCGCGCTGCGCAGCGTCGATCATGTCGGCGGGCTGGATGCGTTCCTCTTGAAGGCCGACGAGGACGTTCTCTCCACGCGCGCGGTGAAGATTCGCCGCGAGCTGAAGAAGAAGTTGGCCGAAGCCGCCTAAGGCGTCTCTTCCGCGACAATCTCGAATGCATAGAGCAACGTGCGCTGGCGCGCGTTGAAATTGTCGTCGCTCACCAGATAGAGCCGCGTTCGGCCGTCCTGGGCGGCGACCGCGGAGACGCCCTCGAAATTGTCGAGCGCGAGGCCCGCGCCGAGAAAGGCGAGTTCGCTCTTCTCAACGCGGCCTTCGGCGAGCGCAGGCCCATCGAGCAGCGTCACGCGAATTCGGGTGCCGATCACCGGCGCGTAGAAACGCTCAAGCGCGATGACATCGCCGCCCGCCAGCGCCTCCAATTCGACGAGCCCGAACCCCAGATCGAGATCGTAGCGCGCGAAAGGCGCGGGCGCTGTCTCGGCGTCCAGCGCCGTGCGCCACAGGAGCCCGTCTCCGCCGACGCCCTCGGCGCCCACGAGGATCGCGCCATCCGCGGTCAGTGCGAGCGCTTCAAGCCCGCTATTGCCCTCAAGCGCCGCCACGCCATCGAGCGCGGGCCCGGGCGCGGCCGGCCCGCCAGGCGCGGAATAAAGCCGCAGCGTCTGCGTCTGCTCGAAACTGACCAGCGCCCGCCCGTCGGCCAAGAACGCGAGCCCTTCCGCGTCCGCATCCTCCTTGGAGGGAAAGGCATCGCCCGCCTCGTCGCGCATCGGCGCCATCGCGACATCCGCGACGCCCGTGGGCGCGCCGGCTTCATCCAGAACGACACGGCCGCGCACCCACATGCCCGCATCGGTGATGGCGAGGAACGCGCCGTCCGCCGACACCGCGATGTCGGAAATCCCGCCGAAATCGCGATCCGCGCTGTCGAGCGCCAGTCCGCCGAGAAAGCGCAGGCGGCCAATCTCGTCCGCGCCGAGCGATGCGGGGGCGCTTGTCACCGCGATCGGCCGGAAGCCTGTCGCCTCCTCCGGCGCCGAGCACGCCGCGACGAGCGCAAGCGCGATCGCGCCTAAGGCAGCGAGCCACATCCTCAGCGCGCCCGGCCTTGCGCCGTGACGCGGTCGTCGAACAATTCGGCGAGCTTGTCGGTCATGGCGCCGCCGAGCTGTTCGGCGTCCACGATCGTCACGGCGCGGCGATAATAGCGCGTCACGTCATGACCGATGCCGATGGCGATCAATTCCACCGGCGAGCGCGTCTCGATCCAATGGATCACCGAGCGCAAATGCTTTTCCAGATAATTGCCGGGATTGGCCGACAGCGTTGAATCATCGACCGGCGCGCCGTCCGAAATCACCATGAGGATGCGGCGCTGCTCGGGGCGCCCGATGAGCCGGTCATGCGCCCACATGAGCGCCTCGCCGTCGATATTCTCCTTCAGGAGGCCCTCGCGCATCATCAGGCCGAGATTGCGCCGCGCGCGCCGCCATGGCGCGTCGGCGCTCTTATAAATCACATGGCGCAGATCGTTGAGGCGCCCGGGCTGCGCGGGACGACCGGCCTTGAGCCAATCCTCCTTGCTCATGCCGCCCTTCCAGGCGCGCGTGGTGAAGCCCAAAATCTCCACCTTCACGCCGCAGCGCTCGAGCGTGCGCGCCAGAATATCCGCGCTGATCGCTGCCACCATGCTCGGGCGCCGGCGCATCGAGCCGGAATTGTCCAGGAGCAGCGTGACGACCGTATCCTTGAATTCGGTGTCTTCCTCTTCCTTGAAGGAGAGCGCCGACAATGGATCGACGATGACGCGCGTGAGCCGCGCCGCATCGAGCACGCCCTCTTCGAGATCGAACGTCCAGGAACGGTTTTGCTGCGCCAGCAGCAATCTTTGCAGGCGGTTGGCGAGACGTCCGACAACGCTCTGCAGCGGCTTCAATTGTTGATCAAGATAGGTCCGCAGCCGCGCGAGCTCATCGGCGTCGCACAATTGCTCGGCCGCGATCACCTCGTCATGCGTCTTGCTGAACGCCTTGTAGTGCAGATTGGGATCGTCGAGATCGTTGCGCGGCGGAGGACGGATCGGCCGCTCGCCCTCCTCCTCCATGTCCTGATCCTGCTCCGGCGCATCGACATCGGCGTCGATCGTGGTCGTGTCCTCGCTATCGACCTCCGCCTCGCTTTGCATGGATTGCGTTTCGGCGGCCTGTTCCTGCTCGTCCGATTGCTGATCCTGCTGATCCTCGCCTTCGCTCGGCTCGTCGGATTGCGCTTGCGATTCCTCGTCATTCTGTTGCTGCTCGGGGCCGAGCTCGTCGCCCATGTCGAGATCGCGCAGGAGATCGCGCGCGATCTGCGCGAAGGCGGCCTGATCATCGGCCGCGTCCACGAGCCGATCGAGCGCGCCGCCGGCCTTGGATTCGATCTCCTGGCGCCAGGATCGCACCAGGCCTTCGGCGATTTTCGGCGGCTTGCGCCCGGTGAGGCGTTCGCGCACCAGGAGCGCCAGCGCCTCGGCCATGGGCGCTGCCTGGCGGTCCTGCATGCGGGCCGCGCCCTTCTTTTCCAGCGTCTCGATCAAAGCAGCGTCGAGATTGGCGGCGACGCCGGCCAGCGCATTGGCGCCCAGCGCCTGCACGCGCATTTCCTCCGCCGCATCGAACAATTCGCGCGCCTGGGCGCCCTGGGGCCGCGCCTGGGCGTGCGCGCGCTCGTCATGATGGGCGAGCCGCAGCGCCAGCGCATCGGCATGGCCGCGCAGGCGCTCGGCCTCGGCCGTGGAGAGAACGCGAGGCGGATGCGGCAGGACGATCTTTCCGGCGGTCAGCTTCGGCCCTTCGGCGCCGAACGTGACCTCCAGCTCCTCCTCGCCGGCGAGCGCCCGCGTCGATTGCGACAGGGCGCGCTTGAACAGCTCCGTCGGCGTTTCCTTTTGCGACATGAACGAACAGGTAGCGCCCCAAACGGCCGCATGGAAGCCGGCGCGCTTGTCGGCCGCGCCGGGCGCGCTCATCCTGGCCGTGCATGACCAATCCGCCGGACGCCACGCTCGAAGCCGTCGCGCTTCTCCTTGGGGAACGCATCGATCTGCGCGGTTACGACCCGCCGGGCGCGGTCAGCCAGCTGCCCTTGGCCTTCGCCGCCGAGGGCGGTCTGGTCGTGGTCTATCGCTTCGGCGCGGTCGTGTTCTTCGGCGTCGCGCAAACCTCGCGCGACCGGATCGTCGCCGACCTTCTGCCGCGCGTGGTGGAGCCCGCCGCGCCGATGGAGATGGAGACCGCGCTGCTCGCCGGCGGCGCGCCGGAGGACGGCCTGGTCGCCTCCGGCCGCGTCGGCCTCATCGACTTCGCGCAGGCGCGGCTCCTTATCGTGGCCGACGTATTGGCCAAGAGCGTCGCCCTGGCGGACGACGAGCGCTACGTGACCAAGGTGTTCGAGCAGATCGAACCCTTCGCGCACACTTTGGCCGAGCGCGGCGGCGCGGGCCTCGCCTCCTCGCCCAGCATCAAGCTCTTGGGCGAGGCGCTGGTGGCGCAGGCGCGCATGGTCGGGCGCGTGGAGGCGCTGGAAAAGCCCGACCAGCTCTGGGACCAGCCCGAATTGCAGCGCCTCTTCAGCCGCCTGGAGGACGAATACGAATTGGAGGACCGCGCGCGCGTGCTCTCGCGCAAGCTGAAAGTGATCGAGGAATGCGCCTCCACGCTGTCCGACGTCTCCGATCAGCGGCGTATGCTGCGCCTGGAAGCGGCGATCGTGATCCTGATCACGTTCGACATCGTGCTGTCGCTCTATGATCGCGCCATGGGCATACCGCATTGACTTAGCTAAGATGATTAGCTAAGCTCTTCCCATGGTCCGCGTCACCATCCATGCCGCCAAGACGAACCTCTCCAAGCTCATCGCCCAGGTCGAGGCGGGCGAGGAGGTGGTGATCTGTCGGGGCGATAACCCCGTCGCGCTTCTTCGCCCCTTCCCGTCCCGCACCGATGTGGACGGTGAGCTCGTGCGTGAGGGCCGTGGATCCTGGAAGGGCCATATCCATTTCACCCCGGATTGGGACGCGCCCATTGAAGCAGAGTGGCTGGGCCTGGGTCCGGACGGTGACTTTACGTGAGGCTTTTACTCGACACGAGCGCCCTGCTCTGGTGGCTGGAGGATTCAAGCGATCTTTCCGACAATGCGCGTCGGGAGATTGATCGCCTCGGCAACACGATCTTCGTCTCCAGCGTCAGCCTCTACGAAATCGCCTTGAAAGTGCATATCGGCAAGCTGGCCTTGCCTGGGCGAATGCCCAGCGACATCCCAGCGTCAATCGATCGCGCGAAGTTCGTGCGCTTGAGCATGACGATGGAGCATGGCGTCATCGCGGGCCAACTACCGCTTGAACACAAGGACCCGTGGGACCGCTTGCTCGCCGCGCAGTCTCAAGTCGAGGAGATTGCAATCGTCTCGGACGATAAGGCGTTCGATGTGCTCGGCGCGGAGAGGTTATGGTGAGCTGCCAAGCCAACAGCTAAAGCGACCCGCCGGGAACGCTATCGAGTTGGGATAGTCCAAATGGTTTAGATGACAGCGAACTTATCGAACTGAAATCTGGAAAGAAGTCGCCGCTGGACTACATTGAGAATGTCATTGAGCGCGTTCCAGCGCTCTACGACCAAGTGACTTTGCGAAATAAAAGTGGCTTGATTGATCGTGCAGGCAACGCCCTCACACTTAGGTTTTAGCTAAGCCACCTTCACCCGCGTCGCCGCTTCCGGCAGATCCACGCCGAACGCGCGCTGATAGAATTCAGCCACGGTCGGCCGTTCCAGCTCGTCGCACTTGTTCAGGAACGTCATGCGGAAGGCCGTGCCGATATCGCCAATGATCTGCGCGTTTTCTGCCCAGGTGATCACGGTGCGCGGGCTCATCACGGTGGAGATGTCGCCGTTCATGAAGGCGTTGCGCGTCATGTCCGCCACGCGCACCATCGACATGATCGTGCGCTTGCCTTCGGCGTTGTTGTAGTGCGGCGCCTTGGCGAGCACGATCGCGGCCTCCGCGTCGTGATCGAGATAATTGAGCGTCGTCACGATCGACCAGCGATCCATCTGGCCCTGATTGATCTGCTGCGTGCCGTGATAGAGCCCGGTCGTGTCGCCGAGCCCGATCGTGTTGGTGGTGGCGAAGAGGCGGAAGAATTTGTTCGGGCTGATGACGCGGTTCTGATCCAGCAAGGTGAGCTTGCCGCTGGCTTCGAGCACGCGCTGGATGACGAACATCACGTCCGGCCTGCCAGCGTCATATTCGTCGAACACGAGCGAAATCGGCCGCTGCAGCGCCCAGGGCAACAGCCCTTCGCGGAATTCGGTGACCTGCTTGCCCTCTTTCAGCACGATCGCGTCCTTGCCGACGAGGTCGATCCGGCTGACATGGCTGTCGAGATTGATCCGGATCAGCGGCCAGTTGAGCCGCGCGGCGACCTGCTCGATGTGCGTGGATTTGCCGGTGCCGTGATAGCCCTGCACCATGACGCGGCGATTGAACGTGAAGCCGGCGAGGATGGCGAGCGTCGTCTCCGGATCGAAGCGATAGGCTTCGTCCACCTCGGGGACATATTCGGTGCGCTTGGTGAAGGCTGGGACCTTCATGTCCGAGGCCACGCCGAATTCGCGCGCCGAGACGGTGCGATCGGGAACCATGGCCAAGAGATCGTCTGCGGTCGTCATTGCGGGCTGAAATCTTTCAAGTCTCTCGTGATGGGGCACCATGGCCGGTTCTGCGCCGCCGGCCAATGGGCCTTGTGCGCGCAGCGCCTGCCCGGGCGGCGAAATCAGGTCAGCCCGGCCTTTTTCAGCGTCTGATACGCGGCCACGGCCTTTTGCAGCAGCGCCTCGGCGCTGCGGTCGCCGCCATTGGAATCGGGGTGCCACCGCTTCACCAGATCGGCATAGCGGGCCCGGATCGCGGCGGGCTCGGCGTCCTCCCCTAGCGAGAGGGCCTCAAGCGCGAGAATTTGCGTGCGGCTGAGGCGGCGCGCGGCGCGGCGCTCCGGATCGTTCGCGGGGGGCCCGCCGCCGAACACGCCGAACCTGTCCCCCGGCATCGCCGCGCGCCAGAAGCGCGACGCCGACAAGCGCTCCCCGCGGCCGGGCCGGAACGTCCAGGTGGGCCGATGGCCGATCTCCTCGCGCGCCTGGTGCGAGACGAAATCCTCCTCGGTCATGCCCTCGAAATAATTCCAATTCCGGTTGTACTCAGCCGCGTGCGCCTGACAGAAATACCAATATTCATTGCTCCGCTCGCGCGATTTCGGCGCGCGATGCGCGCCGGCGAGCGCGCAGCCGATATGATCGCAGGCGCGCTCCTCGGGATCGCGCGCGGCCTGCCGCGGGCCCGGCTTGTTGACCCGGATGTCAACGAATTTCGGACGGTATTGAAAGGCGCCGGGCATGCTCTCACACTATGGGGCTCAAGGAAGATGCGGACAAGGAATTGACAAACGGCGAACCCAGCTTTTCGCGCGCGGCGCGGATGGAGAAGACATTGCGTGACGCCTATCGGCCGCACGCGCTCTCCATCGAGGATCAATCGGCGCGCCATCGCGGCCACGCCGGCGCGCGCGCGGAAGGCGAAAGCCATTACGCCATTCGCATGGTCTCGGATGCGTTCGCCGGGCTTTCGCGCGTGGCGCGCCAACGCGCCGTCATGCAGACGCTGGCGGACGAATTCTCAACCGGGCTGCACGCGCTTTCACTTGACTTGAAGACCAGCGGCGAGGCGCAATAGCCGCACTCACGCGGGGGCGTGTCGTGCGGATTGTGCTCTATCTCGCCGCGATCTTGGCCGGGCTCGCGCTCGGCCTGGGATCGGCCTATGTCGCGATCGCCCAAGGCGCGGCGCTGCAGCAGAGAAGCTTTCAAGGCTGGTCCTACAATGCGCTCGCGGGCGCGGAGGCGGCCGATCCCTATACGCGGGCGATGATCGCGCGCGCGGGGCTTCTGGCGTTGCGCGCGGAGGAAACCATCTATTTCACGCTGAGCGCGGACGAGGACGGCCGGCCATTGCGCGAAGGCTGCGTCTATGAATTGCGCGGCGGGCCGCTGCCCGCGCGCTGGTGGTCGGTGACGATCTACGCGCCCGATCATTATCTGCCGCGCAACAACGATCACGCCTTCTCCATCGACGCCACGCGCGCCGTGCGCGACGGCGCCGGCGGCTGGCGCGCGCGTCTGTCGGCCACGCGCGGCGACGCCGTAACTTGGATTTCAACGCGTGAAGCGCGTAACGGCTTCACGCTGACGCTGCGCCTCTATCAACCGATGCAGGAAGCGCGCGAGGCGCCCGCGCGCATCTCTTTCCCACGCCTCTCCACCCTCTCCTGCCCGGACGCATCGGCATGATCGGCCGGCTGATCGCGATCGCGCTCCTCGTCGCGGCGGCCGCGCACGCGGCCTTCGTGCTCGCGACCCCGCGCTTGATCATGAATGTCGCGATCGAACGCATCGGCGAAGGCGCGTTCAATGCGTGGCGCCACGCGCCGCGCGTGGACGAGACGGCGCGCGGCGTGGTGCGCCCCTCGCCGGATCTGGCCTATTCGGCCTGCGCCTACGATCTCAGCCGCGGGCCGGTGCGCGTCAGCGTGGCGCCGGGCGAGGATTATGTGTCCCTCTCGCTCTACGCCGACAACACCGACAATTATTTCGTGCGGTCGGATCGGGAGGCCCCGCGCGGGATCGACATCGTGCTCGCCCAACGCGGCCAGGACCTGCCGCGCGACGCGGAGATCGTGTTCAGCCCCTCGGCGCGCGGCTTGGCGCTGGTGCGCCGCCTCGCGCCGGACGCGGCCGGCTTCGCCCGCGCGGACGCCGCCCGGCAAGAGGATACGTGCGCGCTTCTATGAGAGCGCGATCGCGCGCGTCGCCGCGAGGCGCGCGAACGCCAGCGTCACCGCCTTGCGCCGGGCGCCGGCCAGCGCACGCGCCGGGCTGGGCCTGACGATCGCGCCGCCGAAGGCGTCCGCCACGATCAGACCGGGCTCGCCCGGCAGCCGCTCGCAAGGAAAATCCTCCGTCACGCCGAAGAAGAAACGGTCGCAATACTCAAGATAATCGGGCCATTTCGAATCCACCGCGAAATCGGCGAGGCAGGATTTCGTCTCCACGATCCAAAGCTCGCCGCGCGGCGACAGGCCAGCCACATCGGCCCTGCGGCCATTGCCGAGCGGCAGCTCCAGAAGCGGCGCGAAGCCATGGTCGATCAGCACGCGGCTGACGCCCCGCGCCAAGGCGGCGGTCACGTCAGGCCGCGTGGGGGCGAGGCTCATCGCCGCCGCTCAGGGACGATTGCGGCGCGCTTCCGGCACGGCGCGGCGGCTGGCCATGCCGAGCTGGCGCGAACAGACTTCCTCGGGCGACGTCAGCTGCGGGCGCAGCGCATCGCCCTCAGAGGCGCCCTGCTGACGCATCACGCACTCGTCCCAGCGGCGAATGTCGCGCATCCGCTCAGCCTCGGTGCGGGGATCGCCTTCTGGCGCCTCGACAGGGCGCTCGCGCCCGCCCGGAACGGTCAGGCTTTCATCGCCGCGCACCGGTGGGGGCGGCTCGGGCGGCAACGTCACCCCCGGCGCGGCCACGCCCTCGCCTGTCGGAACGGAGACACCCGGCGCCGCCGCCGACACCTCTGGCGGGGGGGCGGGCGCGCGCGCAACCGGAGCGGGCGAAGGATCGCTCGCGCAGGCGCCTACAATCAGCGCGGCGGCCAAAAAAGCATTGCGCGTTAGGAGCTTGCGCATTCGTCCCTCCGAATTTCCTTCGCCCATAAGCATAGCATAGAGACTGGCCGAGACTTCGTCAGGCGCCGATTGAAGGGTTAATTCACGCACAGGAAAGCGCAGTGCGCCGACGCCTCAAGCTCTTGACCTTTCTCAAAATTTCGAGGCCGCGCGGTTGACTGGCGCGAATCATATGGTTAACGGCACGCCGGGCGGATGAACAGAAAGGGCGTCAGAAATGCGCATCCTAGGATTACTTGTCGTCGCGGCGTTCGCGACGTTGACCACAGCCTGCGCCAGCCGGACAGGCGATCAGACCATCGCTGAATATTGCACCGATCCGGGCCGAGCCAATTACGATATCTGCAAGCAGCACCGCGACACCGAAGGCGTGCGCACCTCGCTCTCCGAGCGCATCGCCGAAGTGTTCGGCGTCGCCAATCGGGCGCAGGCCACCGCCGACCAAGCCATGGCGCGCCAGCTGACCTGCAACACGCGCACGTTGCGCAACCGCCAAGTCGGTTCGTGCGAGAACGGCGCGACGCTCACCGCCTGCACGCAAACGCGCTACACCACGCGCGCCGGCGGCATGGCGATCCTGCGCTCCATCAGCGACACGGAATGCCGCTACAATGCGCGCGTTCTGGAAATGCAAGTGCGCTGCTGCACCGTGGGCGATCCGGTCACGCAAACGACGGATGTCGGCCCGGCCGCGCCGCCGCCCGCGCCGTCGCAAGCGCCGACCTCGTAAATCCAATTTAAGCCGACATCCTCCCAGACAGAGGATAGGACGCCTCGAGCCTGTAAAGGTTCGGGGCGTTCTTCTTTTGCCAGCTTGAATAGAGAATGAGTTCGTCCGCTACGAAGGATGGCGGCGCGAACAAGCCGTTGGCGCGCTCGAACGCCTGCACCCGATCGAGCGCGGCGCCGGACAGATAAGCGATCGTGACGTGCGGCGTGAACGCGCGAGTCTCCGGCTTCAAGCCCGTGCGCCGCGCCGCGCGCTCGCAATCGGCGGCGAGCTTTGTCAGCGCGGCGTTGGCCTCGGCGCCGATGAACAGCGTATGCGGATCGGCGCCGCCGAAACTGCCCGCGCCGCGCAGCTGAATGTAGATCGGCGCGGTCTGCAGACACACATGCTCAAGCGCGGTGTCCAATTCCTCCGCCACCGGCTCCGTCACCTCGCCGAAGAAGCGCAGCGTGAGATGCAGCGCCTCGCGCGGGCGCCATTTCGCGCCCGGCACGCCGCGCTGGATCGCCATAAGGCGCGCGGCCGCGGGATCGGGAATGGGAAAGGCGGCGAACAGGCGAAGCGACATGGCGAGGCCTCAACGTCTCCCATTGCGCGCGGCCGCGCCATGCCTTTTGGCGGCGGCTAAGTGCGCATCGTGTTGGGCGGATCGCTGGCGGGAAAGGATTCATCCGCCGCCTGGTCCACCTTGTCCCAGTCCGGCGGCGGATCGCGCATCGCCTCGGGCCCCGCTGGACGCACCTCCGTCGGGATGTGGGCCCGCTTCCTGAGCCGCGCGCGCCGCACCATGCGCAGACCGATATAGCCGGCGGCCGCCGCGCCGGCGGCGAGCGCCAAGCCCATCCATGGCGTTCCGCGACGCGCGGCGTTCACATCCTGGCGCAATTGCATGGGCGCTCCTTCACGCGCGCGACGCAAAACGCGGCGCGCATCCACGTTTCAACGCATGCGCACGCCGCAAGTTCAGCGCGCGATCACAGCGATCGAACCGCGCGCACACGTTGCCATTTTGTTCAGCCAAACATCACCATACGCTGAAGCGTCCTCTGACGCCGGCCGAACCATGACTGACCGCTCTCGCGTTTCCGAGCGGCGCAATTGTCGGACAGAAAGCTTTGGCGCGTGCGGATCGCTCGTTCAGGTGGTGTTTGCTGAAGAGCTCTCGACTTGGAACGTGCTTTCGGCACGCATCACTTTCCGTGAGCGAAATAAACCACGCGCGCGAAAAACCGTCAAGAAAAATTGGCGTCAAGCGAACGCGCGCATGAGCGCGCTACGTATCAACCGCCGCATCGAGCGCATTCTCCTGAATGAATTCACGGCGCGGCTCGACGACATCGCCCATCAATTTCGCGAACATCTCATCGGCTTCATCGGCGTGATGCACTTTCACTTGCAGCAAAGTACGCGCTTCGGGATCGAGCGTCGTCTCCCACAATTGATCGGGATTCATTTCGCCGAGACCTTTGTAGCGCTGAATGGAGACGCCCTTGCGGCCCGTGGCGAGAATGCCTTCAAGCAAGGACAAAGGACCGTGCACGGCGGAAACATCCGCGCCGCGCCGCAAGCGCGCCGGCCCGCCATAGGTTTCGCGCAGCGCCTGCGCGCGTTCGGCCAAGCGCCGCGCATCGGTGGAATCGCGCAGCAAACGATCGAGCACGACGCGCTCTGCGACGCCGCGCACGATGCGCTCCAGCACGAGCGCGCCATCCGGATCGAAGCGGCCCGACCAGCCTGCTTCGCCTTCTTCGGCGAGCAGATTGAGCCGCGCCGCCGCCTTCACCGCTTCCGCGTCGCCCGCTTCTGGCGCGAACGCGCCGGCGATCGCGGCCTGTTCGAGTACGGAATCCGGCGCGCGCTGATGCAGGCGCTTGATCAGGATTTCCGCGCCCATGGCTTCGCGCGCGAGGCGCTTTAAATCCTCGCCGCCGATCTGTTGCCCATCGGCGAGCTCCAGCACCGCGCCGGCCGAGCCTTCATCGATCAGGAATGTCTCGAACTCGGCCTCATCCTTGAGATAGCGCCCGCTCTTGCCCTTGGTCGCCTTATAGAGCGGCGGCTGGGCGATATAGAGATAGCCGCCCTCGATGATCGCGGGCATCTGCCGATAGAAGAAGGTGAGCAGCAGCGTGCGGATGTGCGCGCCGTCCACGTCGGCGTCAGTCATGATGATGATCTTGTGGTAGCGCAGCTTGGCGATGTCGAAATCGTCGCGCCCGATGCCGCAGCCGAGCGCGGTGATCAGCGTGCCGACCTGTTCCGAACTCAGCATCTTGTCGAAGCGCGCGCGCTCCACGTTCAGGATTTTTCCGCGCAGCGGCAGCACGGCCTGCGTCTCGCGCGCGCGGCCCTGCTTGGCCGAGCCGCCGGCGCTGTCGCCCTCGACGATGAAGATTTCCGATTTAGCCGGATCCTTCTCCTGGCAATCGGCGAGCTTGCCCGGCAGCGAGGCGATGTCGAGCGCGCTCTTGCGGCGCGTCAGCTCGCGCGCCTTGCGCGCTGCCTCGCGCGCGGCGGCGGCCTCCACGATCTTGCCCATCACCGCCTTCGCGGGGCCGGGATTCTCCTCGAACCAGCGGCCGAGCGCCTCGGTCATCAGGCTCTCCACCACAGGACGCACCTCGGAGGAGACCAGCTTGTCCTTCGTTTGCGACGAGAATTTCGGATCGGGCACTTTAACGGAGAGCACGCACGTCAAGCCTTCGCGCGCGTCGTCGCCGGTGATGTCCACCTTCTCCTTCTTGGCCATCCCGCTGTCTTGCATGTAGCTGTTGACGACGCGCGTCAGCGCGCCGCGAAAGCCGGCGAGATGGGTGCCGCCGTCGCGCTGCGGGATGTTGTTGGTGAAGCACAACATCGTCTCGTGATAGCCGTCATTCCATTGCAGCGCGGCTTCCACGCTGATGCGGTCGCGCTCGGCGACGACGCTGATCGGTTTGCCGATGAGCGCGTTCCGTGAGCGGTCGAGGTGGCGCACGAACGCCTCCACGCCGCCGTCATAGCGCATCGTCTCCTCGAACGGCTCGGCGCCGCGCAGGTCGCGAAACACGATCGACACGCCGGAATTGAGGAAGGCGAGCTCGCGGATGCGGTGCTCGAGCGTCTTGCGGTCGAATTCGACCATGGTGAACGTGGCGGTCGAGGGCAGGAAGCGCACCGCCGTGCCGCGCCGGCCATTGGCGGGCCCCCGCAGCGCCAGGGGCGCCTCGGCCTCGCCATGGCGGAAGCGCATCCAATGCTCCTGCCCGTCGCGCCAGATCGTGAGGTCCAGCCATTCGGACAGCGCGTTGACGACCGACACGCCCACGCCATGGAGGCCGCCGGAAACCTTGTAGGAATTTTGATCGAATTTCCCGCCCGCATGGAGCTGGGTCATGATCACTTCGGCGGCGGACACGCCCTCGCTGGGGTGCAGATCGGTGGGGATTCCGCGTCCGTCATCGGTGATCTCGGCCGATCCGTCGGGGTGCAGGGTGACGGTGACCAGCTTGGCGTGCCCGGCCAGCGCCTCGTCGATGGCGTTGTCCAGCACCTCATAGACCATGTGATGCAGGCCGGAGCCGTCATCGGTGTCGCCGATATACATGCCCGGACGCTTCCGCACGGCGTCCAAGCCCTTGAGAACCTTGATGGAATCCGCGCCATATTCAGGGGGATCGTCAGACGCGTTTTGCGGGGCGGTCATGCGGCTCGAATCGATTGAGGGATAAGCCTCAGATATAGGGACAAATCCCCGAAAAGTCTCGGTTTTTCCGCCAGAATTCGCGCCGTCGCGCCCGCCTTAAGGGGCGGCCGTCACGCACAGCCAGGCCGGCTTCTCCTCCGGGTAGGAATCGCTCTGCGGCGGCAGCGTCTCCGGCGCGTCGAACGCGCCGACGAGGAGGCTGATCTTTTCTAGCCGGTCCTCGGATCGCCAGAACAGCGGCGAGCCGCAGACGCCGCAGAAGCCGCGCCGCACGCCCGGACTGGAGGCATAGAGCGCCGGCGTTCCGACCATCGCGACCTCGGCGCTCGGATAATCGGCGAAGAACGCCACCAGCGAGCCGGTGGCCCGGCGGCAGCTGGCGCAAAAGCACTTTTCCTTGAGGAGTGGTTCGCCGCGCGCCTCGAAGCGTATAGCGCCGCAGCGGCAGCCGCCGGTTCGTGTCATGCTTGGGCCTCCTTTCAAAGCGGCGACGCCGCGTCGCAGGGCAAAGCGCGCCGCGAGCGCCCAGATGAGGAGCGGGAGTGAGAGCCATGGGGCCCCATCCGAAACAGGAAATCCTGCACCACGAGCCGCAGGGCGTCTCCGACGCCATCGCGCTCGGCATGACGAAATTCCTCCGCTTCCTGGCCGATTCCTTCTTCGCCGGGCGCTATGGCCACCGGGCCGTCGTCCTGGAGACCGTCGCCGGCGTGCCCGGCATGGTGGGCGGCATGATGAACCACCTCAAGAGCCTGCGCCTGATGCGGGACGACGAAGGCTGGATCAAGACGCTGCTCGACGAGGCCGAGAATGAGCGCATGCACCTGATGACGTTCATCTCGCTGTTCAAGCCGAGCTGGTTCGAGCGTCTGTTGCTGATGCTGGCCCAGGCGATCTTCTGGAACGCCTATTTCTTCCTCTACCTGTTCTCGCCGAAAACCGCGCACCGCATGGTCGGCTATTTCGAGGAGGAGGCGGTGGTCTCCTACACGCAATTCCTGGCCGAGATCGACGCCGGGCGCGTCGACAACGTGCCCGCGCCGGCCCTGGCGATCGAGTATTGGAAGCTGGCGCCCGATGCGCGCCTGCGCGACGTCGTGCTCGCCGTGCGCGCGGACGAAGCCGGCCACCGCGACATGAACCATCACCTCGCCCAGCAATTGCGGACCGGCGAAACCCCGTGGCGGCATCTGGAGGATGAATCGCCCTCCCATCTCACGCCCGGCACGCTGCAGGCGGACAACCGCGCCGAATTCGCCAAGACGCTGGAGCGCGCCGAGCCGTAAGCGCGCTTAGAGGTCCAGCAGCATCCGCTCGGGGTCTTCAAGGCCCTCCTTCACGCGCACCAGGAACGTTACGGCCTCTTTGCCGTCCACCAGGCGATGATCGTAGGACAGCGCCAGATACATCATCGGGCGGATCACGACCTGCTTGTCGATCGCCACGGGCCGATCCTGGATTTTGTGCATGCCCAGGATGCCCGATTGCGGCGCGTTCAGAATGGGCGTGGACATGAGCGAGCCATAGACGCCGCCATTCGAGATCGTGAACGTCGCGCCCTGCAGATCCTCGAGCTTCAAATGCCCGTCGCGGGCTTTCACGCCGAGATCGCCGATCTCCTTCTCGATTTCGGCCATGCTTTTCTGATCGCAATCGCGCACCACCGGCACCACGAGCCCGCGATCGGTGCCGACCGCGATGCCGATGTCGTAATAATTCTTGTAGATGATGTCCTCGCCGTCGATCTCGGCGTTGACGTTCGGAATCTCCTTCAGCGCGGCCACGCAGGCCTTCACGAAGAAGCTCATGAAGCCGAGCTTCACGCCGTGGCGCTTCTCGAAGACGTCCTTGTACTCGCTGCGCAGCGCCATCACCGCGCCCATGTCCACCTCGTTGAAGGTGGTGAGCATGGC
>CAZLWK010000007.1:0-152210 GCA_964563395.1 uncultured Caulobacteraceae bacterium
CGCCTCGGCCTGCGGCGCAAAGCCCGGCGCGGGCGCGGCCGCGCTCTTGCGAACGCCCGCGCCGCCGGAAATTCCGCGTGGTCCTTCGACCTTCATGACGCTCCTCGCTTCGACTGCGTTGCTTGCTCGATTCTTAACGCCGCGCGAGGGGCGCGCCGCGCATGCACGCCCTGTTAACCGTAACGGCCCATCTCCGGCGCATGGCGCATGCATCCCTTCTCGCACGCTTGCTGATGGCGGCGTCGCTGCCGCTGGCCCTGATCGCAACGCCCGCCTTCGCCGCGCCCCGGATCAAGGACGTGGCCGATTTCGAAGGCGTGCGGGAAAACCAGCTGGTCGGCTATGGCCTCGTCGTGGGCCTCGCCGGCACGGGGGATTCGCTGCGCAATTCGCCGTTCACGCGCCAGAGCCTCGCGGCCATGCTGGAGCGGCTCGGCGTCAATACGCGCGACGGCAATCTGAACACGCGCAACGTGGCGGCGGTGATGGTGACGGCCAATCTGCCGCCCTTCGCGGCGCAAGGCTCGCGCATCGACGTCACCGTCTCGGCGCTGGGCGATGCGCGTTCGCTCACGGGCGGCCAGCTTCTGGTGACGCCGCTGATGGGCGCCGATCAGATGGTCTATGCGGTGGCGCAAGGGCCGCTCGCCATCGGCGGCTTCCAGGCGCAGGGCCAATCCGGCTCCTCCGTGTCGCAAGGCGTGCCGACGGCGGGGCGCATCGCCTCGGGCGCGCTGGTCGAGCGCGAATTGCAGTTCGACATCGCCGGCCAGGCCGAGCTGCGGCTCTCCTTGCGCAATCCCGATTTCACCACCGCGCGGCGCATCGCCGAGGCGATCTCCGGCGCGATCGGCCAAGGCGCGGCGCGCGCCACCAATCCAGGCACGGTGCTGATCACGCGCCCGAGCGCCTATCCAGGCGACATGGTCAATCTCCTGGCCGCCATCGAAAATCTCGAAGTGGCCGTGGACGCGCCGGCGCGCATCGTCATCGACGAGACCAGCGGCGTCGTCGTCATGGGCGAGAATGTGCGCGTCTCCACCGTGGCGATCGCGCAGGGCAATCTGACCATCTCCGTCTCTGAACAGCCCTACGCCTCCCAGCCCGCCCCGTTCAGCGAGGGCGAGACGGTGGTGGTTCCGCAATCGGGCGTGAGCGTGGAGGAAGAACGCGGCGGGCTCGCCGTGGTGCAGGGCGGCGTGCCGCTGCGCCAGCTGGTGGAGGGGCTCAATCAGCTCGGCGTCAGCCCGCGCGACATGATCTCGATCCTGCAGGCGCTGAAAACCGCCGGCGCGATCCAAGCCGAAATCGAGGTGATGTGATGGTCGACGCCGCCGCCGGCGCCGCGCGCGCGCCGCTGCCCGCGCCAACGCCCTCGCCCGAACTCGTGGCGGCGGCGGAAGAATTCGAATCCATGGTGCTCGCCCAATTGCTGCAGCCGATGTTCTCGGCGTTGAAGACGGACGGCCTCGGCGGCGGCGGTTTCGGCGAGGAAATTTTCCGCCCGCTTCTGGTCGATGAATACGCCAAGGGGATTTCCGCCGCCGGGGGCGTCGGGCTCGCGCAATCGATCATCGCCGAATTGACCAGGCTGAACACGTCGCCCGCGGAGGCCGCCGATGGCGCTGATCGCCGATAGCCCGGCCGACCGCGCCGAACAGCTGATCACGCTGAGCGAGCGGCTGTCACACCTCATCG
Organism: uncultured Caulobacteraceae bacterium; assembly: GCA_964563395.1. Taxonomy (GTDB): domain Bacteria; phylum Pseudomonadota; class Alphaproteobacteria; order Caulobacterales; family Aquidulcibacteraceae; genus JBEVOS01. Next base: position 1,699 of record CAZLWK010000007.1, read on the forward strand.
CGGAAGAGACGCGCCGCATCGAGGCGCGCGAGCCGACCGCGCCGGCCGAAATCGCGGCGGAGAAGGAGCGCCTCGCCAACGCCTATCGGCTGGAGCTGGCGCGGATCAAGGACGATCCTGCGCTGATCGCGCCCGCCCCCGCCGCGCTCAAGCAGAAGCTGAAGGAGCGCACGCTGGCGCTGCAGGCCGCGCTCAACAGCCACGAGATCGCGCTCGGCGCGGTGAAGTACGTCGCCGAGGGGCTCGCCCAGGCGATGGCCGAGGAGATCGCGCGCCAAAAGCGCGAGGCGCTGCCATACGCCCCGAATGGCGCGCGCTCCCCATCGGGCGGGCCGACGCCCGTGGCGCTGGACCGCAAAGCCTAAGGCCTAAAAAGCCCGACGCCGCCGCAAAATAGCCGTCTAGAATGCGTCCGGTCACCGGCGGAGCGGCGGACGGGCGGATGCGCGCGGAACGGGAATATGCGGACGAACCGCCTGAATCGACGGCCTCTGCGTCGCGGGGCTGGCTTGTCTCGGCGCTGTTCCATTTGTGCCTGGCGCTGCTGGTGTTCGCCGGCGCGGACGCCGTGCGCCATGTGGAGCGCGACCGGCTTTACACCTACGAGCCCTCCGCCGGCGCGGCGCGCGACGCGCGCGAACGGCTCGACGCGCTCGCCGCCGGCTTGACCGCCGAGGCCGACGACAAGCGCGCGCACTGGGACAATCTGGTTTCGCAAGCGCTGATGGCCGGCGACATCGCCGCCGCGCGCGGCCTGATGCTGAGCGCGCGCGCCATGCTCGACGCGGAAGGATCGGCCGCGATCGCACGCGCCGCGCGCGACGACGACGACGACGCCGAGCTTGAAAGCGCGGCGCTGAGCGTGCTCACGCCCGGCGCGCGCGCGCGCTATCAGGCGATGGTGCCGCTGCTCGCGCGCCGGAGCGGCGCCGACACGCAGCGCGCGGCGCGTCCGCTCGCCATTCTTGGCGATGGGCGTGAATTCGAGGCGCACGCCGTGGCCGCGCTGGCGCGGGAGGACGCGCCGATGCTGGCTCTGACGATTTCCGGCCTTGGCGCGGCGCTGCGCACGCAGATGCGGCCTGAAGCGCTGGCGGGGGCCTCGCTTGTGCGCGCTGGGCTCAATGGCGGGCGGCTGCAGCCGGGCTTCAACGCCGATCTGGAGACGCTGGCGCGGCGCGCGCTTCCGCGCGAGCGCTTCGCGCAGGAGGCCGCGAGCGGGGCGGCGCGCGGGGAGCGCGATACCGTGGCGCTGTACGATTCGGCGTTTCGCGCGAGCGTCGATCCGCAAGCGCTGGTCGCGCTGGAGGATGCGTTCGCGCGCATCGGCGCGCTGGCCGGGCCGGTCGGCGCGGAGACGGCGCTGGCGCTCATCGCCCATGCGCGCGCGCTTGAAGATATCGCGCGCCTCAATCTCCTGCTCGTCGCCAGTCCCGATCGCGCCGCCGCGATGGCGCGCTTCCGCGCGCCGGACGGCGCCGTGCCCGCCGCCGCGCGCGGCTGGCTGCGCTGGACGCAGCCCTTGCTGATATCCGCGAGCATCGCGGCGGCGGCGTTCGCGACGCTCGCGGCGCTGAGCGCGTGGGCGTTTCTCTCGCTTGTGTGGCGCGGACTCGCCGCGATCAGCCTGATCGAGCCGCGCCAGCGTTTTCGGCGCGGCCTCGTTCGTTCGCTGGAGTGATTTCTGCTGCAGATACTTCGCGGCACGCCGAATTTGGATATACCTATGAAGTGCTTTCACCCGGCCTTACTCAATGCAAAGAAGAAGCTGCGTTAATTGGTGCGATGCTCGCCAATTACGGCGAGTTAGAGTTTTGCTTGACACACTGCCTCGGGGCCGCCCTTAGCGACATCAATCTCGCATTCCGAAAAATGTATGAAGCCACAGGCGGAGAGCGACGCCTCAAGGTCTGTGACAAGATGAGGCCGAAATTCATCGCGCTCAATCGCGAACAGGAGTTTGCCGACACTATGGCGCAAGTGCGGCACTGCAAGTTGCTACGTGACCAATACGCACACGGCTGGTTTTCTTGGTCCGCGATTAGTCTAGGTTGGGGACAAGGCCCTCACCCGAGAAGCGTTACACTAAAACTTGTTTCCTTGGAGGACGCCGTTAAGACCCCCAAAGGCATCAAAGCTGACCCCGTCAACCTTCCTCCTCAGCTATTGAGGACGCAAGCTGCGTACTTCGTCAATGCACTGGATTGGATACTTTGGCTTCAATCCGAACTTGAATCGAACGCCGGAAAGGCACCGAGTCCCCGACCAACTATTCCGACACGACACGCCCCCCCTCCAAGGTGGGCGTAGCGCCTCTGCGCCAGAGGAACGCGAGGCTTCACGCAGGGATCGCTCGCGTTTTCGGCACAATCTGGACTGCGATCGTTTTGGTTGCATCAGCCAACAACGTGCATCGCAGTCTAGCTTAGCGCTCGCTCGCACGATCAGTCGCGAAAGAGGCTCAAGACCGCTTGCGGCTCGGCGCTGATTATGGCGCCGCCCGCTTCAAGGCCCTGGCGCACTTGCAGCGCCATGAGGCGCGCGGCGTCGGCGTCCACGTCGAGACGCACGCCGCTGGCGCCGCGCTCGGCGGCGGCGAGCAGGCCGGCATGTGAATCGAGGCCGCGCGCGGCGCCTTCAAGCCGCGTCAGATGCGCTTGCAGCAATACCGCGCCATCCTGGGCGGCGCGCGCGAGATCGGCTTCGGCGCCCTGCGCCGGCAGCGAAACGGCCGCGCCCGCGCGGGCGTCGAGCCCGGCGATGACGATGGCGGCGCCGCCCGGCTCGGCCGAGACGATCAGATCCTCGCCGAGGAGAAGCCCCGCCCCGCTCGTGCGCAGCAGCGTGTCGTAAGCGGCGATGTCGTCTTGCGCGTCTTCGCCGGCGCGCGCCTTTTCGCCGATGCGATTGAGCAGCGCGAGCGCGTCGCGCCCCGCGCCGAGCGCCAGATCGAGCGCGTCGAGCCCCTGATCCACGCTTTGACGCGCGGCGCGCCAGGCGGCCTGCGTATCGGAGATGGAGCTGGAGGCGGCGTCGCCGAGCGGCTTTTGCGGCAGCGACAATTGCGTGCGCGGCGCCCGCGCCTCGAGATTTGAAACTTGAACGCTCAAGCCGCCATTGGGGCCGCCATTCGGCGTCACCGTGCTCACCATGCCAACGCTCCTTCGGATCGCGCGCTCTTCTGAGGTCCGCGCGCAGCGCTTCGCCGCAATGGTGAAGAAAGCGTAAATGTATTAATAGAGCGTTAACGCTAACGGCGGCCGCGGCGTTATTTTAAGGATCGATTTATCTTTTGAGTCGCGACGCGCGTGAAGGCCGCGCGCGGCAGGCGCGGGCGGATGCATTCAATCGCGCGCGTTCAACGCCTTCACGTAAGCCGTGATGGCGCGGGAAAATTCCAGCTCGCCTTCGCGCGGATATTTCAACAACACTTCCTGCGTCTGCGGACTGAGGAAGGTCTGCACGAAACGGCCGGAGAATGTGTCGATCTCGACGCGCAATTTCGACGGTTCGAGCTGTTCGACAGTTTCCGGCGCGAGCGCGACGGGGGATGCAGGCGTCGTCGGACGCTGCTGGGCGTCCTTGTCGGACGCGGGGGCGAGCTCGGCGCGCCATACCGGCAATAATTGAACGCTGAGCGTTGCAGTCGCGGGGGAGATCGGCGTCGTCATGGGCCGCTCTCTTTAAAAAGCATCGCGCTCTTTCTCCGCCAGGAAGCGGCGATCGGCGGGGCCCGATGAACGGGCCCCGCCTTACGCCTCTTCGCTTTAGCGGAAGAAGGAGAGCACGATGGACGGCGCCTGGTTGGCGATCGCCAGCGCCTGCGCGCCAAGCTGTTGCTTGACCTGCAGGGCCTGCAGACGCGCCGATTCCTTGGCGAGGTCGGCGTCGACGAGGTTGCCGATGCCGGCCTCGATCGAGTCGCTGAGCTTGCCCAGGAAGGTCTTTTGCACGTCGAGCGCCTTGGCTTGCGCGCCAAGGGTGGCGAGGTTCGAGTTCAGCGCCGTGAGCGCGGTGTCGATCGCGTCGGACGCCGCGACGCCGCCAGCCGACGTCGAGATGTCGAGCGCGCTGGTGACGGTGGCGAGCGCCTGGCCGCCGATGCCGAGACGGAAATCGAAGCCAGACACGGTGATCTGGTTCGAGCCCGTGCCGGGCGCGACAACCGTGGCGAACGAGGTGCCGGCGACGCCGTCGGTGCCGTCGAGCATGCCGTCGTCGTCAACGGCCGTGCCGGCGCCGTCCGTGAACGTGACGGTGAAGTCTTCGTTCGACTGGTACGTGATTTCGCCGGTGGTTTCGCTGTAGGTGGCGGTGATTCGGCCATTGGTGGCCGTGCCGATGCGATCGACGAGATCCTGGATCGTGTCGGTCGCGTCAACGTCGACCGAAAGCGTTTCGGTGACATTGCCGGTCGTGATCGAGAATTCGAGCGTGTCGTTGGCGTTGATCGTGAGGCCCGTCGCCGTGGCGAGGGATTCGCCCGAAGCCGAGAGGTTGTCGGCGTTGAGCGCGAGCGTTTCGAGATTGTAACGGCCGCTGCCCGAGCCGGACGTATCCGACGTCAACACTTCGAACGGCGAAGCGCCGCCCGTGAGGTTGGTGCCGTTGACGAGGTTCGAGCCGTTGAACGTGGCGGCGTCGGCGATCTGGTCGATCTGATCGCGCAGGGCGTCAAAGTCGGCCTGAAGCGCGTTGCGCTGGTCTTGGGAGAGGTCGTTGGCTTGCGCCGCGACGGCCTTTTCCTTCAGCTGCTTGAGAATGCCGCCGATGGCTTCGCCGGCCGAGAGGGCCGTGTCGATCACCGACGTCGCGCGATCGATGCCGTCATTGACGGCGCCGAGCGAAGCGACACGGGCGCGCTGGCCTTCGGCGATGGCGAACACGGCGCCATTGTCCTTGGCGGACGCGACCTTGAGGCCGGTATTGATCGCGCTCTGCACGTCGGCGAGCTGCTTGGTGGTCTGGTTGAGGGATTGGAGCGCGACGAGAGCGCCATAATTGGTGTTCACGCTGGTCATGTGTGGTCCTTCTGGACGGGATTGCGACGCGCATTTTGCGCGACGCGGCTCTTTGGCCGCTTCGCATTAAGCAAGAGCCGCGCCCGGCCGATTCGGTTAACGCCGCGCGGCGCGCTTCAAGCTTTTGAAGAGGAAAACGTTAAAACGCGTCGGCGCCGGGCAATTCCAGCCGGGCAAATTTTGCCGAGCGCCCTGCATTTTCTGCCGCGACGACAGGCAAGAAGGAGGGCGCACGCGACTCAAGCGTAAACAAAACTTACGCTTGGCGCTCAGCGCGGCGCGAGCCCTTCCATCATGGTGCGGTTGATGTCGATCAGCGGATCGAGGTCGGCGCCCTCGCGCAGCACCGCGCTCGAATGGCGCCCCACCCAGATCGCCAGCGAAATGATGCTGGCGCGCATGGCGGGGGGAAGCTGATTGCCCTCCATGGCGCAATCGGCGCTGAGCATGGACCAGAGGCGGCGATTGTCGGCGAGCGCCTGGGCGAGCGCGCCGAGATTGGCGCGCCCCTCCTCCTTGGCGCGGAGAAGGCCGGCCGTCGCTTTCCCGAACGCGCGGTATTCCAGCTCGCGCGGGCTGTCAGCCTGCGTGGCTGCGCGCTGATAGGCCTGAATCGACATGCGCCAACCCTAAAGTCTGCTCTTCGTAGGCCATCAATTTGCGGCAGCGCATCAACGCCCGGTAAAATTCGCCTGCAATGACTTCGCGCGACACGCCCACGCATTCGGCCAGGATCGCGGGATCGCGCACCGCGCCCATGAATTCCGCCAGCCGCGCGGCGAATTCCATATGGGCCTTATCCTGGCCGTCGGCGTCGAGATACATGAGCATGATCGGGAAATAGATGCGCCGCGCGGGCGTGTCGGCCTCCTCGGGCTGCATGATGTCCTTCTCGCGCAACACGGAGGCCTTGTTCTGCAGCACCAGGGCCGCGCGCCGGTCGCCGTTCTGGACCACCGCGCCGTTGACGACGAATTTCTCACCAGGGCGCAAGGACAGCTTCAGCGGCATGACGACCCCCTTCGGGCTCCGTGCTGGCGCCCGACCTTGGGGATCGAGGAATGAACCGCGTCCGTTAATGAAAATTTACAACACCTGAAGCCATGCAGCCGGACCGGCGCGCGGGCGGCTCGAAAAGCCGGTATCGCCCCCTCCTTCCCATCGGCGGCCCGGCCCTCTAGGCTTAACGGGAACTTACGTCCGGGGCGGGGAGCCCTTGGCCGTCCTGGCTTAGAGGGCTCGCTCGCATGCGCTTTGAAAGCACTGAACGCTATATCGCCACGGAAGATCTGAAGGTGGCCGTGAACGCCGCCATCACACTGGAGCGCCCGCTCCTCGTCAAAGGCGAGCCCGGCACCGGCAAGACCGTCTTGGCGCTGGAAGTGGCCAAGGCGCTCGGCACGCCGCTGATCGAATGGCACATCAAATCGACCACCAAGGCCGCCCAGGGGCTCTACGAATACGATGCCGTGATGCGCCTGCGCGACAGCCAACTCGGCGATCCGCGCGCCACCGAGATCGAGAACTACATCAAGAAGGGCAAGCTCTGGGAGGCGTTCGAGGCCAAGAAGCGCCCGCTCCTTCTGATCGACGAGGTCGACAAGGCCGACATCGAATTCCCGAACGATCTTCTTCAAGAACTCGATCGGATGGAATTCTATTGCTACGAGCTCGACCGCACGGTGAAGGCCAAGGTGCGCCCGATCGTGATCATCACCTCGAACAATGAAAAGGAGCTGCCGGACGCGTTCCTGCGCCGCTGCTTCTTCCACTATATCCGCTTCCCCGACGAAGAGACGATGAAGCAGATCATCGAGGTGCATTTCCCGAGCATCAAGGAGCGGCTCGTCTCCGAGGCGCTCAAAGTGTTCTACGACATGCGCAAGGTGCCCGGCCTCAAGAAGAAGCCCTCCACCAGCGAATTGCTCGATTGGCTCAAGCTGCTCGCCACCGACGACATCGATCCCGAAACCATCCGCTCGAAGGATCCCGGCAAGCTGATCCCGCCGCTGCACGGCGCGCTTCTGAAGAACGAGCAGGACATGCAGCTGTTCGAGCGCCTGGCCTTCCTCGCCCGCCGCGAAAGCCGCCCCAGCGGCGGCGGCGCGCAATAGGTCGTCGATTTTTCGGAGCAACACTTCATGTTCCAACGCTTCTTCACCGAGCTTCGCGACGCGAAGGTGCCGGTCAGCCTCAAGGAATATTTGATGCTGATCGAGTGCCTGGAGAAGGACGTCATCCCGCCTCGGATCGACGATTTCTATTATCTGTCGCGCGCCACCCTGGTGAAGGATGAGCGCCATATCGACAAGTTCGACCGGGTGTTCGGCCATGTCTTCAAGGGCCTGGAATACACAAAGGACGCCATCGAGGGCGAATTGCCGGCCGAATGGCTCCAGGCGCTGACCGAGAAATATCTCAGCGACGAGGAAAAGGCCGAAATCGAGAAGATGGGCGGCTGGGACAAGCTCATGGAGGAGCTGAAGAAGCGGATCCAGGAGCAGCGCGAAAACGGCGAGGACGCCAAGGGCAAGACCGGCGACAAGCTCGGCCGCGGCGGCCAGGGCCCGCTCGGCGCGGACGGCTATCACCCGGAAGGCATTCGCGTCGGCCAGGACAAGAGCCGCCATGGCCGCGCCGTCAAGGTGTGGGACAAGCGCGAATACAAGAATCTCGACGACAATGTCGAACTCGGCACGCGCAACATCAAAGTGGCGCTGCGGCGCTTGCGCAAATTCGCGCGCACCGGCGCGCCGGACGAATTCGATCTCGACGGCACGATCCGCTCAACCGCGCGGCAAGGCTATCTCGACATCCTGATGCGGCCGGAACGGCGCAACACGATCAAGGTGCTGCTGTTCTTCGATATTGGCGGCTCGATGGATAGCCACATCAAGATGTGCGAGGAGCTGTTCAGCGCCGCGCGCACCGAGTTCAAGCATCTCGAATATTTCTACTTCCACAATTGCCTCTACGAAGAGGTGTGGAAGGACAATCGCCGGCGCGCGAGCGAGAAGCTGAACACGATCGACGTGCTGCACAAATTTCCGCACGATTATAAAGTGATCTTTGTCGGCGACGCGACGATGAGCCCCTACGAGATCACCTATCCGGGCGGCTCGGTGGAGCATTGGAACGAGGAGCCCGGCGCGCTCTGGCTGCACCGCGTCACCGACATTTACGAGAAAGTGGTGTGGCTCAATCCGGTGCCGCGCGCGCACTGGGATCACACGGCGAGCGTCAATCTCATCCGCGACATTATCGGCCCCGAGCGCATGTTCCCGCTGACGCTGCACGGGCTCGAGGAGGCGATGCGGGAGCTGAGCCGGTAGGTCTGTCTCTTAAGGCGGCGATGGTTTAAACTGCGTCATGGCTGACACCGCCGCCCCACCCCGTGAGACGCCGCCGCGCAGCCGCGCACTGCGCTTCGCCGAATTTGTGAAGGCGGCGGAAGCCGGCGCCTTTGGGCGCGATGCGCGGCTTGAATTGATCAACGGGGAGATCGTTGAAATGTCTCCCCAATCGGCGCCGCATTTTCAGCTGAAGAACCGCCTTCTGCGGTGGTTCGTGCTGCATGAGGGCGAAACACGCGCGTTGGCCGAGCCGACAATCCAGCTTGGCCCATCGACCGCCGTGGAGCCGGACATCGTCGTGATGCCCCGCGCGCATGCGGACGGCGCGATCATGGCGGCCCACGCCCTTCTTGTGGTGGAGATCGCGATCTCCTCGCTCGATTATGACCTCAACACCAAAGGTCCGCTTTATGCCGAAGCGGGCGTGATCGAATATTGGGTGGTGGACGTGGAAGAGCGCGCCATCATCGCGCACCGCGCGCCGGCGGGAAAAGTCTGGGCGAACGTTACGCGCGTCGGTTTCCATGAGACGCTCGCGCCCGCCGCCGCGCCGCACCTTGCGGTACGTTTCGCCGACCTGGACTAGCGCCACTCCCCCGTGCAGCGATAGGTCCAGCCGCGGCCCCACACTTGGCGCGTGCCGCCGGGCGTCTGCAGCCAATAGCCGTGTTCGCCGCCATTCTGCGTCAGCACGCCGGTCTGGCCGCGTCCGAGTTGGATGAGGCAGCCAGTATTGCTGTTTCCGTTCTGCACCACCGCGCCGGTATGGCCCTGCCCGCGTTGGATCAGCGTGCCGGTATTGCCATCGCCATTCTGGCGCACGACGCCGGTATTGTACGCGCCGCTCTGCGACACGCCCGCGCTGTTGCCGGCGCCGAACTGACCCACGCCCGCCGCGTTGGAGACGCCGCTTTGCTCCACACGCGCGCGATTGACGTAATCGTAGAAATGGCCGCGCGCGGAGGCTTCACCGACGCCGGCGATGGCGAAGAGACCGGCCATCAAGCCGGCCGCCGCGATGGATTTGAGCTTCGTGTTCATGAGCGATACTCGTCAGAGCAAACAACGCCGTCGCTGTCGCGCAGCACAAGGCGGGCGCGCACGCGCGCGCCGCGATCGATGTTGAATTCGGATTCGGAGAGAACCTGCGTCTCACCCGGCGCGACATCGAACGGCCCGCCTTGCGACACGTCGGACGAGCCGCCCGCGCCCGAGCGCGTGAGCACGAATTCGTACTCGCCCGAGAGCGCGTCATAGGCGCCGCCATAGGCGACCGCCTCGAATTTCACGCCATTGCGCGTCCGCGTGGTGCGCACGGCGCAATCGATGGCGGGCGCGTAGGACGCGGCTTGGAGTCGCGTGGACGCTTCGGCGACCGGCGCGGCTGGCGCGGGCGCCGCGACGGGGGCGGCGGGATGCGCGATAGCGGCCGCGCTCGTCGCGGATGGCGAAGGCGTCGCCGCCGCCGCGCACGCGGACATCGCCAACGCGGAAACGGCCAAAAGCAAGGATTTCATCGCACGACCTCCGGAAGAAGCCTTGCGGAAGGACGCCAAGACGCGTCCTTCCGCGCAGCGGATCATCAGCGTGATTTATTCGCCCTGCACGACGACGCTGATATTGTTGTGGCCGCGTTGCGTGACCGCCGCGTCCTGGCGATCGCCCACTTGAATCACGGCGGTGGTGTTGTTGGTTCCCGCTTGATCCGTGGTGGCGATGGAGCCGCGGCCGATCTGGGCGATCCCCGAGACATTGCCGCGCCCGCTTTGGACGATGCCGGCGCGCAGGCGGCTGCCCTCTTGGCCGGTCACCGCGAGATTATCGCGCCCGCGCTGCTCGGTGATCGCTTCGTTGCGCGATCCGCCTTGCTGCATGCGCAGATAATTGTCGTAGCCCGATTGATAGGCGCGCGAATAATTCCAGCGCCCGTCCTGAACCTGGGCCGCGCCATTGTGGCGGCCTTGCTGCACGGTCGCCGTGCCATTGCCATAGCCATATTGGCTAATCACCGTGCGGTTCTGCGCGAACGCCGGCGCTGCGCCCAAAGACGCGAAGACGGCGAGGGCGGCGACGCCGGAAAGGAAACGCTTCATCATCTTCACTCCGTGTATCCCGTGTTCATTTCGAGCGTCCTCGCCTGCTCGAATGAGGGGGTTCTAGAGGAGTGAAGCTGAGCGCAACTTGAACGCCTTCGCCCGATTGCGTTCAGGTTGGCGGCTGGCGCGGCCAATAGAGCTGGCTGACGTCATAGCCCCGCGCGCTGAGGCGCGCGAGGAGATCGGCGCGCAGCGCATCGTCGATGGTCGGCTCGCGCGCCAGGATCCAAAGGAAGCGCCCGCGCGGCTCACCGACCAGCGCCCAGGTATAATCCTCGGCGCGGTCGAGCACCCAATAATCGCCCTCGAAGGGGCCGCCAAAGCGCACCTTCAATTTTGCATTGGTTTGCGGATCGACGATGCGGGCAACGCCCTCGGCGCTCTCCACGGGACCGTCAGGCGCGCCCTTTCTACACGTATTGACCACGTCGATGCGGCCGTCCGCGCGCACCGCGTATTCCGCGGTGACGCCCTCGCAATCGCGCTCGAAGAAATTGGGATAGCGCGCGATCTCGTACCACAGGCCGACATAGCGCGTGACGTCGACGGATTGCGCCGTCTCAAGCGGAATGTCGGGCGCGCGATTGACCGGGGGCAGAATACAGCCCGAGAGCGCGATGACGGCGCATGCAAGCAGAAGCTTTCTCATGGGCCTTGTACGGCGCGCCGCGCGGTCCGGTTCCCGCCGCTCATGCCATGGCGAACGCGGCCGCCATCAGCCGATCATAGCTCGCCCAGCCCTTATAGGCGCGGACATGGGCGGGGGCGGCCTCGTAGGCGCGCTGGAGCGCCGCGCGCGCGCCCTCCACCGCGAACACGGCGCGCAAGGGATCGGTCGCCACGCGGATCGTGAACAGCACCGCTCCGCTCTCCGGGAGCGCGCGGATGGTCTGGCGCTCCACGCGCAGATGCAGGAGATCGAGCGCCTCCGATTCCGGCGCGGCCTCCGCCCGGGCGCGCAGCGGCGCGCTGGAGGGGGCGAAGCGCGCCCCGCCGGCCTGAATGCTCCAATTCTTGCGCTCCAGGATCGCGCCGGCGCGCAGCATGTCGAACACGCGCGCGATGCGCCCGGGCAGGCCTTGCGCGCCGTCCGGGCCGAGGCGGTCGGGCACGGGCCCATGCAGATGCGTGAGCGGCCCGCCAATATTGGCCGCGAGCGACCAATGGCTGGGCGCGCAGAGCACGGCCGCGCTCAGCGCCCAGGCCCCCTCCCGCTTCTCCATGAGGCACAGATCGTCCGACACCACCCAGCCGGCGCTGATGAGGTCCTGGACGGGCGCCTCCGGCGCGATCAGGGCGCACGCTTCGGCCTGCGCCGCCTCCGACCCTGGCGTTTGCGCGAACACCTCGGCGCGCCGCTCGGCCAGGAGCCGGCGCTTTTCGGGCAGCCAGTCCGCCTCGGTGTCCGGATGCAGCCAAGCTTCGGGCGCGATCGGCTTGAGGCCGACCACGAATTCGGGCGGGCCTTGGAGAAACGGCAAATGGGGCGGGACGCGCATCGTCCCTTCTTAAGCTAGCTGCGCGGGCGAAACAGCAAACCCGCGACGAGGCCCAGAAAGCCCCCGCCGCCAGCGCCCAGCAGGAGATTGCCCAGATAGAGGCCGGCGTCGCCCTGGGCGAGCGCGAACAGGCTGTCGATCAGCGGGCGCGCGTCCACAAGGAGCGGCGCGAGCTGACCGGCCGCCGCCCCGCCGACGATCCCGGCGAAGGACCTGCCAAGCGCGCCTCCGCCGCCCCGCGTGAGGCCGGCGAGCACGTTGGCCGCCAAGAGCCCGCCGAACGCCTGCGCGAGGACGGGCAGAAGCGACGTCATCTCCATGAAGGGTCCCCGGTCGCGCGCCGATCCCGCGGCGCACCGTCAGCCTAGGCCCGAACCGGCCGCCGGCCAAACGCGAAGATGAAGGCGCTTTAACGCTATGATCGTTTTCCGTTCGCAACACATACATGTTGCGCGAACGCAACACCGCGCCGTTTAAGCGAATTCCTTCGCACTATTCATATGCAGTCCAAGTCCGGCGGGAGAAGGATGGGCCATGGCATCCGCAACGCTCCCCCGCTTGCTGGACGATGAGCGGCTCATCCCGCTCATCGACGCGATGGCCGGGCTCGGCGACGGCGGCTGGCGGCGCGCGTTCGTGGCGCAGATCGCGCCCAGGCTGGACGACGTGATCGTGGAGATCGGCTGCGGGGATGGGGCGATGACGTTGGCCCTGGCCGCCGCCGCCCCGCGCGCGGCGATCATCGCCGTCGACCCCGACGCGGCCGCCCTCGCCCGCGCCGAGGAGCGCGCGCGTGAAGCCGGCGTCTCGATCACTTTCCTGCGCGGTCTTGGCCGCGACCTGGCGCATCTCACCGCCAGCTGGGCGCCGACAAAGGTCGTCGCCAGCATGGCGCTGCACGCAATGCCGCTGCACGAACAAGGGCTGATCCTGCGCGCCGCGCACGAATCCTTGCGCGCCGACGGCCAGATCCATCTCGCCGAAATGGCCGGTCCGGGCGTGGGCGTGTTGAGCGGGCGCTTCCTTGGCGGCGTCGCGCGCGCGCTACGGGCGCCGCGCGCCGTGGAGAGCGACACGCTGCGCCGTCTTCTGCGCGAAGCGGGCTTCAAGGCCGTGGATGAACAGCGCCGCTTCAGCGCCTTCGCCGGCACGATTTCGCTGTTCAGCGCGCGCGCGAATTAGGCTGCGCGCGCGAGGATGCGCATGGAGCGCGCGGCCATCGGACCGAATGGGGAACGTTGCGCGATCGTCCACGAAATGAAGCGTCAAACTGCGCGCGAAGCCTGTGGAGAAAAGACCGTACGCCCGCATGAACACTGACGGCTTTTTAATTTTTCCCACAGGTGCGTACCGAACATTCACAATCGATTCGTAGCGCGGCCGGCGGAATGTGCTAACAACACGTTTCAACAAACATGTCCGGGTCCGGTTCAATCATGATTGGGATACGCCTTGTTTGCGCCTGGGATGCATTGGATGTGGCGCGCAACATCGCCCGCCTCTTGAGCGCGGAGGGCTTCGTCGTCTCCACAACGGCGGGGCGCGTGGGCCTCGATGAATTGAAGAACCCCGATCGGCCGGACGAGTGCCGCGTCATCGTCTGGTCCGTCGACGGCAATTCCTCGCCTTACGTTTGGAAATGGGTTGAAGATGGCGGCGAAGGCCCGCTGATCGAGATCGAGATCGCGCGCGACATCGCGCCCGCGCACGGCAAGCGCACGCACGATCCGATCGATTTCAGCAAATGGCGCGGCGATCGCGGCGGCGCCGAATGGCAAGCGCTGGAGGAGCGTTTGCGCCAGGCGGTGCTGGGCAAGGCGCCCCCGCCCGGGCTGCGCCAACGCGCGGCGGTGTTCTTCGGCGTGATCGCGCTGGTGGCCGGCGGCGGCGCGGGCCTCATGCGCATGTTCGAGGACGGCACGCAATCGGCCGAAGCGACCGCGCCGCAGATGCCGTTCGAGCCAGTGGACGCGCCGACAATCGATGTCGGCGGGCCGACCTATATCTCCGCCGAATTGGAAGAGCCGTTCGTGCGCGGGCGGCTGGTGCGCGCGCGGCCGTTGCAGGCCGTGCCGGCGCCGACGCTCGCCGCCGAGGCGGAATTGCTGGCGCCGATGGAATTCCGCAATCGCTCGCTGCTCGACAGCCTGTTCCGCCCAACCGGCGGCGAAGGCTAAATCACGATCTAGAGCGCGGATCTAATCGCCGCCGCGCTGCACGCCGGGGCCGCGCGATTCACGGCGCGCGCGCTGCCAATGCAGGATCGCCCAAGCGTGCGATTCATGGCGCACCTTGAGCAGCGCGTCGGCGGCGCTCACCCAAACGAGTTCGTGATCGGGCTCGGTCGGCGCGCTGTCGGCGGCGGACAATTCCACTTCGTAGAAGGTCGCCAGCGAATTGCGCGGCTCACCGCGATTGACCCAGAATTGGCCGGCGCGGCCCACCACGCGCGTGGGCCAGACGGTGAGGCCCGTCTCCTCCAGGAATTCGCGCATCAGCGCGGCGGCCTCGTCCTCGTCGGCCTCCACGCCCCCGCCGGGCAGATCATATTCGTAGGGCGCGGCCGGACCGATGCGCACCAGCGCCAAGGCGTCCCCGCGCGGACATAAGCCATAGGCGGTGGAGCGCTCCAGATAAGTGAGCCCTGGCTGGGTCTTGCCGAATTGCAGCGCGAAACGGGTCATGGCGAGCCTTATACGCTCTTTCAGCGCGCGGCCGCAAAGCGGGCGCGGCGCCTACAACACTTCGCGGTGATGCGTCGTCGCCTTGGAGGCCAGCGCGAACCGCGGATCGGGCTCGGCCGCGCGCCCGAGCACGAGATCGGCCATCAGGCGGCCCGCCTCCGGCCCATGCTTGAAGCCGTGGCCCGATCCCGCGCCGAGCAGAAACGCGCCCGCCGCATCGGGATGGCGATCGATGAGGAAATCGCCATTGGAGCTGTTTTCATACTGGCAGACGCGGAATTCCGAGAATGGCCGCGCCGCGAGCGCGGGAAAGCGGCGCGCGAGATAAGCGCGCAACAGCGAAGCGCCCTCTTCGCTCATGCGCCGATCGCCGGTATCGGGATCGAAAGGCGCGCCATGCGCGTCGCGCGCAAGTTTGAAACCGCGCGCTTCGAGATTGGGAAAGCCGTAATAGAGATCGCCGCCATTGAAATCGGCCCATGTGGGCAGACGCTCTTTTTCGAACGCCATATCGCCGTCCGGCGGCGCGACGAATGCAATCTCCTGGCGCGTGACGAACATGCGCGCGCCGACGGCGTCGGGAAACAATTTCGGCAGCCATGGCCCGCACGCATAGATGACGGACTCCGCGTGCGCACGCGCGCCGTTCAGCACAATTGCATGACCGTCGCGCGGATCGGGCGCGGCGTGCGCGAGACGATATTCGCCGCCCTCCTCCACGAAGCGCGCGACGATTTCCTGCACCGCGCGGCGCGCCATCAGCGCGCCGAATTCCGGCTGATAGAGGCCGAACGCTATTCCGCTGAAATCGAATTGGGGCCAGCGCCGCGCCATGGCGCGCGCATCGATCTCCTGCAAGGGCAAATTCAAGGCGCGATGCGCCTCGATGGACTCGCGCGCATACGGAACCATCTCGTTGAAGAGGAAGAGCACGCCCGTATCGTGAAAGAGCGGCAGCGATGCGCGCGCCGACACCGCCTTCCATTCGACGAGCGAGGCGTGCGCCATCGCGGTGTAGACGCGGTCGCGGCCATAGATGGAGCGCGTGGCGCGGCTTTCCCCGCCAGATGCGGCGCGCGCATTGCCCGGCCCCATCTGATCCACCAGCAGAACGCGCTTGCCGGCGCGCCGCAAATGCACGGCCGTCCAGGCGCCGAACACGCCGGCGCCGACGACGATGGCATCGTAGCGATCGGACGGCGCGGGCGGGGCCGAAACGGTCGCGCACGCGCTCACGCCAGCCGCGCCGCCGGCCGCGCCGAGCACCGCTCTCCTAGTCGCGCGCATGGGGATAAATCCTGTGAAATTGTGGCATTCGCGTCACATTCGCCAAGACTTATCGCGCCGGCAAGCCCGATCCAGGCGGATTGTGTTGACGATTCGGCCTTCGCTTGGCGGGTATGCGGCAAGGGTGCGGGTATGCGCGCCAAACGCGCCTCGTCGCGTCGCGCGCAGCCCCCGCTTTCGAAGTCAGAAGAAAATCAACAACGCGATTCGCGCACGGCGCGAGGGAGCCCCTGAATGAAAATTGGAAAAAGTTGGCTGCTTGCAGCTTTCGCCGCCGCCGCGCCGCTTGGCGGCCAGGCCTTGGCGCAAGATTCATCGGATGAAATCGTCGTCACCGCCACCAAGCGCGCGACCTCGATCCAGGACGTGCCGTTCTCGGTGAACGCGCAAACCCAAGAAGACATCGAGCGCACCGGCGCGACGACGCTGGAAGACATTTCGCGCAATGTCGCCGGTCTCGCGATCCAAAACCTCGGCCCGGGCCAAAGCCAAGTCGCGCTGCGCGGCGTGAGCGCCGGCCAGATCGTGCGCGACCAGCCGGGCGTGAAAGAGCAAGTCGGCGTCTATCTCGACGAGAGCGTCGTTTCGCTGTCGCTGTTCACGCCCGATCTCGATCTCTTCGACCTCAATCGCGTTGAAACGCTGCGCGGCCCGCAAGGCACGCTGTTCGGCTCCGGTTCGGTCGGCGGCACGGTGCGCTACATCACCAACCAGCCCGAACTCGGCGTGTTCTCCGGGTCGCTGGAAGGCAATGTCAACACGCTCACCGATGGCGGCACGGGCGGCCACATCAAGGGCATGATCAATGCGCCGATCGGCGATTCCGCCGCGCTGCGCGTGGTCGGCTATCACACCGAATATGCCGGCTTCATCGACGCGCTGCGTCCGGGCGGCGCGCGCTCGGAAGACGTCAATGACGGCGAGCGCACGGGCGTGCGCGCGGCGTTGACCGTCCAGGCGACGCCGAACCTCACGATCACGCCGCGCATCGTCTATCAGGACGTCGAGGTGAACGGCTTCAACCGCCAAGAGGTGTTCAACCTCTACGCCAATCCGTTCCTCTCCGATCCGGTGCAGCTTGGCGAGCGCGAGCAATTCCTGCTGCTCGACGAGCAATTCACCGACGAGACCATGCTCGCCGACGTGAACGTGAATTGGGATCTGGGCGGCGTGACGCTGACCTCGATCACCTCTTATCTCGATCGCGAAATCCTGGTGAGCCGCGACGCCAGCGCGCTGACCGGTTCGGTCACCATCGATCTCGGCTTCGATCCGGCCGCCGTGCTGATCCCCTCCAACCTCCGCGACACCACGGAATTGGAGCAATTCACGCAGGAAGTGCGTCTCGCCTCCAATGGCGATGGCCCGTTCCAATGGTTGGTCGGCGCCTTCTATTCGGACGTCGAGCGGGTCTACGCGCAGCGCCTTCCAACGCCCGGCTATGACGCCGCGCAGGACGCCTACGCCGCCATCGTCAACGCGGACGCCGATCCGGACAATGATTTCCCGACCTCGGCGCAAACCGCGAACGGCTATGGCCCGGATTCGCCCTACAATTCGGACCTGCCCTACAGCATCGAGCAAGTCGCGGTGTTCGGCGAAGCGAGCTACGACGTCACCGAGAAGCTGACGCTCACGGTCGGCGCGCGCTGGTATTCGTTCGAGGAAGAGCGTTCGTTCACGTCGGGCGGCGTCTTCTCCAACGGCGACAACCGCACCGACGCGACCGAATCCGACGGCGTCACGCCGCGCGTGATCGCAAGCTATGAAGCCACCGACGACGTCACCTTCAACGCGCAAGCGAGCCAGGGCTTCCGCCTTGGCGGCGTCAACGATCCGCTGAACGTGCCGCTGTGCACGCCCGAGGATGAAGCCATCTTCGGCGACTTCCAATCCTACGAAGACGAAACCTCGTGGAATTACGAAGCCGGCGTGAAGGTGTCGCGCCCCAGCTTCACGTTCAACGCGGCCGTCTTCTACAACGACATCTCCGATCTGCAGGTCACGCTCGACGCGGGCTCCTGCTCGTCGCGGATTTCGTTCAATGTGCCCGAAGCGCACGCCTCGGGCCTGGAAGCGGAATTCAGCTGGATGCCCGTCGATGGGCTTGAATTCTCGTTCGCCGGTTCGGTCACGGAAGCGGAGTTCGACTCCACCGTGCGCGACGGCGGCGGCAACGTCATCGGCGGCATCGAGGAAGGCAATCGCCTCGCCTCCGTGCCGGAATATCAATTCGCCGCCACCGCGGCGTATTATTTCCCGCTGAACCTGTTCGCCAATGAAACCGAAGCCTTCGTGGCCGCCTCGGTGCAGCATGTCGGCAGCCGCTTCACGCAGCCGTCCGACCAGGTGGACAATCCGCGCACCTTCGTCTCGGGCCTGCCGTTCGGCGGCGCCACGGGCGCGGAAGGCACGGTCGTCGATCTCGAACTCGACAGCTACACCATCCTCAACATCAATGGCGGCGTCGACGCCGGCCCCTGGTCGTTCATCGCCTACGTGAACAACGTGACCGATGAAAACGCCAACCTCGCCTTCGACCGCGAACGCGGCGGGCGCGCGCGTCTGGCGTTCCACACCAATCAGCCGCGTACGTTCGGCGTCACGGCGCGCCGCGAATTCTAAAGCGCGCGTCACACTGAAGTTCTTGGGGGCGGATCGGGAAACCGGTCCGCCCCTTTTTCATGCGCCTTCACGCGCCCCTTTTCACGCGCCTGTGCGCGCGGCCCGATTGCCAAGCACGAAGCGCCATGGCTTTTTCGCGCGCATGGATACGCTGTCCGCTCAATCGAGCCCGTTCAATCCGGTCGCGCTCATCACCGGCGCGGCCTCCGGCATCGGCCTTGCGATCGCGCACCGCCTCGCGCGGCTTGCGACCGGGGGCCTTCTTCTCATCGACAGCAACGAGGATGCGCTCGCCGCCGCCGCCGACAGCCTTTCCGATCCGCCCGAGCGCGTCTCCATGCTGGCCATGGATGTCCGCGACGAACAGCGCTGGCGCGATGCGCGCGGCTTCATCGCGGCGCATTATGGGCGGCTCGATTGGGCCGTGGTCAGCGCCGGTATAGCCAGCGCCTCGCCTATCGCGGAGACAACGCTCGAGGAATGGCGCCGCGTCGTCTCCATCAATCTCGACGGCGCGTTCTTGACGTTGCAAACGGCGATGCCGTTCATGCGCAACAATTCCGATGGCGGCGCGGTCGTGCTGATCGGTTCGGCCACGGGTTTCAAGGCCGAAGTGGGCACGGGCGCCTACGGCGCCTCCAAGGCGGGCCTCCTCCAACTCATGCGCGTGGCCGCCAAGGAGGGCGCGCCCGACCGCATCCGCGTCAACGCCATCGCGCCGGGCGGGGTTGAAACGCCAATGTGGCGCGACGCGCCCTTCTTTCAGGATCTGGTGGACGAGACCGGCTCGGAGCGCGCCGCCTTCGACAAGCTGGCCGCCATGGGCACGCCGCTGGCGCGCTTCGCCAGCGCCGACGACATCGCCCGTCTCACCGAAACCTTGCTTGTGGATTGCCCGACCGTCACCGGCGCCACGCTCGTAGCCGACGGCGGCTATTCGCTCTAAGCACGCCTTGGAGAGAGCGGGGTTTCAGATGCAATCGATCGTGCAGCGCTTTTGGGGCTTCGACAAATTGCTCGGGCCGCTGCTGGTCAAGATCATCTATTATCTGGGGCTCGCGGGGCTAGCGCTCGCGGTGTTCTTCGCGGTGGCGGGCGCGCTTTTCCTTTTGCCGAACAATCCGCTGCGCGGGCTCTTGATGCTGGTGTTCGCGCCTGCCATGGGGGCTGTGGCGCTGGTCTATTGGCGCTTTCTCTGCGAGCTCTTCATGCTGGCGTTCCGCTCCTATGAGCGGCTGAGCGAGATCAGCGACAAGCTCGGCGGCGCCGATCGCGGCGCGCTGTTCTGACCGGCTTCAATCGTTGGCGGCGTCCATGCGCGGCAGCGCGCGCAGCGCCTCGGCCAGCGCGGTCTGCACCTCGCTGAGGAAAGCGGCGATCTCGCGCGCGTCCGGCGCGCTGAGGCGCGTGGCCGCCTCCGCCGCCTCGCACGCCTCGGCGAGCTTCCAGAGGCCCAGCCCGCGCGCCGAGCCCTTCAGCGTGTGCACAGCGTCGCGCCAGGTATGCACGGGCGCATCGGGGATGATCAGCCGGCGCCAGAGCAGCGCCTGACCGCGGAACAGCGCCACGATCTCGGCCTGGAGGGCCGGATCGTCTCCGGTCATGTGCCGGAAATGATCGATGTCGAGCACGAGCGCTGCGGCCATGGCGCGCTTATCCCCCAAAAGCGCGGCTTTATAATGACGTTTGGCTTAAGGCTCCGCTAAGGAAAGGCTGGAGCCCCGAATAGAATCGGGTGCGCGAAGGCCATGCCGGCGAAGGCGGCCGCGCCCACCAGAAGCGGCAGCCAGATCTCGCCCAGCGCCAGTTTGTTGCGCCCCTGCGCGATCGCGGCGAACGGCACGTTGGAGGTGACCGCCGCGAACCGCGCCCAGCCCTCCGGATCGCGCGCCGCGCCTTTCCTGTCGATCGAGCGCGTGCCCAGGAGCACCATGAGCGCGAGCCCCCCGAACAGCATCAGCGCGAAGCGCTCGCCATTGGCCGCGAGATGGCCGAACCCCCAAAGCGCCACGCCCCAGAGGAAGGGGTGGCGCGTGACGCGCAGGAGGCCCTTGGCGGGCTCATCGCGTTTCAGCGTGCCTTCAAAGCCAGCCAGCGTCGGCCCAGGCGTCATCAACCCGCCCACGCCGAGGAGAAATCCGAGGAGCACCAGCGTATGCGCCGCGCGCCGGCCCCAATCGGGGGGCGCCCAGAGCGGCTGGTTGAGCGGATCGAACGGGTTGGCGCGCATCTGGCCATAGGCGATGACGAGCCAGGCGATGAGCCCGGCCGAGGCCAGCGAGAACGCGATCCGATAGGGCCCCTCCCCGATCCGCCCGACGAGCGCGCGGCGAAGGCCCGTGGCGCTGAGGCCCACATGGATGAACACGAATGCGCCCAGCGCCAAAACAAAGCCCGACATGAGCGGCCTCCCCGTTTGTTTCCTTGCCCTTAGAGTGCTGTGCGCCGCGCCCGAACCGCAAGCGGTCTCACTCAAGGCGCGGAGCGCGGAGCGCGACGCATCTCCGTGCTCGCGACGGCGGCGAGGGATATGCAAGCCGGGCGGGCGGACGCGTTTGGGAACGGCGCCTGCCGGGAGACGCTTCCTCGCTTGCGCCGCCGCCCGCCTTGGTTAAATTCCGCGCTCCATCGATTTCAGCTCTGAGTCGCCCCACGCGCTCGGCGCCGCCCCGATGGGCCGGGTGTATAGCTCAGTTGGTAGAGCAGCTGACTCTTAATCAGCGGGTCCAAGGTTCGAATCCTTGTACACCCACCATAAGCAAAGCCGATCTCTGACTGGCGGATCACGTCGCTTCCGGAGCCGCATCGGAAGTTTGCGCTTTCCCCGTGCATTCCGGCTTTTTCTGTATTCGTGCGCCGTCCGCCATGCCACATCACCACTGTTTGCAGATCAGGCATGGCGGTTTAACGCGTCTTCCGGGCGGTTGGAGCGATGGCGCGCGGTCAGCTCCGCGCGAACCAGTCGAGGACGCGCGCGGTGGCGCGATCGATATCGGCGGGCTGGTCGTAATAAGAGAGGTGGGGCGTGTCGTCCCAGATCATGGCCTTCCGCGTGGCGGCGGGCAGCGCATCGTAATGACGGCGCGCGGCGGGCGGCAGGAAGCAGGCATCGCCATGGATCATCAGCCAGGGCGTGGTGAGGCGCCGCGCGGCGCCGAGGCTCTCGAACGCGAGCAAATCCGCGTCGCTCATCACGGCGTAGCGATTGTCCCATTGGCCGCGATCGGCCCAAGGCTGATACCAGCTCCAGGGCAGCTCGCCCGGCATGCCGACATTCGCGTCGGTTTGCGAAACGCCCGGGATGTAATCCACCGCGCCGGTCGATAGGAATTTGGCGCGCGCGGCGAGGCCGGCCGCGAGGCGGCGGTCATAGCCCTCCTGCGTGAGCCAGGCGATGTCGCCCTCATGGTCACGATAGTGGCCGGCGATCGTCGCAAGGCCCGCGACTTTGCCGGACCGCGCGGCCGCGACCACCGCCACGGACGAGCCCTGGCAGATGCCCAGCACGAAAATGCGCGCGGGGTCCACGTCAGGGCGCGACGCGAGATAATCCACCGCCGCGATCAGATCTTCGACCTTGTGCGCAGGATTTTCCCATGCGCGCGGGGCGCCACCGCTCTCGCCGCGATACCGGCTGTCATAGGCGAGCGCGACGTAGCCGGCCGCAGCCAGGCGGCGCGCATATTGGGTCGGCGCCTGCTCTTTCTGATACGTCATGGGGCCGATGATGGCGACCGCCGGCTTTCGTCCTTGGCGCGACGGCGCGTGGAGATCGCCCACCAGGGTTTCGCCGGCGCTCACGAAACGCACCTTGGACGTGCCCGTGGCGGCATGAGCGGCGCCCAGCGCGGCCGCGCCGATGCCGGCTGCGAAGGTGAGGCCGAACTGGCGGCGGTTCATAGCAAAAGCGGTCATGGCGGTCTCCGTTGGCGTCGGTCTCGTCCGACGCCGCGAAGATCGCCCAGCCCCATCATCAAGATAATCCGCTTTTTCCTTGATGCGTTTTCAAGTAAAATTTAAAAATGAACCGAAACCTGTTCGAGGGCGTAGCGGTGTTCGTTGAGGTGGCGCGTCGGCGCAGCTTCACCGCCGCCGCGCGGGAGCTCGGCGTGACGCCCGCCGCGATCAGCTGGACGGTGAAGCAGCTCGAGGCCCGCGCAGGCGCCCCTCTGCTCGCCCGCACCACCCGCGATGTCGCGCTCACCGAGGCCGGCGAGGCTTTCCTGGCGCACGCCACTTCCGGCGTCGCGGCGATCGTCGCCGGGCTGGAAGCGGTGCAGGCGCTGGGCGGGCGCCCGGCCGGCCGGCTCCGGCTCAACATCCCGTCCGTGGCGCAGGGCTTGATGGAGCCTCTGATCCCCGCCTTCTGCGCCGCCTATCCGGAGATTGAACTCGAACTCTATGTCGAAGACCGTTTGGTCAACATCGTCGAAGAGGGGTTCGACGCGGGCGTGCGCATTGGCGAGATGATCGCGGCGGACATGGTGGCGGTGCGCCTCACCGCGCCCTCCACTTTCTGCATCGCCGGCGCGCCCGCCTATTTCGCGCGCCACGGTCGGCCCGAGCGGCCCGAGGATTTGAGCGGGCATGTGTGCATCAATTTCCGCCAAACCGCGCGCGGCGGGCTCTATCGCTGGGAGTTCGAGGAGGCGGGCCGCGAGATCGAGGTCGCGGTCGCCGGGCCGCTGATCGTCAACACCAACACGTTGATGCTGTCGGCCTGCGTCGCGGGCGTGGGCCTTGCCTATTCGTTGACCGACCTGATCGGGCCGCTCATCGGCGCGGGCCTTCTCGAAACCGCGCTCGACGGTTTCATGCCCGATAATCCAGGGCTCTTCCTCTATTTTCCGAGCCGCGATCAGGTCTCGCCGAAGCTGCGCGCGTTTATCGACTTTGCAACGAAGCGGACGGGCTGAACTGACGCTTCCAGGAGCGCGATCATTTGGTGAGACTGATCGCGCAAGATTTGCCGCTCACCACCCGCGCATGCGCGGCCACGTTGCGGCACGGCCTTCCGCATCCATGGCCACATAGGACGCGTGCTGCGCGGCCGTGGCGCACGCATGATTGGGCAAGATGCGCACTCGGGCGCCCACGGGCAGATCAGGACATGCCGCGCCGGATCGCGATGCGATGACGCCATGCTCCTGGTTCGCCTCAACGACAATGAGATCGCCGATTGGACGGCCCGCGAGATCGCACACGAGACCGTATCCTTGATCAACCTCTTGGCTCGCCGTGCCGCGATCGCGCGACAGCGCCATCCAGCCTGCGTCGACGATGATCCAATTCTTCCGCGCCTGATGGCCGATGACGCTCGTGACGACGCCGATCGCGATATCGTCCACGGCGCAGACGCCGAGACCTGTCTGGAAGAGATCCTGAAAGGTGTAGACGCCCGCGCGAACCTCGGTGATTCCGCTCAGATCCTCCGCGAAACGGGCTGTCGGCGTCGAACCAATCGACACGACGGGACAGGCGAACCCCGCCATGCGCAAGCGTTCGGCGGCGGCGACGCTGAGGGCGCGTTCCGTGGCGGCGATGGCGGCGATGTGCGCGACGTCGCCTTGCTTGTAGCTCTCTCCGGCGTGCGTCATCACGCCCCGAAGCGCCCCCGCCTCGTGCAACACCGCGCCAATTTCAAGCAGCATCGGATCATCGGGCGCGACGCCAGAGCGGTGGCCGTCCACATCGAGTTCGATAAGGGTCGGTATCGCCGCTCCGTGCGCCCGGCGGAATGCGGCAATCGCGCCAGCCGTCGCAGGATTGTCCGCGACGATCTTTACGTCGCAGCCAGCCTCGAGCAATTTATGGGCGCGGACCAATTTATCGGGGGTGACGCCGACCGCATAGAGAATATCCGTTTCGCCGGCGGCGAAGAAAGCCTCCGCCTCCGCCAAGGTCGATACGGTTATCCCGCGCACGGCGCCGGCTTTTTGCACCTCGCGCAAGACGTCGATGGATTTGTGTGTCTTGACGTGGGGACGCAACACGCATCCCAGCGCCTCGATCTTGCGCGCCATGCGATCGAGGTTCACCTGCATCCGCGCGACGTCGAGCAACAGGTAAGGCGTGGTGTGGAATGGGTCGTCGAACATCCGCATCACGCCAAAGCCATCGCCTTGCCCTGCGCGATCGCGGCCGCGAGCGCCACTTGCGCGGCGACGACGTCCTGAAGACCGACGCCGGTGCTGTCGAACAGGGTGATGTCCTCGTCGTTGCGGCGCCCCTTGCTCGGCTCCAGAAGCACGTCGCCGATGACGGTCAGCGCGTTCTTCGACACGAGCCCTGAAGCGATCGCGTGCTGACATTCGCCGATCGTCGCGGCTTGCTCGATGTCATCCACGAACACGCGCGCACGCGTCAGCAGGCTTGCTTCGACCTCTTGCTTGCCTTTGGTGTCCGCCCCCATGCAGGCCAGATGCGCCCCTGGCTTCACCCATGCCGCCTGGACGATCGGTTGCGCGGCGGGCGTCACCGTGATCAGCACGTCGGCGCGCCGCACCGCGCTCTCCGCATCGGCGACACGGGCCGGAATCCGATCTCGAACCTGCGCAACAAGAGCCTCGGCGCGGGCCGGATCGAAATCATGGACGAGAAGCTCCTTGAAGGCTCGCTCTTGAAGCGCCGCCCGCACCTGATGGATCGCCTGCCCCCCCGCGCCAATGATTGAAAGGATTGCGGCGTCCTCCCGGGCAAGACATCGAATGGACAAGGCGCTGGCCGAAGCCGTCCTCAGCGCCGTCAAATGCGCCGCGCGCACCATTGCGGTCGGCAATCCCGTCTCGGGATCGAACAACAGGGTGGTCGATTGATGATTCATCAGGCCGCGCGCAGCGTTGTGCGGCCAGAGCCCCCCCGCCTTAAGCCCAAGGGCGCCGGCATTCTTCTGGAAACCCGCCTTCACACCGAAAATCGCCTCACGATGCGCCAGCGGCGAACGAATGACGGGAAAATGCCACGCCTCGCCGCGCGCCATCGCGACGTAAAGTTGCGCAACAGCGTCGGTGACGCTTTCCTGGCGTGTCGAGGCCACGACCGCCTCTTCGGATACGTAATGGAGCGTCATCACAGCTCTTCGATTCAATGTCCAAAGCGCCTTTAGCGTGGCGCTTCACCGCTCGGCAATATGGCGGCGACGATTTCAAGAGCGGTGTCGTTTGGAGGCTTTCGAAATGTCGAATTGAGGCGATATTTGTGGACTTTTCTACGCCAACTCAGTGCGCTGGCGCCGCGCACTCGCCGAGGGGGAAGGATGTGAGATCGCCAGCAGAGCCGCCAGACTCATACGATTACATCATTGTCGGGGGCGGCTCGGCAGGATGCGCGGTTGCGGGACGGCTTGCGGAAAATCCCAATTGCAGCGTGCTCCTCTTGGAGGCGGGCGGACGCGACGGCTCGCCGCTGATCAAAATCCCCGGCGGCGTGCGCATGACGATCGGATCGCCCAAATATGATTGGCGCCTGAGCGCCGCGCCCGATCCAACCCGCGATGGCCGCGCCGACTTCATCAATCGCGGAAAAGTTCTGGGCGGCTCGAGCTCCATCAATGGCATGATCTATTTTCGCGGCGCGGCGAGCGATTATGACGCGCTTGCGCGCGAGGCGATGCCAGGCTGGTCCTGGAACGAAGTGCTGCCCTATTTCAAGCTCGCGGAAGATTTCGAGGGCGGCCCCAGCGCCTCGCACGGCGTGGGTGGGCCGCTAGGCGTCTCCTATGTGCGCACGCCGCATTTCCTGTCGCAGCAATTCCTCAAGGCGTGCGCAGAGGCGCGCCTGCCAGTGTTGGAGGATTTGAACGGCGGCGCCGATGTCGGCGTGGGCTATGTCCACTGCACGCAGCGCAATGGCGCGCGCGACAGCGCCGCCGCGGCCTATCTCCATCGCCGCCCGCGCCCCAATCTCACCATCCTCACCCATGCCCGCGCCACGCGCATCCTGTTCGATCAAGACCGCCGTGCGACAGGCGTTTCTTTCCTGCGCCGAGGGAAAGCCGCACAGGCGCGGGCGCGGCGAGAAATCATTCTCAGCGCCGGCGCGATCATGACGCCGCACATTCTAATGCATTCCGGCATCGGCCCGGCGACGGAATTGAAACGCCTTGGCCTGAACGTGCTGATCGACCGGCCCGATGTCGGCGCGAATTTTCACGACCATCTCGACGTCGAACTTAAGTATGAGGTCAACACATCGACCTTCAACATGAAGATCGACATCTTCAACATGCTGCGCTACGGCGGCCAGTGGTTGATGACGCGCGACGGCCCTGTCGCCAGCCCCGGCGCGCAGATCGGCGGCCTGCTCAAATCAAGCCCTGACTTGGATCGGCCGGATTTCTATCTCTATTTCCAACCCAACGGCTATCGTATCGAGCCGGGCAAGATCGTCTTCAACCGCGAACCCACCGTGACGTTCTCGGTGGGCGTGGCCCATCCGAAGAGCCGCGGGCGTGTCGGCCTCGCCTCGCCCGATCCGACGACGCAGCCGCACATCGCGCCCCGCATGCTTGAGCATGACGATGACGCCCGCGCCCTTCTTGCCGGACTGCGCGTCGGACGCGGCCTTATGCGCCAGGACGCGATGGCGCCCTATATCGTGCGTGAACTCGAACCCGGCGCGACGGCCGAGAAGGACGAAGATCTGCTCCATCATGTACGCGCGCGTGGAGAGCCTGTGCTGAACCTCAGCGGCACGGCGCGGATGGGCGTGGACGGCGCCTCGATCGTTGATCCGAATTTGCGCGTGCGCGGCGTGAGCGGCTTGCGCATCGCGGACATGTCGGTGTTTCCGAAAGTTCCAAGCACCGGAACGAATGCAGTCGCGATCATGGTCGGCGAGCGCTGCGCCGATTTCATCAAGCGTGGGGGAATGAGCCTGCAATGACCGCCGACACTTATGATTACATCATTGTCGGAGGCGGCTCGGCGGGATGCGCGGTCGCGGGGCGGCTTGCGGAAAATCCCAATTGCAGCGTGCTTCTCTTGGAGGCGGGCGGCCGTGACGGCTCGCCGCTGATCAAAATCCCCGGCGGCGTGCGCATGACGATCGGCTCTGCCAAATATGATTGGCGTCTGAGCGCAGCGCCCGATCCCACGCGCAACGACCGCGTGGATTTCATCAATCGCGGCAAAGTGCTTGGCGGCTCCAGCGCGATCAACGGCATGATCTATCATCGTGGACCCGCCAGCGATTATGACGCGCTGGCGCGGGACGCAATGCCGGGCTGGTCCTGGAACGAAGTGCTGCCCTATTTCAAGCTCGCGGAAGATTTCGAAGGCGGCCCTAGCCCCTCGCACGGCGTGAACGGGCCGCTGGGCGTGTCTTACATTCGCACGCCGCATTTCCTGTCGCAGCAATTCCTGAAAGCCTGCGCCCAAGCGGGCTTGCCCGTACTCGAGGACATCAATGGCGGCGCCGATATGGGCGTGGGCTATGTCCACTGCACCCAGCGCAATGGCGCGCGCGACAGCGCAGCAGAGGCCTATCTTCATCGCCGCGGACCGCGCCCCAATCTCACCATCCTCACCCATGCGCACGCCACGCGCATCCTGTTCGATCAGGACCGCCGCGCCACGGGCGTGTCGTTCCTGCGTCAAGGACAGGCCGCGCAAGCGCACGCGCGCCGCGAAATCATTCTCAGCGCCGGCGCGATCATGACGCCGCACCTGCTGATGCATTCCGGCATCGGTCCGGCCGCGGAGCTTCAGCGCCTTGGCATAGAGGTGCTCATCGACCGACCTGACGTCGGCGCGAATTTCCACGACCATCTTGCTTTTGATCTCAAATACGAGGTCAACAAATCGACCTTCAACATGAAGATCGACATCTTCAACATGCTCCGCTACGGCGGCCAATGGCTGATGACGCGCGACGGCCCTGTCGCCAGCCCCGGCGCGCAAATTGCCGGTCTGCTCAAATCCAGCCCTGACTTGGATCAGCCAAATCTGTACCTTTATTTCCAACCCAACGGCTATCGCATCGAGCCGGGCAAGATTGTCTTCAATCGCGAACCGACCGTCACCTTCTCGGCGGGCGTCGCCAATCCGAAAAGCCGAGGGCGCGTGGGCCTCGCTTCACCCGATCCCACCGCGCATCCTGTGATCGCACCCCGCATGCTCGAGCACGACGACGATGTTCGCGCCGTTCTGACATGCTTGCGGATTGGACGGGGCCTCATGCGCCAGGACGCGATGGCGCCCTATATCGTGCGCGAGCTTGCTCCGGGTCCCGACGTGCAGAAGGATGAGGACCTCATTCAACATATCAGGACAGAGAGCGAGCCGATCATGCATTGCACCGGCACGGCGCGCATGGGCGCCGACGGCGCCTCGATCGTCGATCCAACTTTGCGCGTGCGCGGCGTCACCGGCCTGCGGATTGCGGACATGTCCGTGATGGCGCGCGTGCCGAGCGCGAACACCAATTCAGTGGCGATCATGATCGGCGAGCGCTGCGCCGACTTCATCAAACGCGGTGCAACGAGCCTGCAATGACCCAAGACGCCGACGCAATCGACGATCCACGAACCATCCGGCGAACGGTGTGGACGATTGTAGCGGTTAACATCTGGGAGCGTTACGCCTTCTACACGCTCCTGTCCCTGCTGCCGCTTTTCTTGACGGCGGAGAAGACGGCCGGCGGCTTCGGCTGGTCGACGGGACAATCCCTCGCTTTCTTCGGACTGTATTCCGGTCTGATGTGGATGTCCCCCTTCGTTGGCGGCCTGGTCACGGATCATTGGCTTGGCCAAGCGCGCGCGCTTGCTTTGGGCACAATCATTCTGCTTCTAGGACATGCGATCCTCGCATTGCCTTACCTTATTCCGCTATTGATCGACATTGCGTCGAGCCTGCCGGTCAGTGCATTCCTGGAGGAGAGCGCGCTTGCAAAAGGGCGTTGGTATTCGCCAGGTGCGCTTGAGACGGCGTTTCTCCGGGAGACAGACAATCCGGTCCTGCGGGGCTGGGCCATCATGGCCTATCTTGGCGAAACGATCAGTTTCTTCGTCGCGCTGATTTGCATCATCATCGGCAATTCTCTCTTCAAGCCGACCATCACGCTTCTGCTAGGTCGGCTCGCCTTCCGCACCGACGGCGAGCGCGACGCCGCCTACACGCAACTTTATATGGGGCGCAATATTGGCGGGGCGATCGCGGGAGTGGTCGCGGGCGGCCTTGGCGCCTATCTCGGATGGCATGCCGCCTTCAGCACAGCGATCTTCGGCATGGCTGTCGCGCTTGTCATCCTATGGATAAGCTGGGCCAGCTTTTTTTCGCCCTTGATCAAGCGCGAGGCGGCGTCCGCGCAAGCCTCAGCAAACTCCAGCGCCACGGGCATATCCCCTTATCTCATCGCCGGCCTGGTTGCGTTGCTTACCTGCGTCTTCTTCTACTCGGTTTTCTACGACCAGATTTATGGGCTCGCCCTGCTCTTCATCGAGGAAGAGGTGGCCCGCACAATTGGAGGCTTCGTCGTTCCGGCGCCCTGGCTGATTACGCTAAATTCGATCTTCATCGTGATGCTCACGCCGCTTTTCGTCATGCAATTAAAGGATCCGAGCTCGCCGCTCGCTCGAATGAGCACGTTCGCGCGCTTCTCGGTCGCCTTCCTTCTCACGGCGCTTTCCTTCGGCTGCTTCCTCTACGCGGCCATGGTCGCGCAAAGCCAACCGCCCAGCCTGCTTTGGATTGTCGCGGCGATCTTCCTCCTCACGATCGGAGAAGTTTGCATCTCTCCGATCGGGGAATCCAATATCGCCAAGCTGGCCCCCGCCAATAGGCGAACCGCCGCCATGGGCCTTTGGTTTGGCGGCGTAGGCTTTGGCGCCTTTATCAGCGGCCTTGTGGGCGCCCAAGTGGAATGGGCGGGCTTTGTGCGGGTGTTTGGGCTCGTGGTGACTGGCGCGCTCGTTTGCGCGGCGGTGACCGCGGGCGTCGCGATCGGTCTGAGACTATTGCGCCCCGCCACGACCGGCGCGCTCCAAATGTCGAATTCGGAGAATTTCGCGTCCAAGCCGGAGACGCCGCCGCCGAATGAGCGACCTATCTGAAGGGCAGGTCGCCTTTATGCAGCACATCGCCACCGATCCGAAATCGACAGCGAACCTTAAGCTCAAGTTCGATTTCGAGACCGAAGTCGCAGTGATCGGCGCGGGCCCCGCGGGCCTCGCTGCAGCCTTGGCCTGCGCGAAAGCCGGCCGCCATGTCATCGTGTTCGACGAAAACCCGATACATCCGCACACCATGGCGCAGGATATCCCGCTGCATTATGGCGGCATGCAGAATGGCGGCGAGCGCAACAGAAACGCGATGCTCGATGCGTTCGTTCATGCCTCCCCATCGCTGTCCGCCGTTCTTGAAGCCGAAATCGACGTTCGGCTGGGCGCGGCGGTATGGACTTTGTGCGCACCATCTTCGGAAGTTCGCTGGCTGGGCGACAAGGGCTTGGTGCTTGGCGTTCTGGAAGAAGGACGCGTGCGCTTTGTCCGTGCCCGACACGTCATCGCCGCGCTCGGCCGACGCGATGTGAGCCTTGCCTTGCCGGGCTGGACCAAGCTTGGCGTGGGCGGCATGACAGCCGCCTTGCAGCTCTCGGAGCGGTACAAGATTCTGAGAGGCGCGCCGGCAGTCATTCTTGGCGGCGCGGACCACGCCTTGCATGGCGCCCTAAGGCTGATCGCGGCCGGAACAAAGATAAACGCGATTATCGACGTTCATCCTCGATCGATCGCCGATCCGACGCTCATCGCGCGCCTTGAAGCGCGTGGCGTTGAGTTGTTGTATGAGCATCGTGTCGTCGAGATCCAAGGCGCGGACGATGTTGACGCGATCATCGTGGAAAAACTCGACAAAGGCGGGCAGTGGCCGATCACGTGCGGTCTCGTGATTGAAGCAATTGGGGCGACACCGGTCGTGGATTTACTGGCCGCGTGCGGCTGCCGTCTGACGTTTGACGCCGCAAAAGGCGGATACGCGCCCATTCAGGACCCCCACGGACGCACCAATGTGCCGGGCGTGAGCGTAATCGGCGATGGCGCCGGCATCGCCGAGCGCACTGAGCACCAGTTGAACGCGGACGCCGATCGCGTAGCCGCAGGTTTGGACGCGCCGGCCATGCCTTTTGCATCCGCCCCCGCCCAGACGCGCGCCGCAACCGCGCTCGCGCGATATCGCGAGCGTTGGATCGAGCACCATGTCGCCAATCGCCCCGATGTCATGATTTGTCAGTGCGAGAATGTCAGCGTTAAGGCGATGACCGACCTCGCGCCGCATGCATCGGCGCTCGAGCCGCGCCTTCGCCCCTCGCCGCCGCTCACGTCGGAAGCGGCGCCCTTTCCGGATTTCGTGAAGCGAATAACCCGGGCCGGCATGGGATATTGCCAAGGCAGACGTTGCCGGGAGCAAGTTGCGGCCTTGATCGCTCATTTGACCGATCTCGATCCGTCGCAACTGCCCTATGCTTCCTATCGCGCGCCCGTTCGCCACCTGCCGCTCAGCGCGACCGCCGAACTCGCGGCGATGATTGTTGATCCTGAGAAATGGGAATCCTGGTTTGGCATAGACAGCCAATGGACGCCCTATTGGGACATCAGCACAGAAGATGCGATCCGGTAGACATGGACGGGTCCGCTGATTTCGTCATCGTCGGCGGAGGCGTCACTGGGCTGAGCGCAGCCTGGTGGCTCGCGCGCGAAGGCTATCGGGTCTGCGTGGTCGAGCGGGACACGATCGGCTACGGGCCTTCCGGCCGCAATGGCGGAGGATGCTCGCACCATCACAGTCCCCTCTTTCTCGAGGAGCAGCGCCTTTGGCCCATGCTGGCGGATATGCTCGGACGACCGACCGAGTTTCGCCCTGGAAGATTACGCATCGCGATGAATGAGCGCCAACTGGCGCTTTACGCCCAGGCCATGCGCAATGGCGCGCGTCACGGCTACGCAACCGACGTGCTCGCGCCGGAGGATGTCGCGCGCCATGTACCGCTGTCGGATGGGGCGTGTGTGGGCGGGTTTCATTATCGCTTCGGCGGCCACGCCAACCCCCATCGAGTCGTGCATGCCTTTGCATGGTCAATAATGGAGCATGGGGGGACCATTCTCCAACAGACCGAGGCGATGGGGTTTGACACAGACGGCGCACGCGTGAGCGCGGTGCGGACGAAGAAGGGGCGCATTACGTGCGGCGCCGCTATTCTTGCTCCCGGCGTCGCGCTTTCAAAGCTCGCGCGCCTTCTTGAGATTGATGTTCCGCTCGCCGCGGCGCGCGCCGAACTCATCGTGACGGAGCCGCTGCCCGCCATGCCTCACAGCGGCGTCGATGGAAACGGACTTTATGGCCGCCAGACGCTGCGCGGCAATTTGGTCTATGGCGGCGGACCGCACGAATGGCTGGAGACCGAAGGCGCGGAACACCAGAAACCGCTTTCAACCCCCCTCGCCGCCCTCATCGGCGCACGTCTTGTGCAAATGTTCCCGCGCGCGGCGCATGCGAGCATCATCCGCTCTTGGGGCGGCATAATCGAAAACACGCCAGACGGGCGCCCCATCATCGACCGAGCGCCCTTTTGGGAAAATGTCGTGATCGCGACGATGTCGAGCGTCGGCTTTGGCTTGTCGCCCGCAAGCGGTCGCGCAATTCGAGATCTCGCGCTTGAAGGGCGCTGCAGCTTCGCGGACATTTCATCGCTTCGCCTCGATCGTTTTTCGGCCCTTTCACCGGAATGGCGCGCTGAACGGGGCTGGACCCCTTTGCCGCTGGCGCCCGCATGAGCGGCGCGCGAAGCATTTTACGCACGGCGCATCTGTGGCTGGCGCTCCTTGCCGCCTTGCCGCTAATGGCCGCGACTCTCTCTGGAATAATCCTCGCGTTTGAGCCGGAGCTCGCGCCCCTTGTTTATCCGGATCGCATGATCGCGGATGGGGCGACGCCGGCGCAGAGCGAGGTGATGGCGGCGCGCTTCATCGACACCGTCCTCGCCATCGAGCCCGATGCGCAAACGATCGTGGCCATGACCGAAACCAGACCCGAGCGCACGCAGCTCGGTTGGTATCTGCCGGCAGACGGCCGCGGCGACGCCGATTGGCGATACCTCGCCGCACACCCGGCCGACGGTGCGATCGTCGCGACGTGGACAGGTGAATTCTGGCCGCTGAACGAAACCGACGTGTTTGAAACGCTGCACGTCCTGCACACGCGGCTTCTGGCGGGCGAGGTCGGCATGTGGGTGTTGAGCGTGTGCGCTGGCATATTGCTCACCCTCGCTTTCAGCGGGCTGATCTTGTGGTGGCCAAAGTCCGGCCGCTGGCGCCATGCGCTGCGCATGAGGCCAGGACGGCCGTTTCTTAGAGACCTGCACCTCGCCGTCGGCGCGCTGGCGTGCGGATTTATCGTCTTTACCGCGACAACGGGCCTTGTGATCAATTTTCCGATCATCCTGGATGCGGCGCTTAGACCATTCACAGACGTCAGCGCGCGCGCTGGGCAGCCTCAACACACCGCCTCCCCACCGCCGAATTCCGATCGCCTAATGCTTATCCGACACGCCGTCGACCTCATGCCCAGCGAGCTCAAGCTGCGATCCGCGACGCTTGACAGGTCGGAATCGCCTCGCCTCATCGTCAAGTTCGACGATGGGCCGCTGCGTAAAGGTCAAGCCACATTCGACGCCGGAAGCGGCGCGCTCTTGTCGGCTTCGATCCCAGGAGGGGAGAGCGCTCGCGACGTGGCGCAGGCGCTCGTCAAGCCGCTGCATACCGGTAAGCTCGGGGGACTGGGCGGGCGCATCGCGATTGGACTCATCGGCGCGGCGATCGCGGTCCTGCTCATCTCAGGCCTATGGCAATGGCTCAGAAGGCCACGCGCAGGCGTGTCGCGTTTGCGACGCGGAATGTCGTCAACGGGCGCATCCAATGCGGGACCTGACCGCGATAGTCGCGCTAGCCCACAGCCATGATGAACGAATCCGCGCCTATCCTGCCCGCCTGCCGCGAAGGGCACGCCCTGCCGTCCGCTTTTTATGGCGATCATAAGGTCTTTGACCTCGAGATCGATCGTATCTTTTCACGACGCTGGCTGTTTGCCTGCACGTCGGCGGAACTCCCAAAGCGCGGCGCCTTTGTGACGCTGCAAATCGGGCCCTATCCGATCCTTATCGTCCGCGCGGACGACGGCACGGTTCGCGCCTTTCACAATGTTTGCCGTCACCGCGGATCGGTCCTGTGCGCGGAGGAGCGCGGAGACGCACCGCTTCTCGTTTGTCGATACCATTCTTGGTCTTACAGCCTGAACGGCGCCCTCGTATCGGCGCGAGAGCCAAAACCGGGTTTTTGCAAGGACGATCACGCGCTTCTTCCGGTGGCGGCGGAGATGGTGGCCGGTCTCGTCTATATCAATCTCACACCTGGAGAGGATGAGTTCGAAGGCTTCAAGAAGGCGGTCACGCCCTTTCTCGCGCCTCACGAGCTTGAGAACACCAAGGTCGCCCATGCGGAGACCACCTATTATGACGCCAATTGGAAGCTCATCATCGAGAATAATCGAGAATGCTATCATTGCCGCAGCAATCATCCTGAGCTAATGCGCACGATGTACGAGTTCAGCCACGCGGACGATCCACGCGGCGATGAAGAATTCAATGCGCACAACCAAGAGAGGCTCCAGCGCTTTGACGCGCTCGGTCTGCCGCACAAGGAGATCGACGGGGGCCCTGGCGTACGCTGCATTCGGATTCCGCTGCGCAAAGGCGTGAAATCCTTCACCGAGGATGGCGAATTGGCGTGCCGACGCCTTCTGGCCTCCCTTCCGGAACCGGAACTCGGGTCGGTCCGGCTATTTCGCGCGCCGAACAATTGGAACCATATTCTTTCCGATCACAGTATTCATTTTCGCGTCCTCCCGATCTCGCCCACGCGCAGCGCGCTTCGAACCACATGGCTGGTTCATAAAGATGCCGTGGAGGGCCGCGATTATGATGTTGCGCGACTAACGGAGGTTTGGGTCGAAACAAATCGGCAGGACGGCGATCTCGCCGTCGGCAATCAGCGCGGCGTGCTTTCGCCAGCCTACCGGCCAGGACCGTACACCGCGGCCGAGAGCATGACGGAGCAATTCCTCAGCTGGTATTACGCGGCGATGGGGATCGTCCCCGCGCCCGCGCACGCGCTGTGACATGGAACAGCCTGCGCGCATCGCCATTCTCGGGATCGAACTGGAAAGCAACGCTTTCGCTCCCGTGACCACCGAAGCGGATTTCCACGCCTATCATTATGCGGAAGGGAAAGCCCTTGAAGCGCACCTCAGAGAGGCGATCCCCTTCAAATTCATTGCGCAAATGGATGCGCTGCGCCCCTGGGAGATGGCGCCGATCCTCCATACGAGCGCCGGGGCCGGAGGGCCTTGCGATCACGCCTTCTATCTCAAGACGATCGAGCGGATCGAAGCTCTTCTTGCCGAAAGCGGAAGGATCGACGCCGTCTGTATCGTCGCGCATGGCGCCGGCACAACGACGGAGCTCGATGATCTTGACGGCGATTATTTCGCGCGCGTGCGCGCCTGCGTCGGACCGCATGTTCCGATCGTCGCAGTTCTTGATCTGCACGCCAATGTCTCGGAGGCGATGATCGCCGCGACCGACGCACTGATTTCCTTTCTCACCAATCCACATATCGACCAGCCGGACCGGTGGGCCGAGGCTGCGCGCGTGATCGACCTCATGCTGCGCGGGGAAAAGTCCGTCGTCGCGCATCGGCGCCTGCCGCTCATCACGCCGCAGGTGATGCAGCTGACAGCTCCAGGAGAACCCTACGGCGATTTGATCGCGTTCGGGCAGAGTTTTGTCGGTCAGGACGTGTTCAACGTGTCGATCCTGTCTGGATTCGCATTCTCGGATACGAGCTATAACGGCATGACAATTCTCGTGCATGCCTGGGGACAGGCTGGCGCGGCTGAAGCCGCCGCCGACGCGATCGCCCATGCGGCCTGGGACGGGCGACATCGTTATCGACGCGTGCTCCTGTCTGTCGAGGAAGCGGTTGAAGCCGCACGGACCACACCCGAGGAGCGCCGCCCCATCATTCTCGCCGATGTCGCGGACAATCCAGGCGGCGGCGGGCGCGGCAACACGATGTGGCTCGTCGAAGCGCTGATCCATGCCAAGGCCGAGGATGTGCAGATCGGCGTCATCTATGATGAGGCCCTTGCGGCGGAGGCTCACGCGCTCGGAGAGGGTGGCGTATTCCTGGCGCGTTTCAACCGCGACGAAAGCGATCAACATTCAAAACCCTTCGCCGCATACGCCCGCGTGCGTCGCCTGACGGATGGACGCTTCCGGGGCCGCCATGGGGGCCGCGCCGGTTACGACGTCAATCTCGGCGCCTCCGCCCTCCTCGAAATCGGCGGCGTTGCAATCTGTGTGATCAGCATTCGCCAGCAAATCTGGGGCGCGGATTTTCTGGAACATTTTGGACTGGCGCCGGAAACAGCGCGAACGATCGTCGTCAAAAGCCGCGGACATTTTCGCGCCGGCTTTGCGCATATCGCGCCGCCGGACCGCATCTTCGAGGTCGATGCGCCGGGATTGACGACCCCGAACCTCTCGCGCGTGGCGTGGCGGCGTTTGCCGCGCCCCTCTTATCCATTGGATCTCGACATGGTCTATGATCCACGCCCCGCGCATAGACCAATCTCAAGGTCGAGGACTTAGCCATGCCGCACGCCTTGCCCGTCACGTTCAGCGACATTGAAGCCGCGGCCGCGCGCATCGGCCCCCATATCCACCGCACTCCCGTGCTGCAATCGCGCACCTTGAACGCGATGTTCGGGGCGAAGCTCTTTTTCAAGTGCGAGAATCTTCAGCGCATAGGCGCGTTCAAAGCGCGCGGTGCGCACAACGCCGTCCTGGCGCTCACCGATTCGGCCGCCGCCTCCGGCGTTGTCACGCATTCCTCGGGAAACCATGCGGCCGCCCTCGCCCTTGCGGCGAGGACGCGTGGCGTTCCAGCCTATATCGTGATGCCGGAAAACGCACCGCGCGCCAAAATCGAGTCGGTACGCCGCCTCGGCGGGGACATCACGTTCTGCAAGCCGACAATTCAGGACCGTGAGGCGAACGCCGCGCGCATCGCCGCCGAGACCGGCGCAACGCTCGTCCATCCTTATGACGACGCCATGGTCATCGCCGGACAAGGTACGGCGGCCCTGGAATTGCTGAGCGATGTCGAGGCGCTCGACGCGATCCTGGCGCCGGTCGGCGGCGGCGGCCTCATGGCGGGCACGGCCGTGGCCGCGCGCGCCCTGCGACCCGACATAAAGATCATCGCGTGCGAACCCGCCGCGGCGGACGACGCCTATAGATCCTGGATGAAGGGCGAGCTTGTCGCGGGCGATCCGCCGAACACCATCGCGGACGGCTTGCGCACGACGCTGGGCAAGCTGGGATTTTCAATCCTGCGTCAGGAGCTCAACGCCTTCGCAACGGTCTCCGAGCCCAGCATCGTCGCCGCCATGCGCTTGGTTTGGGAGACAATGAAAATCATCATCGAGCCTTCCTGCGCCGTGCCCGTGGCCGCTCTTCTTGAGAAGAAAATCGAGGTGGACGGAATGCGGGTCGGCATCATTTTGACGGGCGGGAATGTCGATCTCGACAATCTCCCATGGCGCCAATCCTAATCAGAGCCCTGGCATGACAACCGAACTCCACGACGCCGATGCGCGCATGCTTCATCCCTGGAGCGCCCTCAACACGCCATCGCCGGTCTTCACATGGTCCGCCGAGGATCGCGCCGGCGGGGTTTTCGTAGAGGCCGAGGATGGCCGCCTGCTGGACGGAACCGCGGGCTTATGGTGCGTAAACGTGGGCTACGGACGAAGCGAGATCGGCGCGGCCATGCAGGCCCAGGCCGCCCGCCTGCCCTATGCATCGACCTTCGGAAAATTGACACACGCGCCCGCGGCGAAGCTGGCCGCGCGCCTCGCCGACCATGCTCCCGGCGACCTTACGCGTGTTATCTTCTCGACAGGCGGCTCAACCGCGAATGAAACCGCGCTTCGATTTGCGAATTTTTACTGGACGCGACGGGGACAACCGAAAAAGCGCATCATCATCTCACGCGAAGACAGCTATCACGGCAGTACGTTTCTCACCGCCAGCATCAGCGCACGCTTCACCGATGCGCGCGTCATGGAAACACATGACGCAGTGCATCTACTGCCATCGCTCAATCCGTTGCGGCACCCGCCAAGCGCATCGTTCAGCGCCGACCGCGTGGCGGAATTCGCGGCCGCGATCGCTCTGATCGGCGCGGAAAACATCTCCTGCTTCATCGCCGAGCCCGTGCAAGCCTCGGGAGGCGTTATAGTGCCCCCGCCGGACTATCTGCAAAGCATGGCGGCGCTCTGCCGCCGGCACGATATCCTCTTCATCGCCGACGAGGTGGTGACGGGATTTGGCCGGCTGGGGCCGTACTTTTCAATCGAGCAGCGCTTCGACGTCACGCCGGACATGATTTGCGTCGCCAAGGGCCTCACATCGGGCTACGCCCCACTCGGCGCCACCTTGATTTCATCACGACTCTGCCAGGAGGCGGACGCCGATGGGGCCGCCTATTTCGGGCATGGCTTCACCTATTCCGGGCATCCTGTCGCGGCGGCGGCGGCGCTCGCCAATCTCGACATTCTCGACCGCGAGGCGCTCGGAGAGAACGCGCGCCAGCGTGGCGCCGAGCTTCAATCCGGACTTCAAGCATTAGCGAGCGCGCGGATCGTACGCGCCGTGCGCGGCATGGATCTCTTGGGAGCGGTTGAATTCTCGGACCATGTCGGCCTTGCCGAAGCCCCGCTTGGGCAATTGGTTTCCGAAGCCTGCCGCCGCAGAGGCGTAATCATACGGGCCGTCGGACCCGCCTGTGTCATGTCGCCCCCGCTCAGCATTCAGCGGCAAGAGATCGATTTCATGTTGAATGTGCTTGGCGATGCGATCGATGAAGTATCAGCCTACGTGGGTTAAGCGCGCGGCGCATTGATCAGGCTGAGCGGAGAAGCTCAGACATAATCGACAGGGCGTGTTCGTAGCCTTCTTCTTGAGCTCCAAAGCCGATGCGCACATGGTTGGGGCCCCCAAAGCAATCGCCGGGGACGATCAATACGCCCGCGGCAGCCGCGGCTTCGCAAAATGGGCGAGCGTTCCGGCCGTCCTTGAACCAGGGAAATGACACTGTACCCCCCTTTGGAGGGACCCATTCCAGTGTTTCCGAATGGCGCGCCATGAAGCCGGCAAGCTGATCAAGATTGGCGCGAGACACGTTTCGAACTCGGGAGAGAATGTCGTCGCGATTGCGCAGGGCGTGGGCGGCAAGCGTCTCGAGCAGCGGAGAAGTGCTGATCGTGAAATAGCCGCGGGCATTGACAATGCGCTTTCGACGCTCCTTGTCTCTATCGATCAGCCATCCCGTGCGCAGACCAGGCAGTGAAAGCGCCTTGGACATGTCGCCCACAACAATCACGTTGTCGATGTCGGCCGCGGACCTTCCGGGCGCCCCAAAATACAGCGGATGATAGACTTCATCGACGATGAGCGGGGCGCCCTTCGATTTCAGCGCCGCCGCAAGCCGCTCCACCTCGCCACGCGCCATGACCGAGCCGGTCGGGTTGTGCGGCGAGTTGACGAGCGCGAGAACGCATCTCGTCCCAACAGCCGACATCACGAGATCAGCGGTTTGCGTGAAGCTCTCATTGACCCGCAGGTGATAATTCCTGACGCTCAATCCCCATGCGCCGGCAAGGGCGCCGAAGGCCGGGTATTGCGGACTGGGCAGGGCAATCTCCGCGCCTGGTGCGGCTGCGAGGCAAAAAAGGATGGAGAGCGCCTCCGAGGCGCCCGTCGTGACAACCACGCAATCCGCATCAACGCCGTGAAACGCGGCGATCGCTTCGCGCAAGTTGAGGTGGCCGTCTGGAGGGGCATAGCCGACAGCGACGTTTGCGAGATCGCAACCATCTCCGAGCGCTGAGAGCTCCGCCATCGTGAAGCGGGGCCCCGTGCTTGATGCAAGATTGTAGGGAATAGGAGGATCGGCGAAATCATGCTTCGCAAGCCAGTGATCGAGCAGGAATGGCGGAAGATTCATCGATGAAGGCCCGGCTTGGAGCCGATCCGGGAAAGAGGCTTCGCCGGTCGAAATCGCGCCATCTGTCCCGTCTCGGTCCTTAATTCGGGCCTGCACGGACACGTTCCCGCTAGGCGCCGCATAGCCCACGCCGTGCTGGCGATCGCTGTGTGCGGCTCTCGGCATAATCCAAGAACGCAAGCAAGAGCGCGCGGTGAAACGCATCCGTCCAACGAGACAAGACGTCTGAATCCTCCTCCGCCTCATTGACATTCGCCGCATAGGCCATCGCCAGATCGATCGACGGCGCATAGAGGAGTAAAGCATGCGCGCCCGGTGCGCTCCCGCTGTGAGAAACGATGTCGGGAAGGCGCGCCTTCACGCGTTCAATGCGGGCGCTCAAATCGGCAGTGTTTGGCACGCGCTCAAGATAGCCCAGCCCGTGGCGCCAACCGATCCCATAATTTCCCCGACCTTGAGAAATGCGCGCGCGTTCGAGCATCCTTTCTTGCGCGCGCGGCGACAGGAACGGCGCTCTAAGGTGTGTGACGGCGAAGCGAGTCAAATCGCTCGGCGTGGAAAGAAAGCCGCCACCAGCCCAAATGAAGCTGCGATCAGTGGGGACCGCGCGGCGAATGGCGCCGTCCCTATCGGCTTCGTAGGACGAGGCACGATGCGCGACGAGAGCATAAGGATGATCGGGCGTCGTATCGCGCAGTCCCAGCGGATCGAACACCTCTCTCTCCATGAGATCGAGAAAAGGTTTGTTGGCGGCGCGCTCAGCGGCGAGACTAATCAGGGTCCAGGCGTAGCTTGAATAATGTTCGCGCTCACCCGGGCGAAAAAGCAGATTGTCGCGCACAAACCAGTC
This sequence comes from uncultured Caulobacteraceae bacterium, assembly GCA_964563395.1. Classification (GTDB taxonomy): domain Bacteria; phylum Pseudomonadota; class Alphaproteobacteria; order Caulobacterales; family Aquidulcibacteraceae; genus JBEVOS01. The sequence continues at coordinate 43,234 of CAZLWK010000007.1, forward strand.
AAGGCCATCGACGACACGTGGAGCATTTCGCAGCACCATGTGATCGCGATACTGAAAGGCCCCTGTCCAGCGATCACTCTCCACGTAGTGGCGCACGCCCGCCGTATGGGAGGCAAGACGCGCGATCGTCACACCAGGATGCTTTTCATACTCCGGAACAAGCACGCTGATCGGCGCGTCGAGGTCCAGAATTTCGCGATCGGAAAGTCGCATGACGAGCGCGGCGGTCAGCACTTTTGAGATACTGCCAATGCGCATCCTATGCTGTTGCGTCAGAGGAACGCCCAGCTCGCGATCGGCGTAGCCCGCGGCATGCGCCCAGCGATACTGCTCTCCGAATTGCGCGGCGACAGACACGCCGACAGACGCCTCGCTTCTCGCCGCAATTTCTGTCGCCAGTTCGAGCGAGGCTTCAATGCTCTCGAATGCGCAGCCGCGTTCGTTCCCGGCTGCTTGAATTGGCGCGCTGGCGAACCAGACGGCCCCCGCCAGTGCGAAGAGCGCTTTCAATCTGTCACGTCGGCTGCGTCCGTCCGCGCGATGCGCGCATCGCCCCAAGATAGCGGGGGCAAGGGGCGCGGATCGGGCCAAACCCGATCGAGCGTGGCGGCCTGATGAACGACGCCGCCCTTCACCACATAGTCAAGCGCGGCGACATTTCGAATATCAGCAAGTGGGTCCGCGCTCAGGATGAGGAAGTCCGCCAACTTGCCGACGCTCAAGGAACCGATATCGGCTTCCATCCCCAGGGCGCGCGCGCCATGAAGGCTCGCCGATTCCAAGATTCGCATGGGCGACATGGCAGACGCCATCGCCTCCAACTCCCAAACATAGGACGGCCCTTTGACATCCGTCTCTACGCCCACGCTCACCGTGGCGCCGGCGTCAATAGCGTCGTCAATGGCCTGAGCCATCAGGCCGTACATCGTGTTGGACTCTGGCGCGGGCCCATAAGGACGCGCGATCACCGTATCGATCATCTGCGTGGGCAGGAAGCGACGGACTTTCTCTCCAAGATCGCCATGCGCATGGAAATGCGCATCGTCGCGGACGGTGAGCGTGGCGTTGTATGTAAACTCGGCCCGCCCGATAAGCTGGATGAAATCGTCATAAATTGGCCCCACTGCGGGAAAGTGCTGCGACGCGGAGAAGCCGTCCAACACCGCCGTGAGATGTGTCTCCAACTCACCGAACTCGCCGTGCGTCGTGGAGCGCATTCCTCGTTCCCGCGCCGCGACAGCAAGCATTTGCTCCGCGCGGCGATCATGCCTACGGCCGTGCTGCTGGAGCTTATATCCGATCGAACCCCACGCTTGCAGGCCGTCGAGATGGTTGCGCGCGTCTTCCAAAGTCTCGATCCGTGTCCACTGAATCTCGTGTGGATCGTGCAATCTTATGGACGGCCCGGAAGCGAAGAAGCGTGGGCCGATGGCTACGCCGGTCTCGACCAGTTCGGCGAAGGCATAAACGCTAGGGCCCGCATTGGGCGCATACGCCGTCGTGACGCCGTGGGCCAGGCTGGTGAGCATATCGCCCCAATGCAAGCCCACCGCGTCTTCGAAGAAGCCGCCGCTGTGGTGCGTGTCGATGAAGCCGGGCACGATCCATTTGCCCGCCGCATCGATCACATGGTCCGCTTGGATATCCTCGCACGCGCCGATGCAGAGAATGCGTCCTTCTCTCACCGCGAGATCGCCGCGCACGATCGGTTGCGCCTCGTCCAATGTCACGATCGTCGCATTCGAAACAAGAAGCGTGCCGTCCGCGAGACTGCCGCGAGGCTGGGTAATGTGAATTTCTGTTTCCGTTGTCGCTCGGGCGGCTGGATCGAACAGATAGTGGCGAGGCCCGAAACCGAACTCCAGACGGCCGTCCGCGCGCCATTGCGGCGCAACGCCGCCTTGGACGCTGACCCTTTCGCCGACGATCTCCGCTCCATTCGCAGGCATGGGCGCGACATAGATATGGCGCGCGCGTTCATAGGCGATATAGGCGCCATCCGGCGAAATCACGAAGGCGTTGGCCTGTGGAATTACTCCGTGCAGCACCTCTTCGCCGTCCGCACCGACACTCGCCAGGGCGGCGCTTCCATCACTCGGCTTGCCGAAATAGACACGTCCATCGGCGCTCAGGGCGGCTGGAAACCAAGTCATGTTCCGCGCCGAATCGATGATTGCGCGTCTGCGCTCGACGCCGCGCGAAATCGTGACGATTTCAAAGGAGTCGTGCTCATACCAATGCGCGCCCGGCTGCGCGCGCCCCAAGCCGCGCGTGAAGGCCAGCGTGTGTCCGTCCGCGCTCCAGGCGGGTTGCATATAATCGCCCGCGGCGCGCGTCACGCGCTGGGGCGCGCCGCCCGAGGATCTCACTCGCCATATGGCGCCGCGCTCCGTCTCATCCCAGCTTGCAAACGCGATCTCACGTCCGTCGGGCGACCACGAAGGCGCATATTCCAAATGACGGAACGAGTCCGGCGTGAGCCGCCGCTGCACGCCGGTCTCAAGATCCTTGAGCCATATTCTTCCGAACGCATGAAATGCAAGGGTCCGTCCATCGGGGGACAAGCGGGGCGTTAGAATTGCGCGCGCGCGCACGTCGCCATCGTCAATGGGTTGAGCTTCTTGTGTGGGTTCAACGACCTGACGTTCGACAGGCGCCCGAAAGGAAATGCGACGCGGCTGCCGCACGCCGTCCCGTGCGAAGACGTGGGGACGCCCGCCTTGACTGGCCACTATGCCTGAACACCCCGGCAGCCAGGCATAGCGCGGCAAGAGGAGACCTGCCTGATAATGGGCGCCCTCCTCCGAGAAATCGAACTCGACGGGATCGGCGACGATCCGCTCATCGCCCGTTCGAAGATCCTTCAACCAAATCGCGGTGCGCGGCGCGATGCTTTGACCGCGATACGTCAACGATGCGCCAGGAAGCCGGCGCGCGAAGGCCAGACTGACGCCGTCTTCACACAGACGCGGCGCGATGCCGCCCGGCGCGCCCAGAACTGGCTCCACCACGCCCGTCGCCAGCGTCAGTCGATACACCATCCAGGCGCCGGCAAGCGCATTCGGCGCCGCATCCGTCTCCTCGGTGAGCTGGTGAAAATAAAGCTGCGACCCATCCGGAGAAAAGCTTGGTGAGCCGAGCTCCAAGCCGTCCGCCTCATAGAGCAAGCGTCCCGCGCCGCCGGTGCGCGGATAAAGCCACAGCCGTACGCCGAACCGATCCTTGTGCGTCACCGCAATATTCAAGCCGTCAGGCGTCCACACAGGATCGAGAAAGCGATGCTCGCCCTCGCCGGCGATCATGCGCGCGTCAGACCCGTCCGGCTTCATCACCCAAAGCGCGTTTCGGCCGCTTCGGTCCGATATGAACGCGACGAGATCGCCGGTTGGCGAGAATGCGGGCTGGTAATTGATCGCTTGTCCTGAGGATTGGGTGATCGATCGCGCCTCGCCGCCGCGCATCGGCATGGTATAGATGTGGCCCAGCAGGTCGAACATGACGGTTCGACCATCGGGTGAAACATCCAAGGACATCCGCGTGCCGCGCTCGGCGACAAAGGAGACGTCCCGAATCGGCCCGTGCGGCGCCGTCACATCCCAGGCTTCCGATTGGGCCGGCGGCACCGCGCAGGCGAGCCCAAGCGCAAGCAGTCCAATGTGCGACAAACGCCCGAACGGCATGAGACCCTTCAATTCAGCTTAATGTAGGTTGATTTTAGCTCGGTGAATTTATCGAAAGCGTGGAGCGACTGATCGCGACCATTTCCGGACTGCTTGAATCCGCCGAAAGGCATCACGATTCCGCCGCCTTCACAGCAATTGATCCCAACGCGCCCGCTCCTCAATGCGCGCGCCACTTTGTGCGCGGTGCTGAGGCTCCCCGTCCACACGCTCGCCGCCAGGCCGTATTCAGTATCGTTGGCGATTCGCACGGCGTCTTCCACGTCAGCGGCCGCAATGATGGAAAGCACTGGGCCGAATATCTCTTCGCGTGCGATCCTCATGGAATTGGATACGCCGCCAAACACCGTAGGCGACATGAAATAGCCGCTTCCCGCCGCCATGTCGCGTTCGCCGCCGGCAAGGAGTTGCGCCCCCTCTTCAACGCCCGATCGGACATAGCCCAGCACTTTATCAAGCTGCGCTTCACTGACGATCGCGCCGAGTTCTGTCTCCACGCGCATCGGGGCGCCGGGCCGAAGCGCGCGCGCCCGCGCGCTCATGCGCTCGCTCAGCGCATCGATCACGCCGGGCGTGGCGATCATGCGCGAGGACGCGGAGCAGACCTGGCCTTGATTGTAGAAGATCGCGTCGCTGCTCGCCGCGACTGCGGCGTCGATATCGACGCAATCATCGAGAATGATGTTCGGCGTCTTTCCACCGAGTTCAAGCCAGATCCGTTTCATGTTGGAGCGGGCGGACGCCGCCATGAGCAATCGCCCAGTCCGGCCCGAACCCGTGAATGCGATGCAATCGACATCGCCATGGTCGGCCAAGGCCTGGCCCGTCATCGGCCCAAGTCCGGTAATCACGTTCAGGACGCCAGGCGGTATTCCGGCCTCGAGCGCGAGCACGCCAAGCCGAATCGCCGTCAAACTGGACAATTCCGACGGCTTCAAGATCACGCTGCACCCGACCGCCAAAGCCGGTGCAATCTTCAACGCCGCGATTGAAAGCGGAAAGTTCCAAGGGGTAATGGCGCCGACCACGCCGACGGGCTCGCGCGTGATCAAGCCGACATAGTTCGGCGGCGTCGGCCCGATCTCATCATAGAGCTTGTCCGCCGCTTCGGCGTACCAGCGCAGATAAAGCGCCGCGGCGGCGATATCATCGAACGTGTCCGATATCGGCTTGCCGATGTTGCGGCATTCAAGCACGGCGAGCGAAAGCTGCTCAGCCTCGACCAGATCCGCGAGCCTCAGCAACACTTTCTTGCGGCCGGCAGGCCCCAGACGCAGCCAATCCCCGCGCTCGAAGGCGCGGCGCGCCGAAGCAACCGCGCGGTCGACATCTTCGGCGTGAAAGTTGGGAACGGACGCGAAGGCGGCGCCGGTGGCCGGATCAATTTGCGCGATCGTTTCGCCAGAAAGGGCGACTGCTTCAACGCCGTTCACGACCGCGCGATCCGGCGTTCGCAGTGACGCATTCACGCGGTCAATCTCAGCTTGATGGAGAGACATGCAGATTTTTCCTAGACCATGGCAGGCGCATTGACCGGCCCGTTGGTCCGGCGCACTTCAGACGGGCGCACGCCGTGCTGCATGCGAAAGTTTCGTGCGAAATGCGACGTGGATCCAAACCCGCTCGCCAGCGCCACCTCCGCGACAGGGATACGCGAATACATCAAAAGCTCCAGCGCCCGATCCAGCCGAAGTTTGAGATAATGCCGCGACGGCAGCGCGCTCAAATAGCGCTGAAATTGACGCTCAAGCTGGCGATTGCTGACGCCGGACTCGCGCGCGATGTCGGCGATCGGCAAGGGGTGCTCCAAATTGGCCCGCATCAAGCGGATCGCCTTGGCGACGCTTTGCGGCAATAGGGATTCGCGCACATCGGCGCCGGCGCGCTGCGCCTCGCCGCCGCTGCGGATACGATCCACCATGAATTGATTGCACACCGCCACGGACAATTCCGATCCATGCTGCTTGTCGATTATGCTGAGCATGAGGTCCATTGTCGCCACGCCGCCGGAGCACGTCATCCAGTCGCGATCGACCGTGAAGAGACTGGATGTGCAGATGACCTCCGGAAAACTCTCCTCAAAGGCGGCCTGGTATTCCCAATGTATCGTGCATTTGTAGCCGTTAAGGAGCCCGGCGCGCGCCATCACATAGGGACCGCCTGATACGCCGCCCACCTTCACGCCGTGACGCGCCGCCCGCCCCAGAACTGTCCTGAAGGGCCTTGGATCGACGTGCTCGACCTCCACCCCGCCGAGCAAGAACATGTATTGAGCACCCCTCCATACATCCTCGACCGGCACGCTGCTCAGCGTAATGCCGTTCGAGGCGTCGATCGGGCCTCCGTCCAAGCTGGCGAGCACCCAACGATAGAGCTCCCGACCGGACAGTCTGTTCGCCGCGCGCAGAGGCTCGATCGCGGACGCAACACACATCATGGACACGCCCGGAATGATCAAGAGCACGATGGTGCAGGTTTCGTGATCGGCATTGACGCGGCGCAGAATGGGACATGCTTGGCCCATGTGTGAGCTCCAACTCTCTGAATGAACCTTCGTGGAATGATCAGCTGTTACGTTTCGTCCTTTGAGCTTGGCGCCGAAGCGACGCGCCGCGCGGTGCGCCGCATACGATCGACCCGCGGCGGGGCCGCGCCTGATTCTCCGTGCGGCAGCCCCAGATGTTCAAGGTCGGGCAAGATGTTGAGAACATGCTCTTCGAGCATGGTGACGGCCAAATCGACCTCCTTGGCCTCGCACAGACGCAGAAGCGTATAATGCTCGTCCCGCGAGCGCTCTTCACGGCCCGACATCTCGTTCTGCATCGCCACATAACGTTGCGCGTGCAGATGCAGCGTCCGGACGACGGCGAGGGTGCGCGGTTGTCCCGCCGCGCGATACAGCCGTTCATGGAACAGCCAATTCAGATCCGTCCAATCGTTGCGGCGCGCCCGTCGCTCAAGATTTCTCTCAGCGCCATGAAGCCGCTCCAGAAGAACATAGGCCTCCTTGAGGTCGGCGGGATCGGCATTGTTGATCGCAAGACGCAAGAGCCGCGTCTCAAGCAGGGCGCGCAATTGGAAAAGCTCCCGCCCATCTTCAAGGCTTAGCGGCGCCACCATGGCGCCCTGATGCGGCTCCGTGACGACGAAGCCTTCCGCCTCCAGGCGCGCAAGGCCCTCGCGCAATGGCACACGGCTTACGCCAAGATCACGCGCCAATTCGTCTTGATAAAGCCGATCTCCGGCGGAAAGCGATCCCGCCAAAATCTGCTCAAGCAATTCATCGCGCACGCGATCCGCCACTGTCGCCGTCAATTTGCGCGAACGCGGTAACGAGCTCATGTCTCTTTCCCGGATTTTTGAAAAACACCAAGATAAGCGTGCGCGACAGCGCCGCCCGGCCCTTCGGGCCATGAAATGCGATCTTCCTCGGGCGTGAAGAAATCGCCCTGGAGCGCTGCATCTCTCGCGAGGAAAAGCTCCTCGCCGATTTGCATCAGCACCCCGTCATGCATTGGACAATCCTCGAAACAAAAGCGCGCGACGCCGCCCGAATTGGCGATCCGCAATCGCCCTGCTTCGCTGCTTGTGTAAACGCCATCCGGACACGTGGCGGGCCTGGCGTCCTTGCGCGCAAGGGAGAATGCCGTGTCTGGCGGCGCGCGGAGGTCCGCCTGCCATAATCCAAGCGCATGAAGCGCCTCGAAGCAGGCTGCGCGCGCCACGCCGTGCGGTCCCGAAGCCAGGACGCACACGCCGCCGCGGCCAGGCGCCACGGCAAGATGGCAACGGCTTCCCGGAACATTGCCGCTATGATGAAAGAGCGTCGCGCCCGCTTGGCTCGCCACGGCGAAGCCAAGCCCATAGGCCGTCCAGGACGCGGCGGGCGGGACGAAGCTGTCATTCGCGGCGCCGCCGCCGGGCCAAATGGAGATATGCGGCGCGGCGATCCAGGTGCGGACAGACGCCAAGGGCCCGCCTTCCGCGATCAGCCAACGCATCCATGCGGCGATTGCATTCGCACTCGCATAAAGCCCCCCAGCGCCGATCGAATTCGGGCCGGACGTCATGGGAATGCGCAACACGCCATCGGGCCGGACTTCGCCGCCGGGCGCGGACGATGGCGGCGAAAAGCTCACGCCCTCGAGCCCGAGGGGCATGAGCAATGCCTCTGTCAAGATTTCAGAGAAACTGCGCTCGACGAGGCGCTCGGCGGCAAGTCGCGCCGCGACGTAATTGGCGTTGTGATAGGAAAAGCCCGCGCGAAACGCGTGGGCCCGGCGCGCATGCGCCGCGCGGCGCAATCGCTCTTCAAGGGGAAAATCACCGCGAAAGCCGAAATGCGCGGCCCCGCATGTGGCCAAGCCGGTGCGCATCGACAACAGATCGAGAAAGGTGATGTCAGCGCCGACCGAAGCCGCGAATTCAGGCACGAGCGCGCGCAGCGGGCGATCCCAAGCATAAAGGCCGCGCTCAATCAGAGCGCCGATCGTGGCGGCCGTGAACGCCTTGGAGAGCGATGCAAGATAGAATGGCGTGTCCGCATGCGCGCTCGCGAAACCATCCGCCGCACCCGCGCGAACGCATTCGCGGCCTTCCTTCGCAAGCACTATCGCCCATGCGCCAGCGCCGCGCGCGCGCAAGCGCTGTGCGAGCGCATCGGCGAGCACGTCCAGTTCAACCGCGCCCGCGGCGACGCCCGCCGTCTCGGCGAGCGGTTCGGAGGCCTCTTCAACTAACAGGGCGCTTGCTCTCCGTCAGACTTCCTCATACTTTATACAGTATGATCAGTCCGGGTCGCTTTGCAATGACTCTGTCACGGGAAGAATGGCCGCTGCGCCATCCTTTCGTGGTGTCGCGGCGGACCGTGACCACCGTCGAAACCATGACGATACATTTGGAACGGGAAGGCCATGTCGGCCGCGGCGAAGCCAGCGGCCTTTATTATGAGGGTGAAACGCTGGACGCGCTGGAGCGCACGGCGCGAGAGGCGGTGGCGGCGGCCGGGCCCGACCTGAGCCCCGCTTGGCTGCAGGCGCACGTCCCGCCCTGCGGGGCTCGCGCAGCTCTGGATTGCGCCCTGTGGGACTGGATGTCTAAAAATTCATCAGTTTTTGCTCACAATGTAGCCAAACTAGACGCCATTGACCCGCTTGAGACCGCAATCACGATAAGTCGTGGGCCGGCGGAGGAGATGGCTGAACGCGCGCGCGCCCTCGCCGGCGTGTCGGTTCTGAAACTGAAAGTGGGCGGCGCGGGCGATCTTTCGGCCGATCTTGATCGGATCGCCGCGGTTCGCGCCGCGGTTGGGCCCGCGCCGCGCTTCATCGTCGATCCGAACACCGCCTGGAGCGCGCAGGATGTGCGCGAAGCCGACGGCGCGCTCGCGGCGCTGGGCGTCAGCCTCCTCGAACAGCCCTTTCCACCCGGCGCGGAATGCGCGCTGAGGGCGTCCGATTGCGTAACGCCGCTCTGCGCCGATGAGGCGATCAAGACGCGCGCCGATCTTGGCGCGCTCGCGCCCGCCTATTCGGCGATCAACATCAAGTTGGAAAAGTGCGGCGGACTCACCGAAGCCCTCGCGCTGGCGGCGGCGGCGCGCGCGCGCGGTCTGAAAATCATGGTGGGATGCATGAACGGCACATCGCTGGCGATGGCGCCGGCGATGATCGTCGCTCAAGGCGCCGATTTCGTCGATCTGGATGGTCCATTCGACATGACGCGCGATCGCGATCCCCCAATCCACTATTCGCGAGGATTGATGCACCCGCCTTCGCGGGCGCTTTGGGGCTAATTCGGTTCAATCGTGGGGACGTTCGTGCAGCCGATCTTTCATCTTTCTATTTTTGTTCGCGACCTTGAAGAGGCCGACCGCTTTTACGGCGATTTGCTCGGGTGCAAACGCGGCCGCAGCACTGACACCTGGGTCGATTACGATTTTTTTGGCCACGAAATTTCGCTGCATCTGGGCGAACCGACAGCCCCATCGCCCGGCGGACGGGTCGACGGGGTCGATGTGCTGATGCCGCATTTCGGCGTGATCACCGACAATTCCGCGTGGGAAGAACTGGCCGAGCGACTGCGCGCGGCGGAGGTGAATTTCATTCTGGCCCCCACGCGCCGCTTCGAAGGCAAGCCTGGAGATCAGCGGACGATGTTTTTCACCGACCCCAGCGGCAACGCCATTGAATTGAAGACCTTCGCGCGCTCCGACGAAGTCTTCGCGCGTTGATTGCGCGGCGCGCCGCCTTCCGGCGTCGGGATGACGCTTGGCGGCTTGTTCGCGTCGCGGCGCCGCAGGGAGTGTTTAACGGTTCGATGACGGCAGCTCGCGCCGCCGCTCACGATCATGGAGAACGCTTCTGATGGTTCGCGATCGGCGATGCTAGCCTACGCCATCCATCGCGCGAGCGCCGCGGGCGCCGTGGTGCTGCTGGCGCTCGCCTTGGCGTTTTTGAGCTTCTCCAGCATTCCGGGAGACCCCGCGACCATTCTCTATGGCGAACGCGTGAGCGAGGAGACGCGGGCCGAGGTCACGGCGCGCCTTGGTCTCGATCAGCCTCTCCCCGTGCGCTTCCTCGCTTATCTCGGTCAAGCCGCGCGCGGCGATCTCGGCGTCGATCTCGTCAATCAGCGTCCCGTGCTCGATCTGGTCCTCAAAGCGTTGCCGCACACGGTCGCGCTCGCCTTCGCAGGCTTGGGCTGGGCGCTCATCATCGGCGTAGGCTTGGGTGTGTGGACTGCGACCAAGGCTGGCGCCTGGCAGGACAAAATCGTCGGCGCGCTCTCCGTCGCCGTCATCTGCATCCCATCCTTCCTCGTTTCGATCTACGCCATGCTGGTGTTCGCGATATGGCTGCGCTGGCTTCCCGCATCGGGATCGGGCGCTGACGATGTCACATCGCAACTGCGCCATCTCGTCTTGCCGGCATTCGCGCTTGGCCTTGCATGGGTCGGATATTTCGCGCGCACGATGCGCGGCGCGATGCTGGAGACGCTATCAACGCCGTTCATCCGCGCGGCGCGGGCGCGCGGCCTGTCGAACGAGCGGATCATCTGGGGCTATGCCTTCAGAGTCGCAGCCTTGCCTGTCATCTCGCTCGTCGGCGTCTCGCTCGGGGCGCTGATGTCCGGCACCGTGTTTGTGGAAATGGTGTTTCAGCGCCCGGGCGTGGGCTTGCTGCTCTACGAAGGCGCGGCGGCGCGCAATTATCCGCTGGTGCTCGGCGCGTTGACCATTTCGGTGACGCTGCTGGCGGCATGCACCCTCATCGCGGATCTCGCCACCGCCTTGCTCGATCCGCGCGTGCGGCAGAAATCGAGCTCCTGATGGCGGGCGCCGTTCTCCTTGCCGCACCTTCAGGCTTGGACGCACTGCGCCGCGCATTCGCACGCGCGGGAATCGGCGGCGCCATCGTCATCGGCTTCATCATCATCGCGCTGATCGGACCCTTTCTCAGCGCGCACGACCCCTACGCCGTCAATGTCCATGAAAGACTTTCCGCGCCGTCGCACGCCCATGTTCTGGGCGTCGACCATCTCGGCCGCGACGTCCTCGCGCGCGTTCTGGCGGGCGCGCAAATCGCGCTGCTTGTATCCGTTCTGGCGATTTTCTTGGCGGCTTTGGTCGGCGTCATGCTGGGGCTCGCGGCTGGATACGGACCAAGCTGGCTGGATCGCCTCATCCTGATCGCCGCGGACGCCCTTTATTCCTTTCCCTCGGTGATGCTGGCGCTTGCGCTTGTCGCCGTCCTCGGGCCGAGTCTTGTGGTGGTGATCGGCGTGATCGCGCTCGGTCTTGCGCCGCCTTACGTTCGGATCATCCGGACCGCGACACAAACCGTTCAATCCTCCGATTATGTACAAGCCGCGCGCATCATGGGCGCCAGTCCCCTTCGGATCCTGCGTATTCATTTGCTGCCGAATACAATTGGACCATTCCTGGTCGTGGCCAGCATGGACGCTCCTGCCGCGATCGCGATGGAAGCGGGACTGGGCTTTCTTGGCATAGGTCTCAGCCCTCCGGCGGCGAGCTGGGGCTCCATATTGCAAGACGGGTTCAATCACATCGAAAGCGCGCCTTGGATCGCGCTTGGCGCGGGCGTGCCGCTCGCCGTGGTGACGCTCGGCTTCACCTTCCTGGGCGAGCGCGTGCGGGATTTGCTCGATCCGAAGGCGGTCACGCCATGAACGCGCTCGCCGATATGGAGCATCTCAGTGTCGTCACAGGCGATGGCGCCGTCATCCTGGACGACGTAAATCTTCGCCTCAGCGCTGGCCGATCGGTCGGCGTTGTCGGTGAAAGTGGCTCGGGCAAATCGACCTTGGCGGCGGCGCTCATCGATCAATTGCCAGCCACGCTGAACATAGTCCAAGGACATATTCGCATCGACGGCGAGAGCGCTGCTCTCCTGGGGCGGCGCGCTCTCAGCGCCAAGCTGGGCATGATCTTTCAAGATCCCAGGGCCTCGTTTCATCCATCGCTCACGCTCGCGCAACAGATGGGCGACATTCTTCGTGAAGCCGGAATTCCAAAGGCGGCGCGGCATGAACGCTGCGTGCAGGTCTTGCGCGAACTCCGACTGGCCGCGCCGGAGCGTCTCCTTGATCTCTATCCGCATGAATTGAGCGGCGGCATGGCCCAGCGCATCGCAATCGCGATGGCTCTGCTACGCGGCTGCCCCATCCTGATCGCGGATGAAGCCACCAGCGCGCTCGATCCCTCCGTTGAAGCCTCCGTAGTTGAACTCCTGCGGGATTTGCGGGCGTCGCGAGGGCTCGCTCTGCTTGTTATCTCGCACAACATTCAGCTGATCCTGGATTTGTGCGACGACGTCGTGATTCTCTATGCAGGTCGCGTTTTGGAGTACGGTCCTGCATCGCAGGTGCTGCGCCATCCCGCCCACCCCTACACAAGAGACCTATTGTCCTGCTGCTTAGGTCTGCGCGAGCCCAAGCGCACGATCTTCTCCTTCATCGATGGCGAAATGCCGGCCCCGCGCGCGCCCCGCGATGGTTGTCTTTATCGACCACGATGCGCCGCCGCAGCCGAACCTTGCTCCGAGGCGCCCGAATTACTTCCCACAACAATCCATAAAGGCGCAGTGCGCTGTCACATGGCCGGGGGCGCCGTGCAATGAGCGCGCCCCTCGTCACGATCCAAAACCTCGACGTCAGCTATCGCCGCGCCAATCTCTCGCCTGTAGCGGATAAAGGCCGTCATGTTGCTGTCTCGAATGTGTCCCTGACGGTCGAGCGGGGGGAATGCCTCGCCATCGTTGGAGAGAGCGGCTCTGGAAAATCGAGCCTTGCGCGCGCGATTGTCGGCCTCGCGCCGATCAGCGGCGGCGCCATCGCATTCAATGGCGAAGCCCTACCGCCGAAGGACAGCGCGCGCCGCATGCAATGGCGGAGCGGCGCCTCCATGATGTTTCAGGATGCGGGAGCGTCTCTCAATCCGCGCCTGCGCGTTAAAGAGATCTTGCTTGAGCCGCACCGAATTCATCGGCGCACGATCACGCCGCAAACGGCACAGGATTTGGCGAGCCGCGTCGGTCTTCCGCAGGAAATCCTGCGGCGATTTCCGGGAGAATTATCCGGCGGACAAGCCAAACGCGTGGCGCTCGCTCGCGCGATCGCGCTCGGCCCTGCCCTGCTGATCGCCGACGAACCCACGGCAGGCCTGGACCCCTCCGTTCAGGGCGGCATCCTCAATTTGCTCACGCAGCTGCGGACCATGGAAGGCGTCACGCTGCTCGTCGTCTCGCACGACATGGCCGTCGTCCGCCACCTCGCGGACAGAGTGGGCGTTATGCATGAGGGGCGCTTGGTTGAGCTTGAACCGACGCAAGCTCTCATCGACCGCCCAAATCATCCACACACCAAATCGTTGTTGTCGGCTGCGGACGGCGCCGCAGCGGCTGCTCAGTTTATTTCGCGTGGCGCCTCAACGCCTTCGCAACGGTCCAACTTGCTTGCACGTATCGCGCGCCGTGCAAGCCTTCTGTTCGCGCCAAATCCGGCATTGAGCCAACGGTAAGGGGAAAGTCATGGCTGAGGGAAACGGAAACAGTTTGAAGCTGAGCCTGCTTGCGAGCAGCGCGCTGATATGGCTGAGCGGCGAGGTGGCGTTGGCGCAATCCGCGAGCGTCGGCGAAGTCATCGTCACCGCTCAAAGACGCGAGCAGCTTATTCAAGACGTGCCGATCAGCATCGCCGTGGTGGGCCGCGAACAATTGGAGCAATCCGGCGCCCAGTCCATCACCGACTATATTTACACGATCCCCAGCCTCAACTTCATCGATCGCGGCCCCGGCATTCCGGATATTTCCATCCGTGGCATCGCGGGCGACGCCGTGGGCGGCATCTTCGACCCATTCACGGTTCTGATCGATGGCCTCAATGTGACAGCGTACAATACCTCGCCCATTCTTTCATCGAAGCTCTTCGATCTTGAACGCATCGAAGTTCTGCGGGGCCCGCAAGGGGCGTTGGACGGCTCGAGCGCGCTTGGCGGCTCAATCTCCTATGTGACGCGGCAACCGAGCACGGCCGGCTTGAGCGGCGAATTGTCCCTCGAACTCGCGCGGTTCGATTCCCAATTGTTGAAGGGCTCCGTGAACGTGCCGGTCACGGACAATTTCGCGCTGCGGCTGTCGAGCTATGTCGAGGAAAGCGATGGCCCCGTCACCAATATCGGCCCTGGCGGCGGCGGATCGACGGTGGAAAACTTCGGCGGCCGGATCGCGGCCCGCTGGGAGCCGACACAAAGCATCACCGCCACCGCCTCGATCCTTCATGAGGATCAGAGCTATGGCAACGATGTCTACCTCATGCGCGACATCTATCTTTCGGAAACACAGCGGACGGCGCGGATCGACACTCTGACGAGCCTTGGCGGCGATTATTTCGCGCTGGAGTTTTTCGATGAGGCCGCTCCCGATGACGGCGTGATTTCGCTGGATTATCCCTCATCGACCGACGTGCGCTTCACCCTGGCCGGCGCCAAGGTCGCTTTCGACCTCGGTCAATACGAGTTGGCGTTCCAGGGCGGCTATTTCGACTACGATCTGGATCGCGCGCTCGATCAGGATTTCAGCGAGTACGCCGTTCGCCGAAACGATCTTGAACGCTACCAGGAAAGCCGCACGCTCGATGCACGGCTTACGTCGAACCTGGATGGGCCGTTCAATTGGCTTGTCGGCCTAAGCTACCTGGATGAGCAAAGCGCCGATGTGACGATCGGGCAGGACGGCGACGGCCTGCTCGCGGGATCCTATTCGTTCTCTGACCTCTCCTATTACGAGATCGACTATCAGAGCTACTCACTCTACGGCAATGTGACCTGGAACTTCGCCGAGAACTTTGAGCTGGCCGTGGGCGCGCGCATGACGCGCGAGGAATTGCTGAACCGACGCATTTTCACCTTTAGCCCCACCTTGCCCGAGGTGGCGGCGCCGCTCATTGAGAACGAGGAATTCCTGCCGCGCATTGCGCTCAATTATGAAGCGTCACCCGACCTGACCTTCTATGGCACGATCGCGGATGGATATCGAAGCGGGTTCCGCAACGATCCACGGGTCACCGATCTGGGCCTCGCGCCTGTTGAGGTTGATGCGGAAAAAGTCCGCAATTACGAAGTGGGCGTCAAAGGCCGTTTGTTTGATGATCGCATGAGCGTGTCGCTTGCGCTTTTCAACTTGGACTATCAAGACATCCAGGTTTCAAATTACACTTACGTTCCCACACAGGGATATATCTATTTCGATGTGAATCAGGCCGAGGCGTATTCAAGAGGCTTCGAGCTCGAGTTCGCGGCGGCGGCCACGGAAAACACCGAGATTTCTGGCTCGCTCGGCTGGAACGAAGCCAAGATCCAGGACTTCGGCGCCGATGGCGACGATGTGCGGTTTCCGGTTTCGCGCCCCTGGTCGGCGACGCTGGGCGTGACCAATTCGCGACCGATCCGGGAAGGCTTGAGCCTCAACTCGCGCGCCTTCGTGACGTACAGAAGCTCCGGGAACGCAACGCTCACGCGCTCGCCAGGCACCAATCTCGATTCCTTCGTATCGCTGGACCTCAGCCTCGGGCTCGAAACACCCCGGTGGAGCGTCACCGCCTTCGTCGACAACGCGACAGGCGATGAATACAATATAGGCCAGATTGTGGGTCAAAGCTTGCGCGGGCGCGCCACGCGCTACGTGCCGCGCATGTTTGGCGTTCGCCTTACGGCGAAATTTGGCTCCTAAGGGGATGCGCCCATGCGCCTCGTGAAGCCCTTCGTACGCCTCCCGCTCCGCTTTGACGCGGAGCGGTTGGCTGCGGAAATGGCTTCGCAACCGGCTGAGCGGTGGCGGCGGCATCCGCAAGATTTCGCGGGCAACAGCTTTCTGCCGCTCATCGCCAGCGCCAATGGCGACATGGATTCCTTTGCGCCGCCAATGGCGCTTACACCGTCACTGGGAGAAATGCCCTATACGCGCCAAGCTCTCGCTTCGTTTGAGGCGGTGCTTGGCCGCACCCGGTTAATGCGCCTTGCGCCAAGGTGCGGCGTGCCTCCGCACGTCGACATTCAGTATTATTGGCGCAGGCGCGTACGCGTTCATATTCCAATCGCGACGACACAAGACGTCCGGTTTCATTGCGGCGACGAAGATGTGCACATGGCGCCCGGCGAGGCCTGGATTTTCGACAATTGGCGCCAACATGAGGTAAAGCATCCAAGCGACACCACCCGCACGCATCTCGTCTTCGATACGGTGGGCTCTTCGACGTTTTGGGCGCTGGTCAAACAAGGTCAGGGCGCTGCAAGCAGGGATATCCCATTCACGGAAGGTGGCTTCGATAAGCTCGCCCTGGAGCAAGCGCCGCCCAAGCTCATGCTCGACGCAATGGAAGTCGAGGCTGAATGCATGGCGCTCGCTCAGGACATCGCCGCGCGCGCGGAAGGGCCCCATGCCGAGCGCCTGATCTCCGCCTTGGAATCCTTCCATCAGGATTGGAGCGCCATCTTGGCGATGGACGGGGATAGCGATCTTGGGCGGCTGCGTTTGCTCGATCTCGTGACGCAGATGCAAAGCATCGTCTCGGGGCCGGCCGGCGATGCGAAGCTGTCGTCAAACGGCGCCACATGCCGCGACGTGGTGCGCTCCTTCTTGACCGCGGCCCTCACGCCGGAGGCACGCCAAACGCTTCGCCGTCAAATGCCGAGGCCCGGTGGCGCAAGCGGCGAACACCGCCGCGCCGATTGCACCGACGATCGGAAAACGCCAAGCTATGACCGACCGATCTTCATCGTGGCCGCGCCGCGATCGGGCAGCACGGCCCTATTCGACGCGCTCGCCGCGCATGAAGCGCTCTTCACGCTTGGCGGCGAGGCGCATCAGCAGATTGAGTCCATACGCGCCTTTCATCCCATGGCGAAAGCGTTCGCCTCCAATGCGCTCGACGCCACCGACGCGGACCCAGACGCCGTGGATCGGCTGCTTGAGAATTTCGCGCACGATTTGAGGACCAGCGGAGGCGCGCGCTGGAGCGCCCTTCGACCCGAACTCAGGATGCGCGCGGTTCGCCTTCTTGAAAAGACGCCAAAGAATATCCTGCGCATTCCCTTTTTCGCAGAGATTTTCAATGACGCGCTCTTCGTCTTCTTGCATCGTCGTCCCGAGGGGAACATTTCCTCGATCGTCGATGCGTGGGAGTCAGGGCGCTTCGTCACCTATCCCAGGCTGCCAGGATGGTCCGGCCCGCCTTGGTCATTGCTGCTGACGCCAGGCTGGCGTGAGTGGCAAGGCATGCCGATCGCGCAGATCGCGGCGCTGCAATGGGAAGCCGCGAATCGCGCCGCGCTCAGCGCGCTTGCAGCCTTGCCGCGGCAAAATTGGATCAGTGTCAGCTACGAGGATTTCGTCGTGGATCGCGGCATGACAATTGAGCGCATCCGCCAATTCGCGGATCTGCCGTTCTCGCAACAGCTGCGGCAAGCAATCCATGGGCCTCAGAGGCTGTCCCGGCACACACTGACGCCGCCGGACGCCGAAAAATGGCGTAAAAATGAGGCCCGCCTCGCGCCCTATCTCCCGCGCGCGCGGGCATTTTATGAGAACATCGAAGCGCTCAATCCGAGCGCGCCGACACTCGCGGCCGAACTGGCGCCATGAGCATCGCCGGCGCACGCGATGACGAAATACTCGCGCAGCTCAAGGCGGCGCTGATCGATCATGAAGCAGGACGCATTTCCGCCGCGGAGGCCGTCTATCGACGCATTCTCGCGCTGCATCCATCGCATCCTATCGCACTCCTCTATCTCGGCGTCGCCCATCACGATCGCGGCGACCATCGCGAGGCGGCTCGCCTAATTCGATGCGCCATAGGCGCGGGCGGCCCCACAGCCTCCGCGCTGAATCATTTGGGACTTGCCCTTCTTGGCTTGCAGGACATAGAGGCCGCCGCCGAGAGTTTTCAGCACGCGCTCAAAATCAAACCCACCTATACCGACGCCCTCAACAATCTCGCCAATGTCCAGCGCAGATTGGGTCAGATCGACGCGGCGGAGCGCTCGTTTGAGGCTGTTCTTCGTCTCGCGCCGCACCATCCTACCGCGCGTTATAATCTCGGCCTTCTTCACCATGCGCGGCAGAACGTGGCGAAAGCCGAGGCGGCTTTCCGCACGGTGCTTGAGCACGACCCGACGCATTTTAAAGCCCTTCATCATCTGGGCCTCGCCGCGGAGACACGCGGCGCATTCCAAGAGGCTGAAACGCTCTACCAAAGAGCGCTCGCTCTGGAGAGCGACTATACGCCCGCGCTTGCCGCGCTTCTTGCCCTCAAATCCTTCACGCCAGACGATGGCATGATCGCCCGCGCCGAAGCGCTCGCGGCCAATGAAGCGCTCGCACCGCCTGAGGCGTTCACGCTCCCATTCGCCATCGCCAAGCGGTTGGACGCCCGCGGCGATTATGCGAAGGCCTTCCATTATCTGCAGATCGCCAATCGGCGCCGCGGCACAGCGCAAACTTATGACCGAAGCCGCGTCGAGCTCACCATGGAGCGCTATCGCAAAGCCTATGACGCCAACTTTGTGCGCGCGCGCGCACGCGAAGGCCATGAAAGCGCGCGCCCGATTTTCGTTGTGGGGATGCCTCGCACCGGCACGACGCTGACGGAGCAAATTCTTGGCATGCACCACAATGTGCAAGGCGCCGGCGAACTTCCCCATCTGCCCCGGCTGATCGCGGAGCTCCCTCAGAGAATGGGTTTGGACAAGCCATATCCTGATTGTCTCACGGACATGAGCACCCGCGACATGCACGCCTTGGCGGAGGATTATCTCGACGTTCTTTCGGCCGTCAATGAGAAGCGCGCCGACTTCGTCGTCGACAAGAACCCGTTCAATTTCCTCAATATCGGTCTTATCGGCGCCGTGCTGCCGCGCGCGAAGATTGTTCATTGCATCCGTCATCCCCTGGATGTCGGCCTGTCCTGCTATATGGAATTGTTTGAACTCGGACAGGATTTCACCACCAGCCTGGAAAATTTCGCGCACTATTATGGGCAATATGCGCGCCTGATGGATCATTGGCGCGACGAAGTCGGCCTGGAATTCATCGACTCTTCCTATGAAGGGCTGATTGAAGCGCCAGAGACTTCCACACGCCGTCTTCTAGAGGCGCTGCAGCTGCCCTGGGATGCGTCCTGTCTTGCATTTCAAGGCCGTAAAAACGCGGTTTTGACGCCAAGCCGCTGGCAAGTTCGTCAGCCGATATACAAGAGCTCGGTGGAGCGCTGGCGCAATTACGAGGCGCAATTGCAGCCGCTGCGCGACGCACTTGAGCGCGAAGGGATTGCGCTCGACCTGTGACGAGCCTCGGGATCAAGAATGAAAGTGCGAACGGAATTTCCTTGCTCCATTGAAATTCGAGACCCCGTCTGGATTCCGCTCTCGAGCGGGATTCGCCTGGCCGCCCGCCTTTGCCTGCCGCAGGACGCCGCCGTTCACCCCGTTCCCGCCCTCCTCGAATATTCTCCCTATAGACGCAGAGACTTCTCCATCGGGGGGCTGCGCCATCATCGCTATTTGGCTGGGCACGGCTACGCAGCCGTGCGCGTCGACATTCGCGGCTCCGGAGACAGCGAAGGCTTGCTCGACGACGAATACAAGGCGGCGCATGAGACCACTGATGGATTGGAAATCATCGACTGGATCGCCCGCCAACCCTGGTGCACCGGCAAGGTTGGCATGTTTGGGACATCATGGGCAGGCTTCAACAGCTTGCAGATTGCGGCCCGGCGTCCGCCAGCGCTTAAAGCCATCATCGCCAATTGCGCCTCCGACGACCGCTACGCCGATGACGTTCACTACATGGGCGGCTGCCTGATCACGGAAAACGTCGATTGGTCGGCGACGATGTTTGCTTACAATGCAAGGCCCCCGGACCCCGCAATCGTGGGAGACGCATGGCGCTCGATGTGGCTTGAACGTCTCGATGCGCTGACCCATTGGCTTGAGCCCTGGCTGACGCATCAAACGCGGGACACGTATTGGAAGACCAATTCCGTCTGCGAGGATTATGCTTCCATCGAGTGCGCAGTATTCGCGACGGGCGGTTGGGCCGATGGCTATTCGAACGCAATCGACAGGCTGATCGCCAATCTCCGCTGCCCAAGGCTAGGCCTCATTGGCCCCTGGGGTCACAGCCAAGCGCACAATGGCGTGCCCGGTCCGGCGATTGGATGGCTGCAGGAAGCTCTGCGTTGGTGGGACTATTGGCTCAAGGACAAAGATACCGGCATCATGGGCGAGCCGCTGCTCCGAGTTTGGATGCAGGAGAGCGTGGCGCCGCAATCCGGCTATGCCGAGCGTCCAGGCCGATGGATCGGCCTGGACGCTCCGCTAGAGTCCGCAAGCTCTCATCTCCGCTACAATCTCGCGCCTGGCTCGCTCACGCGCGATAAGGCCGCTGACGTGAGCTTGGCGATAAACACACAAACGATCGTCGGCGCCGAATCCGGCGATTGGTGTCCTTACGGCGATGGCGCGGAATTCCCGGGCGACCAGCGCGGGGACGACGCCTACGCTCTGGTTTTCGAGTCCGAACCTCTCGTTGAAGACTTGGAACTGCTTGGCGCTGTGACGCTCGACCTCGCCATAACGTCCAACCAGCCTATCGCCGCGATTTGCACAAGGCTCAGCGACGTGCGCCCTGACGGGAGCGTGACGCGCGTGACCTACGGTCTCATGAACCTGACGCACGATCCGTCCCACCAACAAGTTTCGCCGCTTGAACGCGGCGAGGAACGGGTTTTTCAAGTTCGCCTCAACGATATCGCCCACCGATTTCCACATGGGCATCGCATTCGTATCGCGCTTTCGCCCTCCTATTGGCCGCTGCTTTGGCCAAGCCCGGCGCCCGCGACGCTTCACATCGCCCTCGCGCGCTCCTCCTTGTCGTTGCCTATTCTGAATGCGTCGCTACCGCTTCGACCCGTCGCGCCTTTCGGAGAGCCTGAGGCCGCTGAAGCGCCGCGTATAGTCGTGAAACGGCCCGGCGCGCGACGTTACGAGCGTCAGCGCGATCTCGTCACAGGCATCGACAAGGTCATTGTCGCCAAGGACAAAGGCGTGCAGCTCTTGCCAGATATCGCTCTGGAGATTGAGCACTGCACCGAGAATTGCTTCGAGATAAGGCATAATGACGTCCTGAGCGCGCGCATGACGGTGAATGGAATCACGCGCCTTCAACGCGGCGATTGGCGTATCCGTATCGACACCTTCACCTCACTTACCGCCGATGCACGGAATTTTCATGTCGAAGCGCAAATGAAAGCGCTCGAGGGAGATTCGTGTGTGCGGGAACGCACCTTTAAGTTCGTCATTCCGCGACTTGGCCAATAGCCATGACGCAGATGCCTCCATCGCGCGTGACACGGAGATCGCTGCTGGCTGGGCTTTCGCTTACTGCATGCGCGGCTCCCCAGCCGCGTTCTCAAAGCGGCGCACGCAGGGTGACCCTTAGCTACGGCGCCGTCTTCAATTCGCTCGATGTCGCTCATCAAATTGGCGGCCTGGCGGAGGTCATACTTTCCGCGACGCAGCGACGCCTCATAACGCTGGAAGGCAAAACAGGCATCCCCGCTTTGCAGGCGGCGTCCTCCTTCCGCCAAGTCAATCGGAAAACGTATGCGTTTGAATTGGCCGACGGCCTTGAATGGTCCGACGGTTATGGCCCCGTAACCTCCGAAGATGTCGCCTTCAGCATCGCGCGCGCGGCGCATCCTTCTTCGACGTGGCGCAACAATTGGACCGCGCTGCAAAGAGTTGAGCTCATCGACGAACGTCGCGGCGTTCTCCATCTGACACATCCCTTCAGCCCGTTGGAACAGATCAGCCTCGCCGGTGAGAGCGGCCACATCGTGTGCAAACGTGCTTACGAACGCCACGGCGAGGATATCGGTCCGCGTGCGCCGGCGGCGTGCGGACCTTACCGGTTGGCGACTTGGGATTCTCAGCGTGAGGCGGTCCTAAGCCGCAATCCCGCTTGGCGGGGCCCGGCCCCCTATTTCGATGAGATCGCCATCCGCCCCATCCGTTCGCAATTGAGCAGCGAGATTTCCTTCGCCGCCGGCGATATCGATGCGGTCATGCTGCCAGCGAGTTCAATCGAGCGGCCGCTGCGCCGCGCCGGCGCGCGAATTGTTGACGATGTCGCCCTGGATTTCGCTTGGTTGGGAATGAATCTCGACCATCCCTATTTCAAGGATCGCCGCGTCGTCCGTGCGATCCAGCACGCAATCAATGTAGAGGACGTCGCATATGGCGCGTTTGGGTCTGGCGCGATCGAAGCCACGGGCCTTATCCCGCCCGTCGTCTCCGGTCATCGGCCTCGGCGCCTTGTTCCTTACGATCCGGACGCGGCGCGGCGTCTCCTCCGCGCCGCGTCGTTTCCCGAGGATCGCAGGCTCACGCTCGCCATGAGCGCGGGCACGCCTCTGGTCGATTGCGCGCAAGTGATCCAGCAGCAATTGCGGGCCGTGGGCTTCAACATCGACCTGACGCCCCATGAACGCGGGGTATTTCTCCAATTGGGCACGGCGGACGGCGGCTCTCGCTGGGACAGCCAGCATCTTTATGTGCGGCGCTATCTTGGAGGTGCCGACCCTTATGACTTCGTGCAATGGTTCACGAGCGACCAAATCGGCAAATCGAATCTGCAGCGCTTTCGTGACGCCGAGTATGATGCGTTGAACCAAGAAGCCTCAACGGCGGAGAATGGCGAGGCGCGCTGGGCGCTCTATCGCCGCATGCAGGACATTCTCGAGTTAAGAGGCGGATTCATATTCCTCCACCACGAAAAAAGAGGCCTGTTGCTGCGTGAACGGCTGAAAATAAAGACGCGAATGGGTGCTGCGCCGATCCTTGAGACGCTGTCCGAATAAATGTTCGGCGCGCCGCAAAGCGACGTGACGTGTCGCCTGCGTGCCCTCCTCTCACGCCAAAACCGCCTAAGCGGCATGTGATGCCCCCAGTCGCGCGCCTCCCACTCAGTTTGGCCCTCTTCGGGATCATGCTCGCTGCGCCGCATGAGGCTCGAGGCGAGCCGGTCGCTCTGTCCCTGCTCTATACAGGGGAAGTTTGGGCCAATGTCTCTGGCGGCCTGGAAGAAGGCCAAAGACAGCTTCACTACGCCGAAGCGGCGCTCGATTTCGATGGCGAAGCGCTTCTGGGCCTGGCGGGATCGAGCGCGCGCCTTTCCCTATTCTGGAGCAACGGGGAATCGGTATCGGAAATCGTCGGCGACGCGCAGGCGCTGTCGAACATCGAGGCCGGAGAAGACGGGCTGCGCCTCCTCGAGGCGTTCGTGCAGCAGAATTTCTCCACTGGAACGAGCGTGAAGCTCGGCGTCTTCGACCTAAACGCCGAGTTTGACGCCATCGAACCGGCCGGGCTGTTCATACAGTCCGGACATGGCGTGGGGAGCGAGTTCGGCCAATCGGGCGCTAACGGTCCCTCCATCTTCCCGACAACCGCGCTCGGCATGCGCCTTGAGCAAGCGCTTACGGAAAATCTTGCGATTCGTGCGGCGCTGATGGATGGCGCGCCGGGGGATCCTGCGGATTCAAACGCCTTCGCCGATCTCTCCGTGCGCGATGGAGACGGCGCGCTAAGCATTGTGGAGGTTGATTGGCGCACCGGCGCGACACGCGTCGGGGGCGGGTATTGGCGCTATTCCGACGATGTCGAGAGCTTCGACGGCGTCCCGCGTAGCGGAAGCGACGGGGCCTATGCCTTCATATCGCACCGATTACAAGAAAACGGCGCCCGCGCGACGGATGCTTGGGTCCGGCTTGGCGTTGCGGATCAAGACACTTATCCCATTGAGCGCTATTTCGGCGCCGGAATCGTCCGCACCGGATTGCTTGCAGGTCGCCCCGACGATTCCGCGGGACTTGCCGTCGCCGTGGCGGCGTTCGGAGAATCTTGGCGCGACTTTGTGCGCAGCGAAGGCTTCGATGCGGCACAGAGCGAAATTGCGCTTGAAGCGACCTATCGCGCGCAAATCACGGAATGGCTGGGCGTCCAGCCGGATTTGCAATACATCATACATCCCGGCGGCGACGCATCCTTGGAGGACGCCGTTGTGATTGGCCTGCGCATAGACCTTTCCTATTAGGCCCGACAGCGCGCGTTTTCAGATGCTGTCCGTGCTCGACATCTTCAAGATCGGGATAGGCCCCTCGAGCTCTCACACGATGGGTCCGTTGCGCATCAGCGCGCGCTTCCTGCGTGAGGCCCAGGAAGCAGACGCGCTCCATCGCGCCGCCAGAATTCGCGTCGAACTCCAAGGTTCGCTGGCTCTCACCGGATTGGGACATGGCGCCGATCGCGCCATATTGCTTGGCCTCTCCGGCGTGGACCCAGAGAATATCGCGCTTGACGAGGCCAAGAGCATCGAATGCGACGCCCGTCGCAAGCTGCGCATCGTGCTGCCCAATGGCAGGATGCTGCCCTTCGATCCCAGCCGCGACATCGAGCTGCGCAGCGATGTCTTCTCGCCCGTGCATCCAAATTCCATGTCCATCGAAGCCCTGGATGAAAACGGCGCGCCCTTGTTCGCCGGGCTCTATTTTTCGATCGGTGGAGGCTTCATCCTCGACAGCCGCGAAGCCGCGGCGCGGCGCCAAAACGGGCCCGCAGAACAGCAGGACGCCTATGTCTTCGCCTCGGCGGCCGATTTGCTGAATCTGTGCAGGGAGAGAGACTGCTCGATCGAAGACGTGATCTGGCGAAGCGAGGCCCAAATCCGGCCCCACGAAAAAACCGAAGAAGGCTTGCATAGGATATGGCGCGCGATGAACGCATGCATCGATGCGGGGCTCGTGCATGAGGGCGTGCTTCCGGGCGGACTTGGCGTCTCGCGGCGCGCGCCGGCTTTGTGGAAAGCGCTCACGGGCGCCTCGCCAGGGAACGAACGTGAAGCGCTTCTCGATCGGCTGAATCTCTACGCGTTGGCGGTGAATGAAGAGAATGCGGCTGGCGGCCGTGTGGTCACAGCGCCCACGAACGGCGCGGCCGGCATCATTCCCGCCCTGATCCGCCATTATTGCGTGGATGAGGGTAAGCACGCGCTCATTCCTCGATTCCTGTTGACCGCTGGCGCGATCGGCCTGCTTTACAAGCAACGCGCCTCCATTTCCGGTGCGGAAATGGGCTGCCAAGGAGAAGTGGGCGTCGCATGCTCCATGGCGGCGGCCGGCTTGGCGGCGATCTGGGGCGGCGCGCCGCTGCAAGTCGCGGCCGCCGCGGAGATCGGCATGGAGCACAATCTCGGCCTGACGTGCGACCCCGTTGGCGGCCTCGTTCAAATTCCTTGCATCGAACGCAACGCGATGGGCGCGGTGAAGGCGGTCAACGCCGCGCGCCTCGCGCAGAATGCGCAAGGCGCGCAGGTCGTGAGCCTCGATCAAGTCATTGAGACGATGCGCCAAACGGGGCGCGACATGAGCCGAAAGTACAAGGAAACCAGCCTCGGGGGGCTGGCGGTCAATGTCATTGAGTGCTGAAGGCCTCCGCCTAGGCCTTGTGTCGAACACCCGCGCGCTGCGGAGCTAGCTCAGTCAGAATGACGGAAGTGGTCGTATCGACCACTCCGGGAAGCGCTCCGATCCGATCGATCAATGCGTTCAGATCCGTCAAGGAATCGACGCTTGCGACGACGATGAAGTCGAACGAGCCGCTGACCGCGAAGACCATCTGGCCCGGCTCCAGCGTGACAAGCGCGCTCTCGATCGGCGCGCGCTTGTTTGCGTCGCAACGCACCATAATGTGGGCGCGCACCTCTCCTCCCGTCAGCGCCGGCCCTGGAACGATGGTGAACCCGCCCAAGACGCCGTCGCGCTTCAATCGGCTAATCCGCGCATAAATGCTCGCCCGCGAGACCCTGAGCTTGGCAGCCAGTTCCGCGATGGAGACGCGCGCATCCGCCCGCAACAGATCGAGCAAGCGGCGATCCTGCGCATCGAGAGTCATACTGCCGGACGCGCGCGCCACTTTGTATCGCCTTTCCTCAAAATATCGACATTTTGCAACATTCCTTTGAGACTGCAACGATGCTTTTTGGTGCTGATCCAGGAGGCGGACGTGAGAAAGATCAGCGTCGTTGGCGCGGGAAAAATTGGCCAAGCCATCGCGACCATGCTTGCGCGCGCACCGGAATATGAACTCTCGATCATCGATCAGAATGAAGCGGCGATTGCGCTGCTGAAAGGCCGTCTCCCCGTGAGGGGGCATGTGATCGACCTCAACGAAGGTCGCGCGCTTGACCGCGCGCTCGCCGACGCCGACGCCGTTTTGTGCGCCGCGCCACACCATCTCACAGCGGGGGTCGCGCATGCGGCGGCGCGCGCGCATGCGCACTATTTCGATCTCACCGAGGATGTCGCCGTCACGCGCGAGGTAAAGCGCCTCGCTGAGGGCGCAGAGCGCGCTTTCGTGCCCCAGTGCGGCCTCGCTCCCGGCTTCGTATCGATCGCAGCGGCTTCGCTCGCCCAGGAATTCGACACGCTGGACACGCTTAAGCTGCGCGTCGGCGCGCTTCCAGAATATCCGTCCAACGCACTGGGGTATAATCTCACCTGGAGCACGGAGGGCTTGATCAACGAATATGATCAGCCGTGCGAGGCCATCATCGACGGCGCCATACGAGAAATCGCGCCGCTCGAAGGCTTGGAGACCTTGGTGATCGACGCGGTCCGCTATGAGGCGTTCAATACGTCCGGCGGTCTTGGCGGGTTGTGCGACGCCTTTCGCGGGCGCGTCCGCCAACTCGATTACAAATCAATAAGGTACCCCGGCCATTGCGAGATCATGAAAATTCTCGTGAAGGATTTGGGCTTGGGACGCAGACGGCGTATCTTGAAGGACGTGCTGGAGCACGCGCTTCCCTTCACCGCACAGGACATCGTGCTTGTGTTCGTGAGCGCGACGGGCTGGCGCGATGGCCAATTCATGCAAAAAAGCTTCGCCAGAAAAATTGCCGCGCAAGCGTTTCAGGGCGAGGCGCTCACCGCCATTCAGATCACGACGGCGGCCGCGATATGCGCCATGCTGGATCTGGTGCGCGAAGGTAAATTGAAGCGGTCGGGCTTCGTCGGCCAGGAGGAGGCGCCGCTGAGCGCCTTCCTGGAGAACCGCTACGGGTCAATCTATGCCGAGCGCGGCGCGATCACATCAGGAGTAGCGGCGTGACGACTTCTCCCCTCCAAAGTCCGGCCACAGAAGCCGCCGACCTGTTGCGACATTTCAATTGCGAAGGCGGAAGGCAGCTTTCGGGCAACCTTTGCCCCATTGACGGCTCCCGACTGCCGGGACTTGCACCTACCAACGGCGAAGAACTGCAGAGAGTTCTGGCCGACGCGAAAGCCGCCTTTGAGCGCTGGGCTGGCGTTCCCGCGCCCAAGCGCGGCGAAGCCGTCAGACTGTTTGGCGTGGCTTTACGGGAGCACAAGGAGCGCCTCGCCCGACTCGTCACGCTCGAGACTGGAAAGATCGCATCCGAAGCGCTCGGCGAAGTGCAGGAAATGATCGACATGTGCGACTTCGCCGCCGGCCTCTCGCGGCAATTGTACGGTCTCACGATCGTATCGGAGCGGCCGCACCATCATATGAGGGAAAGCTGGCATCCCCTCGGACCCGTCGCCATCATATCGGCCTTCAATTTTCCCGTGGCGGTCTGGGCGTGGAACGCCGCTCTAGCGCTCATTTGCGGCGACAGCATCATTTGGAAGCCGTCTCCGAAAGCGCCCCTGTCCGCCGCGGCCGCACACCAAATTCTGCTGCGCACGCTCAGCACCTTAAACCATGCGCCTGCGCATGTGTCACAGCTCGTATTGGGCGGCGTCGATCTCGGGCGCACGCTCGTGAGCGATCAGCGCATTGCGCTGGTCTCGGCTACTGGCAGCATTGAGATGGGCCGCGACGTCGGTCAGAAAGTCGCCGCTCGCTTTGGGCGATCCTTGTTGGAGCTTGGCGGCAACGCCGCCGCGATCGTCACGCCCTCCGCCGATCTCGATCTCGCGCTTCGGGGGATCTTATTCAGCGCAGTCGGCACGTCGGGGCAGCGATGCACAAGTCTGCGGCGTCTCCTGATCCATGAACGCATGTATGAGACTCTCACGGATCGGCTGCTCGCCGCTTATGGCAGCCTGAAGATCGGTGATCCGCGCATGGACGATACCTTGGTAGGCCCCTTGATCGACGCGGATGCGTCGGCGCAGATGAAGGCATGCCTAGAGGAAGCGCGCGCGGCAGGCGCGACCGTGCATGGCGGCGAAGCGCTCGAGCGCCCAGGCTTTTATGTGCGGCCCGCGATCGTTGAAGCGCCTCGGCCCCTCCCGATGATGTCGCGAGAGACATTCGCCCCTGTTCTCTATTGCCTGCGCTACGCCGAGCTGACGGATGCGATCAGCATCCTC
Source organism: uncultured Caulobacteraceae bacterium (assembly GCA_964563395.1). GTDB lineage: Bacteria > Pseudomonadota > Alphaproteobacteria > Caulobacterales > Aquidulcibacteraceae > JBEVOS01. The sequence continues at coordinate 71,883 of CAZLWK010000007.1, forward strand.
CGCGACGTTCCACAGGGGCTGTCCTCGGCCTTGTTTACGAATGATGTCCGGGAGGCTGAGCTTTTTTTGTCCCATGCGGGCTCGGATTGCGGGCTGGCGAACATCAATATGGGAACGAGCGGCGCGGAGATTGGCGGCGCTTTCGGCGGCGAGAAGGAAACGGGCGGCGGACGCGAAGCTGGATCGGACGCATGGCGCGCCTATATGCGCCGGCAAACGCAAACCGTGAACTTTGGACGCGACCTGCCTCTCGCGCAGGGCGTGGTCTTCTCCTAGATGCGTACCGCCGCAACCGCCTTTGTCGATGGCCTGGTGGCGCACGGCGTCGATCACGTGTTCTGCGTGCCCGGCGAGAGCTATCTGCAAATTCTTGACGCGCTGCTCGACGCACCTTCCATCCGCGTCATCACCTGCCGGCACGAAGCCGCCGCCGCGAACATGGCGGAGGCCTATGGCAAGCTGACGGGCAGGCCCGGATTGTGCCTAGTGACGCGCGGACCTGGCGCATCTCATGGCATGATTGGGATTCATACGGCGCAGCACGATCAAACGCCGATGATCATGCTGATCGGCCAGGCGCCGTCGTCGCATCGGCTGCGCGGCGCCTTCCAGGAGATGAATTACGAAGCCGTGTTCGCTTCGATGACAAAATGGGTCGCCGAAGTGAACGCCCCGGACCGAATGACCGAGCTTTTAGACCGCGCCTTCAGCGCCGCGGTGTCGCCGCGCTCGGGCCCGGTGGTTTTGTCGGTCCCCGAAGATATGCTGGACGGTGCTGCCGGTGCGGAGGTCTCTGCGCCTTCAGCAATTAGGGACCCAGCTCCAAATCAGGAGGATATTGCGACGCTCACCCGGCTCCTCGCCGACGCGAAGCGCCCGCTCATTATTCTGGGCGGGGCGCGATGGACGCAAGCGGCGCTGATGGACGTGCGTCTTTTCGCCGAGACCTGGCGCGTCCCCGTCGCCACCTCGTTCAGACGCAAGGATTATTTCAACAATGATCACGGCAATTATATTGGTGAATTGGGGCTCGCCACGAACCCCGCCATGGATCAAATCGTAAAGGACGCAGATCTTTTGATCGCGATCGGCGCGCGCCTCAGCGATGTCGCCACCGGCGGCTTCATGCGCATATCGCAGGCCGAGGCGCGCAAGCGACTCGTTCATGTTCATGCGGATCCGTCCGAACTCGGAAAAGTATATCGCCCGCTCTTGGCCATGCAGGCCGGTCTCGCTGGCGCGGCGTCCGCGTTTCGTGCGCTGCCTTGCACCGTTCAAGAAGAGTCGACTTGGCTCCGCCAATGCCGATCGCAGTACGAAGCCCATAGCCGTCCTCTAAAGGTTCGCGGCGCCGTCAATCTCTCCGAAATCTTCTCGAACTTGGCGGCCCTGTGTCCAGACGAGCCCATCGTCGCCAACGGGGCGGGCAATTTCGCCGCTTGGCTTCATCGGTTCCATAAACACAGATCGTTTGGAACGCAGCTTGCGCCCACCTCCGGCGCCATGGGCTATGGCTTGCCCGCCGGCCTGGCTGCGAAATTCTTGTTCCCGGATCGTACCTGTATCGCGGTCGAGGGCGACGGCGGCGCGCTCATGGCTATCCAGGAGCTGGCGACCGCCGTCCAATTCAAGGCCGCCGTCATATTGATCGTGATCGACAACGGCGCATACGGGACCATCCGCATGCACCAGTCGCGGCACTATCCCGGACGCGTTTCGGCGACGACGCTGTCCAATCCAGATTTCGTCGCGCTGGCGCGCGCATTTGGCGCGGAAGCCTGGCGCATCACCCGCACGGAGGAGTTCGCGCCAGCGTTCAAGGCCGCGCGGGCCTCCGGCGGGCCATGTCTTCTCCATGTCGTCACGAGCCTTGAGGATATCGCGCCGGGATTGGCCTTGGAGAACGAAACCATCGTGCAGGCGTGACGACGGCAAAGGCGGCGCCTGCCCCCCGAGCGCCGCGCGGAACGGCGTGGGCGTGCGCCGCGTTCATTGCGCATGCGCGCTTCAAAGGGGCTGCTGACGATTGCGGGCGCGGCTGCGCTTATGGGTGCGGCAGGGCTGTATGCGCGCGGGCGGCGCGTGGGCATCGTACAACGCCATCACCCCATAGGCGTCTTTGTTGAGACCGACCTTGCACGGCTCCACGTGCTGGAAGCGGGCGCGGGCGCGCCGATAATGTTGCTGCATGGCAACGCCGTCACCGCGCAGGATTGGCGCAGCAGCGGCGTGTTCGACGCACTGGCCGAAACGCATCGCGTGATCGCGCCGGACCGGCCCGGCTTTGGGCATTCGCAGCGCCCGCGCGATCTTCTATGGACGCCGAAGCGCCAAGCCGAGGCGATGGCGGCGCTGCTGCGCGCCCGCGACGCCGCGCCTGCGCTGATCGTGGCGCATTCATTCGGCGCGCAGGTCGCGCTCCGGCTCGCGCGCGACCACCCGGGCGTGGTCAAAGGCTTGGTGCTTATTTCAGGGTATTATTTTCCGAGCCCGCGCTTGGACTCACTTCTTGTGAGCGCGAATGCGGCGCCAGGACTCGGGGATCTTCTCACGCACACGATCACTCCCGTGCTGGGCGAGGCGGTGAGCGACATTGCGATGAAGGCGCTGTTCGCGCCGGACCGGCCGCCGCGCGGGTACAAGGAATCCATATTCGAAACGAATTTCCTGCCGGCGCAGATCAGAGCGGCGGCGGCGGACGGCGTGCACATGGCGCCCGAGGCCGCGCGCCTGCAAGGCGAATACGGAAAGATCGCCGCGCCTCTCTCGATTCTCGCAGGCGAAGCCGATCGTATTGTCGATCCCGACACGCAAGCGCGGCGCCTCGCGCGAACCATCGCCCATGCCCGACTGGTCCTGCTTCGAGACGCTGGCCACATGCTGCACCACCAAAATAGAAACGCCGTGCTCGAAGCCGTGCGCGCGCTGGAGGCGGAGCCTAGAATCTGAAGCGCACCGAGGCGTTAAGGCTGTGGCTTTCCAGCGTGTCGCCGAACACGCCTTCATAGGCGAGCGTGAGCGCGGTGTTCGCGCCCGCGCCCGTGACAGCAAAGCCCAGGACCGCGCCGCCCCCGCCCAGCGGCTCGTCGATCAGCAGGAATGTGTTCGCGCCGGAGACAAAGCGCACGTCGCGCTCGGCGCTTTCCTCGATCAAATCCTCGCGCCAGCCGAGCGTCAGGCGCGGCGCGATCTGCGCCGAGGTGAAGGCGAAAGGCGCGGCGATCTCCAGGCCGACCTCGCCGCTCAGGCGCTGCGACACCGCCCCTTCCACCGCAAGGTCGATCGCGGCCCCGCCGCCGCTTTCCTCATAGCCTTCCTCGGACAAAAGCACGTAAGCGAGCTCGCCATAGGGCTTCACGATCAGGAACGAGGCGAGCGCGCGCGGCGCGCTGACGCGCAGCGTCGCGTGCGCGGCGTAGGCCAGCCAATCCGCCTCCGTGCGCGCCTCGAAACCGCCGAACGCCACTTCGCGCGACGCGCTCATGTGCGCGAGCCCGAGACCGCCACTGGCGTCGAGATCGAACGGCCCGGCGCTCGCGCCGATATAAGCGCCGACCTGACCAAGCGCGGCCGAGATCGTGCTGTCGGTGCGCTCGGCCTGATCGGCGTCGCCCGCGACGAAGGAGGCGGTGAGCCCAAAAATTTGTCCGCTCTCAAGCGGGCCGTCTATGCCGGCGGCAAAGCCGAAGCCGCTTGAATCGAACGGCGCGCCCGTTTCGGTTTCACGCTCCTGCACGAAGCCGATCTCCTGCAGCCAGATCGTGGCGTGTTGAAAATCGCGCAGGCGCGCATCGGCCAGGCGATTGGAGGAGGCGCGATCGACCTCCATCAGCGCGGTGCGGATCATCTCCACGCCCACGGGCGCGTAATTCGGCAGAAGATCGCCATAGGCCTGAAAGAAGTCCGCCTCCGTGTCGAGGGTGGAGAACGCTTCGGCCACGACGTCATCGCGCCGCAACGCGGCGACGACCTCGTCATAAGCCGCGGTCTGATTGCGATTGAGCCCAAGCTCTTCAGCGGTCTTGATCGTATAGGCGGCCTCAAGGCGCGTGGGATCGGCTTCGTCCTGGCGCACCTCCACATTGTAAAGCCAGGGCACGCCTTCGCCCGTCACCACGCCCGCGACATTCTCCGCGCCCGCGATAGTGTCGGCGTCGAGAAACGCGATCGCGCCGTCCTGCGGCAAACCTTCTGGAATAAGCGGCACAAGGCGCGCGCCGCTGTCGAATTGCGCGCTCATTGTGGTAAGAAAAGTGCTTTCGCCCGCATCTTCCGAGAGCGTCAGCGTCAGGGTCCCGCCCGATCCCACGCTGAGATCGGTCATCGCCACATCGCCTTCGGTGATGGTCAAGGCGCCCGATCGGACGTCGATGGACAGCGCGCCGTCGGAATCGCTGAGCGCGCCTGTGACGCTCGCGCCGCCGCCGATGAAGAGCATGTCGGCGCCGAGGCCGAAGCTGACATCGCCGCGCACGGCGCCCGCGCGAATGTCGAGGAGATCGCCGCCGGACCCAAGCCTGATGTCGCCGATGATCTCAACCGCATAGCGATCGTCCTCGTCGTCGTCTTCGCTGTCATCGTCGGTGAACACCGTATCCGCACGCTGGCGGATGGACACGCCGCTATTATTGGCGCTGACATCGATGGCGATGGCGGCGCCGGTGGCGACGGGCGTGATCCCATCGTCGTCGTCATCGTCGGTGACATTGATCGCAGCGTTGATGCGGCTGGAATTGGTGATGCTGGTGAGCGTGCCGGATTCATCGAGAATGGCGTAGGCGTCGCCGGTTTCGCCGCGCACGATCGCTTCAAGTCCCGCTGTATTGGTGAGCGCGCCGAGCGAGGCGCCCGCTTCGACGCGCACGCCATAGGCGTTTGCGTCCGTCTCCGAAATGGTGGTGGCGCGGATGGCGTTGCGATTGCTGAAGCGCGCTACGTCCGCGCCGCGCCCGATCAGGATGGCGGTGGACGAGGCTTCATAGGCGGTGGCCTGGATCGCGCCGTCATTGCGCACCCCGCCGCTGAGTTGCGTTGCGCCGCTCGCGCCGCCATCGATGCGCAGCGCCGTGGCGGCGATTCCGTCATAGACGCCGCCCGCGGTGACGCTGCCGCGATTGAGCAGCGAAAAGCCCGAGGCGCCGGCGCCGATAAGGATGGCTTGCGCGCCGCTCTGGCCGCCTATGTGCAGCGCCGGCGCCTCACCATAGGACGTGATCGAGCCGGACGTGTCGTCGTCGTCATCGTCCTCGTCCTCGGTTATGCCGTCGCCGTCATCGTCGACATCGTCCTCCACGCCGACGCCGACGATCAGGACGCCGCCCGCCACGTCGCCGCGAATGGTCAGCGCCGAGCCGCCCTGAAGGAGATCGTCGCTGTCGAGATCGGCGAGCGTTTCATCGTCATCCGTGTGCGTGAGCGAATGATAGCCATAGGCTTGCAGCGAGCCGCTGATGGTCACCGCGCCATCCACCGCCCCGCCGAGCACGACCGCCTGCGCGCCCTCGCCGGCCGCGCGGATCGAACCGCCGAGCGTCACATCCCCGGTCGCGCCGCCTGCGAGATAGATGCCGATGCTGTCATCGCCGGTGACGGCGATGGCGCCCTCATTGATCAGCGAGCCGCCCAAGCGCGGCGACACAATCACGCCGTAGGAGTCGTCACCGTCGACGCTGATGGAGCCGTCCTCGGTGTTTTCGATGTCGCCGACGAACACGCCCGCGCCGGTGACGCGTATGCCGGCGCGGTCCGATCCTTGCGCCCAGGCGCCGTCGAGATCGCCGTCATCGTCGATGTCCTCAATGGTGTAATCGTCGCTATAACCGATGGCGCCGGCATTGGTGATGTCGCCGCTGAAGGCGCTGTCCGCGGCGATCCCCGTGGCGCCGCTTTGCGCCGTCGCGCCGATCGCACCTTCATTGACGATGTTGTTGTCGGAATTCATCGTCACGGCTGCGCCGCTTTCGACCTCCACCGAACCATCCTCGTCGATGCGAATGTCGTCGGGCGCGCCGCCCGCGATCGTGGCGGTGGCGATCGGCGTTTCCAGATCATCGACTATGATTGTCTCGGCATAAGCCGTCGGCGCGATGCTCGCCATCGCCGCGAGCGCGCCCATGCGCGCGCCCAGACGCGTCAAAGCGCGGCGTCGGCCGCACGCCTTCTTGGTCATCATGCATCCCTCTTGGGACGCGTGATGGGGACGCAAGGTCACGCAAGTTTGTCGGGCCCGACGGCGCGTGTGACGAGATGTGACGGTGCGGCGCGGACGGCGCGTTTTGGCAGAAGCTAAGCCGCCGTTTCGATTATGGCGCCCGCCTTGACAAGGCCTGCGCGGGCGCCCATCCCCAGCGCCGGACCCAAAGCCCGTTTGATGAGACGCGCGCATGAGCGAAATCGCCGCCGGCCCCCTTTCCGAGGACGATGAGCCCAAGCATCAAGGGTCCAAGCACCGCAAGGCGACGTCCGGCGAGAAGATGGTGATCGGCGCCTCATCGCTCGGCACCGTGTTCGAATGGTACGATTTCTATCTCTACGGTTCGCTGGCGACCTATATCGCCGCGCATTTCTTCTCCGGCGTGGACGAGACGACGGCCTTCATCTTCGCGCTGGCGGCGTTCGCGGCGGGCTTTTTCGTGCGCCCGTTCGGCGCGCTCTTCTTCGGGCGCATCGGCGATCTGTTCGGGCGGAAGAACACGTTTCTGATCACGATGGCGATCATGGGCGTGTCGACCTTCGTGGTCGGCCTTTTGCCGGGCTATGACCAGATCGGCATCGCCGCCCCGATCATTCTTATCCTGATGCGCCTGCTGCAAGGCTTGGCGCTGGGCGGGGAATATGGCGGGGCGGCGACTTATGTGGCCGAGCATGCGCCCAATCATAAGCGCGGGCTTTACACCTCCTGGATTCAAACGACCGCGACCTTCGGCCTCTTCCTGTCGCTGATCGTGATCATGGCGACGCGCGCGGCGCTGCCGGCGGAGGATTTCGCCGCGTGGGGCTGGCGCATTCCGTTCCTCGTCTCGATCCTGCTGCTCGGCGTTTCGATCTGGATCCGCCTGCAGCTCGACGAAAGCCCGGTGTTCCAGAAGATGAAGGCCGAGGGCGCGACCTCGAAGGCGCCGCTTCGGGAAGCCTTCGGCGCGTGGCCGAACGCGCGCCTCGCGCTGCTGGCGCTGTTCGGCGCCGTCGCAGGGCAAGCGGTGGTTTGGTATACGGGCCAATTCTACGCGCTCTTCTTCCTGGAGCGCACGCTCAAGGTGGATGGGCTCACCGCGAACGCCTTGATCGCGGCGGGGCTTCTGATCGGCACGCCCTTTTTCATCGTGTTCGGCTGGCTGTCCGACAAGATCGGGCGCAAGCCGATCATCCTCGCCGGCTGCGCGCTCGCCGCGCTCACCTATTTCCCGCTGTTCAACCTGCTCACCGAAGCGGCCAATCCGGCGCTCGCGGCGGCGCAGCGCAACGCGCCCGTATTGGTTTACGCCGATCCGGACGCGTGCTCCCTGCAATTCGATCCGGTGGGGCGCAACAAATTCGACGCCCAATCATGCGACGTGGCGCGCGCCTTTCTATCGCGCGCGGGCGTGAGCTATGCCAACGCCGCGCTGCCGCCCGGCGCTGTCGCGGAAATCCATGTCGGCGAGACCGTGCTGCGCGCGCCGGACGTGGCGGCCATGCCCGCGGAGGCGCGGGCCGAGGCGATCGCGGCGTTCCAAGCCGAGACGCGCGCGGCGCTGGACGCGGTGGGCTATCCGGCGCGCGCCGATCCCCAAGCGATCAATGTCCCGCTGGTGATCGCGATCCTGGCCGTGCTGGTTCTGTACGTGACCATGGTTTACGGGCCGATCGCGGCGATGCTGGTGGAGCTGTTTCCGAGCCGCATCCGCTATAGCGCGATGTCGCTGCCCTATCATATCGGCAATGGCTGGTTCGGCGGCTTCCTGCCGACCACGGCGTTCGCCATCGTGGCGGCCACGGGCGATCTCTATAGCGGCCTCTGGTACCCGATCGCGATCGCCACGTTCACCCTTCTGATCGGCGCGCTTTTCCTGCCGGAAACCTACAAGCGCGACATCGATTCCTGAGCCGCCCAAGGTTTGGGCGAGAGGCGCCCCGGCTCGCATTTTCCGGAGCGCTGTCATGCGCAGCCGTTCCCATTCTGGGAGAAATTTCTGGCGAGCGCCGCGCGGCCGGCTGAAACTTAAACTGTGTTAAACAAGGCGCTGCGGCGTCTGGTTCCACAAAAAATCGAAACAAGCGCTTCAAGCCGGGTGGGGACGGGCGGCCCGCCATGGGGGAATTGAAATTGAACCAGGCCGGCGCGGCGCCCGCCTTGCATCGCGCAAGGCGCGTGCGGAGCTCCATCCGCCGCCGGAGGGGCGCCGGATGACCGGCCATGGCTTGATCGACGCGGCGGGCGAAACCGAAGCGAAGCTCGGCGCGATCTTCGCCGAGGCGTTCGGCCGGACCGACCTCAAGGCGGAAGACGATTTCTTCGCGCTGGGCGGGGATTCCATGCTCGCCGTCGGCCTGTTGATGCGCGTTCAAGAGGTGTTCGGCCGGGACCTGCCGATCGACATTCTCCTGGAACATCCGAGCGTGCGGGCGTTGGCGCGCCATTTGGACGAGGCGCGCGAGGACGCGCCGACTCTGGACGTCGTCGTCATTCAGCCGGGCGCGCCCGGCGTTTCCCCGCTTTTCTGCCTGCCGGGCCTCGGCGGGGCGGTGCTCGAATTTCAGCACCTGCGCCAATTCCTGCCCGCCGAGCTGCCGATCCTCGCGCTGCCCACGCTGGGCGCGGCGGACGAGGCGGCGGCGCATGACACCATCGAGGGTCTCGCCGATTTCGCGGTGCGCCGAATGCGCGCGCGCCAGCCGCACGGCCCCTATCGCATCGCCGGCTATTCGCTGGGCGGCGTCGTCGCGTTCGAAGCCGCGCGCCAATTGCGCGCCGCAGGCGAGGACGTAGCGCTGCTGGCGCTGCTGGACAGCCGGCTTTGGGCGCCGACGCCCGCGCTGCCGCTGATGGAGCGGGTTAAGCTGCATGGGCGGCTTCTGTCGCACCTACCGCCGCGCGGGCGGGTTAAATACGTTCTCGATCGCCTCGCGATCTTGGCGCGCCGGCTGGGGCGCGGCGACCTCAAGCGACGCGAAGAGGATTTCCTCGTCGGCCTCGAACTCAGCGCGGCGAGCCGCGCGGTCGCCGAGACGCATTGGAACGCCTGGCGCGACTATCGGCCGGGCATGATCGATCGCCCGATCGTTCTATTCCGCGCCGCCGCCGATCATGCCGATCCCGCCGCCTATGGAACGCTTGGCTGGGACGCGCACACGAGCGCGGAGGTCATCGTGCACGACGTGGCGGCCACGCATCTTGCGCTGCCGCAAAGCGCCGATCTGGCGCAGCTCGCACACTATCTCGCCGCGCCTCGCACCCGCGCGATCCCCCTCGAAGCGACGCCGCTGGGCGCGCCCGAACCCGCAGCAGAACGCCTGACAAGGAGCGCTTAATGTCGCCAGTGAACATGACCATGGAGCGCACGCAGGTCGCTCCGACAGAGGCGGCCGCGCCGTCCAACGCGGCGACGCTGAAGCGCGCCAAGGGCGCCATCGCGGGCGGCGATTCCAGCACGATGCGCGTCTTGCCCTATCATTTGCCGCTCGTGGCCGCGCGCGGCGCGGGCGCGCGCGTGTGGGACATCGAGGGCGCCGAATATATCGATCTCAATATGGCGTTCGGCCCGCTGCTCCTTGGCCATCGCCCGCCGCAAGTCGTCGAAGCGGTGTGCCGCCAGGTCAGCGAGTTCGGCAGCCAGCTGGGCTTTCCCACCGAGGTGACGATGCGCGTGGCCGAGAAGCTGCGCGTGCTGTTCCCCTCGATGGAGCTGATGCGCTTCGCCAATTCGGGCACGGAAGCGTGCGCCTCGGCGGTGCGGGTGGCGCGCTCCTATACCGGCCGGCGCAAGCTGATCATGTTCGAGGGCCATTATCACGGCTGGAGCGAGGCGGTGTTCAACCGCTATCACGCCCCGCTCGATGCGCTGTCGGACAAGGGCTACGGCCCGGCCATTCCCGGCACGACCGGCATGACCGACGCGATCAATGACGTGATCGTCTGCGAATGGAACGATCCGGACGCGCTGACGCGCTGCCTTGAAGAGCATGGCGCGGACGTGGCCGGCCTGATCATGGAGCCGGTGATGGGCAATGCCGGCGTGCAGGCGCCGCGCCCCGGCTTCCTGCAATTCGCCAAGGATATGTGCCGCCGCCACGGCGCGCTGCTGATCTTTGACGAAGTGATCAGCGGCATGCGCTGCGCGCCCGGCGGCGCACAAGAGCGCTATGACGTGCGCCCTGACATCACCGTGATCTCCAAGGCCTTGGGCGGCGGCTATCCGGTCGCCGCGTTCGGCGCCTCGGCCGAGATCATGGACGTGATCGTGCGCGGCCAGCTCTTCCATGGCGGCGTCTTCTCCGGCAACGCCGTGGTGATGGCCGCGGCCGAAGCGGTGCTCGACACCGTGATCGCGGGCCGCGACGCGCTCTACGGGCATATGGACGGGCTCGCCGACATGCTCGCCGCCGGTTTCAGCGAAATCCTCACGCGTCGCGGAATCGCCCATCAGGTGCACCATGTGGGCCCGCTGATCGGCCTCATGCTCACGCGCGAAAGCGCGCCCGCGATCGCCAATTATCGCCATCTGCGCGCGCACGGCGAATTCGAGCGCTATATCGGCCTGCAGCATGAAATGCAGCGTCGCGGCGTTTATTTCCATCCCAACATGTTCGAGCCGATGTTCCTGTCGACGGCGCACACGCGCGAGGACATCGCCGCCGTGCTCGATCGCTTCGATCAAGGCGCGCGCGCATGGCTGGAGGCGTAAGCCCGGCGCGCGATATGAGTCCCACGCCGATCCTCGATCGGGTGGAGGCCTATCGCGGAACGATCGTCGATCTCGATGCGGGCGCCGCGTGGACGGCGCGCGATCTCGCGTCCGCGCGCGCCGCGCTGACGCGCGGCTTGAAGGAAAGCGGGCTCAATCCAGGCGACCGTTGCGCGCTGGCGATTTCGAACGGCCCGCTCTTCATCGTCGCGCTCGCGAGCCTCTTGGAATGCGGCGCCTCGCCCTTGCTCGTGCATTTCAAGACGCCGGCGGGCGAACTGCGCCGCACGGCCGAACGCTTCGGCCTCGGCTCCATGCTGGCCGAGCCGGACGATGCGCCCGCGCGCGACAGCGTCGCCGCCGCGCCGCAATTCTTCACGCTGGCCCACGATTCCATGCTGGAGCTGCGCCGCTTTGCGCTGCCGGACGAGCGGCGCGCGCCGGCGAGCCCGATCGGCGCGCCGCTGCATCCCTCCTCGGGATCGACGGGCCTGCCGAAAGTGGCGATCCGCCCGGGCTTCGCCGCGATCGCGGAGGCGCGCCATTACGCCGAGACGATGAGCATCGGCGCGGGCGACAAAATCCTCGCGCTGCCGCCGATGAGCCACGCCTATGGCTATGGGATGAGCGTGATGCTTCCGCTGCTCACCGGCGCCGACATCGTCACGCTGCGCGCCTTCACCGGGGACGCCTTCTGGCGCGCGATCGACGCGCACCGCCCCTCCGTCCTGCCCCTGACGCCGGCCATGCTGGACGGATTGTCCATGGGCAAGCCGCGACAGCTCGATTGCGCGCGCTGGACGCTCAGCGCCGGCGCGACCTTGACGCGCCCCGCCTTCGAGCGGTTCCGCAAGCAGACCGGCGCGGTCGCGCGCCCGCTTTACGGCACGACGGAAACCGGCGGCATCGCGGTCGGCATAGGGCCGGATGAGACCTATCTCGATGGGCGCGTGGGGCCGCCCATGCGCGGCGTCGACATCGAAACGCGCGCCGTCGAGGACGGCGGGACGCTCGGTGCGGAAAAGCTCTTCGTGCGCTCCTCCTCGATGATGGCGGGCTATCTCGATGGCCTTGATGGGCGCATCGATCCGCTCGACAGGGACGGCTGGTTCGCCACCGGCGATTTGGCGCGCCTGGAGGCGGACGGAATCATTCATCTACGCGGGCGCGACAGCGAAGTGATCAATCTGGCGGGCCTCAAGGTCGTGCCCGTCGAGGTCGAGGAGGCGATCGCCGAACTGCCCGGCGTCATCGAGGTCAAGGTCTATGGCGGCGCTCACGCGTTCGGCCACGCCATCGTCAAGGCGGCGGTGGCGCTGGAGGCGGGCGTGAGCGAGGCGCAGTTGCGCGCGCATTGCGCGACGCGCCTCGTCTATTACAAGCGCCCGCACACCATCGAAATCGTCGAGCGCCTGCCGCGAACGCCGGCCGGCAAGATCGACCGCGCGCGCCTGCCTTGAGGGGATTTCGCGCGCTTGCCAGCCGCGCCAAGGCCGATTAAGGCGAGCGCTCCCGCGCGGGTCGGGAGCCTGTAGCTCAGTCGGTAGAGCAACTGACTTTTAATCAGTAGGTCCCGGGTTCGAATCCCGGCGGGCTCACCAAACGCGCGCTATTCCGCCGCCACGCGCGCCGGCGCGAGCACGCGGGCCTTCGCATCCAGATATTCACGCTCCAGCCGCGCCACGAGATCGGCGACGGGCACAACCTCTTTCAGCGCGCCGATGCCTTGCCCGCAGCCCCAGATGTCCTTCCAGGCCTTGGCCTTGGTGTTGCCGCCGGAGCCGAAATTCATCTTGGATGGATCGCTTTCGGGCAGATTGTCCGGATCGAGGCCGGCCGCGACGATGGACGGGCGCAGATAATTGCCGTGCACCCCGGTGAAGAGATTAGAATAGACGATGTCGCCGGAGGCGTAATCGCACAGCATCTGCTTATAGCCCGGATCGGCGTTGGCTTCGTCCGTGGCGATGAAGGCCGAACCGATATAGGCCATGTCCGCGCCCATCGCCTGGGCCGCGAGCACGGCGCCGCCATTGGCGATCGCGCCGGACACGAGCAGCGGGCCGTCATGGAATTCGCGGATTTCCTGAATGAGCGCGAAGGGCGAAAGCGTGCCGGCATGGCCGCCCGCGCCGGCGCAGACGGCGATGAGGCCATCGGCGCCTTTTTCCAGCGCCTTCTTGGCGAAGGCGACATTGATCACGTCATGCAGCACGACGCCGCCATAGGAATGGATGGCGTCATTCAGCCATTGCTGCGCGCCGAGCGAGGTGATCACCACAGGCACCTTGTATTTCACGCACATCTCGACGTCGTGCTCGAGGCGATTATTGGTCTTGTGCACGATCTGATTGACGGCGAAGGGCGCGGCGTTCGGATCGCCGGCCAATTCATCCGTGATGCGCTTCAGCCATTCCTCCAGCACCGGCTCCGGACGCGCATTAAGCGCGGGGAACGAGCCGATCACGCCGGCCTTGCATTGCGCGATCACCAGTTCGGGGCCCGACACGATGAAGAGCGGCGAGCCAAGAACAGGAATGCGCGTCTTTTGCAGAATTGGCGGCAGCGCCATGATGTTTTCCTCCACGCGAGAGCCTTGCGCGCTTGCCCGCGCCAGTACCGACGGGTATCGTGTGCGTGAGACGGACGCAGGAGTCAAGCCGCCCCCAATGACCGCGCCATGAGCCGAGCCGCCGCCAAACCCGCGACCAAGCCGAGGCTCAAGCCGGCCTGGCTGCCGGATGTGGCCGATCCGCGCGAGGAGACCATCCTCCTGGCGGCCTTCGACGTGTTCATCGAGCGCGGCTATGAGGGCGCCACGATGCTGGAGATCGCCACGCGCGCCCGCGTCTCCAAACTGACGCTTTACGCCCATTTCGCCGACAAGGAGGGCTTGTTCGAGGCCCTGATCGCCTGGGGCGCGGGGCGCTATACACTCGATTTCGCCGCCATCGAAGCGCTGGCGGAGGCCGATCCCAAGGCCGCGCTCGAAGCCTATGCGCTGGCGCTGACGCGCTTCATGACGCGCTGGCAATCGCTGGCGCTCTACCGGATCGCGATCGGGGAATATGCGCGTCGTCCACAGATCGCGCGCGGGCACCATGCGCGCATCGCGGCGGACCGCGACGAGCGCATCGGCGCGCTGGTGGGGCGTCTGGCGGCGGCGGGACACATCGAGACCGGCGCCGAGGCGGATTTCGCGGCCGATCTCATGGCCGTGCTGCGCGGCGATCTCTATTTCGACGCGCTTTCCGGGGCGCGGCCCGCGCCGACAAAGCCCGAGGTGGAGCGCCATGTGCGCCGCGCGCTCGCCCGGCTTTACCGCGCGTACGCCCCAAGCGCGTGAACCGGCTACTTGACGCTTGGCGCCGCGCTCTGGCCATTGACCCGCATGACGCAATCACCATCCCCCGCCTGGGCGCACGATTTCCCGGCGTTCGACGAAGCTCAATGGCGCGCCCTGGCGGAGAAATCGCTCAAGGGCGCCCCGCTTGAGAAGCTGACCGGCAAGACCGCGGACGGCCTGCCGATCGCCCCGCTCTATCGCGAGTCCGACGCCGAGCCCGGCCTGCCCGGCCATGCGCCGTTCACGCGCGGCGCGCGCGCCGTGCGCGATCCCGCGCTGCCCTGGCATATCCGCCAAGTGTTCGCCCACCCCGATCCGGGCGTGACCAATCAGGAAATCCTGGAGGATTTGCAACGCGGCGTCTCCTCCATCGAGCTCGTGCTCGATCCGGAGGGCGAAGCGGGAATCGCCATCCGCAACGCCGCCGATCTCGATACCGCGCTCGCGGGCGTGCATGTCGATCTCGCGCCTGTCGCGCTCGACGCGGGCGCGCATGGCCTGTGGGCCGCGCAGGCGTTGGAGAAGCGCCTGAAAGGCCTCGCCGCCGCCGAGACCGCCTTCAATCTCGATCCGGTGGGCGTGCTGATGCGCCAAGGCGCGATGCGCGCGGCCGATCTCGATGAGGCCGCCCGCTTCGCCGCGCGCGTGCGCGAGACCTTGCCGGAGACGAGCGCGCTGCGCGTCGATGCGCGGCCCGTGCACGAGGCGGGCGGCTCCGAAGCGCAAGAGCTCGGCGCCGCGCTCGCGATCGGCGTGCATTATCTGCGCGCGCTCACGAAGGCCGGGCTTTCGCCGGCCGAGGCGAACCGCGCGCTTGTGTTCACGCTCTCCGTCGGGCCGGACGTGCTGATCGAAACGGCCAAGCTGCGCGCGCTGCGGCTGGCTTGGGCGCGGGTGATGGAGGCGGCGGGCGCGCCGGCGCCCGCGCGCGCGGCGAAGATTCACGCCATCACCTCGGCGCGGATGCTGACTAGGCGCGACGCATGGTCGAACATTCTGCGTGGCACGGCGTCGTGCTTCGCGGCCGCGCTCGGCGGCGCCGAAGCGATCAGCGTGCTGCCGCTGACGCACGCGCTCGGCCTGCCGACGCCATTCGCGCGGCGCGTCGCGCGCAACACGCAGATCACGCTGATGGAGGAAAGCCGCATCGGCGCGGTGATCGATCCGGCGGGCGGATCCTTCTTCGTGGAGGAAATGACCACGCGCTTGGCCGAGGCGGGCTGGGCGAAGATGCAGGCGATCGAAGCGGCGGGCGGCATTGTCGCGGCGCTGACCAGCGGGACGCTGCAGGGCGACATCGCCGCCGCCCGCGCCGCGCGCGAGAAGGCCTTCGCCACGCGGCGCGAGACCGTCACCGGCGTCACGGATTTTCCGCTGATTGATGAGCGCATGCCAGACGTCGCGACGATCGATCGCGCCGAAATGATGTCGCGCTTGGGCGCGCGCGAAGCGACAGCCGAAGCGCCGGACACCAACGCCGCGCCGCTGCATCCAATACGCTGGGCGGCCCCGTTCGAGGCTTTCCGCGACGCGGGCGACCGCGCGGGCAATCCGGGCGTGTTCTTCGCGAATCTGGGCCCGCTCGCGGAATTTTCGCCGCGCGCGAATTTCGCGCGCAATCTTCTCGCCGCCGGCGGCCTTGGCGCCATCGGGCCTGAGAGCGTCCATGCGCATCACGCCGCGCTTTGTGCGCAATGGGCGGCGAGCGGCGCGCGCGCGGCGATCCTGACCGGCTCGGACGCACGCTATGCGGAAGAAGCCGGCGCGGCCGCGCAAGCGCTCAAGGCGGCCGGCTGTCCTCATGTGCTCTATGCCGGCAAGCCGGCCGACGAAGCCGCGCTGAAGGCGGCGGGGATCGATCAATTCGTGTTCGCGGGACAGAACGCGCTTGACGCGCTCGGCCAGCTTCATCGCGCGCTCGGGATCGCGGCGTGACGCGCCCACGCGCCCTCCTCGCGCTCGGCGCGGCGGCGTTTCTCCTCGCATGCGCGGGCGCGGCGATGCTCGCCGGCTTCTGGACGCCGTGGGCGCGCGCTTACGTGCAGGGCGTCGATGTTTCGCATCATCAAGGCGCGATCGATTGGCGCGCCCTCGCGGGCGCGGATATCCGCTTCGCCTATATCAAGGCGAGCGAAGGCGCCTCCCATGTCGATCCGCGTTTCGCGCTGAACTGGGAAGAGGCCGCGCGCGCTGGGCTTTACCGCGGCGCCTATCATTTCTTCACGCTATGCCGGCCGGGACGCGCGCAGGCCGCGCATTTCATCGCCACCGTGCCGAACGAAAGCGGCGCGCTGCCGCCGGCCGTCGATCTCGAACATATGGGTCCGTGCCGCCAGGGCCCGCAGATCGAGGACGTGCGCGGCGAGATCGGCGCCTATCTCGACGCGGTGGAGGCGCATTTTGGCGTGCGCCCGATCCTTTATACGACGCGCGAATTCCATGACGCGCATCTCAAGGAGATCGGCGGCGAACGCTGGTGGATCCGCTCGCTCTTCAGCGCGCCGCGATTTCGGCGCGGCGAATGGGTGATCTGGCAACACCATAATCGCGCCGAAAAGCCCGGCGTTTCCGGCCCGATCGATCTCAACGCCTTTCGCGGCGACGAAGCCGCGCTAGCGGCCTTCGCGGGCCGCGCCGACCTTTGATGGAACACTATCCCATGACCACGCTCCCCGATTTTTCCAAACTTCCGCTCAACGTCGAATTGGATCGCGCCGCGCGGGCGGAGACGCGCGAGCCGTGGCTGACGCCGGAGGGCATTCCGGTGAAGGCGCTCTACACGGAGGCCGATCGCGCGGGGCTCGATTTCGCGCACGGTTTTCCAGGCCTCGCGCCGTTCGTGCGCGGCCCTTATCCGACGATGTACGTCAATCAGCCTTGGACGATCCGCCAATATGCTGGCTTCTCCACGGCCGAGGATTCCAACGCCTTTTATCGGCGCAATCTGGCGGGCGGGCAGAAGGGCCTTTCCGTGGCGTTCGATCTCGCCACCCATCGCGGCTATGACAGCGATCATCCGCGCGTGGTCGGCGATGTCGGCATGGCGGGCGTGGCGATCGATTCCATCTATGACATGCGCACGCTTTTCGCGGGCATTCCGCTCGATCAGATGAGCGTGTCGATGACGATGAACGGGGCCGTGCTGCCGATCCTGGCGCTCTATATCGTCGCCGCCGAGGAACAAGGCGTTCCCCCGCACAAGCTCGCCGGCACGATCCAGAACGACATCCTCAAGGAATTCATGGTGCGCAACACCTACATCTATCCGCCCGCCGGATCGATGCGCATCGTCTCCGACATCTTCGCCTATACCGCGAAGAACATGCCGAAATTCAATTCGATTTCGATCAGCGGCTATCACATGCAGGAGGCCGGCGCGACCGCCGATCTGGAACTCGGCTACACGCTGGCGGACGGGCTTGAATATGCGCGCGCGGGCGTGGCCGCCGGCATCGACATCGACGCGTTCGCGCCGCGCCTTTCCTTCTTCTGGGCGATCGGCATGAACACGTTCATGGAAATCGCCAAGATGCGCGCCGCGCGTCTCCTCTGGGCGAAGATCATGAAGCGCTTCGATCCCAAGGACGACAAATCCCTCGCGCTGCGCACGCATTGCCAGACGAGCGGCTGGAGCCTCACCGCGCAGGACGTCTATAACAACGCCGTGCGCACCTGCATCGAGGCGTTCGCGGCGGCCTATGGCCATACGCAATCGCTGCACACGAACGCGCTCGACGAGGCGCTTGCCTTGCCCACGGATTTCTCCGCCCGCATCGCGCGCAACACGCAGATTTTCCTGCAATCGGAAGCGGGCGTGACGCGCCCGGCCGATCCGTTTGGCGGCTCCTATTATGTGGAGCGGCTCACCGCCGATCTCGCGGCGAAAGCCTGGGCGCATATTGAGGAGGTCGAGAAGCTGGGCGGCATGGCGGCGGCGATCGAGCAAGGCGTGCCCAAGCTGCGCATTGAGGAAGCCGCCGCGCGCACGCAGGCGCGCATCGATACGGGCGCGCAGACGGTGGTTGGCGTCAATAAGTTCAAGCTCGACGAGCCGGAAGACGTGCCCGTGTTGAAGGTGGACAACGCCGCCGTGCGCACGCTTCAAATCGACAAGCTGAAGCGCCTGCGCGGCGAGCGGCGCGAGGACGAGGTGCGCGAAAAGCTGGCCGCGCTCGAAGCCGCCGCGCGCGGCAAGGATAATCTCTTGGAAGCCGCCGTGAACGCCGCGCGCGCGAAGGCCACGGTCGGCGAAATCAGCGCCGCGCTCGAAAATGTATGGAGCCGCCACCAGGCGAAAATCCAATCAATCAAGGGCGTCTATTCCAAGGAAGCGGGGCCCGACGATCTCGTCGCGCAGGCCAAGGCGATGATCCGCGATTTCAAGGAGAGCGACGGGCGAAGCCCAAAAATCCTCGTCGCCAAGATGGGCCAGGACGGCCACGATCGCGGCCAGAAAGTGATCGCCTCCGCATTCAGCGATCTCGGCTTCGACGTCGAGATCGGACCGCTCTTCGCGACGCCGGAAGAAGCGGCGAGCCAAGCCATCGCGGGCGATGTGCATGTGGTGGGCGTGTCCTCGCTCGCGGCGGGGCATTTGACGCTGGTGCCTGCGCTGCGCGACGCGCTGAAGGAAAGGAACCGCTCCGACATCATGATCGTGGTCGGGGGCGTCATCCCGCCGGACGATGTGGCGATGCTGAAGGAGATGGGCGCGGCCGCCGTCTATCCGCCAGGCGCGATCATCGCGCAGGCGGCGATCGATCTCCTGAGCGCGCTCAATGCGCGTCTGGGCTATGCGCAGGTGGTGCGCGAGGCGGGGTGATGTGGTACGATGCCCTTATGAGCAAGCGACCTGATTTGCCGCCTCGAGCGCGCGACCAAATCCGAAAGGACGTGGCTCGCGCATCGTTTCAGGCATCCTCGGACCCCCGCGAGCCGAGAAGCATCCAAATCGCTTCGCGTGACGGACGGATAAGTTCCAAGACCACCAGCGGCGCACTCGCGCCAGGATACGAAAAGCCGCCGCGCAAAAAGTGAGCATGCCCAGCCTCACTCTCATCGCTGGACCAAACGGCGTTGGGAAAAGCACGCTTGCAAAGCAGATAGCGCCAGATTGGATTAATCCGGATACCTCGCCGGGCGTGTCGAACGTCGCCAGAGGTCGTTGGGTCATTGCTCGAACACACAGGCTGATCGAGGATGTGCGTTCGTTCGCGCTGGAAACCACGTTGTCAGGCCGATGGACGTATGCGCTCGCGACACGCGCCAAGGCAGCGGGATACGAGGTTCACCTTCACTTTGTCGCGCTTGCTTCCGCCGAACTCGCGTCGCAGCGAATCCTCGCACGCGTTGAGATTGGCGGCCATGATGTTGCTCAAAAGGATCAGGAGCGCCGCTTTCCACGTGCTTTCGAAAATGCAATTGCGATATCCGCCCTCGCCGACTCTCTTGTGCTTTACGATAATAGCGGCGCCGCCAAAGACCGTAAGGAACATCGCATCGTGGGGCGACGCATGAAAGGACGGCGATTGTCCTTGGTCAGAGATGCACCGCCCTGGGCGCGCTTGTTCTTGAAAAAGAGCTCATGACCAAATCGCCCTCCGCCCCTACTGCGCCCCTCTCCATCCTCCGCCGCGTCTTCGGCCACAGCGCGTTCCGAGGGCTGCAGGCGGATGTGATCGACGAGGTGCTCGCGGGCCGTGATGTGCTCGCGGTATTGCCGACGGGCGGGGGCAAGTCGCTCTGTTATCAAATACCGGCTTTGATTCGGCCGGGCGTTGGGATCGTGGTGTCGCCGCTGATCGCGCTGATGCAGGATCAGGTGGCCGCGCTCACCGCCGCTGGTGTTGCGGCGGCGCGGCTGGATTCAAGTTTGCAGGCCAGCGAGCGCGGCGAGATTTACGCCAAGCTCAAGGATGGCGCGCTCGATCTACTTTATGTGTCGCCCGAGGGGCTCGCGTCCGGCGCGGTGCTCGATCGGTTGCGCGAGGCGAAGATCGCGCTCATCGCCATCGACGAGGCGCATTGCGTGTCTCAATGGGGGCATGATTTTCGCCCCGATTATCGCTTGCTGCATAGGCTGGGCGAGGAATTTCCCGATGCGCCGCGCATCGCCGTGACCGCCACCGCCGATCAGCCGACGCGCGCCGACATCATCGCGCAATTGAAGCTCGAACACGCCAAGGTGTTCATCGCCTCTTTCGACCGCGCCAATCTGGCGCTTTCGGCGGAGCGCAAAACCAGCAAGCCGCAAGAGCGCGTGATCGAACTCGTGAAGGCGCGCGCTGGGCGCGCCGGCATCGTCTATGCGGCGAGTCGCGACGGCGTCGATCAGATCGCGGCGGCGCTGCGGGCGCGCGGCGTACCAGCCCTCGCCTATCATGCGGGGCTTGAGCCCCATGTGCGCGCCGAGCGCCAACACACGTTTCAATATGACGATGACGCGGTGATGGTGGCGACAATCGCGTTCGGCATGGGCGTCGATAAGCCGGATGTGCGTTTCGTCATCCATGCCGATGGGCCCAAGAGCATCGAAGCCTATTGGCAGGAAGTGGGCCGCGCGGGGCGTGACGGCGAGCCGGCGGAAGGCATAGCGCTCTATGGCGCGGGCGATCTGCGCCGCGCGCTGCGCTGGGCGGAGGATTCAGCGGCCGCGCCGGAAGTGAAGGCCGCGCATATCCGCAAGGCGCGCAATCTCTATGCGTTCTTCGATGGACTTGCATGCCGACGCGCGGCGGTGCGCCGCTATTTCGGCGAAGCGGATGTGAGCGCATGCGGCGCGTGCGACAATTGCCGCGCGCCGCCGACCGCGATCGATGCAAGCGAGCTTGCAGCCAAGGCGCTCTCCGCGATCATGCGCATGGGCGCGCGCTATGGGCGCGGGCGTGTGATCGATCATCTGCGCGGAACCGCGAAGGACGAGATCGACGCGCGCCACACCGCGCTCACCACGTTCGGCATCGGCGCCGATGTGGATGAACCGACGTGGCGGCGCGTGATCGAGCAATTGCAGTTCGACGGCGTTCTGGCCGAAGACGGCGACGCGCTGCGGCCAATCCTGTGCATCGGCGATGACGCCGCCGCGCGGGCGATCTTCCGCAAGGAGCGCGCCGTGCTGATGCGCGCGGCGGCGCCCCGCACCGGCCGACGCAGCGCCGAGGAGCGGCGCGCGGCGAAAGCCGGCGGCCTAAGCGCCCAATCAGGCATGGACGCGGCGAGCGCCGAACGCTTCGCGCGCCTGCGGGATTGGCGCCGGCAGGTTGCGGCGGCCGCGAACGTGCCGCCCTACGTCATCTTTTCGGACAAGACTTTAACTCTGATTGCGCAGATCAATCCCCAAAGGCTGGACGATCTCACGCTCATCAGCGGCATCGGCGATGTGAAGCGCGCGCGGCATGGAGCGGCGCTCCTGGAGGTGTTGCGCGCCGCGTGATCGGCGACGGACTAAACCTCCTCCACCTGCAGATAGCGCCGCCCGACGAGCCCCTCGCCGCGCGCGCGCGCGCCGGCCTGCTCCACCCAGCGCTCGCGCACGATGCGTCCGCGCAGGCGCAGATATTGATCGACCCAGGCCACGTTGCCGGGCGACCAGGCGGCGATCTGATCGAAATGATAAACGCCGATGGAATTGAGCGTCGACTGCTTTTGCGGCGAGACGCCGTCGATCAAGGTGAGATCGTCGGGCGCGCCGCCGCGCGGCGCGGCGAGGCCCTGCGGGCGCACCTCCTGGCCGGTGGCGACGAGCGGCGCAGGCGCTTCCTCGACCTCGTCCTCGTCCCGGGACGAGGGCGCGCTCATCGCGGTTGCTGGCGCTGGGGACGCGGCGGGGCGCTGCGCAATCGCCTCCAAATGGCGCACGCGCGCATCAAGATAGCGCGCGCGCCAGCCGAGACGGCGCGCTTTCTGCGCATCCGGCTCAAGCCTGCCCGCCTCGGCGGCGTAGGCGTCGCGCTCCGCGATCAAGGCGGCCGCGCGCACGCGCGCCTCGTCCAGTTCCGTTTCCAGCGCGGCGATGCGGCGCGCGGCGCTCTCGCCATGATCGGCGGCGGCGGCCTCCACATAGCCGAGGCGCTTCTCCAGATAGCGCAAGCGCCAGGCCTGGCGCTGCGCCGCTTCGTCGTCGTCGCCTGGCGTGGGAAGCTGCGTGCCGGGCATGGTGGACGCAAGGGCAGCGCGTTCATGGTGGCGCAGCTGCGCCTCAAGATAACGGATGCGCCATGCATGCGCGTGCGGTTCGACGGGCGCGCTTTCGACGACGGCGATCGGCGCGGGCTGCGCCGTGACCGCTTCGCGCTCTTCCAGATAGCGCACGCGGCTTTCCAGATAGCGCATGCGCCAGCGCATCGGCTCCAGATCCTGCGCCGGCGTGGCGACGATCTCGATTTCCGCGTCCCGCTGCGCTTGCGCATCGGCGGCGAGGCGGCGCAGCGCGTCGAGCTCTTCGCGTTCATCGGAGATGAGCGCATCCGCGACGAGGACGCGCGGCTGGCTGAGATGGGCCTCGTCGCGCGCGCGGCGCGCGTCCTCCAGAAGCGTTTCAAGCTCGGCGATGCGCGCATCCGCGACATCGATGCGGGTGCGCAAGAGATCGGATTCGCGTTCGAGATCGAGAAAGCCCGCGCCCTCCTCGCCGTTCACCAGCGCGACGAGGTCCTTGCGCAGCTGAATTCTCTGCCGCTCAAGCCGCTCGATCTCGTCGGCGGTGCGCAAGCGATGGAACGCCCAGCCCGCGACGCCCGCGGCGAGCGCCGTCAAAAGCAGCCACCAAATATATTGGTCGATCAGATAGCCCATGGCGGGGCCTCCCTTGGGACGGGCGCTCTGGCGCTCATTGGCGCACCGAGAAAACGATCCGGCGATTGGCCGCCTGGCCGGCGAGCGTCGCATTGGAGGCGACGGGGCGATCGGGCCCATGGCCGATGGCGACGAGGCGTTCGCGCGCGACATTCTGCGACGCCAGATAATTCATCACCGTCTCGGCGCGGCGACGCGACAGATCGAGATTGGCCTCGCGCGCGCCCTGATTGTCGGTGTGGCCGGCGATCTCGATGGTGAAGCGGTCGCAGCGCAGCGACACCGAGGCCAGATTGTCGAGCAGCATCAGGCTCGATCGATCGAGCTCGGCCGAGCCGGTGGCGAAATTGATCACGTTGCGCGCCAAGAGCCGCTCGAAGGCTTGCGCGCACATCGGCGCGTCGGCCTCGTCCAGGCTCAAATCGGCGAGTTCTGGGATGGCGAGCGGTTCGCCGGTGACGGTGACGTCGGCGCGCGCGCTGAACGGGGCGGGCGCAAGGCCGTCATAATGGCGGCGCACCGCCTCCACGGCCGCGCGCGAGCCCGAGCCCAGCACGACGAGACGCGCATCGGTGAGCCGCGCTTCGCCCCGGTCGAGCCGCGCGATCTGCTCGAGCCCGTCGATCGCCATGCGCCGCCATGCCCCGCCTGGGGCGCCGCCGGCGACACGCATTTCATCGATCACATCGCCATCGGGAAACAGCGCGCGCGCCTTTTCCAGAAGCGCGGCCTTGGCGCGTTCGCTGGGCGCGGCGCCGGAGAGAACGAGAATTCCGTCGCGCCGCGCCGCGCGCCACGCATAGGGGCGCTCCACGCGGCCCACGGATACGTCTGACACATCGACCGAGGTGATCCCGCCCGCCCAAGGCCCGCCCGCGCCGGCGGCGGTCAGCGCCGCGCGCCGCGCCTGGGCGATCGCCGAGGGCTCGCCCACCACACCGGACAGCACCGCGCGCTGCCCTTCCATCCGCGTCTCCAAGCCGCCCAGCCCCGCGCCCTGCAACGCACGCTCCACCGCGCCGCGCAGAACGCCCGGCATGCGCAGCAGGGACGCCTCGTGCGGGCCAAAGAGGCCCGCGCCCATGGCGAGGGCGGCGGCGATCAGCCCGCCGAAGAAAAAGGGCCGGGCGGCGTCGGCGCCGTTCATCGCGTCAGCCGCGGGCGCGGCGCACCTGCGCCTCGCTCAAATCGCGCCGCAGCGCCTCGATATCGGCCTCCAGGGCGCGCTGATGCACGCTGGCGGCTTCGGCCCGCAGGCGATAGCCGGCCGCGAAGCCCAGAAGGGCCGCCGTCAAAAACAGAAGAACCGCCGAAAATATCAAGCCGATCATGGCGTTTGCAGGCTCTCCCGGGGCGCGGCGTTCAGTTTTTTAGCCTTGATGCGCCCCTGCGAAAAACGGAATACCCATTGGGTTGAGCGCCCTTCTCCGCGCGCCCCCGCCATTCAAAGGGCAATTGAGACGCGCCCCATGCCCTATCTTGTGACGAGCGCGCAGAACCCGCTCGTGAAATTGATGAAATCCCTGCACCTCAAGAAGGCGCGGGCGGAAACCGGGCTCTTCCTGGCCGAGGGCGCGCGCCTGGCCTTGGAGGCGGCAGAGCTAGGCGTTTGGCCGTCAATGATGGCTGTATCGGAGAGTGCGCTGACGCGGCCGCAGGTGCGCGCGCTCGTCGAGGGCGCGGAGCAGCGGGGCGCGCGCGTGATCGAGACCAGCGAGAGCGTGCTCGCCCAGATCAGCAAGCGCGACAATCCGCAAACCATCATTGGCGCATACGGCCACAACGAAAAACCGCTCGCCGCCCTCGACGGCGATTTCTTCATCGCGCTCGACGGCGTGCGCGACCCCGGCAATCTGGGCACGATCCTGCGCACGGCGGACGGCGTGGGCGCCTCTGGCGTAATCCTGATCGGGCAGACCTGCGATCCCTATGCGCTGGAGGCGGTGCGCGCCTCGATGGGATCGATCTTCGCCGCGCCATTCGCGCGCGCCGATTTCGACACCTTCAATGCATGGCGCGGCGCGCGCGGCCTGACGCTGATCGGGACCTCGCTGGCGGGCGCGGCGCGTCACGATGCGTTCGACGCCGCCCGGCCGGTGGCGCTGCTGATGGGCAATGAGCAATCGGGGCTTTCACCCGCGCGCGAAGCGGCGTGCGACGCGCTCGTGTGCATTCCCATGCGCGGGCGCGCCGACAGCCTCAATCTGGCGGTGGCGAGCGCATTGATGCTCTACGACGTATGGCGGCGGCGCGGCTATGACCAGGCACGCTGATCTTCTGATCGCCGACGATTGGCGCGACTACGCGCTGATCGACAGCGGCGATGGGCGCAAACTCGAACAAGTGGGGCCCTATCGCTTCGTGCGCCCCGAGCCGCAAGCCTTGTGGCGCCCGCGCGCGGCGGCGGCCGAATGGGACAAGGCGGATGCGGTGTTCGCCGGCGCGGGCGAGGATGAGGAGAGCGGACGCTGGCGCTTCGAGCGCGCGCTGCCGGAAACATGGATTGTGGGCTGGCGCGAGCTTTCCTTTCAATCGCGCCCCACGCCATTTCGCCACCTCGCCTTTTTTCCCGAACATTCGGTGCATTGGCGCTTCGCGCAGGAATATCTGCGCGCGCGCGAGGCGGATGCGCCGCGCGCGGAGGTGCTGAACCTGTTCGGCTATACGGGGCTCGCCTCACTCGCGTGCGCGCAAGCGGGCGCGCGCGTAACGCATGTGGACGCCTCGAAGAAAGCGATCGGCTTCGCGCGCGACAATCAGGCGGCGGCGGGTCTTGGCGAAGCCCCGATCCGCTGGATCCTCGATGACGCCCACGCCTTCGTGAAGCGCGAGCTGCGGCGGGGCAAAATCTATGACGGGATCATCCTCGATCCGCCGAAATATGGACGCGGGCCCAATGGCGAGACCTGGCGCCTGGAGACGGGCCTGGCCGAGCTATTGGCCGATTGCGCCGCGCTGCTGCGCCGCGATCCGGCGGCGCCCGCGAGCGCACAAGGATTCCTGATCGCGACCGTCTATGCCGTACGACTCTCGTTTCTGGCGTTGGCGCAGACCGCGCGCGACGCGCTCGGCGCCGATCATGGCGATTGGGAGCACGGCGAAATGTGCCTGCCGCATGCGGGCGACGCGCGCCTCCTGCCGACGGCGATTTTCGCGCGCTGGCGCGACTGATTAGCCGAGCGTCGCCAAGATCTCTTCGACGAAAGCGCCTTTGCCTTCGGTATAGGCTTCGCGGTCATGCGCGAATGCGGCGGCGAGCTTCCGCTTGAGCGCTTCATAGGCGGCCGCGCGCGCGGGATCGGCGCGCAGCGCGTCACGAAACTCAAGCTGGCGCCATTGCGGAAAATCCACCTCCACCATGTGCAAATGATGCGTGCGCGCGCCGGCGCGGTCGCGCTTGATGAACCAGCAATAGAAGGGCGGGCCGTCATCGCCGTGCGTGGGACGCCAAAAATAATCATAGCCTTCCGCTTCCAGCGCGGGCGCGATCTCGGCTTGCGCGCGCACAAGCGTGCGCACTTCGATCAGCATGTCGATGACCGGCTTAGCGGCGAGGCCCGGCACGGCGGTCGAGCCATAATGTTCGATGCGGGTGATCAAGCTTGGAAATTGCGCCGCGATCTTCGCGCGCTCGGCTTCGAACAAAGCGGGCCAATTGGGATCGTAAGGCGCGATTTCGACGCGGTCGGCGAGCACGCGCGCGATCTTCGCCGCGAGCGTCTCCGCTTCGCGATCGCGCGCGTGAAGCGTCATGTTGGGGAAATGCGGCAGCCAGCTCTCACGGCGTATGGTCCACAATTCGTAGGTCGGCTTGAATTGATCTGGCGCATCGAAGGCGCCGAGATGCAGCTCGATCTCGTCGCCGCTGCGTCCGAACACGGAAGAGCCGCAGCGCGGGCAAAAGAAGCGGCCGCGATAGTCGCCCGGATCGCCCTGGATCGTCACCGCCTCGGAGAGGAAGATCGCCGACGCGTGAAACAGCGCGCCATGAAACTTGCGGCAATCCATGCAATGGCAGAGCCCGACGCGCAGCGGGCGTCCCTTCGCCTCGAAGCGGATCGCGCCGCAGAGACAGCCGCCTGCGCTTATGTCCATGGGATGAGTATCGGCGCGCGCGGCGCGTTGGCGCAAGTCTGTTAGTCGGCGGCGTCGGCCATGATTGCCGCGAGCGTCCGCTCCGCCATACGGGTAAGGACCGGCGCCGTCTTTCCATAGTGCGCGATTTCGCGCGCCGAGATTGAGAGCGCCCAAGCCCGCCCGCGCGCCCATGCGTGCGCATCCGCGCCGACCGCTTGGCGAAACTCGTCCCGCGACCGCGTCGGCAACAGCCGCCAGGCAAGCGATAAATCGCAAGCAGGGTCGCCCACGCCGAGGCAGCCAAAATCGATCACGCCGCAGAGGCCATGCGCGTCCAGAAGAATGTTTTGACCGTGCAGATCGCCGTGAATCGAACACGGCGCGTCGTCCCATTGCGGCGCGCTTGAATCACGTCGCCAGATTCGCCGCAGCGCCGCTTTGTCGAAACGATCATCCAGCGCGTCGATCGCCGCGCGCGTAACCGCGTCGCGCAGCGCGATGGGCTCACCGCGTCCGAAATTGTGCGCGCCGGGCGCGAGCGCGTGTTCAGGGGGTAGCGCGCGCAACGCGGCGATGAATTGCGCGAGCGCGAGGGCGAGCGCGCGCCAATCGATCGGGCGATCTTCGCTCAAGGTCGCGCCCTCGATCCATGTGCTGACGGACCATGCCCACGGATAGAGCCCGGACGGTGCGCCCGCGCCGGCGATGCGTGGGATGGGAATGCTCATCTTGCCGGCTAGGCGCGGCAACCAGGCGAGCTCCTTCTCCATCGCCACGGCGCTGGCTTGATCGCGCGGCACGCGCACGATGAAGGCGTCGCCAAGTCGGAAGGCGGAATTGTCGACGCCCGCGGAGGGAAACGCCGTCAAGGGCAGCGCGCGCCATTGTGGAAATTGCGTATCGACCAGGCGCCGCACGATCGCGATGTCCGGCGCGCCTTCGCCGCGCATGCTGTGCTCCCGTGGACGGCGCGCGCGAGCGTAAGGGGCGCGCGGAAAAGGTGAAGCAGCAGCCTGCGGCGAAAGCCAGCGAAGGGGCTGCTCGGCGCAACGCAAAACGGCCCCATCGTTTCCGACGGGGCCGTTGATGATCTGATGGGTGCGGGAGCGCGCACCAAGCGGGGCAGTCACGCCGCGATCCGAATCGTCGCTTAGCGGCCCTGATTGCGCTTCCCGGAAAGCTCGCGCACCGCCAAGCGCACGATCCCCGTGTCCGTCAAATCCGGAAACCGCCGCCGCAGCGCTTGGAACAAGTCGACGTCGGCTTTCGCCTTGAGCTTCAGGCTGACCTGGATGTGTTCCCCCGCCTGCAGCATCTCTCGCTCATACTTTCCTTGAGCCTTCTTCAGGGAGGGTGCGCGCTTCGCCATGGCCAGCAGAATATATCAGGGTATCCCTATAGACAAGTCATAGGGGTATCCCTATAATGGTCCCAGAAAGGAGGCCAAATGGTTTGGTCCTTTATCAAGCATGCAACCCTGATGACGGCGTCGCTCGGCGCCTGGACGGCGGGCGCGATCGGTCTTGCCGGCGCGGACGTCGCCATCGTCATCCCGGTCGGGGGCCTGTGGGCTCTCTTTATCGCCGGGCTCTGGAGCCGGGAGTTCGGCCCATGAAACACAAATCGGTTCTTTTGGAGGGCGTCGCCAACGCGGCGGTTCTCCTCAGCGCGGGGGTGGCCGTCATCGGCGTCTCCGGCGTGATCGGCTGGTCCACCCCGCTGACGATCGCCGGCTCAGGCATTTTGCTTGGCGCAACGATCCTCACGGAATTGGCGGCGTCGCGCCTGCCGGTCGAAGCGCAGAAACGCTGGGCCGAGGGCGGTCGGATGAAGGCTTGCTTCGTCGGCTTGGGCTTTGCGGCTCTCACCGCATGGAACGTCACCGCTGGCCATATGGGCATGGAGGCGATCAACCGCGACAGCGTGGCCGCCCAACGGGCCCCGCTCGAACGGGCCTTCATCGACGCCCGCGCGGCCAGCGACGCCGCCGACAAGCTCTTGGCCGACTATGACGCCGAGACCCAACGCCGCGCGGCAGCCCGGCTCCAGGTCATCATGGGCGCGGATGGGCGCTACGTGACGCAGCGCGGGCGCGAAACCGAGCGCGCCGAGCGCGCCGCCGATGAGCGCGAGGCCGGCCGCGCGCCGCTGGTGGAAGGCGCGGCGGACAAAGACGCCGCCGAGGCGCGCGCGCGCCTCGAACTCGAAAACGCACCGGCGGGCCGCCCCCAGCATGAGCTTTGGGGGCTCGCCATCATCCTGGAATTGCTCAAGGGCGCGCTCCTCTGGTTCGCGGCGCCGGTCAGCGGGCGGCGCGGCAACGGCGCCGAAATCATCCCGATCGAGCCCGCGGCTTACGCCGCCATGGACGAAGCCGAACTGCAGCGGATCCTGAGCCATGGCCGCACGATCAGCGCCCTCGCCCAGCACGCCCTGAAGCGGAGGACCCGCGCCGCCTAGGCGATCATTTTTTCGGCCTCAAATGAGGCGGCGAAAATGAACACGCCCCGCCCGCTCGGCGGGGTTTTCTTTTGGGCGCGCCGATTATGCGGATTCCATGCGCCAGACCGCCATCTTAACCTCTATGAATTGTGCGCAGGCGCCTGCGCAAAGATGCGCACCGCCCGCGCCGAGCGGAGCCCTTTCTTTTCAACGATAAGTGCGCAGAGTGCGCATCACGCGTGCGCGCCTAGATATGGTGTAGGCCGCGCCTGTGTTTACACAGTTTAACGTGAAACAGTTTCACACCTCAGCGCTTGGTCGCCACGCGTGCGCCAGCGGATTGCAGGG
Organism: uncultured Caulobacteraceae bacterium; assembly: GCA_964563395.1. Lineage (GTDB taxonomy): Bacteria > Pseudomonadota > Alphaproteobacteria > Caulobacterales > Aquidulcibacteraceae > JBEVOS01. The sequence goes on from CAZLWK010000007.1 coordinate 101,772, forward strand.
AACTCAGGACCTGCACCGCGACGCCAACCAGCATCTTCCCGAGCCAATGGCCAACCGTCAACGCGATGCCGATTCCAATCGTGTTCACGATTGTCGTCCCAGGCAATGCGAAATTCTTAATGAATTCTTCCATGTCGAACGCTCCCTTCAGGCCGCACCGCGCGGCGGGTTGCTTGGAAATCTCTGTTCACTGCCGCACCGCGCGCACACGACGCTCTCCGGCGTGACGAAAAAGAGATCGTTCTCGCAGCGGCACCGCCACGTATGAACGCCCGCTTCAGGTTCGAGATAATTGCGCCAGCGCCCCTGCAGGCATGCGCATTGCGGGCATTCGAGGACGATCACGCCCGCCGGCGCGGCTGCCTCCCACTCGTGCGCGCAGGCAAGGCAGCGCGCGCGGCCAGACAGGTGCAGATCGTGCGACTGGCGCGGACGAAACTCCACCACCTCGCTCATGACGCCGCCCCAGCGCGGCGCGCACCTTGCGCCATCCGGTCGACGGAGCGCGGGGACAGGCCCGCTTCGGTCGCCGTGGTCCAATTGCTTCGGCCCGTCGACCGGTCGCGCGCATTGGCCGTGACGACGCCGTCGGCGTCGACATCAGCCGTGATGTCGATCATGGCCTCGCCCCGTGGGCCAGGCCGCAGGCCGCCAAGGTGGAATTGCGCGAGCGGGCGATTGCGCGTTCTGTCCTCTTCGTTGCCCTGACGCAGGCGGATCGTGACGGCGCCTTGATCGTCGCGCGCCGTGGTGGCGGGCCGCGTCGCCAAAGCCGGAATGCGCGATTGCGCCGGGATGAGCACGGCGCGCCCGCCGTCGGCCAGATCGATGGCGATATCGAATGGCGTCACGTCGGCGAACTTGAAATCGAGACCGCCCGCGAGCGCGGCGGCCATCTTCGCCGCACCGCGCGCCACGATCAGATCCGGATCCGGCGCAAGCGTGGTCTCGGCTCGGAAATAGGCCTGCGCCGCCACGTGCACCGCGGGCATGCGCGTCATGCCGCCCACCAGCAGCAATTCGTCAATATCGCCGGGCTGAAGGCCGGCGTCCGCCATCGCCAGGCGGCAGCAATCCAACGTGCGTTCGATCAGGTCTGCGGTGAGCAGTTCAAGCGTTTGCCGCGACAGGTCGGCCTTGAGATGCAGCGGCGGCGAATCCGGCCCGTCCTGATAGAAAAAACCGATCGCGATCTCCCAATGCTCATGGCCAGAAAGCGCGATCTTGGCCGCCTCAGCCGCGTTGCGCAGGCGTTGCAGGGGGATACGCTGCTTGCGCGGGTCGACGCCGTGCTGCGCCAGAAACGCCTCAGCCAGATGATTGACGATACGCGTGTCGAAGTCCTCGCCGCCCAGGAAGGTGTCGCCATTGGAGGCGAGCACCTCAAAATCGTCGCCGTCGCCGCGCAGTATCGAACAATCGAACGTGCCGCCCCCAAGGTCGTAAACCGCGATCGTGCGCGTACGGCCGCGCTCTCCCAGCTCGGCGAGCGCCGCCGCCGTCGGCTCATTGATGATCCGCAGCACTTCAAGCCCGGCGATGCGGGCTGCCTCTCGCGTCGCCTCGCGCTGCGCATTGTTAAAGTAAGCCGGCACTGTGATGACGGCTTGCGTCACGGCGCCGCCGCCCAGCGCACGCTCGGCGCTTTCCTTCAAGCGGCGCAGCACCAGCCCTGAAATCTCCTGCGGCGGGCGCAGGCGTTCGCGGCCCCGGATCCATGCTTCGCCATTGTCGGCCTCTTCCACGCCGAAAGCGGCGACAGCGCGCAGGGTCTCCACAAGCGGATCGTCATAGCCACGTCCGATGAGCCTTTTAACGGCGCGATAGGTGTATTGCGGATTCAGTTCGGCCCGCACTTTCGCCGGCTCCCCGATCCACAATTCGCCGGTCTCCTGTTCGGCGACCATCGAAGGCGTGATGGTCTGGCCCTCCAGGTTCGGCAGCACATCCGCGCGCCCGTGGCGCCAAACGGCGACGCACGAATTGGTGGTTCCAAGATCGATGCCGATCGCCTTCATGCCCTAAACCTCTTGCGCAGGTTCCGGCGTGCGCGCGCCGTCATTCATGAGATCGTCGATGAGATCGTCGATATCCTGCGCATCCGGCGCCGGATCGTTCGATGCGGACTGCGGCTCTGGCGTCGGCTCCGGTTGTTCGCCGGGAGCGCCGCGCGCTTCGGAACGCCGGCGATCGCTCTTCGATTCAGGCGCGGGCCGGTCATCGTCGAGCCGCCAATAGCCATCCACGCGCTTTTGGCGCCGGCCGTATTCATCGACGGTGCGGCTCAGCTGCTCGAACGCCTCGTCGGGCGCGTCGCGCCAATCGTCGAGCGCGAACGGCGCCAGCGGCGGTTCGTCATCGACGGACCCATTCACACCGGCGATCACATCGGCGCCAGACGCATCATCCACCGCACCCTCCGTCGGCGGCGCCTCCGTGGACAAAGCCGGGTCCTCGCTGACGAGCGCGCGCGCCTCGGCCAGCTTTTGAGCCCAGAAGAAACAAAAGATCGCAATGAAACTGAGGCCCAAAGACACGCCGAGCGGGCGCCATTGTTCGATGAATGTGGATACGCGGTCCGGCGCGGCCTCGTCCGAGGCGGCGATGTTGCGCACGCTGATGACGCTTGACGCTTCGCGCCGCGCTTCGTTAAGCGCCGACTGGCGATCGTCGCGCTCTTGGCGCAGGGCGTCGCATTGCGCGGCGCTGTTCTGCGCCCGCTCAATCATCGCCAGCGCCGGATCGTTGCGCGCGGCCGCGTTGCGCACATAACCCGCCCAGCCCTCGCCGCCGAGCCGGCAAGCCTGCATCTGGTAGGAGGGCGAGGCGATGGCGGGGTCGCCCATGAGGTCGTCGAGCCGCGCCTGCGCGGCCGCCAGATCGTCTTCAAGCGCCGCGACGCCGCTCGCCACCTGGCGCTCGCTCACCACCTCGTCGCGGATATCCTCCAATCTGTTGGTGTTCTGTCCATGGAAGCCGCCGGCCAGGACAAGCGCGTTGCAGAAAAGGCCGACAAGCACGATCGACACCCGCGTGAGCCGCCCATGGCCGCGCACCGCCAATTGCAGCGGGATCCAAACCAGCGAGAACCCGACGATTACGAGCGAGGCCCAGAACAACAACAGGAACAGAAGCGGATGCACCGTGAGCGCCGCCGCCCACTCATCGACGCTCGGCAGCGTCACGCCGCTCGAGGCCGTCTGCTCAAACCGCCAGGTCCATTGCACATCGCCGACGGCGCGCAGGACAAACAGGAACATGAAGCCGGCCTCGCCAAGCCCGGCCGAAAACCCAAGCGCAATGACGAACCAACCGAGCCACTTGCCCGTGCGCGCGCGCGCGGCGGCGCGATGTCCAGCGCGGTCCTTGCCGCGCCACCACGCCGGCAGATCGGGAAGCTTCAGATCAAGAACGCGCGCGCGCGCATCGTCGAAGGCGCCGCGCGCCCAGGCCCGCACGTCCATCGTCAGCCTCCAAACACGCCGTGCGCCGTCCACGCGGCTATCGCGACAATGGCGATCAGGGCGACACCACCCACCAAGCTCAACGCGTCATTGCCGCGCCGCGCGGGAGTCAGACGATCGACGAGGCGATCCAAGCCCTTATCGACCAGCGCATGTATCGCCAACGCCAATTGATCGCCCCCGCCCGATGGTGCGCGGCGCAGCGCCTGCAGTTCGATCAGCGCGGTTTGCATCGTCTTTTTGACCTCCTCGACCGCGTCTGGGAGACCCGCCAGGCGCGCGCGGAGCGAGTGCATCTCGCTTTCCAGCAGATGGATCCTCTGGAGCAATTGCTCCTTTGATTCCGTGTGCTCGCGAAAACTGACGAAATCGCGTTGCGTTTCGCTCATCGGCGCCCCTTCTCACCCAGCAATTCTTGCGCATAGGCGAGGCTGTCGGCTGCGATGTCCCGCGCCTCCTCCGCGCATGTAGCGCGCTCACGGCGCAGATCGGTCGCGTCGGCGCGCCAAAGATCCGCCCAGCGCTCAAGCACCGTCGCCGCCGCGCGATAATGGCGCACCTGCGATTCCAGATCACGGCCGATCGGGGGCAGGGGCTCCTCCGCCATCATCGGGGGCGGCTTCGGCCCCGTCTGACACAGCGCCGACGGCACTGGCGCCGGCCGCGTCGGCGTCATCGGGCGGTCCTCCGGCGAGCGCAGGCTCGGCAAGGCCGCGCACGACGTCGCCAAAATCGACAGGCTCAAGACTAGGATCGGCTTGGCGCGCATTGCGGGCCCTCTCTCTTTCCGCGCGGAGACGGTCCAGTCGCCGCTGCTCTAAGGTGAATTGAATGTCGCGTTCCGCTTGAGCGACGGCGCGGGCCACATCGCCCGCATGCACCATCGCGGCGGCGTCGTGCGCGCGTCGCCAGCCGCGGGCGTTATCGCGCCAAGCATGAGCGACACGCACCGCCTCGTCGCGCGCGGAAGCCGCCTCCGCGCGCGCGTGATTGAGCAGAAGCGCGGCGCTTGTCGCGAGCGACGCCCACAGAAAGAGCGCCCCGCCAATCCAGAGCGTCAGGCCGGACAGGGCCGGCGCGGCGAACAGCCGCCTCGGGGCGCGCAAGACAGGCCGCGCCAGCGGATTATCGCCGTATCGCTGAAGCGCGCGCAACACTTCGGCCAAGCCGAGATAGGCCGCCTCGTCGCGCTCTGCGTCCGGCATCGCCGCGATGCGTTCATATTCGGCGCGGTAGCCCGCATGGGTTTCGTTTTGCGGCGCGTTCGGCCAATCGGTCGGGTCCGCATCAGCCCGCACGATGATTTGCGCGCGCACTACGCTGACGCGCCGCCAAATCGCGAGCGCAGCATCCAAAAGATCGCCGCGCAGCGCGTCGCTTCCGAGGAAGAGGAGCAACCACATGAGCAGCACAAACAATCCGGCCAGCCAGAACGGCGACCAAGCCATGATCTCGCTTGCGATCATCAATGCCGCGCCCCAGGCCCAGCCCCAGAGCCGAAACCCGCTCCACAACGCGGCGCCAAAACGATTGAAGGCGCGCGCCTCGTCGGCCACCATCGACGGAGGAAGGCCCCCCGCTTGGCGAGACTCATCCTCGTGCATCATCGCCGCGCGCCTCCGGCCAATTCCGCGTCACGTCATAAGCGCGCGCCGCGTCCAGTGAAGGCAGTGCGCCGATGGCCGCCACGTGAGCTTGACGGGCGCGCTCCACGTCGCCGCGCATTTCCGCCCAGCGCTCGTGCTGCATCAGTTCAAGCGCGCCGTCCGCGTCCATTGCGTCCGTGCCCTGGATCGCATCAAGATACGTCATGCGCTCATACAGTTCGACGGAATGACTCATGCGCCGCGCCGCCTCTCGGAGCGCAAACGTCACCAGCGCCGCTTTGGCGTCCTCAAGCGACACCCAATTCTGCGGCGTGAGCGGATCAAGCAGAAGCGAGGTAGCGCCGCCGAACACAGCCCCCCGCGCCTCAAGCGCCGCGACGCGCGCCTCCAGCGCATCGAGGCGCGCGACAACGTCGTCCAACGCATCGGGCGCCAGTGCGGCGCGCCCTTCGAGCGCGGCGAGCCGCGCCTCCACACCGCCGAAATCCATGTCCGGCCGCGGATCGGCCGCTTGCATCGCCGCAAGCGCATCGGCCAGCCATTGCTGCGCCTGCGCGCTCGCCGCGTCGGGCAGCGTGGCCACGTAACGGGGGTCGATGCGCGCGACCATCAGCCCGGCCAACCCGTCTCGATATCGAGCGCGTCCACGGCGGCGACATCGGCGCACGCATCGAGCGCGACATTGAGCTGCGCCTCGCGCGCGAAGCAGCCGGCCACATGCGCCATGCCGGCCGCGAAGAACATTTGAAACTGCGGCAAGGTCCAGGCGCGAAACGCGCCCGCGCCAAGCTTCCATGGTGCGATGGCGCCTTGCGGCTGCGCGCCGAGCGCCGACATCGTCGCCATGAGATTGCCCGCCGTGTCCGCGCCATAGGCCACGGGCTGAACCCCGTCATAGGCCATGTTGGTTTGCGCCGCCCATCGCCGCGCGGCGATCGCGTCACGCTTGGCCTTGCGCGCCTCCTCAAGCGTACGCGTGTCGGGCGGCGCAGGAGCAGGCGGCGCGTCCGCTTCCGCATGAAACGCCCAGCCGTCCTCTTCGAGCGCGGCGCGATAGATTTGATCGCCGTTCCATTCGATGAGGTTTCGCGCGCCGTCTCGGATAATCACATAGCGCGCCATCAATAATACTCCCGCACCATCACATAGCCGTCGCCGCCGGCGCCGCCGGCGCGGCCCGTCGTGCCATTGTCGATCGCACCTGAGCCCCCGCCGCCATTCACGCCCGCGATGCCGGCCGCCGAAATGAGCGCCTGCGCATCGCCGCCGCCCTGGCCGCCGCCACCGCCGCCAATGAAGGCGCTTGAACCGCCGCCAGGCGTTGACGCCGCGCCCCGGCGATTGCTGTCGCCGCCTGACCCGACGCCGCCAAGCGCGCCCGGGGTGGTGTTGCCATTGGTGCGCCCGGGCCCTCCAGCGCCACCTGTCGCGCTGCAATGCGCGCCAAACGACGACGTGCCGCCCGTTCCGCCATTGCCGCCCGCTGTCGAACCGGCCGTGCCGCCGGCGCCGACTGTGACAGTTTCGGTTGCGCCAAGAGATGCGGTCGGAATCGTTTCCAGCGCCAGCCCGCCTTCGGCGCCGCCGCCGCCGGTTTTCGTCGCGCTGGCGTTCGAAACGCCACCGCCGCCCCCGCCGCCGCCCTTGACTTCTACGTCCACCGCCGAACAGCCAAACGGCTTGTTCCACGTGCCGGACGCAACAAACGGCGTGCGCGTCGGCGGCTTGCGCGTCCAACTGACGACGCGCCACCGCGACGAGGTCGCATCGTACCAGATCAGCGCCGAGCCGTTCGGAGGAATGCGCACGTCATGCGGTGCGACGAACCGATTGGCCGCGCTGGACGAAGCGCTTTCATTGGCGAGGCCGAGATCGTTCGTGCCGACATTGTGAACGATCAACGCGCGGCCATCGCCGCCGCCCTGCAGGCCAGTCAGGACGCGCAGCGCATCGGTCGAGAGCCGGAGCACCGTCGCCGTGGAAAGGCTCGTCGGATTGTAATCGTTCTGGTCCGCCGTGATCTGCGTCGGCGATATGTCGGCGGCGAACAGGTTCTGAACGGCGGCCGCCTTGTTCGCCAGATCGGAAAGGTTGTTCGCTGTCAGCGCCGCGCCGCCGACCGAGAACAGAAGCGTCGTCGAAATGGCCGTCGTGTTGAGCGTGCCGCCGCTATCCGCAGTGACGAGATAGACCGCGTCGGCGAGCGTCGAGCCCGCCTCCACGGCGACGATCGAGCCCGGCACTTCGGCCCACGCATCCATGTCGCTCGCGCGCGTCAATTGCCACGGCGCGCCCGCCGAGCCAGTCGCCGTCACGGTGTAGATGCCGTTATGCGCCGTCGACGATTCCGCGCGCACCAGGACACGGTCGTTCAAAGCCACCGCGACGCCGTCGACGCTCAAGGCGCCGTTCGCGTCGGCGTTGAGAACGCTGCCGGTGCGCGTGTTCGCCGGCAGCGCCGCCGCCGTCGCCAGGCGCACGCTCGCCTTGATGTCGAGACCCGCGATTAATGCATCGACATATTGCTTCGTCGCCGCGTGCAGCGCGCTTGTCGGATCGCCCGCCAGGGTCAAGGCGCCCGTGAGCGTACCGCCCGCGAGCTGCAGCACCTCGCCGAGCAGTGCGTGCGCGAATCCGCCTGCCGTCGCGCCGTCATGCACATGCAGCCGCTTCGTCGTCGTGTTGACGGTCAGCTCGCCTTCCGCCCCCGTGAAGCTGGCGTGCTGCGCGGTCGTGCCGCGCCGGCGCTGAACCCTGACGGCCATTAGGCGATGCTCCCCAAATCGGCCGTGTCGCTCACGACATCGGCGATGAACCCATAATCCGGCGAATCAAGCAGCGCGGCGTCCGCGGCCGCCGCGGCGGCCGCCGCCTCTGCCGCATCCACGAAGTCCTGCATCGCCGCCTCATCGATCGCGATCGCGGCGGCGCTTGCGGCCGCCGCGATCGCCGAAGCGCCCGCCGCCGTCGCCGCGGTTTGCGCTAAGGCCCGATCGGCGCCGGTCTGCACCCGATCCGCCGCCGCCTGCACCGCGCTCGCCGAGGCGCTGGCGGCGCTGGCCGCCGCCGCATCCGCCGCCGCCAAAGCCTCATCGGCCTGCGGCGCGGCATAGCCGAGCATGCGCACGATGATTTGCGCGCCATCCGCTGGCGCGTCGTCGAACGTGATGCGCGTGTCGGGGTCGACATAAGTGAGCGCATATTCGCTCGTCGGCTGGATCGATCCGCCTATCGTGATCAGCAGCGAGGCCTCCGCCGGAACACGCTGATTGGGCAGCGTGAAGAGCGTCGCCGATCCATCGCCAGTGAACGTGACTTCGGCGATCAGCTGGGCGGTGTCGCTGGCGTCGTCGATCGTGAGCAACGCCGCCTCGCCCGTCACCGGATCCAGCCCAAACACGCGGCCCTTGCCCTGAATGGGGCCAGGCGCGACCACGCCGCTCTTCCAGCCGGACACCAGCAGCGCCCGATCAAGTTTGAGGCGCATCTCCTGCAGGATCGACATGACGCGATCCTGCAATTGCGTGAACGATGCGCTGGGGAATTTCTGGTTGAATTGCAGCGCAAGCGCCTGATCAAGCCCTTGGAGACGCTCGATCAGAAGCTTTTCGGTCGACGCCAAAACCGGCTGACTGACACGCAGCGAAACCGATCCAGTATAGAGCGCGTTTTCCGCATCAAGCGTCGTCGCAAGATCGTAATGGACGCCCTCGACAAGCACCGTCGGGATGTCAAGGGCATTGATGCGCGTCACCTTGACGTGTGTCGCGCTCGCGAACGGCACATCAACAAGGCCGTCGCGAAACGCAAACGGCCCGCGCGTGCCCGCGCCGACATACACGCACCGCGGCCTGACGTCGGCGATCGGCACTTTAAGCCCCTACGGAGACGCGCCCAGCGCTTCCTCTAAAGTCTCGCGCGCCGCATCGCGCGCGCGTGCGTCAGATTCTCGCCCGCCTTCGCGCTCTAACTCAAAGCGGAAAATCGCGTTCTCCCCAAAGTCGGCCCGCGCCTGTGCGGCGAGATCGCCAAGGTCCGCACCAAACGCGCTTGCCTCCAGGCGGCGTTGCGCTTCCGGCCACGCGCGGCGCACCGTTTCGAACGCGTAGGCTTTTTCTCGCCCCGTCACGAGTCGTGCGCGCAGCAATGCATAGACGCCAGGCGCAATCGTGCGCAGCCGCTCATAGGCGGCGTCCACATCCATCATCGGCCGGCCCGCGAAGCCCGGAGCGCCGGTCATCACCAACGCGGCCTGCATTTCAGCGGCCTGCACGTCGTCAAGCGCATCGAGCGCGAGGCGCTTCTGGCGCGGCGTCAGTTCAGGCAGGAAATAATCTTCATCGGCGCTTGGGCGCCCGCCGCCCAATTCGCGCCGAATGCGCGACATTTCAGTGACGACGTCGCGCGCACGGCGCGCCGGATGCAGACGGCGCGCGTCGGCGTCGAAGCCGACGGCGAGCACGGCATAGGCGCGCTCATGGGGCGCACGCTCGCTCAAGAAGCGGTGCGCAGATTCGACATCGCCGCGCTCCAGATATTCGTTCAGCGTGCCAGCGGCGCGATTGAGATCGCCATTGCGCTGCATGACCACGTCATAGAACGCCGTGCGCGCTGGCGTGCCCCCGCGCCCCGCTTCGCGCACAAAGCGATTAATCACAGGCGAATCGGGCAATCCCATTTCGGCGGCGTCGTCATTCGCCGCCTGCGTCAACAGGCGCGCCGGCGCGCGGAAAAACTCACCGAAGGTTCCGCCGAACACGTGATCGAGCTGCACCGGAGAGAGTTCTATGCCCGTCCAGTCACGCACCGCCTTAGCGAAATCGATCGCGACCTGCGTCGTCATCGCCGTGGCCTGCAGGTGCGGATCGAGATCCTCCAATCCCTCCGGCACGATCGGCGCGCCGGTCATGGTGCGGTTCGCCATCAATTGAAAAGGAATGACCGCCGCGGTGACTTCCGTCGGCGGCGCATAGGTGTCGGCGAGCCCGCGCACAAGCCGCCCCCACGCCAGCGGATCGCCGCCGTGCGCGCCTTCATAAGCACGCTCAAATATGTTCGACAGCACCGCAAGATCGAACGGCTTAGGGATCGAAATCCAATACTGCCCCGCGCGCGCCAGCCAGTAATTGTTCTTGATGTAGTCAGAGAACCCGTACTGGTAATCCTCATCATCGGCGTTGAGCGCGGTGAGCATGAGGCCGAAGGCGCCCACCATCGCCATCTTGGTCCAGAGCTTGTAGGCCCGCACCACGCGGTATCGCTCGTCCGGCGTGAGGTTCGCGAGGGTCCGCTGGCCGCGCATAAGGTCGACAAGCGGACGCAGCAGCGTCTTGACGTCGCCTTCGTTCGACATGGTCCGGAAGGTCCGGTCCATACCCTGAAGCGCCGCGTTCAAGAACAGCACCACGCGGCGCGCATTCAGCATCTTCGCACCGGAGCGCTGGAAATCGATATAGTCGCGGCTTTCGTACGCCGCCCACAACGCAGCGTCGTAATCGCTCAGCCCCTGAGCGCGCGCCCGCTCAAAGCCACGCGCGAACAACCGAATCCGGGTGGCGTTCTCGGAAAGCTCCGTGGCCTGTTCGAACGCGCGCCACAGAACGCCCACGCCCTCGGCCGGATTGAGATTGCGCGTCGTCAAGATCTTGCCCCGCAACGCGGGAAGGGTGCGTTGCAGGCGCGCGCGCGGCAGCGCGGCGCGCACCATGCCGCCGCCTTGCGTGCCCACCGCGTTGTAGAGTTTCGCCAGATCGCCCTGCCGCAGCACCTGGCCAGCGCCATAGAGCGCCTCGCCGGGCTTATAGCCGAGGTCCGTCAGCATCCAAGCAGAAAGCGAATCGCGAATGATGTTCGCGGCCTGAAAGCCGGGCCACGCCGTGATTGCAGTGCGGATCGCCTGCGTCGGCAAAGCGACGACGTCGAGAAACAGGTCGCGCGCCTCCTGGGTGAGGCCCGTCATGGCCTTGAACAGATCGTCCGCATATTCGGGGTCGACGAGTTCGTACGCTTCGCGCTTCCCGTCGCGCCAGACATAGATGATTTTGCGCCCGCCTTCGATGACGTCGCCGGGACGGTAGATTCGCCGCGCCGTTTCGCCATTCAGCAGCGCATCAATCGATCCGGCCAGCGCCTCGGCGTCCTGCGCATTCATCCCCATCGCCTTGGCCGCGCGACGCGTTTCATCGGCCACGTCGATATCCATCTGGATGAGCGCGCGCGGCACGGGCTTGACGATGTCCGCGCCAAGATCGCCGGCTTTGGCGGCCATATCCACGAACGCCCGATACGTCTCGTTGCGGGCGATCCGGTCGGCCGTGTCATAGACGTCCTGCATGATCACGGTGAGCGGCGAGAGGATTTTGCGGTCGCTTCCGCGGAAACGCTGAAACGCCTTGCGCTTATTGGTTCGATCGCCGCCGCCCGCGCCGCCGGCGTCAGGCTCCACCTCGTCCATGTCGCGCTGAAACGGCACATAATCTTCGTTGTTGCCAAGGCCCTTCTGGTATTGCTCGTCCGTGATGAGGCCCGCGTCGCGTTTCTTTTTCCAATGCGCGCCAAGGAAGGCGTACAATTTCGCCGCACCAGCCGCGAAGTGCGGATTATCCTGCTCGAGCGCGCGGATCACGTCTTGAAGATCCATTTTCGACATCGCGTGCGGCGGGCGCGGCAGTTCGCCCCGCGCATAGCGGTCCCATGCTTTGACGGCGCGCTTGGCGATCAAATAATCCTCGAACGCGCCGATCCGCGCATTTGACCAATCCTTGCCGCCTATCGCTGTCTCCACCGCTTCACGATACGACACGGACGCCTTCACGCCCGGCTGGCGATACGGGCGCACGCCGTCGACCAGATCGAGATGCCCCGCCGAGAACCCATCCCGCGACAAGCGCGCGAGCAGGGCCGCGTTATCGCTCGGCGCCACGGCAAGCCGCGCGCCGGACGCCTTTTCGATTGCGTCGATGAGGCGCTTCTGCGCCAGCACGAGCGGGTGTTGGCCTTCCAGGAACGCGGTGTAGGCGTTGTCCAAAACGTCGCGCACATAGGTGCGCACGCCCTTGCGCTTGAGCGCGCGGCCCTGCCGGCCAAAGAACGTGTCCGGCGGCATCGCCGTGCGATACGCCTTGATCCGCTCCTGCGGCGACAGCATGGCCCCCCCGCCGCCGGCGATCTTCTGGCCTTTGCGCGCGCCCCAGCCCGCCGGTGCGGCGCGCCCGTTTGGGGCGCCGCCCTGCGCGCGGGCGCCGCTCGCCTCACCCAAGGGCGGAGGCCCATCATCGGGGCCAAGCGGGCGCCCGTAGGCGGCGTCGAACACCTTTTCGGCGATGTCCCGGCGCAGCGCCTGTGGATCGCGCTCGTTCAGATTGACCCCATGCCGGTCAAGATAGGCTTCAATGTCGGCGCGCTCAGCGAGACGCCCGCGCGCTTCGGCATCCGCCTGCGCGTGGCGCGGCTGCTCGCCGCGCGCGTCGGCGGAAAGCACATCAAGAAATGTCCGCAAATCGGGCCGTTCCGCGCTCTCGGGAAAATAGCCCGCCTCCCACGCGGCCAGCGCCAAATCGTCGAGCGGCTTGCCGTTTTGATTAAGGAGGCCAGGGCGCGCGGACGGGCCGCCGATCGCCGCGCGCACGTCACCCCGATCGTCGGCGATTCCGCCGGCCTTGACCACGAAGGACGTGAGCGAGGGCCCTGTGCGCCCGCCCGCGCGCAGTGAAAGCCACGACTCCGCCAACGCGTCGATGTCCGCGACCTCATCATCGTTCGCCATGCGGCGGGGCGGCGCGGGATTGTCGACGCCGACCGGACGCGGCGGGCGCGCCTCTCCTTCCGCGGCCCGCACATTTGTCAACGCCTGGTCTGCGGCGCGCAGCGCCTCCGCGACCATGCGCGGCCCGCGCCGCATCCGCGCCGCCAACGGATCGAGCCGCTCCAACAGGCGCGCCGTGTCGCGCCCAGCCGCCTCCACGGCGTCCGTCGCGATCCGCCCCTGCGCCACAGCGCGGCCCAGCTCCTCAATCGCCCGGAACGCTTTCAGCTTTGGCAGGGCGTCGCGAAAATCGGCGCTGATGAGCGCGTTCGTCACCGCCATGGGGTCGGCGCCATAGGCTTGCGCCTCCTGGAGCCGCACCACGATTTCAGCATAGGCGTCGACGCGGTCTTGAAGGCGCGTCGCGAGGGCGGCGCGCTCCACCGCCGGCGCCATCTCCCGCACCCATGGATCCAGTGAGGCGAAGGCGGCTTCGACTGGAACGGCGCGCGGATCCACCTCGCCATTTTCCAGGCGCGCCAGCGCCGCCAATTCTGGATCGCCCGCCGCGCGGACGCGCAGGCGCGCGGCGCCCCGCAAAAACGCCTCGCCGACAGGCGATAGCGCGCGCTTCAGCCCATATTCAAGGCCCTCCGCGCCCGCTTGGAAGCCCGCGCCAAGGCCAGCCGCGAGCCCAACCTCAAGCGGATCGAACGCGCCGGCGCCGTCCTCCAGCGCCGTGGTGTCGAGAAAGTTGAGCACGGCTTCGTCGCCGCCTGCGGCCCGCAACGCCTCGATCTCACGCCCAAGCTGCGGCCAGCCGCCGGCGAACCCTTGCGTTTCGCCGCCCTCCGGCGTGACGTTCAATTGGCGGCGCACCCCTGTGCCGATCTCGATCGCCTGCTGCGTCGCGTTCTGGGCGCCCTGAATGCCGGCCTGCCACAGCACGCGCGCGATCCAGGTCCTGCCGGGGCCGACGAAAGACAGCGGGTCCGTGAACTGGCCCGCCATGGCCCCGAGAAAGTCCGCGCCCCAATCGGAGGCGGCGCCGAGCGGCTCTTGCAGCACGTCGCGGGGCGCATCGTAGGCGTCGAGCAGCGCCTGTTCGTCGCGATGGCCGCGGAAATGCTCCGTGCGCACCGCGCGATAGGCGCGCCGCTCATCCGCCTCTGCATCTGGCGTGAGACCAAGCACGTCGCCCAACGAGGGCCCGCGGAAAAACGCGCGCACCGGCTCATAGAACGACGCCGACGCGCTAGCGCTCAACCGCCCGGAATCGTCGAAGCGCTGGCCCCAGGTGCGATCGATGCGCGGCGCGCGCCAGGCGGGGCGTGCTATCTCCTCCACGAGATCGCCGCCGCCTTCATTTGCATAGACGGGGCGCGCATCGAGATCGTCTTCCATCGCGATCTGGAAATCATCGCCAACATACCAGGCTCGCGTGGGATCGCGCGCGTCGCGCTCCAGGAGGGCGGGACCAAGACGCGTTTCGTAATGCGTCACGGGCCGCCGCGTGCGCCGCATGGCGGCGCGGGCGCGGTCAAGCCAGGCGTCGGCGTCGATCTCCGTCATCAAAAGCCCTCGCCCATCGCCGGCTGATCACGCACCACGCGATCGGGATCGTCCGCACTGGAATCGGCGGCGGGGCGGGACTGCTGCGGCGCGGCGGCCGGCGCTTCGCCGCCTGCGGCGCCGCGCACGAGGTCCGGCATCGGAATCGGCGCCATAAGCGGCGTGGGCCACACATTGACCGCGCCCCCAAGGCCCAGGCTCTGGCCGATGCGCTTAAAACCCGCGCCCTCATCGAAGCCGCCTGGAGGCGTCCAGGGCTCGCCGTCTTCCTCGCGCGCGAAGTCCTCACGGTTTAGCGCAACCCAATCGTAACCGCCGCCCGCGCGGGCCACGGCCAGGGCGTCCACGCCCGCCTGTCGCAAGAGATCGCCCAGACGCCGGACGAACTCCGCGCGCGCCGCCTCCTCGCCGCCATCCTCCATGCGCGCGCGCATCGCTTGGGCGAGCCGCTCAATCGCGCCCTCAAGCAAATCGGGCAGATCCGCTTCCTCCAGCGCCGCCAGCCATGCGTCGGGGTCGCTGAGATCCTCCATCGCCGGCAGCACCGCCACCGCGTCAGGACTGAGGCGCAGGCCCCACAGCGCCAGGCCGCGCCCGTCATCAATCACATCGACCGCCGGCGCATCAGCGTCCGCCTCGTCGCCTACCAGCGCGGCGAAGGCGTCCGCCACGGCGCCGCGGTCCAAGCGCTCCGAGGGAAGCGCGGCCCCGTCCTCCGCCTCGTCGCTCGCGAGCGCGGAGAAATTACCCCCAAAGGCATTGAGCGCGGCCAGCGGAACTGGTACTAAGTCTTTCATGTTATGGGCTTTTCCCCTCGTTCTCACGTTCATGCCGCCAGGCGGCCCCCTCCAGGGCGACACCCAATGGCGCACCTTCGCCACCTATGAGGCCTGTCACGCAGACATGCTCTGGTGGAACGCACACCGCGATCATCGCCCTAGAGGCTATCCGCCGGGTTGGGACGTTCTGACGATGCTGCCCTGCCGCCCCGTCGAGGGGTCCGCTGTTCCCGTATCGTGAAGGGCGCGTCGCCGAGATCGCGGGCGAAATCCGCCATCACCTCTTGCGCCGTGCGCACCCGCCCGCTGCGCTCATAGAACACGCCCTTGTTCGCCGCCGCGGCGGCCGGCAACAGGCGCGCCGCATTGCGATCGCCGCGCGCGGCGCCTTCGATCAGGGCGATCGCGCCGTCCGCGCCGGCGAAATGAGCGGCATACACCTCCGCGTGGGTCACTGGCCGATTGAGCCGCGCCATGAGGCTGCGGGCGTTCTCCACGGCGAACACGCCGGCGGCGGTCGCCGCCCATCGCGGATCGGTGCGCAGGTCCCGCCACACTGCGGCGTCCATCGCGGCGGCGCTGGGAAAATGGCGGCGCATCGCGTCCCAGGTCGAATCCAGAAACTGCCCGAGCCCTTGCGCCGATGAGAGGTTCGCGCCGCGGCGCGGATCCCATGGGGTGTTGAGCGCGTCCCACTGGCTTTCGCGGGCGATGACGTTGGCGAGATAGACGCCGTCGGCGCCGCTGATGCGGCTGGCGAGGTCGATCAGCTCGTCGCGCTGCGCGGGCGGCACTTCCTGCTTAGGATTGCCGTGTGCGTCCTTGACCGGCGGCGGCAGCTTCATGGGCGGGATGAGGCCCGGATCGCGCGTGCGCACGGCGGCGTTGATCTGCTCACGGCGGGAATTGCGCTTGGTCTGCGCCGCGGCCCGGCCCTTGCGCGCAACGGCATCCGCTTCTCCAGCCGCGAACGCCGCCTGCCGCTCCTCGCGGCCCTTTTCGGATTGCGCGGCGATTGCGGCGACGCCGGCGCCGACGACGGCAGGGGCGAGCGCGGCGCTTGCGCCAACCGCCGTGTTTTTGTCGCGTTGCGTTACGCCTTGCCGGCGATAGTCCCGTTCGTTGACCCGGGCGCGGCCAGAGGCGCCTTGAGATCCAGAGCGTCCACCAGAAGGTCGACCGCCGCGTAATCCGGCGCCTCCAGATCGCGGTAGGCTTCCAAAGCTTCTTGCGAGATCGTCCGCGTTTTCGGCTCCGCGGATTGCCGGCTTTTGTCCATTGACATCGATATGAATATACCCATCTGCGATCGCTTGCGCAATGGCCGCGTCAAACGCCGCCGGCGGCAGATCGCGATAGCGGTCATACGCCTGCGGCTCGATGTATCGACCGGTGCGCAGGAAGCGGCGCACGGAGCGACGGACGGCTTCGTCGAAAGCAACGTCAGCGAAGGCGAACCGCACATCGTACTCATGATCGCGCAGGCGCTGCGCCACACGCGCCAAGTCCTCAGCGTTTTCGCCGATTTTCTCAATGACGATGTTGGCGCCGTCGCGCAGCAGCATCGTCTCCACGATGTCCCGCAGGCCGGCGGATTCGTTCAGCACCTCCGCCGTCCCATAGCCGTCGCGATAGGCGGGGATCAGGTCCTTGGCGAGATCGGCGTCCACCCAAGCAGCTTTAAGCGCGCGCGCGATCGGGCGGCTGACGGTGGATTTTCCCGCGCCTGGATAGCCGAGCACGACAACCGCTTGCCGATCCTTGCGCACGCGTCCGCCAGCCGCGCCCTCATATCTTTGTCGCAGCGCGGCGACAGCGCCGCGCAGATCCACATCGGCGCCGTTCACGCGATAGGTGCGGCCGCGCCAGGCCTCGGGTTTGCGTTTGTCTTCGCGGCGCATCGTCGCGCGCAGCGTCAGCCCCTCTTCCGCGCGCGCATAGATCGTTTGCATCACAGGATGCGCGAAGATCGTTTCCGGATCGGCGCGGCGCGCGAGATCGGCGAGTTCGCGCAGCCGCTCCTTATCGGACCACATCAGCACCGATGGCGGATAGAGATCGCCGCCCTTGGCGAAAACGGGCAACCCCCGCAGCGCCGCGTCTCGCAATTCTGGCGTGATGGGGAGGGCGGGAACGGTTCGCCTCTCGGGGTTTGCGTCGATCCACGCTTGCGCGTCTTTTTTGCTCCTGAAGGTGGGTGTGCCCGCAATTGGACCCGCGCCGCGCTGCGGATTGCCGATGCGCCATACATCGCCCGACACGTAAGGCTCACGCCGCATGGAGGCATCGACCTCGATTTCTCCAACCCTCGCCCCATATTTCTTCCCAATATCGTTGGCGATGTTGGGAAGGATGCGGTCATAGAAGGCGCGCATGCCTTCGCCGCCGACGCGGAGGTCCTCGCCGGACACATTGCGAAAACCCTGTTCGTCCGGCCTTTCCGCCAGCAGCTTGTCCGCCACGTTGCGGCCGACAAGCGACCGTAGTTCATCAATGTCCTGCACATGGCGAGGCGCCATAGCCATAACTTCGTCTTTGAAGACGAACAATTCATAGGTGCCTGGACGCACAGCGTCGTCGCGCAGTCGCAGTTTGTCCGCCACGTGCTCGAGCGAGAACCGCTCGACCTGCACCCGCCCCGGCGTCCAGGCGATTTGATCGAAGCCATTGTCTGCGGCCCAACGGATCATGCGCTTGATCGCAAGCGCGGCCCATTTGTTGTCTTTGAAGGGGGCGTCGGGGACGGCGCGCGCTTGCGCCTTCGCAATTTCGTCCGCCTCTGCTTGCAGCTCGTCCCAGCGCGCGCGCGCCTCTGGCGTTACCGTTCCCCCGGCTTCAACTATGGCCCGAGCCTCGGCGTCAATCTCTTGTCGCCGCGTGTCGTCCCTGTACCCCCTTTCCCGCCCTGCCTGATGCCAATCGCTCTGCACCTCTTCAATGAACAGCGTGCGCTTGCCGTTGGCGTCGGTGCGTTCGTTAAAACGCACGTGGGCGAGGATGTTGGGCTGGTCGAAGTGGGAGGAGCGATAATCCGCGCCGGTATTCCCACGTTCAACATAGCCCTCAGTTCCATCCGGACCGCCGCCCCAGCCTTGCGGATTGGTTGTGCGTTCGCGCGTGATGGTGTCGCGCTCCGGCAACCTCATTAACAGCTCGCGATAATTCTCCCCGCCGGGAAGGGTATATTGGGACCAGCGGGCGCCATTGCGCGAGCGCTGCGCATCGACTTGCTGACGCAGCACGGCAATGTCCCCGCTGATCTCGATGATGCGGGCCCGCGTCGCACTCACCTCCGCCCGCTGCGCATCCGTCAGGTTGGCGGCGCCCATCTGCACATAAGCGTCTAGGCTGCGCTCGAGCCGCTCGCGCTCCTCGATGAGCGGAAGCATGCGCGCCTGAAGTTCTGGATCGGCGCCATCGCCCCCCAGCACCGTCTCTTCCACCTTGACGCCGTTGTCGCGCAAATAGGCCTGCAGATCGCGGCGCGAAACGGGCCCTGTCTGCGCGTCGAGCCATTCGACGACGCCGGTCCAATCAAGCTCCTCCTGTTTGACGCCGGCGGCGTTCTTCAGCGTCGCCTTCCATTGCGCTGCGGGCGCCTCTTGCGTCTTGGCGCCGTCCACCGCGCGCCAAAGCTGCGACACGAACGGCCCCGGCGAGGCGAACGAGGCGGCGAGCCAGCGGCCTGCCTCTTCTGGGGCGCCATCGAACCCGAATGCGCGCGCGATCATGTGCGCAGCCTCCGGCTTCAACCAGGCTTGACCCTCAAGCTCGCGCCCAGCGCGGCGCACATAGGCGCGCAGGCTAGCCTTCGCCAGCGTGCGCAAATCGCGCTCGTCGAGATCGCGTACCATCTTTGGAAAAGTGCGCACGAACCATGCGCGCACCGCGTCCAGCACACGCTGAACAAGCGAGCGCGACGGCCCCTCGGCCGCGTCATCGGCCGCCTCAATCATATAAGCGAGCGTCTCGCGCGCGATATCGTCGGGATCGGCCGCGTACGCCGTCGCCAAATTGTGCGCCGCGACCGCCGCAGGATCCTCCCTGCGCACCATATCGTCCACCGCGCCCAAGAGATCGCGATAGGCGCGCGCGCCCATCATCGTCTCAAGCCCCGCATGCTCGCCGATTTCATGCAGCAGGATCGACCGCAGGCGCTCCGGGCGGAAGGCGCCCGCCCGCACATAGGTGCGGTCGCTTTGCGGATCGTACAGCGCGCCCACCCAAGACGGCGCACCCCGCCCCAGATCCGGCATGCGATCGACGATATCGAGCTTGCCCGCGCGCATCAGCGTGTCGAGCGCCTCGGCGCCGACGGCTTCCGCCAGCGCCGCCTTCGTGGCGGCCGCGTCCAGGCCCGCCGCCTCATCCCCGAACGCGAAGCGCACGCCGCGGGGACGGGAATAGGCGCGCAAGCTTGGCCCGTCCTCCGCATTGTCGAACGACGTGATCAGATCGCGGAGGGCCACGTCGACACGCGCGATTGGCCAATCCGCTTCGTTGATGTCCTTGCCGCGCGCGCTCTGGAGCTTGTCGGCCTCGCCCCCCATGGTGGCTTGCCACTCGTCCCAGAACTCATCGAGATTGCGGCGCAACTTTGCAAGGATCGGCCCGGCCTGCTCGAACGCATCTATCGGATCTCCGACCGCGTCGGGCGGCAGATCCATCAAGAGATCGTCGAACGCGGCCTCAATCGGCGAGCCTTCAAGCGCATCTCTCAACGATTCAATAAGCGCATAGCCCTCTGCCTCTGGCTCGCCGTTCGTCAAGGCGGCGCGGATCGCGTTTTGCGACCGTGTCGATAATTCGTAATTTTCAATCGCTGCGTCGAACACCTCAAGCGCGGTGCTGGTTGAACCATCGTCATATGTCGTCGTCGCTTTGGCCAGCGCTTCTTCGTGCTGCGCGCGGAACGCGCGCAGCAACGTCAGCCCTTCTTCGATGTGCGCCTCATTGAGAAATCCGTCGAATGCCTTGAGCGTCTCCCCGATGCGCTCGATCGGCTCCGACAGCCCAGGCGCGAGATTGCGCGCGCGGCGCAAGGCGTCGAACTCCTTGAAGAAGCCGTCCCAGACCTCCCCGAACGCCTCCAACGCGCTCGCCACGTTTTCCGGGGCGTACTCGTCTTGCAGATTGTTGGCGATCTCGCCCCAATAGCGTTTGCGCGCAGTGTCATCGGCGGCGTACATCGGCCCGCGCCCGCGCCGTTGGCGCTCCAGCGCCGCGCTCATCCGTATCTGCGTCTGGGCGAGCGGCATATCGGCTTCGACCCGGCGCAAGACGCGAACGGCCCGCTCGTCCGCAGTGTCCTCAATCGCGCGCGACAGCGCCTGACGCGGATTAGACGTGCGGGCGAAGGCCTCCATGAGATCGTCGAGCGCCTCTTCGGCGCGCTGCGACGCATCCTCCCGCCCGTCGAAACGGGCGGCGCGGCGCGTCAGGTCCTGCAAGTCGTCCGCGCTGGGCGGCGTCGTGCGGCGCCCCTGCCGCGCGCCATCAGGGCGCAATTGCGCCGGCGCTTCCGTTGCTGGCGCAGCCTCACGCAAAGGCGCAAAGCGAAGCGCCGCGCTCGCCGCGGCGCCGCGGGCGCGCGCGAGCAGCGGCGCGGGCCCTTCGCCGATCACACGCCGGCGCACGTCCGGCGTCAGGCGCAGCGCGGGGCGCTCGACGGCGCCATCGGGCGTCGGAACGCGTACGCGTTCGATCGGCGCGAAACGCTCCAGCGCGGGCGCGCGCGTCTCCTCATCAATGACGAAGAGGTCATGGCCCTCGCGCGCGGAGCGCAAGAGGCCGCGCCGGAAGCCCACCTCGCCGGGATCATCCATGAAGGCGCGCCGTGGCGCAGGCCCTTCAAGATCGGGCGCGGCCGTGCGCGGCGCGCGCGCCGTTTCGAACAGCAGCGCGCGCTCGCCCTTCTCCGTGCGCTGAAGGCGCAGCCGCGGCCCCTCGAAATGGAGGCGCACCGCATCCGCGAGAGACCGCGGCGACACCATTTAGCGCTTGCCCTTCGCCGGGGCCGACTTTTTCGCGGCCGCCTTTGGTGCGGCCGGTTTCGCCGCCGCGCGCGCCGGCGCTTTCTTCATGCTCATATGCTGCTCCTATTCGGACGCGATCGCCCCGAGATCGACGTCCCGTGCCAATCTGGCCTGGTCGGCGGGGCCCAGCCTTTGGAAGAGCACCACGACGGCCTCCTCATTTCCGGCGCGCAGCGCGCGCTCGATTTGCAGCTTTGTGGATTCATAGTCGGCGCCCGCCGCCGCGCTCGCTGGCGCCTGCGCTTCATCGACCAGGCGCGCGCCCGTCAGCCCTGGCGCGGCCGCGTAATAGGCGTCCAGATGCTCCAGCGTCGCGCGTTCGGCGATGTCGTCATCGCCGTACATGCGCAGCATCTGACGCGGCAGAGCGGCGAGCGCCGCCTCCTGGCGCTCGGCCGACATGGCGCGCGTGCGCCGCGCCCACTCGTCGAGCTGGGCCGAGGTGTGGATGCGTATCTCGCCCGAACTTAGGCCACGCGCGCGCTGCGCGTCGATCATGGCGGCGGCGTACGCGCGCCGCGCCTGTGTCGCTTGGGCTTGCGCCGCCGCGTCGTCGGGCGCGGCTTGCGCCGCCTGCGCCGCCTCAAACGCGCGCGTGCGTCTGTTCTCCAGAACCGGATCGCTTCTGAGGATGACTGCGGCGGGATCGGTCCGCAACGCGCGCAGCACGACCCGCGCCGCCCCGCTTCTCCCGCCAGCGCCGTCATTCGCATCGGCGGCCGCCACGATTTCCGCCAGCGAGCGCGTGGAAAGGTCGCCAATCTCACCGGCGAGCGCATGCGCCTGCGCCAGAGCGGACGCGCGCTGCGCGTAGGCGTAGCGGGCGTCCTCGCCAAGCGCGGCCCAGACCGGCGCCAAGCGCTCGGAATCGTCCGGCACGACCGCGCCCGTGCGTGCGATTTCAGTATAGACGTCGCTCAACAGGCGGTGGGCGACGCCGCGACGTGCGCTTGATAAAAACTTGGCGCGGACGTCGTCGTCTAGTTCGCGGTAGCGCCCGTCTGGGTCACTCAATTGCTCAACAAGCGCTTCAGACTCCTGATCCAGCCTAAGCTCCACCTCTCCTGCTAGGGCTTTTTGGCGTCGTTCCCTCAGTGTGTTGCCAAATGAGATTTCCCACGCCGCCCAATCGTCTTCGGACAAGAAGCCACGGCGCACCGCGCTGTCGCCAGCGGCGGCAACATTCTCAATCACCCGCCGCCGCTCATTTTCCGGCAAGGTAAGAGCGCTCGCGATGTCCAAGGTTTCATCTAGAAGGCGGCGAATATTAGCCCGCTCTTGGCTTGCCCCACGTTCGAATGCTTGCGTTCTGATCGCGGATCGAAACGTTTGGACACGCCGAAGGCTGTTCGCTTCCCAGGCCGTGCGGGCGATGCTTCCCCTCAAGCCCTCGCCGCGCCGCCGCAGGATCTCTTGCGCCTCCGCCATGGCGCGCGGCTCATGGGTCTCCCAATCGCCGTCGGTTTCATACCGACGCCGCACGTCTTCCAGATCGATCGCCGCCTGCGTGTCGGCGCGCGCGATCTCCGTCTCGATCTGCTGGTCGCGAATCCGATTGGTGATTTCACGCACCGCCAGCGCCGCGCTCTCGGTCGCCTCGATCGAGACGTCGCGATCCACGCGGACCACGTCCCGCGTCGTCGTCAGCGGCGTCTCATCAATGTCGCGGGGCCCCGGCGTACGCGGCATCGATCAGCCCCAGGCGAATTCTGAATAGGCGTTCGTGTCGTCGAGGATGTCCTTGCCCTTTCCCTTCGGCTTGGGCGCCGGACGGGAGCGGCCCAACCCATAGCGCTGCGACCAATCCACGCCGCCGTCGACGAGCATGGCGACAGCCTTCATGCGCCCCGCGCTGGCGGCCTGCGCGCCGGCGCGCCGCGCCATCTTGGCCGCGTACTCCGATTGCTTGCGCTCGCTCTCGCCGCGCGCGAGGGCGAGCAATTCCTGCACGCTCGCCTCCTTGACGGTCTCCATCGTGATCGCCTCGGCGCCGACGTCGCCGGCCTCAAAGCCGCTCGCCGCCAATAGGCTGCGCTGCCGGCCCTGCACGCCGCGCAATTGTTTGCGGATGCGCTCAGCCTCGCGCTGCGCCAGAGCGGCGCGCTCGCGCCCTTGTAGCTCCATCTGGGCCGCCTCAGCGTTCGCCGCGCTCTGCGCGTCCGCGCCGGCGCGCGCCGCCGAGGCGGCGCCCACCACGGTCGACACCGCACTGATCGCGGGCAGGGCCTTCATCGCCGCCGCCGCCACCGCCTTAATCGCCACCCAAGTCACGCGCCCACACCTCCCCGTTTCCAACCGGCCGGAACCCCAGCCGCCGCATCCATGTCGCCGCCCCGGCGATTTCAGGATCCGGCGCGGCGAACACGCGCGCGACGCCTTCCGCGTCGAGACTTTCAAATAAACGCAACGCCAAGCGATGATGCTGCGGCCGCGCAGCGCCGCAAAAGAACGCCACTGGCGCGGCGTCGATGAGCGCCACGCCCCCAAACGCGGTCACCGCGCCGTCGACCCGCTCGGCGAACCCGACCAAGGTTTCCGGATCGAAGCCCTCAGGCGGCGCGCCAAACGCCACAACGTGGCGCAGCTCAAGCGTCTCACAGCTTCTCATACGCCGCTATGGTGGGCAGATAGCCAAGCACGGCCGCAGGACCCGCGCCCCGCATCTCAATGCACACACGCGGATCGCGGCTTTTGGATTCGTCCTTGCCGTAATCGTCGTCGACCACTTCGCCGGAAAATAGGCTCACGCCCGCGTCCATGGTGAAGCCGCCGTCGCGATCCTCCAGGGCGTGCAAGCGCATGAACGCCCCGCCCACGCGGATAGAGCCCAGCGCCGTCTGATGCAGCAACAGCATCAGGCGCGTGATCTTCTTCATCACGCCGACCGCCGGCCCCGCCTCGCCGCCATAGGGCAGCTTGCCGCTCATGATCCGCCCCAGATAGGGCAGCCCGACGATTGCGGTCGACACCTCCACTGCGTCCAGGTCAATCGCGCCGTCCGTGACGACAAACGAACCCAGATCCGACCCATCGCCCCAGACGGCGACCGTTCGGCCCTCAAGGTGGCCGAGCCCGCTCAGCGTCGACGTCGGCGCGCCGCTATATTTGAGCCCCGCGTGCACGCGCCACGCCGCGGCGATCTCCGCCGTCGTCGGGCGCCGACGCACGGTCCAGCGCTCCTTCTCGAAGCGCTCGATGAATCGCACCGTGGCGGCGTTCACCGTCCGTCGCGTCGTCACATAGACGCGATCCTCCGATCCGGAGGGAATCGCGCAGCCGCTCTCATAGGCCTCCCACGAGTCCCATTCCTCGCCGGCGCCTTGCGCGCCCGTTAGGAGACGCGCCCAGCCGACCACGGCTTCCGCCTCCGAGAATGTCAGCACGGCGAGCTGCCCATCGCCGCGCACCGCATAGGCGCGCGGCTCCGGCTCCTTCTGCAGCCATAGATCGACAAACCCGTCCGCCCCAGCGACATATTCGTGCAAGCGCGTCAGATCCGAGGGCGCATAGGCTTGGGCGTCGACATCGTAGGACAGCCGCAACAGGCGCTGCGCCGAGGCCGAGACATGCATCACGCGGCTGTCGTGCTTGATCGCGCCGACATCGGCCGAGCCGCGGCTCGCTACTTCCCGAAGCGTCATGTTGAGCGGCGTGATCGGTTCGTCGAACGACGTTGAGCGGATCTCGTACTCGCTCGCCTCCGCGCCATCGAGAAGCCGCGCCACGCTCGCCAGCCACACATTCGGCGAAGTGTCGCCGGTTGCGACGTTGCGCGCGATCGCATCATCGTCTTCGGCGCCGACCGAGAAATCGTAGAAATCGTCGGGCGCGCTCGCCCAGCGCGACGTGTCGCGCGCGAAATAGAGCCGCCCCTGGTGGAAGGCGCACGATGACGGCCAGCCGCGCACGTCGCTCCAGGCGCCCTCGGCCCAATCCGTCGTCGCCACCGTCTTGCCGACGGTCTTGATCACGTCCGCCGTGGCGCTTGTCGCACTCAGCACCGCGACAATCCGAACCACGCCCTCGGTTTCGCCAAGGCCGTACACCAAAAGCACGTCAAGCGTTCCCGACGTGTAATTGCCGCCCGCGACGCCAATCCGATAATAGATGATCTCATTATCGTAGCCGTCATTGTAGGGCACATAGGCCGTCGTGCCGGTCCCGGTCAGCACATCCTGCCAATCGAACTCCGACCCGACGGAGCGCTGGAGCGTCCATGTCGCGGTGAACGTGCCAGTCACCTGGTAGGCGAAGCCGCGAAACACGCCCGCGCTTGAAACCCGGATCGGGGTCGACCATTGATCGGCGCCGTCGAGCGATTCCTCAACATATTGACCTGTGTGCCGCAGGCGAAACAGCGCGCCGGCGTGGCCGGCCTTGAACAGGGACTTGGACGCCGTCAATGTGACCGGGCCTGTCGCGCCGTTTACCGCCAAGGTCACGTCGGCATCGTCGTTGTCGGGCATCCAGGGCCCGTTGTCCGGCAGGAACGCCTTGAGCGCCCAGGAATCGTTCGCCCGCCGCTCGATGATCAGGGGCGGCTGGCTGCGCACACAGGCCCAGCGTTGGTCGCCGGTCTGATCGAAGCGCAGCGCGCGCAATTCCTCCTCCTGATAGGGCGAAGAGAGCGCAAGCGCGGCGGCCGTGTTGAACGTCATCGAATAGATCGCCGCGCGGCCCTCATACTCAATGCGCGCGTCGACATAAAACGTGCCCGCTCCCGGGGTGAACGTCAGCGCGTGCACGCCAGGCGTCAGCTTGAGCACGTCGGCGTCGAACGCGCTCTCGATGATCTGCGAGCCGCCGGACGAGGTGCCGATCCGGATCTCCACCGGCCCGCGCCGTATCGCGATCACGAGCGTGTGGCGCGCGGACGGCGATCCGGTCGTGCACGTCACCACCGCGCGCGCTCCGCCGGCGGCGGGCGCCTGCAATTGGAGGGGCTTGTTCGCCGCCGTCACAAAATCCCACGGCTGCACGCCCCACGTCGGCGCCGCCGCCGTCGTGGACGCCGCGCCGGTCGACGCATCGACCCAGGAGCCAATCGACGCGTTGACCACGCCCGCCTGCACAAAGCCGGGCGCGTCTTCCGTATCCTGGAGGAAGCGGATTTTCTCCTCCGTCATCTCCATGACGAAGGCTTGGTCGCGGCTATAGCGCCAAGGCCGCAGCACCGCGAACGCATCGCCCAGCGTGTTGGCGATATAGCGCGTGCCCGGCGCCCGCTTCGCGCCGCCCTTTACAGCGGGCAGCACGTTCTCGAAAACCTCGTTCTTGTTCGAGTAGCTCTCGATGTCGCTGCGGGCGATCGTCTCTTGATCGACCTCCCCGCCGTTCAGCGAAAGGATGGCCGGCCGCGCCTTGGCCATGTCACCACCACGCGCCGCGACGAGAGGCGACGAAACGCCCCGGCCGCTGCGGGTGCGGCGTCGTCTGCAGAGCGTCCCAGGTCGCCGCCTCCTCGAGCAGTGCGCGCTCCGTCTCCGTCAGATCGGCCCAGGTCGACCGCGATTCCGTCGCCGGCTTCGAAAGATGGCGCGCGGCGACGGACGCAACCGCCTGCGCGAAAACACGCGGCCAAGCCCCGCAATCGTCGACATGACGGTCATGAACATAGCCCATGAACAGCGGGTCGAAAGACGCGACGATGTAGCCGCCCTCGTCCTCCCAGCCGTAGCGCACCGAATCCTCGCGGCGCGCCGTCGGCGAAACCCAATTCGTGCGCAGCCAGCCGGTCGGGCGGCCATACACATAGGCGTAGGCGAGGTTGGTTTCGTCGGCGACACGCGCCAATTGGGCGCGCGCACTGGCGAAATTGTAGGGGTAGAGTTGCAGGACGCCTTCGACGACCGGCTTCCAGATATCCCGGATCCGCTTTGCGCGGGGAGCGTCGTCGCTCCACGCCGCCAAGGACGCATCGCCCAGATGGTTCTGGATGTCGTTGAAGACTTCCGTCTTCGTCACCGCCATGGCGCGCGCCCTCCCCTATCGCAGATCAGGCCGGCTCTTGTTGGCGGCGCGGGCGGGGCGCGCGCGGGGTCTCGGCGCCCTCGCCGCCGCCGCGATCCAGGCGAAGCCAGGCGGCCGCGTCGATCGCCGTGGCGAAGCCGGAGCGCACGGGGCTTGCGCGGCCCTCCTGCAGGATGCGCCACGCGCCGCCGGCGAATTCATAGGAATAGCCCGCCGGCGGAGTTTCCGGGTCGAAGCGCACGACATCGCCCACGGCCACGACAATGACCCGGCCGCCGACCTCGTCGACGCCCATGACGCGCACCACGCGCATCCAAGAGCCGTCCGCCGCCTCGCAGCGGATCTGGTCGCGCGCCTTCAGGTCGCGCCGATGGCTGAACCAATAGGATTCATCAAGCACGTCCGCCGGCTCATGCCCGACGGGGATGATCGTCTCATAGGTCTGCCATTGCTGGCCCGCATCGTACAGCCGCTGTTCGTGTGTCTTCACGTCTCGTTCCTTCCTCCATGCGCCGCCACGGCGAGCGCAATGATGCGCTCGCCGCTCGTTGGGGCGCGCCTTAATCGCTATCGGTCAGCGTCGCCGCGTTGCCGTCGGCCACGTCGATGGCGGTCGCCGAGGCGGACACCACGACGAAAACCACCTTCGCCGCAAGCGTCCCGGCGTTCGGCGACGTCGGCAGCGCCGTGTCCCACACCCGCGCGTGAATCTCGTCGCCGACCTGGACCTTTCGCTTGAAGCTTGAGTTGGCGGCGGCGAAATAGTTCGCGGTGTTCATGTCGGCCTGGGTGTCGATCGTGTCGTAATCCCAGACATTATTGCGATAGATGCCGCATTCGCCGACGCGCTTGACAAGGTTGGCGTTGTTGAAAGCCACGGTGAAATCCTTTCGAAATTCTGGAGAGACAGGCGGGCGCGCGCAATTCACGCGCCCGCCGGGGCTTCAGCCCTCAGGCGTCAGCCTCAGGAATAGGCCGCCGTATCGTTGTGGTGGAACTCGAACACGCCCTTGTTCAAAAGGCGCTTCGCCGCGCACATCTCCTGCGCATTGCAGTAGAAGTAGCGGTGCTCCTTGTTGAAATCGACGATCATGTTCATCGCGCCAGCGCTCTTGAACGCGACCGCGCGGCGATGGAACAGGAAGCACGTCGCGTCGGTAGTGGTGCGTCCCGGCAGGTCGTCGAACGGCACCCAGGTGATGTTTTCCCACCGGAACGGGCGCAGCCCCTTCACCAGCGGCAGATCGTCGACGTAGTCACGGCTCGACACCTGCGCGATGTCAGTCACCTGCAGGAACATGCCGATCGTGATGACGGCGAAAGCTTCGCCGTCGGCGCCGCGCGTCGATTCCCAGAATTGCTGAATCAGCTTCTTCACGTGCGCCTTGGTGGCCTGCACAGGAGTGCCCGAATTGTAGCTATTCGAGCCGCCGTCGAGCTGCGTGATCACTTTGCTGTTCAGATCGCGATTAATCGCGCCCGCCGTGCGGATATACATGATTTTGCGTTGATCGACGCTCGACTTGAAGGCGTCGAAGTTCGTGATCTTCTCCGCGCCCAGGGCCTCCTCCAGCGACACGGACACCGTCGCCTGGTTGGAAAGGCCATAGACGATGTTGCCGTTGCGATCGCGGGTGGTGGCCTCCGCATCGTCCTGGACGATGTCAAACGTGACCGTGCCGTTGCCTGGCATCCACCCCTGTTGCCAGCAGAGCTTGGGCAGGATCGCCTCGTTGATCGCGTAATCCGTGATGAACTCATCATTCCACTTGGTTGCGTCGGCGACGCTCACCGTATTGATATCGGGCATCTCTCTCACCCCAAAGATCAGATGCGATCTGCCGCGCCGACGGGGCGGCCGCGCGCAGGCGTGCGGGGGCGGCCGGCGTTAGCCGGGGCCCGCACGATCTGCGGTTGGGGCCGTCTTAAGCGGTGGACGTGCGCGCGAGGCCGCTCATCTGAGCGGGGCGGTCGCGCCGAGGCCGGGCGTGCGGATCGCTGGAAGCGCCCGCCCTCCTCTTAAAGCGAATGTCGTCAGGCCGACTTGCGGCCCTGCGCACGCGCAAGCGCGGCGTTGATTTGATCGAGCCGGCGTTGTGTCTCCGGCGAATCGTACTTGTTGCGATCCGCCTGGCTGCCCTTCATGAGCGCCATGATCTCGCGCTTCTCGGCTTCAAGCTTAGTGATCGTGCTCGCGCCGTCATTGTCGTTTTCCGCGCCGAACGCAGGATCCTCATCCACGCCGCGACCCAGGTGCGCCATCACGCGCGCGAATAGCGGGTTGTTGCCGAGCAGCGAGCCGTCCGCGAGGCGCGTGCGCCCGAGTTCGTCAGGATCGACGCCCACCGCCTGGCAATAATGGCGCGACCCGAGATTGGCGAACCGGAGATTATCGTCCACTTCGCCCGGCCATATCTCTTCAAGAGCGGCGCGCCCCTTCTTGACGCCATCGGCCATGTTGCTGTCGGCGCTGGTCTCCGCGTCGATGAAGAGCTGCGCCACCAGATCTTGAGCCACCTGCATCTGGCCGCGCGTGAAGCCCGCCTCATGGCCTTTGGCGAGCACCAAGCCCAGCACCGGGGCGGCCTCTTCGGGCAGTTTCTTGCCCTCTGGGATTGTCGGCTTGACGCCGTAATCCTCAGGCTTCTCCGGCGCCTCGAGGATGGTCCCTTTCGTCGCTTCCCGGAACGCGGCGATCTCCTCCGCCTTCGCGTCCGCCTTGGGGATCGTCACCTTGCCGCCCTCGCGCAGGCGGCGCTCGGTCTCGCGGCTCGCGCGGACAAACTCGTCGTATGACGCGTAACGGTCGAGGCGTTTGCGAAAATCCTTGTCGTCGCCCGCCGTCAGATCGCGCCAAGACTTGCCCCATGTCTCGCGTAAGGCCTTTGCGTCGTCGCCTTCGCCCTTGTCGTCAGCGCCGCCTTCGCCTTCGCCCTTCTTGTCCTCGCCCTTGTTCTCCTCACCGCCGGCGCCGCCTTCGCCCTCGCCCTCCGCGGAGAGCGAAAGCCGCGCCCAAATCGGGAGCGGCGCATCCATGATCGTACGGCGCGTGTTCATGTGCTTCCTTTGCGGTCTTCAAGACGACGCGCGGGGTCCTCAAACAGGATCATGCCCGCCGCTTGCGCGATGGAGACGCCGGCGAAGTGCGCGCCGGCGAGGAATAGCGTGTGGTTCGGATCGCCCGCCGTGTAGGGCGAACGCGTCACGCCGCAGAGATCAACGAGGATCCAGCGCAGCGCAATCCTTTGCTGCGCCGCGGACGCCTGCCCGAGGGCGAGCGCCGCCAGCGCCGCGGCCTGGCCTTCGTCAAGCGGCGGAGCGGTAAGGCTCATCCTTGCGCCAGTTCATGCAGCGCCAGCGCGACAAAGCCGATCAAAAGCCAGCCGGCGATCGTCATGGCGCGGCCTCAGCGAGCGCTGTCTCTGGTGCGGGCGCGGGCAAGGCAAGTGCGCCGCCCTCCCCCGCACCGCCCGTCAGCGCCTCAAGCACGCCCGACGATTGCGCCATCTCCAGAATCTGCGCGGCCTCGAGCTTTTCGCCCTCCGCGTCGGCCTCTTCATCGGCCTCCGCGTCATCGCGCCACCAGCGCGCGGGGCCCATGCCCTTCATCATGTCGCGCTGCAATTCCTTCCAGTTCACGCGCTTGGGCGCGCCTGGATCCAGCGCCGCGATCTGCGCAGTGGTTTCAATCACCTGCCGGCCCTGCGCCACGCGCTGCTTGTCCAGTGCGATAGAGAGCGGCGTCTCAAACTCGAACCGCACTTCAGCGTCGGCGAGCGCATCTGGACGCGGCCCGAACGCCCCGCGGCGCTCCGACAAATCCCAGGTGCGCCCCATGACGATGGCGTTCTCCGCCTCCATCGGCTCGAAGATCGGCGCGCCGGTCCGAATAAACTCCTCCACGCGTTCAGCCACCTCGTACGCCGTCATCTGCCCGTCCTGTGGCAGCTTGAAAAGATTCTGCAGGAACGCGGCGGCCAAGAACTCACGCGTGTCGCGCGTCAATTCGAGGCCATAATTCGGCATCGCGCCGCTTTCGAGGTTCTCGACGGGCCGCCCCAATTTATAGTCGGCGTCTCTCTTGGCATAGACGACGCCGCCGGCGCGCAGATCCAAGTCGCCGATAATCGCCTCGTTCCGCACGAGTCGCGTGGGGTCGACGGCCTTTTCCACCGCCTCCAGAAGCGCGCGCCGCAATTGCTGGCTCATGCGCGCGTCGGCGAGCGCGGCCATTGTGCAGGGCGAGCGGCCCCAAGCCTCGCCCGACACCGTCATCCAACGCCGCACAAGATAAGGCGAGGTGAAGAAGATCGCCTCCTCCGTCTCAGCGCCGGCCGGCAGCAGCGTGCGCGTCGCCGGATCGATATAGATCGACACGTAGCGCGCGCCGAGCCGAGCGGCGCGGCGGCGCAAGCCGGGCGAGCGCCACGTGTCGGCGTATTCGTCGATCGGCACCACGCAGCGCTTGAGATCGATCTCCTTGCCGGGCTCGTTCTCCACCACCCTGCGGATCTGTTCGGGCAAACGCGATAAATTGCGCCCGAACAATTGCCCAATGCGCCGCCCGGTATGCTTGGGGCTTGCATAGACGAGGTCGGGCACGTTCTCCGCACTCAGTTCGAACGCCACACTGCGCGGGTGCACGCACTCGAACAAAACGCCGGTGCGGTCGCGGTTATAGGTCTGCGTTAGGATCGACGTCCCGAACGTGGCGTAATCGGCGTCGCTTTCCAGGAACGCCCGCACGAATTGCGCGCCGGGCGCATAGACGATGTCCCGCAGCGTCTCCGACGAATCGTCACAGAAGCGCAGCACCTCCTCGCGTTTATTGAGCCAGCGCGGAAACGATCGCGCCACGAACCATTCCCGCCCGCGGGGCCGCATCATCGCGCCCAGCGCTACGCTTAGATCGAAGCGCAGCTTCATCGGCCAGCCGTCATAGAGCGCCGTGGTACGCTCAAGGCCCAGCGATTGCTGGCTAAGAAAGTCCTGGCGCTCGGGGTAGAAGATCTCCGCGAGCGCATCATAGAGCGTGTGGATCATATGCTGATCCTGCTCGGCCTTGGTCGCCCGCTTCAGCCACTCCTCCGCGCGCGAATCCGGCATCGGATCAGCCGCCCAGCGTCGCGGCGCCGGAGACCAGCATCGGAGCCGCGCCCGCGACCGTGCTAGAATCCCCCAATTGTCCGCTCACCATCGTCGAGCGATAGCCGCGCTGGCCGCGCAGCCGCGCGCGCGCGGCCTGCATGCGCCGGCGCACGGCCGGGCTGTCTTCGTCCGGCAGCGGCGTCACTTCCGGTTCCTGCACCTTCGGCGCCTTTGGCTTGAACAGCGACCCCATCAGCGTCCCTTGCTCTTTGAATGACCCAAAATGACGCGCGGCCGCGATCCATGGCCCGCGAGATCCGCTTGGCTTGTGCCAGGCGGCTCCACCCAGGCCAACAGCACGGCATCGCCTTTGTCCGTGGAGCGCCCCAGCTTCTTGCGGACGCCCTCGCCGTCCTTGTCGTTGCCCTGCTTGCTCTCGACGATCGACACGCCGCCGTGCGTGAGTTCGAACGTCCACACGATCAGGTCCTGGACCATCTCCTCGTCGTCGGGGAGCATGATCTTGTACGGCCCCTCCGGATCGAGCGCCTCGCGAAACTTCCAGAGCGCCTCCGCCTTGCGGTTGCGCATTTCGTAGTGGCCCTGCTCGCTGCGCCAGTTCGAGCCATCTGACGGCTTGAACAGGAACACCGGCAGGCCCTGCTCCTCGAGCCGCTCATAGGTCGAGCCACCCCAGCCGCCGCCGCCATCAATCACGATCTGCGCGCGATTACGCCGATGCTGCAGCACTTGGCCGGCCAGCACCGCGCCATTGGGCGTCTCCACGCCCGGCAGTGCGATCAGATCGCCGAAGTATTGACCGTGCAGCGGCGCGATCACGCTCTTGTCGCCGCCGCCCTGCGCGACATCGACGCCCATCGACGTCATCTCGCCGGGCTTGCCGCCCGCCGCCAGAAACTGCCGCCGCCGGTCCTGCGCGGCGCGCACCCAGGCGAGCGGAATAACCCGCTTCAGTTCGTCGCCGGCGCTCTCCAGCGCCTCATGCACGGTCGCTGGATATTCGTGCTTGAACGCGACGCAGGGCGCATCGGGATCGTCCCCATTGGCCAGCGCCAGCGGATGGTTTTTGCGATACGCCCAGAACGTCTGGTCGCGCGTCAGACCGTGCTGACGCTCATAGAGCGCCCAGGCCGCGCTCGGCGCCCAACCGGGCGGCGGCGTCTCGCGATACGAATCGTCGAGATGCCAAGCAAGGAAGCACACCTCATACTCGTTCTCTCCCCGCAGCGCGGCGAGCACCATGCGCGAATAGAGGTCCGTGGGATCGTTGCAGGTCGATTCCAGCACGATCTCGGTCCCAGGCTCGTCCGGCACCGCATTCAGCGCGCCGGCCAGGATCTTCTTGACGTG
This sequence comes from uncultured Caulobacteraceae bacterium, assembly GCA_964563395.1. GTDB lineage: Bacteria > Pseudomonadota > Alphaproteobacteria > Caulobacterales > Aquidulcibacteraceae > JBEVOS01. The sequence continues at coordinate 135,402 of CAZLWK010000007.1, forward strand.
CGTCCAGTAGGCCACCTCGCTCCCGTGAAAGCAATGGAACGTGAAAGAGCGGCCGGGCTCCAGGCCGCCGGCGGTGCGCACATAATAGGTCGAGCCCAACTCGACGAAGCTCAGCTCCTTTGCGTTGGCGGCGCCGGTCTTGGGCCGAAACTCGGCCGGGCACCTTTTGTGAAACGTGTCGACCATGTCGAACAGGTTCGACGAGGCCGTGTCGTCATGCGCCATCACCAGCGCGTTGACGCCATTGCCGCGCGAGGTCTTCTTGTAGAAGCGCGCGCCGATCAGAGTCGACACACCCAGCTTGCGCGCTTTCGGCACCAGCATCCGCACGCGGCCCGTGCGACGCTTCTGGTCCTCCATGCGCGCGTTCAGCAGCGCTTGAGCCCGATTCCATACGAAGGCGTCATAGCCGCCCTGCTTCAGCTGCACCTCCAAACAAGCGGCGCAGAACAGCTCGTCGTCTTCAATGAGCGCGGCCTGCGCCTGGTCCAGCGTTAAGATCGCCGCCGACGATGGCGCGGCTTGGCGGCGCTGAAGCGGCCTCGGCGGCCTCACGCTTCTTGCGCTCTTCTTCGACCCTGCGCCGCGCTTGCTCGGCGCGGTCGACGGCTTCCTTGACCGAGCCGACATCCTTCACCTTGCTCTCAACCGCCTGGAGGCGCGCGTGGAAGTACGGCGCAGCCTGGCCGCCCCATGAGCCCGCCAGTTCGGCCATGGACAGATCGACAATCTCCAATTCGCCCGTATCGTCAGAGGCCTTAACCGCCTTGGCATAGGCCATTCGAGCAAGGTTCAGGAGCATTTCCGCCGGCATTGGCCCGCCTGAGGCCTGCGCGCTGGCGCTCAATGCTTGCGCCGCCTCGGTAATCGCCATAGTCTTCTTGTTCGGCGTGCCCTTTTTCCTTCCGCCACGCCGCTCCCCAGGCTTCGCGCCTCCGCGAGCCATTGGCTATACTTTGGCTAAGTTAGCCATCACTGGCCTAACTTCTAGATAGCCAATCACGGCGCCTGCTCCAGCATTTGCTCGATCACGCGGCTCTTGGACATCGCTTCAATGCCCAGATCCGCGCCGGCCGTCGCCGTGCGCTGCACCAGCGCCACCGTCACCGTGACGCCGACTGTCAACGCGATAAGGCCGCTCAGGCCCGCCGCCCACAGGCGCGCGCCGCGCACCATGTGAACGCTCTGCGTCCACCACTCCGTCTTAAGGCGCGCGATCTCTTGCGCGTGCTCGTCGCGCTGGCGCGCCAATTCGGCCGCGTGCGCGGCCTCCAGCGCCTCCTGGATGTCCGCCTGCCGCTGGCGCTCTTCCTTGCGCACGGCCCGCTCGCCCTTCTCCTGGGCCTTCTGAGCCGCGCTGCGAAGCATCTCGCGCACCTGGTCCGCCGGAAACATCTGCGGCGCGGCCCCTGCGGGCGCACGCGGATGCTCCGTAAATGGGATCAGCTGATCACTCACGCCGCAACATCCCCGCCCAACGGCCCGCTTGAGGCGCCCTCCTCCACGCTCGCGGCGCCAAGCTCCAGAACGGCGCCGCCTGCAATAATCGCTGCCCGCGCGTCCGGCGCGAACGCGTCCTTTGGCGGCTCAGCGTAAGCCGCTATGTCGGCTTGGCGTCGCCCGATCATTTCATCGAGCTTGACCTTTTCCCGTTCCGCGCGCGCGCGCGCATTGGCCAATTCCAAATCGTGGCGCTCAAGCGCAACGTGACGACGATCAGCGGCCTCCTCCACCGCAGCCACGGCGCGGTGCCAGATCTCACGCTGAATCTGCAAGTCGGAATCGTTCACGCAATCGCTCCGATGTCAGAAAAAAGCGCGGGCGCGCGAAATACCGAGACATCTCGCACGCCCGCGCCCCGCGCCGCAGCCATTGCTACTGCCAGTTTGGGAGGGAGCCGCCGATGGGCGCAAAACGCCGCAGGCTAGAAATTCCGATGGTCAAATTCGTCTCAGGTGTCGCGCACAAAATTGCGTTGTCCACAAACTCCGTCGCCCGCAGATTCAATGCGCGACTCGTAAAGCGCGGACAGAAGCCGCAGCGCCGCGTCGCCGCGCATGCGGATATCAATCAGCCAATTGCTCGCGACGATCGCAATGTTATGGCGCACCGCCATGCGCAGAGCGTGATCGTGCCGCCATTCGAGTCCATGCTGCTCAGCCGCTTTCTGGCGCGGGGCGGTCATGCCGCTTCTCCAAGCAGATCATGCGGCGGCTGGCGCAGCGGCGCCACGTGAGGACGCTGCTTCCATTGTGCGCCGTCGAGATCGCAGCCGCGCCCCTTTGGGCGCAGCGCCGACCATTGCTTGAAGTAAAACGGCCTCTGCGTGGCGACGCAGAAATCCCGGATTGGACGCACCCAGTCCTCCGGAACGTCATGCGCGCGCCAGCTCGGTCCGCCCATGCCGCCGATGATGATCCAGTCCGGCGCATCGTCGTCCAGCGCGACGGGTGAAAGCATCGGCTCGATCGAGGCGAAGGAAAAGAGCGCGCCGGTCGCTTGCTTCGCGCGGCGTAGCTTCGGCGCGTCGCGATCGTTTTCATCCTGATTGGCGAACGTGCCACCCAGCGCACAGTTCGCGGGCAGGCCGCCGGCGTCGGCGCACATGCGCTCAATATTCCCGGCGCGTTTCGTGAGCGCGAGCCAAACCAAATGCGGCGTCTCGCGCATCAGGTCGAACAGATCGCGCCGCCATTGCGGGTCGACCTGGTTGTCGAACACGTCGGCCAGCGAGTTCGTGAATACGAAGGGGCGCGCGCAATCGCGCTCGGCTTTTCGGTTCCAGGCGAGCGGCTGCCTCCATGTCGCTGCGCTGGTGCGCACGCGTGGAAAGCCCCCCCATTGCGCGGCAGGGTAATAGCGCTTTGCCCATTCGCGCGCATAGCAAGGGCCGCACGCAGGCGAGACTTCAGTACAGCCGATCCATGCGTTGAACGTGGAATCGCACCAGCCGATCGTCGTTTCAGCGCTCACGTCATCCCTCCATCATCTTGCGCGGGGCGGTCATGGGGCGGGGTCCGGGGTGGGGCGCAAACGCTCATATTCTAGTTGCGCGATGTGCAGACGCACGGAGATGAGCGCGCGAAGGCCAAGGCCGAAGACCAGCATCCAAAGTCCAATCCAGCCGCGTAAATTGTTCTCATCCGGCGGCGCAAGATAAGCGAGCTGCCCCATGCCGATGCCCGCAAAGAAAAGTGCGGCAAATCCAATTGGCTCCCATCCGTTGCGGATGCGCATGAGCCGAATAAATGCGAGCACTTGGCCTGTTGAGGCATAGCGTGTCATTCCCCATCCCCCGCTATCGCATCGATGAAGGCGTAGATCGCGGCGCGGGCGTAGGGCGCGTGGCTCATGCCTTCGTAATTGGTTTTGACGCGTGCAAACTCTTCGAGACGGCGCGCGACCCGCTCCACCACCGCGCCGCTCACGTTGTCCCGGAGGGCGCGGAGGGAGGCGAAAACGGCCATCTCTGTGCATGAGCGCTCGCCGTTCGTCGCCACAGAGGAGGCCGCCGCTGCGCTCGACGCCCTCACGGCGCGGGTGGAGGCGTTGGAGGAGGCGTTGACGCCGTTTGCCGCGTTAGCGCAAGACGTGCCGCTGATCCGGATTGGCCGTCCAGCCGCACTTTTTGTCAGCCCCGCAGTGAAAATCGCGGACGTGGAGCGCGCCGCGGCGCTATTGGACTTTCACGCCTCCGACTGCGCCGTGCATAACGCACCCGCATTGCCGATTGGGCCGTGCAATTGTTTCCGCGCCGCTCTGGAGCCCAAGCCATGACCACGCACACCCTCCCCGCGCGTGAGGCGGGCGCCTACTTCGAAGGAGAAACGCCATGACCAACGCACTTGGCGCTGAGGAGCGCGAGCAGATGGTTGAAGCCGCTTGGGCGGTGTTAAGCGATCCGGCCACGCCCGGCATGAATATCAAGCTCACGCGCGAGCAGGCGGCGAGCGCGCAATGTCGCCCGCAATCATCCGACGCAGCTCCGCCGCCAGCGCCTTGGGGTCAGTCATGCTGCGTGCTCCTGGGCTTTGATGATCGCGCGGAAGATCGTTTCGACGATGATCGGCGGGTTGCAGTTCCCGAGGGCGTGAATTCGGTCCACCCGATCGGCAACCCCATGAACCACTCGACCCAATTCGGGTTCAGGCTCCCAAGAATGGCGTTCTCGCCGTGCGATTGAAGCCCCGAACGACGGGAAGCCGTGGGGGTAGGGAGCAAAAACGCTTCGTTCAACGGCCGCGAGTTTTTTTGTTTGCCTCGATGATCGACAATCGCCGGCCCGACTTTCCCGCTTTTCCAATCGCGCGCAGTCGGCGTTGGCCAAAGCGACATGCTCACCGCCTCGATCAAATTGCCGCCCTCGCGGCTCTTGCGCGGCGTCACGCGTCCGCCGTGCGTACCGTCCGTCGCCCGCAGTGTCGGCCACATGCGTTCGCGCCGATTCACTTCCCGCCCTAGCTCGTTTCCGCTCGGGCCCTGGCGCCGCTTGTTGTTCCGGTTCGGTGCTCCATGCAGCGTCGGCAAAAGTTCCTCGCCGGTGCGCCACAATCCAGATGCGATCACGGATGTGGGGTGCGTCAAAGGCGGCAGCGCTGAGACAATGCCATTCCGCATCGTACCCGAGCGCGGCCAAGTCTCCGAGAACACGGCCAAAGTCTCTTCCGGACGGCTCGCCGTCTGGGCTTGAACCAAGCAGATTTGACGAGTTCTCCAACACAAGGAGATCGGGTCGAAGCTCGCCAGCCAAGCGGGCGACTTCGCTCCATAATCCGCTGCGTGCTCCGTCCAGGCCAGATCGCGTGCCCGCTGGGCTGATGTCCTGGCAAGGCCAGCCTCCGAGGATGACATCGACGGCAATTCCGTCTCGTCGAAGAACATCGGCTGTGAGGGTTCGGACATCTTCATAGATCGGAACATCGGGCCAGTGCTTGCGCAAAATCCTGCGCGGAAAATCCTCGACCTCGCAGAACGCCGCGATCTTTGCGCCGGCGCGCTCTGCGCCCAGCGCGTAAGCGCCGATGCCGGAGAAAAGATCGAGCACGCGCATCACCCCGCGCCTTCCTGTTCGATCAGCGCGGAGAGGAGGGCGGCGCAAAGCGCAAGGGCGGGGGTTGCCAACATCGCCGCCCCGGAATCATCGCTTTCCTCACAAGAGCCGCCCGGTCGAAACACCATCGCCATCGTGGCGTGAGATTGCTTGTTCAGGTTCCACCGCCACCCCGGCAGCTTCCGCTCGATCAGCGCCACGACCGCGTCGAGGGAGGCGGTGTAGTGCCTCAGTGGCGGGTCCATCTCGTCTACCCACACGCCGCCAAGCACGGTCTCGATGCTCGTTCGAGACAGATAATTATCGTACTGCTCAACATGGAAGGTCACGTCGAACGACGCGATCTGAGGCTCAAAACACGCCAGCCATATCGCCGCATCCAATTCGCGATCCGCCCCCGTCGCGGCGCGCACGCGCTCGCGCTCGCGCAGGGCGATGAGGGGGGAGGTCATGGGGTTTGCTCCAGCGCCTCAGCAATTTTGACAGCAAGGTAGCCGTAATTCTCCACGCCTTCCTCGGAGAGGATCAGCGCGATGGTGTCCGCGTTCACCATGTGTAGAGGCGGGCCATATTCCTTCACCGCAAGCCGCACACGATGTTCAAGGTCTTGTCGCTGGTCGTCGGGCAATTCCTTGCCGCGTTGAATGGCGTAAGCCGCGTGCAAACCGGGATACTTTTGCCGCGCTTCGCACATCCCGCATTTGTGCGGATTGCCGACGCTGCTCATCTGATGCGGCCAGCGCGCTTCGATCGCGCTTGGAATCGGATACCCAAGCGCAGAGCGCAGTTGCCAATAGGTCAGGTCGAAAAAGCGCAGAAAGCTCATGGCGTCTGCTCCGAGAGGGCGGGAGGCAATGCGTCATCGACCGCCAGCAGCATTTCTTGTGCTTTTGCTGCGCCCTCGCGGAGCTTCGCGACCTCGCACATCGTGCGTAAGACGGGCAAAGCGGCGCGGACAAAGCGCAGAGTGCCGCGCAGATTTTCCATTTCGCGCAGCCAAGTATTGCGCTCCCTTCTCAGCCGCTTGCCTTCCTCCGCCGCGTCGAGCAGCGCGGAGGCGTGGTTGGCGAAAGCGACGATGAAGGCGGCGTTAGCCTCGTCATGCTCTGTGTCCGCAATATCGCAAATGTCAGCACCATAGTCTTTGGCGTTGCCGTCTTCGTCGGCGTCAACGTCGCAGGCATGAATGGAAGTCGGAAACTCTTGACCGTTCACCGTTAGCCACATCACAGTCCAGTCACCATGCTTGCGCGCCTCATTCAGCGCGCGCAGTTCCGCGATCGTGTCGTCACTCAGCATCTTGCTTCTCCACGAGGGCGCGGATGGCGGCGGCGACATTCACGCGCCCGCCAAGCAGGTATTTCGCCTCCTGCAGTGCGTGCCATGGAAACGGGTTCTCGGCGCCCACGAGGTCGCGCGCCTTGACAATGCGGTCATAGGCTTCCGCCGCGCGCTTTTCCGACGTCTCCGCGATTGCCAATACCTCCCCCAGCGCCGCTCTGCGCACCCGCGCGTCGTGCTCGGGATCGGGGAGGCGATAGCCGGCACGAAGAGCAACGCGCGCGTACTCCGTCGCGGTCGCTCGCCGCATCGCAAGGTGCAGCTTGTCGGGGCGCTCAAACGCCATTGGATCAAGCGCCCGCGCCAGCGCCTCCACGTCCGCTTCTGTGTAGTCATTGCTCATGCGTTCACGCTCCGCAGCATCAACAAGATCGCGCCTACCCCGCCGAGCGCGATGCCAGCGCCGCCGGCGATGAGAAAAATCCGGGCCCCTGTTACGAGGCGGCCATGGCGCGCGGCCACCAAAGCGCCGCACAGCGACAGCGTGACGCCGAACGCCAACATCTGCGCGACGTCCAGAAGCGACACGCTCATGCCGCGCGCCCCTGTGTGGACGGCTCGCGCAGACAGGCGCTGAGCGCATGGGACACCGCGTCGCGGTGCAGTCGCTGGCAATAATCTTTTTTAGACGCCGACCCGTAGGCGATACGCGCGAGGCGCCGCCAACTCTCGCGCCCGACATGCTCCTGCCAAGCGCGGATGGCGAGCACGTCCCAGGCGCCCGCGTCCACACCCTGCAATAGCAGCAGCGTGTCGTATGCGAGATCGTGCTCGCGCGGATGCACCGCCAGGATCCGCGCCCAGGATTCGATGCGCCGGACGATGTCGGCGTCCGACAGGTTCGAGCCCTCGAATCCTTCGTCCCACCAGCCGCGGCGATAGTCGGGCTGATAGCTATGCAGGGCGCGATGGGCGCGCCGTCCGCACGTGCCGTCGACAAGGAGGGCCCGATGCAGGCGCGCGCACATGACCAGCCAGGCCTGCGCTGCATCGCGACGGGCAAGCCGCGCTAAATCGGCGCGATCAAGGGGCGTCAGCGGCAAAGACGGCATCTGGGTGCTCCAAAAGAGACAGGACAGCATGCGCCCGCGGCGTCAGCACAAAGCCTCCGCCGTCGAACACACCTACAAATGCGAATTTTTGGAGCAGGCGCGCCTGCTCCGGCTGCAGATCGACGCCGCGCGCAAACGCCTGCGCGAAATCACACGCTTCGCGAATACGGCGCTCGCCGGACATCACCGTCGTGTGGTCGAGCGCGAAAAAACGACCTATGCGCGGCAGCGACCAGCGCAAGCCGCGGCGATCGTGCATCAAAGCGAAGCAGACGAACCGCGCTTGAGCGACCTCATCGCGCCTGGAGCGCGCGAACAATTCCTCCGTCGGCAACTCGTACAAATCCGCCACCTTGCGCACCAAGCGCCTTGATTGCGCCCCGCCGCGCGCGCGTGCGCGCGCAAGGGCCACCGCGTCATGCACCCTCATGGCGGCCCTCCGTTTCTCGCGCCTCGCGCCGACGGCTGCGCCGCACCGCCCCAGCGACCGCGCCGCGTGTCAGGCCAAGCTCCATGGCGGCTGCATCGTAGGTCAACCCTTCGTCCACCAGGGCGGCGGCCAAAAGGCTTTCCTGCTTGATCTGCGGCCCATGCAAATGGCGGTCGCGCCGCTTCTTCTGGGCCGCGACGATGGCCATGCGGCCATTGGCGCTGAGCCGGCCTTGACGCGAAGCGCCATACGCTTTGGCGATAGCCGAGGCGCGCGAGGCCGAAACGCCGAACGCGCGTCCGATCTCGCGCACCGTGAGCACGTTTGCGTGCACGGCGGCGGCTATTGCGCGATTGCGCGGCGTGTCGGCGGTCATCGCCGGCCTCGCCCGCGCGGGGCGCGCGTTTCGAGAAGCGGACGCTGATACTCGTCCTCGAACAGCGCCTTCTTGATGATGAAGTCGCGGGTGCGAAAGCCCTTGAAGTCTTCCGTCACCTGCGCCCAGGCGCCATCGGCGCGCCGTTCCTCGTAATCGAAGTCGGCTTCATAGGCGCAAATGAAGCCGCCGCGCGCACCATGCAGCTTGTACCGCACCTGGCGCTTCAGATTTCGGATCTGCCCGCCCATCTGCAGCGTCACAAGTTCGGCGTAGCGCTTGGCCTCCCCTTTCGAATCGAATGAGCCGCGCGCGTCCGTCACCCGCTTGTTGCGGTATTTGGGCCGCGCAGAAAGACGGAGCGCGCTCACCCACGCCCCCCTATGCCAAGCCGCGCCAATAGGCTGACGGCGCGCGGATCGGGCTCCACCACCATGTGCGGCCGATGCTTGCGCGCCGCTTCCAGCACCGTCTCGGCGGCGCTGAGGAGCCGGCTGCGCGCGCCAAAAATCGGAGCGCCGAGCGCCTTCACTTCGCCCGGCGTCGACGGCGGGTACGGCCGCGCCTCGTCCATCCAGCGCACCACCGCCGCCTGCAGCACATCGAGCGGCCAATCCTTCAGGCTCCACAGCCAGAGGCGCGCGTCGATCGTCGCAAAGCGCGGATCGTCCCCTCGCGCGCGATACCGCGAGCGCAGAAACTCCACCCAAAACGCGACCTCGCGCGGATCGGCGGGCGTCAGCGTAGCCGCGAGGCGCGGCAGATTGGCCTCAGTCTGCGCCACCCGATCCAACGTAATCTCGCTCAGGCTCTGCCCCGTCGCCAGCGCGCCCAAGCGCAAGCTCGACAGCCACGACACCCAAGCTTGATCGGCGAAGTGCGGCAGCGGCTGCGTCGCGCTCGGCAGCTGTGAGAGGGGCGGAAGCGAAGGCGCTTCGGGACGCGGCGTCAGATTGGTCATGAAGACCTCCAGATGCAGGCAGGAGCGGTTGGATCGGCTCAACGGGCGCAAGGCGTCGCGCAGCGGCCTCTCGCACCGCAGCCGTGAAATAGCCCCATGTCGTCACCGGCTGGCGCTTGCGCGCCATGAGCCGCGTGACGGTCGGGATGACGTCGTGCTCAAGGTCGGCGCCGGCCGTAAGCCACCGGGCGACCTCCACGGCGGTCTCGCCGAGACGTGGGCTTTTGACAGGATCGAGGAAGGGGCTGGCGATGCGGTCGGCGACGATGTCGGCGGGGGAACGCCCGCGCGCGGGTGCGTCAGCAGTAGTGGTGGAGGTAAGTTCTTTAACTCCAACATCTAAGGTAGAGCTGGAATCTATATAAGGGGTGTCGCATTTTTGCGACCCCTCCCCTCGCAATTCTGCGACACCCCCCGTCGCATTTTTGCGACCCCTTTTTTCACCAAGGGGGTCGCATTTTTGCGACACCCCCCTACTCGCATTTTTGCGACACCCCCCTACTCGCATTTTTGCGACACCCTTCTGCGCCAAGGACGTCGCGTTTCTGCGGATGAGCGGCGGCGCGTGGCGAGGCGGCAAATGCAGCCGATAGATGTTCTCGCCGCCTTCGACGGAATCGATCCGCAGCCAGCGGACCTCCTTTACGGCGCCGTCGTCCTCCAGCGCGTGGTGCAGATAATCGAGCCGGCGAATAACCGTATCGATACCCTTGCCGACGCGCGCGGCGAGTCGCTGCAGCGATTGGCCACGCACCACGCCGTCCTCGTCGGCGAGATCGCCAAGCACGAGCAGAAGCACGAACGGGCCGTCGGGAAGGCCGCGTTGGTCGAAGGCCCAATTCAAGGCGCGCACGCTCATGGCTGTGTCGCTCGCTCGAAGGCGCGATCGAGGCGGCGGCTGTCCACGCTTTCCGCCGCGCGGGCCGGCGGGCGGCGCACGAACAGCATGGGCATGTCGCCATCCATCTCATGCACCAGCACGACCTCGCCGCGCTGCGCCATGGCCAGCACGGTGCGGTGGGACCACGACCGCATCGTCAATTGCTCCCGGCACGAAAAGCAGTGACCGTCCCAAAATATTGGCGAGCCGCGCCCGAGAGTTTCCAGGACCGCGCGATAGCGCGCCTGCGCCTCCTGCCGGCGACTGAGGGGCGTTGCGCGGTTCACGGCGCGCCTCCTCGCTTTTGCGACGCGAGATCGCGAATGATGGCCTCGCTCGTTTCGCCAGCCTCCAGGCGGCGCGCGACGGCGCCGACGGCCGCTGCGTCCGTCGACAGACGCAACGCAAGCAGGCGGTGCACGGCCCGACGCTCCTGCACGGATGGCGCCGACGGGACGTCGCGCGCGCCATGATCCGTCGCTGACGGCGCGGCGACCTCTCGGGGCGCCGGCGCGAAGAGAGAGTCGAACGGCGCCAGCTCAAGCGCGGCGCCAAACGCATCCTGGAGCCAGTCCACGGCGGCCGGGGACAGCGGGCGCAAACTATCGCTGCGGATCATGGCTCAAACGCGCCTAGCCGCGCGCGTTGAACGCCTTCGACGAGGTGGCGACGCGCCAAGCGTTGCGCCTGGTGCGAGGATCCCGGCTGATAGCAAACCCGCGCATGCTCTTGGCAATAGACGCCGAACTGCGCATCGCTCGTCGCGCGGCCGCAGAAGAACACGCCTTCCCGCTGCGCGTCGCCATAAGGATACCGACACACGTCGTCCTGCACGCTGAGAATGGTGTGCGCCACGCCGCACCAATTGAGCGCCGTCAGCGCATCAGGCGCTGGCGGCGGCATGGGCGGCAGAGGCTTTGCCGCAGGCCCTCGTTCGACGCGAACCGGCGACGGCGGTCTTGACGGCCGCGCCCGCACCGGCCGTGACGGCGTGGCGCGCCCCACCAAGCCGATGCGATGCACCTTTCCGATCACGGCGTTGCGCGTCAGCCCGCGCCCTTCCGCCGCCGCGAGCGTGCGCGCGATCTGCGTCGCGCTTAAACCTTCGGCCCAGAGCCGCCGCAGGACCGCGACATGCTCATCGTTCCATGGAAACTTGTCCGCCCCGCGGACGCCTTGCCCATACCAGCCCATCGCCGCCCTCCCGCGGCCTAAGCGCTGACTGAGCCGTAATGCAGAGGGGCGCCGGTCCCGTCGACGATGTCGCGACCGATCGCCTCGAACGAGGCCTGGCGCACATAATCGGGCCGATGCAATTCGATGCCGATTCCAAGTCGGCCGTCGTCGATCGCATAGCGCAGGAACGCACCGACCGAGAGCGGCGGCTCGCCATAATAGAGCGGGATCCGCAACATGAACTTGTTGGGCACGTCGATATGGCCCGTCTTGGAGCGCCCCTCGACCTCAACGGCATACTCGAATGTCGTATCCCCGGTCTGAGATCGATAGGCCGTAGAAAAATTCACCTTGCGCTGTGCGCTGAAATCGCGCGCCAGTTCGAGAATGTCGGCGCCGGCGGGCGCTTCGATGTCCGCCATGTTTTCTTCAAGAAAGCGCACGAATGTCGCTTGCGCGTGCAATTGTCCGCTCACGCCGGACCAGCGCCGCCACTCCTCCGAATCCTTGAGCGTGAAGATCGCGCGGTGCTCGCCGGTCTGCGACAGGGGCGATTGCCCCTCTTGCGCCAGATGATAATCCAGCACCGCGACAAACTTGCCGCCGGCGAGATCGGCGAAGATGCGCGTGCCCGCGCCGGAATAGGTCGAGACGTAATCAATGAAGCTCTGTTTCGCGGTCAGAGTCACCCCTTGCTTCACGCGCACCGGAGCTGGCGCCCGGTAGTGCGCCGGCGTCTGCTCGACGAGGCGCACCTTGTCGGAGTGCGCTATGAATGTGCGCCCATCGGCAAGAACAAGGACGGCGGGCTGCGCCGCTTGTTCCGCCAAATCGGCAATAATCCGCGCATCCGGCGTCACCGCCGGTTTTTCACTTGCTGTCATGATCCGCCCCCTAAGGCGTGGTTGAAAAAGCTAGTTCTTGCGGCCCGTGCGCATGTCGCGCGGATCGTCGGGCTCAAGCTCCATGCGCGACTGACGCGGATCGTCGCGCTTGAGCGCGCCATCCACCGTCGCGAAGAAAATACTTGGGCGCACCGGCTTGATTGGCACTTTGGCCTTCACATCCGGCTTCACCGTCACCTGGCCTTCGCCGTTCGGCACCAAATCCAGCTTGATCGTCAGCGAGCCCTTGCCGTCCGTGAGGAACACGCCCTTCACGACCTTGCCCAATTCCTCATTGAGCCGCTCGACGAAGCCGCCGCGGTCGATCGCTTTCAATGTGTCGAGAATGTCGCCGCTTTCGCGCAGCATCTTTAGCCCTCCGTCCCAATGGATTGCGGCGGCGCAGGCCAATTGTCGGGATGCAGATCACTCATCCGCACCGCGCCGCGCGTGAATTTTTCGATCGCCAACGCGAGATCGTAGGAACAGCTCGCCCCGTTCTCGATGCTGGACAGGCGCCCCTTCGAGGCGCCTAGCGCCGCCGCCATTTGCTCCAACGTAAGACCCTGTTCACGCCGCCACCGGCGCAAGGGGCTGATCTGCTCGACGACCTCGCTCATCGCGAAAGTTTCACCACGTAAAACAATGATGGTCAAGCGCAGGTTTTACGTGGCGGTGACGACTTTGCCGCGCAGGCGCACGACACTGCGCGCATGGGCACGCCGCCGCGCCTTCGTTGGTTTCTACGCGAATGGCGCGCCTATCGCGGCCTCACGCAGGAAGCGCTCGGCGCCATGGTCGGCCGCACCAAAGGGCAGATATCCTCACTGGAGAGCGGTCGAACCCCCTATCACCAGACGATTCTAGAGGCGCTCGCCGTCGCGCTGCGCTGCACCCCGGCTGATCTCATTTCACGCAAGCCCGACGATCCCGACGATCCGTCGCGCATCTTCCAAGACATCCCGCCCGAGCAGCGCGAGCGCGCTCTCCGTGTGATGGAGGCCTTTAGAGAACCGTTCCGTCACCGAGATGAGAACCACCGCCCCCTGCCGCGCCGGCGCAAGGAAAAGGGCTAGTCCCAAACGCCGGCGCAATAGCGGGCGCCAAACGCTTCATCCCTGAAAAACGCAGTCTTTATGAAGTAAGCGTGGGTCGCGATACGCGACAAGGGGTCTTTCGGCGTCGCATCGGACTCAAAAGGCCCAAACAAAAGCGCCTCGTCCTCGATGTAGAGGCGCCGGCCTGGTCCTATATCAGCTACGTAATACTTACGCATTCCCATGTAAGCGCCGCGCGCCGACTTTGCCAAAACTTCACCGCAAGCGACATGCCCTTCAAGGGTATGGCGGACAAGCCGCACACGAACCTCTGCGGTCCTCGGGTCCAGAAGCGCGGCGCGCACCGTCTCTTCGGCGGAAGCCGCAAGGCGCCGTGTTTCTGCAAAGGAAAGTCGCCCGCCTGCAAACGGAGCGGCCAGGACGAGCACGATCAGCGCCGCCGCGGCGGCCGCCCACCCGGCGCGCGCGGGCCGGACAACCGAGCGGACAGCGGCGAACACGATCAGCCCCGCCAGGGCGGCGGCGCCCGCAGGCCACGCCCACTCGATCCAGGTCGGATCGATCGTCTGCGTCGCACCGCCCGCGCCAAGACGCGCGCCGAGGCCGCCAATCTCATCGCCAAGCCGCAACCGCATGCCCCCTCCCAGCGACACAATAATCGCCACCGCATCTCAACACCAAAAGTTTCGCTTCGCAAAACTTAGCGTTGACCGCGCGTGTTTTGCGTGGTGGAACTTATCCATGCACTCGGTTGCGCCCTCCCCTCTCGACGGCCTCGACCTGACATCGGCGTGCACGCGCTTGTTGGAGCGCGCGGGCGCTACAGGGCGCCCCACCGGCGCACGTTGGGGGGCGGTGTTTTTTCAGGTGCGGCCCGGCATGTCCCTGCTAGAGGCGCATCAGGCTTACTTCCGCGCGGCCGCGCTTGAACGTGCGGCTGGCGCAGCGACGCGCGGGCGCTGACATGGGAGGCCGGCCCGCCTTGCGCGCCGCGTTCTGGTGCGTGCTGACGCTGCTGTACGCGCTGGTGCTGACCTTGATCAGCGCGCTTTGGAGCTTGTCGCACGACGGCGTGCGCTATGCGCCGCCCGATCTGTGGCAAGGGCCGCCGTCATGACCGGACCCGCTCTTTTCGCAGCAGCCTTGGCGCTTCTGGCGGCGGCGCAGCTTGCGCTCGCCCTCCTTCTGGGGCGCGCGCTCAAGCGTCTTGCGCGCCATTATCCCGAGGATCCGTCATGACCGCATCACCCGCGATCGCCTCCATTGTCGCCGTTGACGGCGAAGAGTGTCTGCATTGCTGGATCGCCGCGTCGATCAAGGCGTTTCTGGCGCACCACAATCTGACGCTGACGCCGATCGAGATCGCCGACGTCGCCACGTTTCATCTTGGCATGGTCGCGGGCGACCTGATGGGCGCGGTGGAAGAGCGCGCCGACCGCGAGCGCTGCGCGTTTCAATTGGGCGAAATCGCGGGCAAGCGCATCAGACGCGCGATCGCGCTCCGCAATCCGGTCGGCAGCGCATGATCCGAGAGCGCCGCGAAGCAAGCGAGCTGGAGAAGCAGCGGATCCGCGCGCTTGCGCGCGCCACGTTGCCGCTCGGCTCCGCGCACAAGCGCTTCGCGCGCGACTTGGCGAGCGCGCTAGAGGCGAGCGAACGGCGCGGCGAGCCTGCGCTCTTGACCGAGCCGCAGGCGATCCACCTCGCGCGACTCGCGTGGCGGTATCGACGCCAGCTTCCCGGCCTCGCGCCGATGATGAACCCCGCCCTTGAGAAGAAGATTTTCGGACCATGAGCATCGCGCCTTATCCGTTATGCTGGCCGCCCGGCTTCCCGCGCACGCCGCAAGAGCGCAAAAAAAAATCCGCCTTCAAGGCGACGCTCGCGACCGCAACGAGAAACGTCGCGGAATCATTGACGCGCTTCGGCGTCGACAGCGGCGCCCGTGTGACAAACGTCGTGGCGACCACCAATGTCGGCGGCATCGTCCTGGGCGAGCGCGCGTCCGTGGATCCCGGCGTCGCCGTTTGGTTCGAATGGGATGGCGCGATGCGCTGCATCGCCGTCGACCGCTACCCATCGCCCGCAGAAAATCTGCAAGCCATTCACCACATCCTTGAGGCGCGGCGATCGGAAGTGCGTCATGGCGGGATCGTGATCGCGCGCAGCGCATTCCGCGGCTTTCTTGCTCTGCCGCCCCCTGAGGGCCAGCACTGGCATGAAATTCTTGGCGTCAAGCCAGAGGCGACGCGCGAAGAAATCGAGGCCGCCTATAAGGCCGCCGCGAAGAGCGCGCATCCCGATCTTCCCGGCGGCGACGACACGCGCATGGCGGAACTCAACAGCGCGCGTCGCCAAGCGCTTTCGGAGCGCGGCGCATGAAGATCGGCGGCTTTCTCCAGGCGCATTTTGAATCCGAGACGCGCGGCTTTCGCAAAATGCTGGAGACGCGCGGCGGCGGCGACGCCGTCAAGCGCAAGGTCTGCGTGTTCGTGATGGTCATCGACGAAGAAGGCGACGGCGTCGCCATACTTGAGGCCAGCGACAATGTGGGGCCGCGCCAAGCGCAGGCGTTCGCGCAGCGCATGGCGGCCAAGGCGCAAGAGATCCTGGGGATGCAAAGATGACGCTTGAACCATCGGCGGATGAGACGCGCTTGCGCGGGCGCGCTGTGACGGACATCGACCGCGTGATCGGCCTGCGGATGCGCGCCCGCCGACTGGCTCTGGGGCTCAGCCAGGAATACGTGGCCGCGGAAATTGGCGTCGCCTTTCAGCAAGTGCAGAAGTACGAAAAAGGCCTCAACCGAGTCGCCGCCTCGCGTCTTATCTTGATTGCATCTGCGCTCAATTGCAGCGCAGCCGATTTAATCGAGGGGATCGACTCGCCCTCCTCGCCCAAGGACGCACCGCGCGATCTTGTGGCCGACTTCATCGCCACGCCCGGCGCGCTCGCGCTCGCACGCGCCTACACCGCGATCGAGAGCGCCGCGGTACGCAAGCGCATCAGCGCGCTCATCGGCGTCATCGGCGAGGAGGCCTCGGCATGAATCCATTTCTGCGCAATCAGCAGATTTTTCGGCTCAAGGTCGCGGCCGGTGCGTTTTTCTTTGTCTTTCTGACGGCGGCTGCGAGCGTTCTCATGTTGTTAATCGAGGCGGCGGAAACGCCAGCGCCTTCACCCACGCTCGCGCAAGCGCGCCCCGCCGCCGGCGAGGTCGCATGCTTCGCGTTTCGGCCGGGCTCGGCCGATGAATTTTGGGAGATCGATTGCGCCGAGCTCGCGCGCTTTCCGCCGGAGGATCGCGCGATCGTGTTCGCGCCCCCAGAGCGCGCGCCATGAGGCCGCCAAACCCCGCCACTGTTCGCGCGGTCGCGCTCGTCATGGCGCCGCCGCCGCATGGCCTGCCGCCGGAGGACGCGGCGGCGGCGTGCGGCATCCCCTATTCCACGCTGTACGGCGCGCTCAAGCGCGCGGGGCATGTGTTCGATCGATGCGCGGCCAGCAAGCGCGCGTTGGCCGATCCAGAGGTGCGCGCGAAGATGAGCGCGGCCAGCAAGCGCGCGTTGGCCGATCCAGAGGTGCGCGCGAAGATGAGCGC
>CAZLWK010000007.1:152310-155346 GCA_964563395.1 uncultured Caulobacteraceae bacterium
GCGTTGGCCGATCCAGAGGTGCGCGCGAAGATGAG
The DNA here is from genome assembly GCA_964563395.1 of uncultured Caulobacteraceae bacterium. Classification (GTDB taxonomy): domain Bacteria; phylum Pseudomonadota; class Alphaproteobacteria; order Caulobacterales; family Aquidulcibacteraceae; genus JBEVOS01. The sequence continues at coordinate 152,346 of CAZLWK010000007.1, forward strand.
CGCGGCCAGCAAGCGCGCGTGGGCCGATCCAGAGGTGCGCGCGAAGATGAGCGCGGCCAGCAAGCGCGCGTGGGCCGATCCAGAGGTGCGCGCGAAGATGAGCGCGGCCCGCAAGCGCGCGTGGGCCAGGAAGGCCGTGCGCGTGGCCGGGCTACCGCTGACGCGCGCCGCGTGCGACCGCGCGGCTGAAATAATCGCCGCCGGCGAAACGATCGAGGTGGCCGCGGATGCGCTCTGGCAGGAACACCGCGAGCGACAAGGGCGCGCGGCTTGAGCAAGCGGCGTGCCCCGCCTCCACAACCGGCGGGCCCGCCCGCGCTTGACTCCTTGCGCGCCCTCGCGCGGATGATCGGCCGCGACCTCGCGCGCGAGGCGAATAAGAAGGAAGGCAGGCCATCCCAATGAGCGCGGCGATCTATGCGCGCTTCTCCTCGGACCTCCAGTCCGAACGGTCCATCGAAGATCAGGTCGCCGCCTGCCAGGATTTCGCGCGCCGCGCCGGTCTGGACGGCCCCTTTCGTGTCTATGCCGATGCGGCCCTGTCCGGCGCCTCCATGGCCACGCGGCCTCAATTGCAGGCGCTCCTGGCGGACATGCGCGGGCGGCGGCTCAAGATCCTGATAGCGGAAAGCATCGACCGCCTGAGCCGCGACCAAGCCGACGTGCATCTCATCCGGCGGGCGGCCACCACCAACGGCGTGCGCTTTCTCACCATCGCCGATGGCGAAGTGACATCCATGGTGGCGGGCCTCAAGGGCATCATCGCCGAGCATTACCTCATCGACCTCGCCGCCAAGACACGACGCGGCCTCATGGGCGTTGCGCGCTCGGGTCGCAGCGCCGGCGGTCGCTGTTATGGGTATCGCGCCGTGGAGGGCGAGGCGCGCGGCGTCCGCGCCATCGACGACGCCGAGGCGGCGATCGTCCTGCGCATTTACGAGGCCTATGCGGCGGGCCAGGGCCCGCGCGCCATCGCGGCGGCGTTGAACCGCGAGGGCTTGACGGCGCCCGCCGGCGGTCTGTGGCGCGCCTCGACGCTGCTGGGCGACGCGCGCGCGGCGGACGGCCTCCTGCGCCAGGAATTGTATCGCGGGCGGCTCGTCTTCAATAAGCGCCGCTTCATCAAGGACCCGGAGACAGGCCGCCGGCGCTCGGCGCTCAACCCGGAGAGCGACTGGATCGTCACCCCCGCGCCGGATTTGCGCATCGTGCCCGAACCGCTCTGGCTGGCGGTGCAGGCCAAGCGGCGCGCGCTCGCCGAGATCGGCGCGCTTTCACAGCGGCGCCGCCCCAAGCGGCTCTTGTCCGGCCTGTTGCGCTGCGGGGCCTGCGGGTCGCCGATGAACATCGTCACGCGCGCCTATTTCGGCTGCAGCGCGGCGCGCGAGACAGGGATGTGCGGCCAGCGCCGATATCTGCGCGGCGACGTGCTTGATCGGCGGGTCCTGGAAGGGCTGAAGCGGAACCTGCTTTCGCCTGACCTAGTGGCGGAGGCCGTGCGCGCCTTTCATGAAGAGGCGCGTACGCGCCAGGCTGACACGGACCGCCGCCGTCTGGAGCTGGGCAAAGATCTCGCTGAGGCGCGGCGACGCGGGGAGCGCATCGCCGAGAGTCTTATCGCGGCGCCGAGCGCGATCTTACGGGCGAAGCTGGCAGAGACCGAGGCGCAGATCGCGGCGCTCGAGGCCGACATGGGGCCGGACCGCTCCGCCACGATCGCGCTGCACCCCGCCGCCGGAGATCTCTATCGGGCGCGTATCGCGGACCTTGAAGCGGCGCTGGCGCGGCCGGACGCCAGTGCGGACACCCTTGCCGCCGTGCGCGCCCTGATCGAACGCGTGGAGGCTAAGCCCGACGCCAGCGCGCCGGACGGATGGAGCTTGGTCATTCATGGCCATCTCGCCGCGATTATGGCGCTCGCAAGCGAAATGCCCCCCGGTGTTTCCACCGGGGGGCTTCTGATGACTGAACAATTGGGTGCGGGAGCTGGATTTGAACCAACGACCTTCAGGTTATGAGCCTGACGAGCTACCGGGCTGCTCCATCCCGCGGCAGCGCATCGACGGCCGTTTCGCGCGGCCAAATGAGGTATGCGGCAAGCGCCGCCAAAGTAAAAGAGGGTTCAAAATCTGAAGAGATACTTCTTCGGCCTTCTTATCGCAAAACCGCAAGAGCACTTTTGCGGAAGGCCTTCGATCACACGCACCGTGCAGACCCGGCAGCGACCTACTCTCCCATGCCTTAAGACATAGTACCATCGGCCCAGGGGGGCTTAACGGCCGAGTTCGGGATGGGATCGGGTGGGGACCCCCCGGCAAAGCCACCAGGTCGGCGCGGCGCGTGTATCGAGAACGCGCGCGATCCTCATCCGAGGAAGGCGCGCGCTGACATGTATCGCGGGAGCGAAGCGAACGCACGGCGCGACGCAGTCGTCGCCATGCATGAACGCCAGGTGTTCAAAGTGTTCAAGCCAATCGAGCGATTAGTACCGGTCAGCTGCGCGGGTCGCCCCGCTTCCACATCCGGCCTATCAACGTGCTGGTCTAGCACGGCTCTCATGGGAAACCTCGTTTTGAGGGGGGTTTCACGCTTAGATGCTTTCAGCGTTTATCCCGTCCGCACATAGCTACCCTGCTGCGCGGCTGGCGCCACGACAGGTGCACCAGAGGTGCGTCCATCCCGGTCCTCTCGTACTAGGGACAGATCCTCTCAAGTTTCCAACACGCACGGTAGATAGGGACCAAACTGTCTCACGACGTTCTGAACCCAGCTCACGTACCACTTTAAATGGCGAACAGCCATACCCTTGGGACCTGCTCCAGCCCCAGGATGTGATGAGCCGACATCGAGGTGCCAAACCGCCCCGTCGCTATGGACGCTTGGGGGCGATCAGCCTGTTATCCCCGGAGTACCTTTTATCCGTTGAGCGATGACCCTCCACACACGGGATCACCGGATCACTATGACCGACTTTCGTCTCTGCTCGACTCGTCAGTCTCGC
>CAZLWK010000008.1:0-28632 GCA_964563395.1 uncultured Caulobacteraceae bacterium
ATCGCGTCGACAATACGCGCGAAGGCCAAGTGCTCGATTACGACAAGCTCGTGATCGAAGTGGAGACGAACGGCGCGGTTCGCCCCGAGGATGCGATCGCCTATGCCGCGCGCATCCTGCAGGACCAATTGCAAGTGTTCGTCACGTTCGAAGAGCCGAAGGCCAAGAAGGAAGGCGGCGAGAAGCCCGATCTTCCCTTTAATCCGGCGCTGCTCAAGAAGGTGGACGAATTGGAATTGTCCGTCCGCTCCGCCAACTGCCTGAAGAACGACAATATCGTCTATATTGGCGATCTCATTCAGAAGTCCGAAGCGGAGATGCTGCGCACGCCGAATTTCGGGCGCAAGTCGCTCAACGAAATCAAGGAAGTGCTCGCCACGATGGGCCTCCATCTTGGCATGGCGGTCGAGAATTGGCCGCCGGACAATATCGAAGACCTCGCCAAGAAGTACGAAGACCAGAACTGAGAAGGGCCGCCCTCGGGCGGATAGGATTGCGTCATGCGCCACGGCGTCGCCCAAAAGAAGCTCAACCGCACGGCCAGCCATCGCACCGCGATGTTCGCCAATATGGCCGCGGCGCTCATCAAGCATGAGCAGATCGTCACCACGTTGCCCAAGGCCAAGGCCTTGCGGCCGGTGGTCGAGCGCCTGGTCACGCTGGGTAAGCGCGGCGATCTGGCGGCGCGTCGCCTCGCGGCCTCGCGTCTGCGCGACGCGGACATGACCAAGAAGCTCTTCGATACGCTTGGCCCCCGCTACAAGGCGCGCGCCGGCGGCTATACGCGCGTGCTCAAGGCGGGTTTTCGCCGGGGCGACAATGCGCCGATGGCGGTGATCGAATTTATCGACCGCGACATAGACGCAAAGGGCCAGGACAGCGGCCCGGTGATCGTGCGTGAGGACGTCGAAGACTAGGCCAGCCGCCCTCCGAGGATTTTGATCAACCCGCCGAGGCTCTCGGCGGGTTTTTCTTGTCCACGCTGCGGAAAATAGTTGCAAAAAATCAGAAATATTTTAGCTTGGCGATAGTTTCTCGCGGAGGCCGTCATGCCTGATGATTTGAACCGCCCGTCGCTGTCGTCAGCGCTTTCTTATCGCGATCCCAAGGCGGCGCTGCGCTGGCTGGAGGCGGCGTTCGGGTTCGAGCCGTTCATGGTCATCAGCGACAGCGGGGGCAATCTCCTCCACTCGGAGATGCGCTTCGGCGACGGTCTCATCATGGTCGGCAGCGAGTGGAGCGACGAGACAAGGAGCCCGGCGTCCTTGGGCGGGAAAACCACGCAGACCGTCCACGTGCACGTCGAGGAGGACATAGACGCTCATTGCGCGCGCGCCCGCGCCGCTGGTGCAGAAATCCTGATGGCGCCGGCGGACCAATTTTATGGTGATCGCACCTATCGGGCCCGCGATCTTGAAGGCCATGTCTGGACCTTCGGCCAGACGGTGAAACAGATGACGCGCGCCGAATGGGACAAGGTCGGCGGCGTCGTGACCACGGATGGCCTCTGAGCGCGCGCCTCGACCTTCAACTCGCCGCGCTCGCCGATCCCGCGCGGCGGCGCGTCATCGACCTCTTGCGCGAGCGCCCGCGCCGCGCGAGCGAGCTCGCCGCCGCGCTGGCCTTACCTGCGCCCGCCATGAGCCGGCATCTCAAGGCCTTGCGCGCGAGCGGGCTCGTTGAAGAAAGCCACCCTGATTTTGACGCGCGCGTGCGGATTTATGCGCTGAAGCCCGGTGCGATGAGTGAGCTCAAATCCTGGCTTGAGGAAACCGAGGCGCTGTGGAGCGCGCAGCTTACGGCGTTCAAGGCGCATATCGAGCGTGAGCCATGACGTCATCCGTGTTGGTGGCGCTGCGCGTGCGCGCCGATCCCGCGCGCACGTTCGACGCCTTCACGCGCGAGATCGGCTCATGGTGGCGCGCGTCCGATCTCTTTCGGGTCACACCCCGCGGCGACGGGCGCCTCGCCTTCGAAGGCGAGGAGGGCGGAAGGCTCGTGGCGCACCTGGATGGCGGCAAGACCTATGAGGTCGGCCGCATCACGCGCTGGGCGCCGCCCGAAGAACTCGCCTTCTCCTGGCGCCCCGCGAGCGTGCCCCCGGAACGGACGACGCATGTGCATGTGACGTTCGAAGCGATCGGCGATGAGACGCGCATCAGCGTGCGCCATGAGGGCTGGGCCGAAATTCCTCGCGAGAATGCAGCGCGTCACGGCTTTCCCGACCCCGTGACGCTAAAGCATGTGGGGGATTGGTGGCGCGCGCATCTCGCCGCGCTGCGCAGCAGGCTCGCCTAATCCGCCCTCGCGAAATGCGTCATCTGATCCGCATGCGCCTTGACGAAGGCAGGGCGGGACACGGCGCGCTTCACATAAGCGGCGCAGGACGAAAATTCCGCCAACCCGTTGAAGCGATCCACCAGGCGCAGCACATCGGCCATGGCGATGTCGGCGATCGAAAACGCCCCGGCGAGCCATTCCCGGTCCGCCAGCACAGCCTCCATGTGTTTCAAACGCAGCTTCACGAAATCGTCGAACATGCGCCAGCCGGGCGTGTCTCCAGTCAAATTCGAAAAGTGAAAAAGCGACCAGGGCACGCTCGCCATCTCAATCGAATTGAGTGCGCCGAACAGCCATTGCACAATCTCCGTACGTCGCGCTGGCGCCATCAAGGCCCCGCTGCGTTCACCGAGATGCAACAGGATCGCGCCGGTTTCAAATATGTGAAAATCCCCATCGGTCAGCCACGGCGTTTGGCCAAACGGGTGACAGGCGAAATGGGCTTCACCGCGATGGTGAAATGACGTGCTCTCCACGCGATAGGGCAGACCTGCCTCCTCCAGCGCCCAACGCACCCGAATGTCACGGACGAAGCCGCGCGGTGTAGGGGGAACCCAATCATAGGTGGTGAGCACCAAATCGCTCATCGTGTGGCTCCGTATCGGCGTGAAACCAGCAGCGCATAGGCGACGCGCCTCGGCAATGACAGAGGTCAGCTCCCCGCCTTGTTTCCGCCACGCCCGCGCAGAAACTGCGCCCCGCTTGGAGAAGAGCCCATGAAGCCGTTTCCCCTGCTGGCCGCGCCGCTCGCCTTGGCGCTGATCGCGCCTTTGAACGCGCCGACGGCGCTTGCGCAGGAGCGCATCGTTCCCGCCTCGCAGGGCCAGATGCAGCTCTCCTTCGCGCCGGTGGCCGCGCGGGCGGCGCCGGCTGTGGTCAATGTCTATGCGCAGCGCATCGTGCGCCAGCGCGCGCGGCTGTTCGACGATCCCTTCTTCCGCCGCTACGGCGAAGGCTTTGGCGGCGCGCGCGAGCGCGTGCAGCAATCCTTGGGGTCCGGCGTGATCGTCCGCGGCGAAGGGATCATCGTCACCAACAATCACGTTGTGGAGGGCGCCGAGGCGCTCAAAGTGGTGCTCGCCGATCGGCGCGAGTTCGACGCCACGCTCGTTCTCGCCGATCCGCGCACCGATCTGGCCGTGCTGCGCATAGACACACGCGGCGAGCGCCTCCCGGCCTTGCCCTTCGCCGACACGCGCGCCCTGCAGGTCGGCGACATGGTGCTGGCGATCGGCAATCCGTTCGGCCTGTCGCAGACGGTGACAAGCGGCATCGTCTCCGCGCTCGCGCGCACGGAAGTCGGGATCAGCGATTTTGCGTTCTTCATTCAGACCGACGCCGCGATCAATCGCGGCAATTCCGGCGGCGCGCTCGTCGATATGAATGGCGCGCTCGCTGGCGTGAACACGGCGATTTTCTCGCAGAGCGGGGATTCGAACGGCATCGGCTTCGCTGTGCCGTCCGAAATGGTGCGTCGCGTGGTGGAGTCCGCGCTGTCAGGCGGGGGACGCATCGTGCGCCCCTGGCTCGGCGCGCGCGTGCAGCCGGTGACGCAGGACATTGCGCGCTCGCTCGGCCTTGATCGTCCCCAAGGCGTGTTGGTCGCCGATCTTTATCCCGGCTCTTCGGCCGAGCGCGCGGGGCTCGCGCGGGGCGATGTGATCCTTTCCGTCGCCGGGGCGCCGGTCTTCGATGAGGCGGGGCTGCGTTATCAATTCGCCACGCAAAATCCTGGCGCGCGCGTGCAACTTGAAACGCTGCGGGGCGCTTCGCGGCGCAGCCTTACGGTCGCCGCCGAAGCGCCGCCGGGCGGACGCGCCGCGCCGCGCGACATAAGCGGGCGCAATCCGCTCGATGGCGCGCGGGTTCTGACGCTCTCGCCAGCCGCGGCCGAGGAAGCAGGGCTCGATCCCTTTCAAACGGGTGTCGTCATACAGACGATCACACGCGGGCGCCTCGCGGCTCGTGCTGGTCTGGCCCCCGGCGATGTCGTGCGCACCATCAACGGTGAGGCCATAGAAACGAGCGACGAGCTGCTTCGCGCGCTCAACGCGGCGCAGGCGTGGCAGATCGAAATAGAACGCAACGGCCAGCGCCGCATGCTGCAATTGGCGCTCTAGCGCTCAATTCATCCGCACTTCGCCCTCTTCGCCGAGATCGGGATTTTTCCGGCCGGTCACCGCCGCCGCCGTCATTGCGATCATGGCGACGGCCTTGCCCGGCGTGCGCCAATAATGCGCGTCCTTCGGAAGCAGTGTCAGCAGGCGGACCTGCGGATCATCGGGCCCATCCCACCATGCTTCGGCGGCGGTCGACCAAAGCTCCCTGATCTTCTCGCGATCATTGCTGACATGGCCCTCGGCCGCGATGGACAGATATTTCCCGCCGTCCTGAACAGATACGCCGACATGGGGATCATGCGCGATGGCGTCGTCCTTGAACGAGCTGGCGTCGGTCAGCATGTAGATGAGGCCATCGTCCCGTCGTGGATAGAGCCCCATGGGGCGCGCGTGCAGGTCCGCGCCGTGACGTGTCGTCAGAAAGCCCACATGCGCGCTTTCCAGAATATCCCACACCTCGTCCAGATCGTCGGTATTGTGCTTGCTCATGGCGCTCTCCTCAGTGTCGTGCTGAGCAACGACGCCGCGCGGCCAGCGTTCCGCCCATCCAAGGCCAGGCGCGGTTGCGAGGCGCTCGCCATCGGCGCATAGACCGGGTTGATGTCCGACCTTTTCGCCGCCGCCGGTTTGGAGGAGGGCGCGCCGCGCCCCCTGGCCGACAGGCTGCGTCCACGTCGCCTTTCCGAGGTTGTGGGGCAGGACCATCTCTTGGCCGCCGGCGCTCCAATCGGGCGCATGCTCGCGCAAAAGCGGCTCAGTTCCATGATCCTGTGGGGACCGCCCGGCGTCGGCAAGACGACGATCGCGCGTCTCCTGGCCGAGGCGGCAGGGTTGGAGTTTCAGCAAATCTCGGCGGTGTTTTCCGGGGTCGCCGACCTGAAGAAGGCGTTCGAGACCGCGCGCGGTCGGCGCGCCGCCGGCAAGGGCACGCTGCTCTTCGTCGATGAAATTCATCGGTTCAATCGCGCGCAGCAAGACGGCTTTCTGCCCTTCGTCGAAGAGGGGGTCATCACGCTCGTCGGCGCGACGACGGAAAATCCCTCCTTCGAACTCAACGCCGCGCTGTTATCGCGCGCGCAGGTATTCGTATTGAAGCGTCTCGACGACGCGGCGCTTGAACAACTGCTCGTGCGCGCCGAAGACATGCTGGGCCGGAAGGCGCCGCTTAGCGCCGATGCGCGCGCGGCCTTGCGCGCCATGGCGGATGGCGATGGACGCTACCTCCTGTCGTTGGCCGAGGAGGTGTTCGCCGCCCCCGCTGATACGATCATCGACGCGCCCGCGCTCGCCGCCATGTTGCAAAAGCGCGCGCCGGCTTATGACAAGGATCGCGAAGAGCATTACAATCTGATCAGCGCGCTGCATAAGAGCATACGTGGCTCCGATCCGGATGCGGCGCTCTATTGGTTGGCGCGCATGCTCGCTGGCGGCGAAAGCCCGCTCTTCATCGCACGCCGTCTCGTGCGCGCCGCCGCCGAGGATATCGGGCTTGCCGATCCCACCGCGCTCTTGATCGCCAACGCCGCCAAGGACGCGGTTGACTTTATCGGTCAACCCGAAGCGGAGCTGCATCTCGCGCAGGCCGTCATTCACCTCGCCACCGCGCCCAAATCGAACGCCGCCTACACCGCTTGGAAATCCGCGCAGAAGGCCGCGGCGGAGACTGGAACGCTCGCGCCGCCGCTTCACATCCGCAATGCGCCCACGCGCCTGATGAAGGAGCTCGGCTATGGCGCGGGCTATGAATACGATCACGACGCGGAGGGCGGCTTCTCGGGGCAGAGCTATTTCCCGGACGAAATGGCGCCGCGCCGTTTCTACGATCCGAAAGGCGCGGGTCGGGAAGCGCCGATCAAGGAACGCCTTGCCCATTGGCGCGATCTGCGCGCCAAGAAGACATGAGCGCGCGCGCCTTTCTGGTGCACGAGGACGCGCATCTTCTTGTCTTCGACAAGCCGTCGGGGCTCGCGGTGCAGGGCGGCGCGGGCGTTCAGGAGAGTCTTGAAGACTTGCTCGCCGCGTTCGCCAAATCGAACGGCAAGCGCCCGCGTCTCGTTCACCGCCTTGACCGCGAGACCAGCGGAATCATCCTGGCCGCGCGCACCAAACCCGCCGCTGCGTTTCTCTCCGCCGCGTTCGCGGAACGGCGCATGCGCAAATCCTATCTCGCCATTGTGTGCGGCGGCGCACCTTCCCCGGACGAGGGCGCGATCGATCTGCCGCTGCTTAAGGAAACGCGCGGCGGTCTCGACATCGCGCGCGTCAATGCCAGCGGCCAAACCGCCTTGACGCGGTATCGAACGCTCGGCCGCATGTGCGCGGCGGCGCTTATCGAGGCGGCGCCGGAAACAGGTCGGATGCATCAGATCCGCGCGCATTTGGCCGCGCTCGGCCGACCCATCGCCGGCGACGCCAAATATGGCGGTCTCTTTACGATCGGCGCCGCCTCGATCCCCCGTCTGATGCTGCACGCGGCGCGCCTGGCCGGCCCGCATCCGGGCGGAGGAACCTTCGACTATTGCGCGCCGCCGCCGCCGGATTTCGCCGCCGCGTGCGCCGCATTGCAGCTCGACCTCGCCGCCGACGCACCTGGCGGCGTATAAACGATGGAGGAGATGATCATGCGCCACTTCATCGCCGCGCTCGCCGTCTTGGCGCTCGCCGGCTGCGCCACGCCCAGCGCCTATGCGCCCGCCGAGCGCCCCGGGGCGGCGGGCTTTACCGAAACCCGCATTGAATCGGACCGCTATCGTGTCTCCTTTCGCGGCAGCTCGGCCGACAGCCCGGAGCGCGTGGCCGATTTGGCGCTCCTGCGCGCCGCCGAGCTTACCATCGGCGCCGGCTATAATTGGTTCGTCGTGGATCATCGCTATCAGGAAGCGGCGCCGGGGCGCGGCGGCCCGCGTGTTTCGGTCGGTGTGGGCGGCGGCTCGTATGGGGGGAGCTCCGGCGTGGGCGTGGGCGTGGGAGTCGGCCTGCCGCTCGGCGGGCGCGAAGGCCCCAGCGCCGCGGTGCTGGAGATCCGGCTCGGACGGGGGGAAAAACCGGCCGACGTGAACGCCTACGACGCGCGTGAGGTGCAATCGGCGGTGCGCGCCCGTATGTAGGGGCCATGCAGGCGCTTTTATGGGTGGCGATCGGCGGGGCGGCGGGCGCATGCCTGCGCTATGGCGTGGGCGCGGCGGCGATCGCGCTCGGGCTTTCCGCGTTTCCGTGGGCGACCTTGGCGATCAACATTCTTGGCGGCTTCGCGATGGGCGCGCTGGCAGGCTTTGTGGGCGATGGCGCGACGACGTTGCGTCTGCTGGTTGGTGTGGGCGTGCTCGGCGGCTTCACCACCTTCTCCGCCTTCTCGCTGGAGACGGTGCGCCTCCTTGAGGACGGCCAATCCATGCTCGCTTTGCTTTATGTGCTCGCCTCGACGGCGCTGTCCATCGCGGCCTGCTGGGCCGGCCTTGCCTTGACACGGGGCGCGCCATGAAAGCCGTGCTCACGATCCCCGTGCGCGAGGACGACGGAGAGGTGCGCGTCGATCGTTGGTTCAAGCGCCGCTTCCCACAGCTGACCCAAGGCCAGATTGAGAAATTGCTGCGCACCGGCCAGGTGCGCGTGGATGGCGCGCGCGTCAAAGCCGCTGACCGTCTGCAGCCAGGCCAGATCGTGCGTGTGCCGCCGCTGCCCGATGCAGGCGCGCCGCGCGCCAAGAGCGGGGTCAGCGCCAAGGACGCGGACTTCGTTCAAAGTCTCGTCCTTTATCGCGACGATGACGTGATCGTCCTCAACAAGCCGTATGGCCTCGCCGTGCAGGGCGGCGCCAAGACGACCCGCCATCTCGATGCGATGCTCGGCGGCTTGATGTTCGAAAAGGATGAAAAGCCCAAGCTCGTTCATCGCCTCGACCGCGATACGACGGGCGTCTTGGTGCTGGCGCGGCATGCGCGCGCCGCCGCTCATCTCGGGCGTGTCTTTCGTTCACGCGAAGGCGATAAAATCTATTGGGCCGTGGTGCTGGGTGCGCCGCGCCCCGGCGACGGCGAGGTGCGCGGCTGGATGCGCAAGGCGCCAAGCGCGCGCGATTCCGATCGCGAATTGGTGCAGCGCTGTCTGCAGCAGGACGAGGGCGCCGTGCACGCCATCACGCAATATTCGATCCTTTCGGAGGCCGGCGGCAAAGCGTCCTGGATGGCGCTGAAACCCGTGACCGGGCGCACCCACCAGCTGCGCTTCCACATGGCGGAAATCGGCCACGCGATCGTCGGCGATCCGAAATACAGGTGCGATCGCGAGACGCCGGGCGGCCTTGAAGCCAAGCTGCATCTGCATGCGCGCGCCATCCGCATCGCCCATCCGACCAAGGGCGTGCTGCAGGTCGAGGCGCCCTTGCCCGAGCACATGCAGCGCACCTTTAAGGAACTCGGCTTCGATGTGCGCGACGCCAAGAATCCTTTCGCGCCGTTCGCGACATGAACGCCGCCAAGCGCTTCTACAAGGCCGCTTCCGTGCGGGCGGAAGGAGAGGCGTTCGGCGTCTCGCTCGACGAGCGCGCGCTGCGCACGCCGAGCGGCGCCGTGTTCCTTGCGCCCACGCACGCGCTCGCGCGCCAGTGCGCGGAGGAATGGAATGCGCAGGAGGCGCAGATCGCGCCGCACGCCATGCCGCTGACGCGCCTTGTGATGGCGGCGATCGATTCCACGAGGCCGCGGCGAACCGAGATCGCCGCCTATGTCGGCTCCTACGCGGAGACCGATCTTCTTTGCCATCGCGCCGACCAGCCGGCGGCCCTGGTGGCGCGCCAGGCCGGCGCTTGGGATCCTCTGCTCGCTTGGGCGCGGGCGGAGATGGGGCTTGTCCTGCCCGTCGTCGTCGGCGTTCAGCCGGGCCGCGTGGAGGAGGCGATGCGCCGGCGCGTGGAGGCGGCGGCGGAGGCCATGGACGATTTTCGCCTGACCGCGCTTTCCCAGACGGCAGGGATCGCCGGATCGGCGGTGATCGCCTTCGCCTTCCTGGCCGGACGGCTGGATGCGCGCGCCGCGTTCGAAACCGCCTTTCTGGATGAGCTCTACAGCCTTGAAACATGGGGCGAGGATTCCGAGGCCCGCGCGCGCCTGACGCGAATTCGGCGCGAGATCGAGGCCCTGGGCCGTTTCCTGGCGGCGCTATCCTAGCGGCGGCTTGCGGGGCGCGGACCGCGCCGGTACAGGCTCGCGCCAACAAAACGTCAAGATCATCGCGGGAGCGGGCACGGCATGAAGGACATCATCGAGGCGCTGGAAGAAAAGCGCGAAGCCGCCCGCGCCGGCGGGGGCCAGCGCCGGATGGACGCCCAGCACGCCAAGGGCAAGCTCACCGCGCGCGAGCGGATCGAGCTCCTGCTCGATGAGGGCTCGTTCGAGGAGTTCGACATGTTCGTCGAGCACCGCGCCCATGAATTCGGCATGGCCGACCAGAAAATTCCGGGCGACGGCGTCGTCACCGGCTGGGGCACGGTCAATGGCCGCCTCGTCTATGTCTTCTCCAAGGACTTCACCGTGTTCGGCGGTTCGCTCTCGATGGCGCACGCCGAGAAGATCGTGAAGGTGCAGGACATGGCGATCCAGAACGGGGCGCCGATCGTCGGCATCTTCGATGCGGGCGGCGCGCGCATCCAGGAGGGCGTGGATAGCCTCGCCGGCTATGCCGACATCTTCATGCGCAACATTCTGGGCTCGGGCGTCGTCCCGCAGATCAGCGTGATCATGGGCCCGTGCGCGGGCGGGGACGTCTATTCGCCGGCGATGACGGATTTCATCTTCATGGTGAAGGACACGTCCTACATGTACGTGACGGGTCCCGACGTCGTGAAGACGGTGACGAACGAGACGGTCACGCACGAAGAGCTCGGCGGCGCGCGCATCCATGCGGCCAAGTCCGGCGTCGTCGACGGCGCGTTCGAGAACGATTTCGAGACGTTGTTTCAAATGCGTCGCCTGATCGATTTCCTGCCGCTCTCCAATCGTGAGAAGCCGCCGGTCCGCGAAACGGCTGACGATCCGAATCGGCTCGAGCCCTCGCTCGATCGCCTGATCCCGGACAATCCCAACAAGCCCTATGACATGAAGGAGCTGATCGAGAAGGTCGCCGACGAAGGCGATTTCTTCGAGATCGGCGATCAATTCGGCAAGAACATCATCACCGGCTTCGGCCGCATCGACGGCGCGAGCGTGGGCTTCGTCGCCAACCAGCCGATGACGCTCGCCGGCGTGCTCGACATCGACGCGAGCCGCAAGGCCGCGCGCTTCGTGCGCTTCTGCGACGCGTTCAATATCCCGATCGTCACGTTTGTGGACGTGCCGGGCTTCCTGCCTGGCACCAAGCAGGAGCAGGGCGCGCTGATCAAACATGGCGCGAAGCTCCTCTTCGCCTATGGCGAAGCCACCGTGCCGAAGGTCACGGTCGTCACGCGCAAGGCCTATGGCGGCGCCTATGACGTGATGGGCTCCAAGCATTTGCGCGGCGACATCAATTACGCCTGGCCGTCGGCGGAGATCGCGGTGATGGGCGCGAAGGGCGCGGTTGAGATCATTTTCCGCGCCGATATCGGCGATCCGGACAAGATCAATGAGCGCACCGAAGAATATAAGGCGAAATTCTCAAACCCGTTCGTCGCCGCCTCGCGCGGCTATCTCGACGACGTGATCATGCCGAACGAGACGCGCAAGCGCATCGTTCGGGCGCTCAAGGCGCTCAAGCACAAGAAGCTCGAAAACCCCTGGAAGAAGCACGACAATATTCCGTTGTGAGGACGACAAATGTCGGACGCTGGATCGCCATCAACCGAGGTTAGCGTTAAAGTAGGCGAAGAAAGCGTCGACGCGGTGGTGCAAGCAGCGCTCGACATCTTTTCGGCTCCAGTCAACCTGTTAGGTTGGCTCGGCGATCAGATTAGGATTCACAGAGCGAACACGACGATTAAAGCGTTACATCGAACAAAAGAGCTTGCAGACAAGTTTGGCTTCCAACTTGTTGCGCCGCCTACCAAGTTCCTGGCTCAATTTTTGGAGGCCAGCAGCCTTGAAGAATTGGAAGACGACAATCTGATAGAGCGTTGGGCGACGTTGCTTCTTAATGCTTCGCAGTCTTTTGACTCGGAGCAAACATTTTTTGTATCCACGTTAAAGCAGCTGGGAGCATTGGAGCTAGAGCTTCTTGAAGTCCTTATCCGAAATGGGAGGGGACACTATCGTTTGAGCTTAGCAATGGAAGCTCAATACCTTTTCGATTTTTCGGCGCTTGAGCATATGGCTATGGAGAAGCTGTCCGCATCTGAATCGGCAGTCGATGAGGCAATCGAGCATATTCTTTCGGTATTTGAGATTGCGGGAACAATCGTAGCAGACGTGTTCGTTGACCATGCTGTCGGACAAGGCAACGATAGACAGTGGCAGGCGGTTCACCCCGACTTTTCTGAAGATGAGATATCCAGATGGGACATGTTGGTTGCTTGCAATTTAGTTGAGTGCAAGAGAATTGTCTGGGTGATCGGGTCTCTTGTTTATCGGGTGAGAGTATACATTTGCACCGAATTAGGCGCGCGATTTTACTTTGCTAGCCACGCGCCGGGGTGGGGGGAAATGTGGAGCACTGATGTCCCCTATGAAAGGCGTTGCAGACCGCGCCCATTTCATAAGATGAGCGCTGAAGCCGCAGACTTGTACAGAGAGTTGCGACGAAAGAATTCAGAGGCATAAGCTCCAGCCCTCTCACCACCTCTGATCCGGGCCCGCCTTCAGCACACGCTCCCAAATTTCGTCGCTCATGTCGTTTTGCCAGACCCCGCCGAGAGCGTGCTGGAACGCGGCGTTCTCGCGCGAAAGCCGCTCCACATCCTCGATGAGCGCCGCGCCATGCGCGCCGAGTAAATCCTCCAGCGGGCCGGCGGCCATGTAGGCCACAAGCGTCTGGTCCTGGCCCTCGGCGAGGAATTCGGCCATCGCCTCCAGCATGGCGCGCGGGTCGTCGGCCGCGAGCGCGTCGATCGCCTCATCCAGATCGAGAAACGCATCGCTCGACGCATCGGCGAGATAGGCGTGCTTCCAATCCTTCAGGTGCGCGCGCGCGTGCAATTTGGGGTCATCGGCCATGGCCCCATGAGTCTAACGCCCTTACAGCCAGCCGAACAGCGCGCCGAGAAAGAGCCGAACGAGGCCGATGATCTCACCCACCAGCGCCATGGCGAGGTCCACGAAGGTATCGAACACAGCCATCATCGCATCGCTCCCATCATTGCATCGCTCCTTGAATGTTCGTTTGCGTCCAATCGCGCATCTGTTCGAAGAAGGGCCGCGTCTCCGGGACCCAGGCCCAAAGCGCCCAGATCACCAGCCCGATCACGATGACGGAGCCCATCACGCCGTCATCCTCGTCGTGGCGGCCGCGCCGTCCGCTCATGGCGCGGAAGGAGGCGCGGCGCAGCGCCGCGAAGGGCAGCGCGATCGTCGCATAGACGATCGTGAGCACAACGAGCGCCAGCCAGAAGGGAATCGCGATGGGCGGCAGGAAGCCGAACACCGCGCCCGTGGTCGCGAGGCTGAACACGGCGAGCACGAAGGCGATGGTGAGCGCGGCGCCGATCAGGCCGAGAATGAGCGCGAACAATCCGGCGATAATCTGGGTGGCGTAGGTCGCCGGCGTGGCGGGCGGCGGCGGGGCGGTGAATTCCGCGCGCCGGCGGCGGTCGCGGCGAATTTCGGCGCGGATTTTCACCTCCGCGTTGCGCGCCCATTCCCATTGGCGCCAGCCGCCGCGATCCTGAAAGTCGCGATAGCGTTTCTTGGCGCCGTCGATCACCTCCTGCGCGTTGAACGGCGCGCCGTGCGCGGCCGCCCATTCTTCCGCTGTGTTGGCGGCGGGGATCACGAACATCAAGACGATGTAGCCGAGCACGAGCAGTCCGCCGGTGAAGATCGCGCCGACCACCCAGAGCACGCGCATCAGATTGGCGTCGATGTCGAAATAGGCGCCAAGACCCGCGCACACGCCGTCAATGACGGCGCCTTCCTTCAGCCGATAGAGACGGCGCGGCGCGCGCGCCTCGCTCTCCGTCTGCGCGCCGTTCGGCGCCGGCGGATCCTGATCGCCCTCCACCGGACCCATTTCGCCGAGCACCGCGCTCATTTCGGCGGCGGTCACCACGTTCTTGCCGGGCCCAAGCCGCGCGGCGCATTTGTCGGCGATCGCCTGCTCAAGATCGGAGACGATTTCGCCCTTGTCGGGATTGCCCGACAGCGCCGCCTCCGCCCGATCGAGATAGGCGCGCAGCGCGTCATAGGCGGGCGTCTCCAATTGATAGGCGACGCCGTTCAGATTGATGGTGACCACGCGCTCCATGCTCAGCTCCCCAGGCGGTCCAGCGTGTCGTTGAGATCGCGCCAATAGGCGCTGAGATCGGCGAGGCGCGCGGCCCCCTGCGGCGTCAGCCGGTAATATTTGCGCGGCGGGCCGGCTTCGCTTTCGCGCCATTCATAATCGACGAGCTCTTCGCGCCGCAGCTTGGACAGAAGCGGGTAGAGCGTGCCTTCCTGAGTGGCGAATTCCGTGGCCGCCAGGCGCGCCAGGATGTCGGCCGCATAGACCGTGTCGCGCGCAACGATCTTGAGGATCGCGAACTCCAAAAGCCCCTTGCGGATGGGCGCGAACTTCTCTTCGCCGGCTGACATCAAGCTACCTTGTTTTTACAAGGTAGCTGCGCTCGGCCTAGAGTCAAGCGCCGCCGGCGCTACGGATCCTAGGTGAGGCGGTCGCCGCGCCCGAGCGGGTCCGGCAGCGCTTCGCCGTTCGGCACGAAGCTCAATGAGACCGAATTGATGCAATAGCGCAGCCCAGTGGGGCGCGGCCCATCCGGAAAGACGTGGCCCTGATGGCTGTCGCAGCGCGTGCAGCGCGTTTCGATCCGCCGCATCCCATAGGAATTGTCTTCAACGCCGC
Source organism: uncultured Caulobacteraceae bacterium (assembly GCA_964563395.1). Taxonomy (GTDB): domain Bacteria; phylum Pseudomonadota; class Alphaproteobacteria; order Caulobacterales; family Aquidulcibacteraceae; genus JBEVOS01. Next base: position 14,424 of record CAZLWK010000008.1, read on the forward strand.
GGACATGGCGCGGGTCGATCGGCTCATAGAAGCTCGGCCAACCAGTGCCGCTGTCGAACTTGGTCTTGGAGACGAAGAGCGGCAGGCCGCACAGGCGGCAGCAATAAACACCCGCCTGCTTCTCGTTGAGGAGGCCGCCGCAGAACGGAGCTTCGGTGCCGTGATGGAGCAGAACGTCGCGCTCTTCCTGATTGAGGTCCGCTTCAAGGCGGACGCGCTCGGCCGGGCTTGGCGGCGTGAGATCGAAGCCGGCGGCGGAGCGTGCGGGGGCGGCGGACATGGGGCTCTCCTGTGCGTGGGCTTATACGTGCGCGCGCGCGCCGCCGTTGCAAGCGGTCACGTGACCGTCTCGCGCATGGACAGATGCGAAAGATCGCTCATTACGGCGTGTGCGGCTTTACGCACGGCCGCCTCGCCGTGGCGGGCGCTGAGCCGGCGTACGGCGTCGACCAAACCCCGCGCCGGGCAATCGCCGCCGCCGGGCAAGGCCCTGCACGCCTCGATAAGGAGGTCCGCCTTTTCCGACGCCGGCGCCAGAAGCGGCTTGAAGAGGGCGTTCACCTCTTCGATCAGCGTGTCGGCCGCGCGCGTCGTGCGCTTGGGGGAGGGGAGCGCAGCGTCCATCAGCGCATGTGTCGGCGCGCGCTTGATCAGGGCGAAAAGCGCTTCAAGCGCTTTGCGGTCGCGCCCGCGCGCCAGACGACGCAACGCCGCGCGTTCGGCGGCGCTGAGGCTCATCCCCGCGCCCGGCGCAAGATTGCGGCGGCGGCGCCGGCGAGTGAGGCTTTCACGTCGCGATTGGCCATCCGCATCATCGCGGTCACATTGATCGGGTTGGCCGCGTAGCGGTCGGTCGGCGCGGCTTTGAGCGCGGCTGTGTAGGGGATGGAGTCAGCCAGAAGCGCGGACCCGAAGAAGGGCGCGGCGGCGATTTCGGCGCGTGTGGCGGCGTCTTCGCCTGGATGCGCCCGCGTGCGCGTGCGGTCCGAAACGCCATTCAGCAGCACCGAGAATTCCGCCGGCCGCAAAGGCCGCCCGCGAATGTCCGCCACCACATGCTCCAACATGTTGAGGCCGGTCAGCGAGTATTTTTCCGGCCGAACCGGCGCGACGATATGGTCGGCGGCGGAGACGGCAAGGCGCGTGAGGAACGTCGCGCACGGATTGGCGTCGATGATGATCGCGTCCGCCTTCGGACGCAGCGCCTCGATCAGCATGTTGAATCGCGCGAACGCCTCGATCTTGTCGCGCTCGGAGCGGGCGTCGAGCGTGAATTCGAACAGGCGCTCATCGCCGGCGACGATGTCGAAGCGCGGCTTGCCGGCGCCCTTGCTGCGATTGAGCGGGGCCGGCGCGCGCGCGAACGCCTCGGGATCGAGCGCGCCGGGGCCGCGGCCGACCAGAATGGAATGGATCGTTTGATTGGCTTGGCGCAGGCGGTGGCGTTCCGCCGCCGGCAGGAAATATTGGGTGAGATTGTTCTGGGGATCGAGGTCGATGAAGACGATGCCTCGCCCATCGGCCAAATGCGCGGCGGCGAACAGGTTGGCCGCAAGAACCGTCTTGCCCACCCCGCCCTTGATGTTGAGCATGGCGATGACGCGCGCCTCGGCGGCCTTCGCTTGGAGCCCGGCGGCCAGGGCCTCCAAGGCGCCCGTCCCGGTCCCGTTGCGCAGGTCCACCAATCTCGTCTGGTCGACGGCAAGGCGCAGCCACGAATCTACCGGAACGTCGGCGGCCAAGGCAGGATAGATCGGCCGGCCATTGTTCATGGCCAGCGTAAGCGTCTTGCGCATCCAGGCGCTGGCCGCCGCCGCCGGCGACAGGACCGCCACGACAGCGCGGGCCGCGCTCACCGCTTCGGCCAGAACGCCTGGCGCCTCCGCGCGTCGCGTCTCCTCGCCGGCGAGGCGCACGGAAAGACCCTGCCGCGTCAGCGCATCGCCGATCGCCGCCGCCAAGGCGGATTCAGAGGGTTCGAACGCGATAAAGGTCGCGGTCGTCATGGTTCAGCCCGTCCCGGGGGCGACGCTAACCATGTGTCGCCACGCTTGGCAAACCCGGGCGCCCCCTTTGGCGAGGCCCCCCATTCGCGAACGCTCTTGCCGGGCGGCGGGCCTGTGCACATCTGCTCAATTCGTCTAGAGAGCCCCCATGCCGCAGAAATGGACCCCCGCGGGCTGGCGCGAGAAGCCGGCCAAGCACATCCCGACCGATTATCCCGATCCGGCCAAGCTGGCCGAGGTGGAAGGCGTGCTGCGCGCCTATCCCCCGCTCGTGTTCGCGGGCGAGGCGCGTAATCTGAAGGCCTCCCTCGCTAAGGTGGCCAACGGCCAGGCGTTCCTGCTTCAGGGCGGCGATTGCGCCGAGAGCTTTAAAGAATTCCACCCCGACAATATCCGCGACACCTTCCGCGCGCTGATGCAGATGTCGGTCATCTTGACCTTCGCCGGGGCCAAGCCGGTGGTGAAGGTGGGCCGCATCGCCGGCCAGTTCGGCAAGCCGCGCTCCTCGCCGACCGAGACGAAGAATGGCGTGACGCTGCCGTCCTATCGCGGCGACAATATCAACGGCATGGAGTTCACGCCGGAATCGCGCACCCCCGATCCGCAGCGCCTCATTCAGGCTTACGGCCAATCGGCGGCGACGCTCAATCTCATTCGCGCCTTCGCCAATGGCGGCTACGCCGATCTGCACAACGTGCATCGCTGGACGCTAGGCTTCGTCGCCGACAGCGCGCAAGGCAAACGCTATCGCGAGCTTGCCGATCGTATTTCCGAAACGCTCGACTTCATGGAGGCGTGCGGCATCACGCCGGAGAATTCGCCGCAGATGAAGCAAGTGGACGTCTATACCTCGCACGAGGCGCTTCTGCTCGGCTATGAAGAGGCGATGACGCGCGTCGATTCAACGACCGGCGATTGGTACGACACCAGCGCGCATTTCCTTTGGATCGGCGACCGTACGCGCCAGCTCGACGGCGCGCATGTCGAGTTCATGAAGGGGATCAAAAATCCCATCGGCATGAAATGCGGCCCGTCGCTGGAGCCCGACGATCTTCTTCGTCTCACCGATGCGCTCAATCCCGACAATGAGCCCGGGCGTTTGACGCTCATCACGCGCTTTGGCCATGAGAAGGCCGCCGCCGGCTTGCCGCGCCTGGTGCGCGCCATTCAGCGCGAAGGCAAGGCCGTGGTGTGGTCATGCGATCCGATGCACGGCAACACGTTCGAAACCGAGACCGGCTTCAAGACGCGTCCCTTCGACAACATCCTCTCGGAAGTGCGCACCTTCATGGAGGCGCTGCCCAGCGAAGGCGCCTATCCAGGCGGCGTGCATGTGGAGATGACGGGCCAGAACGTCACGGAATGTCTTGGCGGCGCCGCCAAGGAGGTGACGCTGGAAGATTTGTCGAGCCGCTATCACACGCATTGCGATCCCCGCCTCAATGGGCAGCAGGCGCTCGATCTGGCGTTCCTGATCGCCGAGCAGCTTCGCGGCGTGCGCACGAATGAACGCAAAGCCGCCGCCGGCTAGGGCGCTTTTTGCGATCTGCGCGGCGCTGCTGCTGGCGAGTTGCGCGTTCACGTCCGAATCGCCGTTCTTCACCGTCGCGGACGCAGCCTATCCCTTCGCCGACGGCGCGCGCCTTATCTGGCGCGAGCAGCCTTCGGGGGAGGAGGAGGCGGTTATCACGTTCGCGCGCGAGGGCGGGGCCTACGCCATTCATTCCGACGCGGAGGACGAGCCGATGCGCGATGTGCTCGTCGTGCCCATCGCCGAAACCGCCGAGGAGGATTACATCGTTCAGATCCGCCAGGAGGGCGCTGCGATGTACGCTTTCCTGTGGCGCACGCGCGAAGGCTATCGTCTGTTCGCCGATCCCGGTGAATTTTCGATGGAGGAAGCGGGGGCGCGACGTCTCGCTCGCTATTGCGCGCTTGCGCAGTATCACGAGTGCCGTTTCGGTTCGTCCGCGTCGCTTCGTCGGCTGTATCGCGCGCTCGTTTGGAAGCGTTTCGTACGCGGCGCGGAGGCGCCGGGATCCTATATCGAACTCCTGCCGATGTCGGCGGTGGAGACGCCATGACAAAGCTGAAGATCGCCGCCCAGACCGATCCCATCGACACCATGCTGGTGTCGCGCGACACCTCGCTTGCCTTGATGGTTGAGGCGCAATCGCGCGGGCACGAGGTCTCGTGGTTTCACCCCGACGATCTCTTCTATGAATCCGGCGTGGTTTATGCGCGCGCCAAGCGTGTGGACGTCTCCCTCACCGATGGGGCGCATTATCGCCTGATCGAGGAGAAGATCGTTCGCGCCGATGCGTTCGATGTCATCCTCATCCGCCAGGACCCGCCCTTCGACATGGGTTATGTGTCGAACACGTATCTCCTTGAGCGGGTCGATACGCTTGTGCTCAACCGGCCGCGCGGCGTGCGCAACATTCCCGAAAAGCTTTCCACGCTCGCCTTCGCGCATTTGACGCCGGAGACTTTCGTCGGGCGCGATATCGGCGCGCTCACCGCCTTCGCCAAGCGCTTCGAGGCGGTGGTGCTGAAGCCGGCCTTCATGATGGGCGGGGAGGGCGTGGTGAAGCTCAGCGCGGACATGCCCGATTTCGAACACCGCGCGCGGCGCGTGCTCGCCAGCATCGGCAAGGAGCCGCTGGTGGCGCAGCAATTCCTCCCGCGCGTCATTGAGGGCGATAAGCGTGTCTTCGCGCTCGCCGGCGTGCCGATCGGCGCGGTGCGGCGGATGCCGCAGGGCGACGATTTCCGCGCCAATCTGCACGTTGGCGGCGTGGCGGTCGCGACTGAGCTCGACGCGCGCGACCGCGAGATCGTCGCGGCGGTCGCGCCGCTTCTGGCGGAAGAAGGTATCTTGTTCGCCGGTCTCGATGTGATCGACGGCAAACTCACCGAGATCAACGTCACCTCGCCCACCTTGGTGCGTGAGCTCAAGCGTTTCGGCGGCGCCGACCTGCCGGCGCTATTCTGGGATCGCGTTGAGACGATGCTCGGCTAATCCCCGCGCACCAGCCGCAAGAATTCCTCACGCGTGCGCGGATCGTCGCGCATCACGCCGAGAAGGCGTGACGTTGTCAGCTTGGAGCCCGGCGTGTTCACGCCCCGCATCGTCATGCACGAATGTTCGCTTTCAATGACGACGCCCACGCCCGCCGGCTGCAGCACGTCCTCAATGGCCTGAGCGATCTCCGCGGTGAGTTTCTCCTGGATTTGCAGCCGGCGCGAAAAGCCGTTCACGACCCGTGCGAGCTTGGAGATGCCGACCACGCGATTGGTGGGCAGATAGCCCACATGGGCGCGGCCCAGAAACGGCAGCATGTGGTGCTCGCAAAAGCTGACGACGCGAATGTCGCGCAGCACGACGAGCTCGTCATAGCCGCCCACCTCCTCGAAGGTGCGCTTCAAATAATCGCGCGGGTCCTCGCCATAGCCGGAGAAGAGCTCCTTATAGGAGCGCGCCACCCGCGCCGGGGTCTCGGCGAGTCCTTCCCGGTTCGGGTCGTCCCCCGCCCATTCGATCAGGACGCGGACGGCGGCTTCGGCTTCGGCCTGCGAAGGCTTGTTGGGTCTTGTCATGCGACGCTTACGTTACTCGGCGGCGACCGGTTTCACGCCCTGGTGGAACTTCATGTCCGGCTTGGCCTCGCTGCGCGGCAGATCGTTCTCGGCGAGGGCCTTAAGCGCGAAGGCGCGGTCCTGCGCGGTGAAAGCCCCGGTGGTGAGGCAAAATTCGACGAGATTGTCGTTGGGGTCCTTGGTGTAGATCGAGCGGCACCAGCCATGGTCGATCTCCATCACGTCGCGCCCGCTCTGCGTCCATTGCCGGCGGCGGCGGTCAAGGTCTTCCCGGTCCTTCACGTCGAAGGCGATATGGTTGATGAAATCGGGCACGCCCGCCGCGCGGGAGATGTTGGTTTCCAGCTTGTCGGCGCCTTGCGTGCCATGCAGCTCCCAGAAGGCGATGAATTTGCTGTCGTCCTCCATGCGATAGAAGAAATGCTTGGCCCAGCCGCCGCCCGGCGTCTCGGCCACCTCCACTTTCACAAGCTCCATCTCCATCACGCCCTCATAGAAAGCATGAATGGCGCGGATGTCGCGCACCGCGAGCGCGAGATGATGATAGCCCATCGGATCAATCCTTCTTTCTATCTGCGAACGCCATCGGATCGACAAAGCTCTCGTGCGGACCCGGCACTTCGACGGTACGGTCGGCCACGTCGTCGAATTCGAGTTTCAGCGCACGCGTCATCACGGCATGCATCTCGTAGAGCATGGTGATGTAGGTGAATTCCAAGATTTCTTCGTCTGAGAGGTGCGCTTTCAGCGTCGCGAAGATCGGATCGGGCGTGCGCCCGCCGCGCAGCACCAGGCAATCGGTGTAGGCGAGCGCGGCGCGCTCAAGCGGGGAAAAGAGGGCGCTGGTCTCCCAGGCCGCGATTGCCGCGATCTTCTCTTCGCTCATGCCGAGCTGCCGGCAGGATTTGCAATGCTGCGAATAGACGAATTGGCATTCGCGCAGATAGCCGGCGCGCGTCTGACCGAGCTCGCGCAGGACCGGATCAAGTTTGCGCTTGGGGGAGCGATAGAAGGCGAAGCCGTCCATGCAATGTTTCAGGCAGTCGGTGGAATTGGCGAACACGGTCCACCAATTGCCGGGCGTGCCGGTCGCGGTGCCCGGCTCGGCGACGGGATCGCGCTCGCCGAACAGAAGCTTGTAGACGCCCTGCGTATAGGCGTCCGCCTCCGCCTTGGGCACTTCGCGCAGGCGCGGCATCGCGCTCCTCCCTTATCGTTTCTCGCGCCACTTTAGGCAGTGACGCCCGGGCAGGCCAAGCATTTGACATCAGCCGAGGCCGCCCCTTAAGTCCGCCGCCGCTGCCCCAGTGGCGGAATCGGTAGACGCAGCAGACTCAAAATCTGCCGATCGCAAGGTCGTGTCCGTTCGAGTCGGACCTGGGGCACCATGCAGCCGGCCGCGCGAGGACGAGGCGGGGGCCAAGAGCGGGGGAGCTTCGTGGCCGAGCACGACCATGTCCGCGACGATCCGGAGCGCAGCTTCATCGCCGTCGCCCGCGCCCTGGCGGACGCCGCCGAGGCGGGCGCTGCCACCATCGGCGATCTCGTCGATCGGCTCGACGAGCGCGCCTTCGGCCTGCTCATTCTGTTCCTGACCTTGCCGTGCCTGGTGCCTGGTCTTCCGGGCGCGCAGATCATCGCGATTCCGATCTTCATCCTGGCGCTTCAAGTTCTGGCGGGGCGGCGCGAGCCATGGCTGCCGGGCTGGTTCCTGCGCGCGCGCACAAATCCAGGATGGCTCTCCGCGATCGCGGGCTTTGCGGAAAAGCGCCTGCGATGGACCGAGCGGATGTCGCGGCCTCGCTGGCGCTGGCTCGTGACGGGCCTCGGCGAGCGCTTTCTCGCATTCGTCATGGCGCTCGCGGCCATCACCATCATGCTGCCGATCACCAACACCATCCCATCGCTCGCGCTGCTCTTCATGAGCGTGGCGCTCCTGCAGCGGGACGGCCTCTTCGCCGCGATCGGGATGCTGATCGGGCTGGCTTGGATCGGGCTTCTGGCGGCTCTGGTCGGCGGCCTGATCTTCGGGGCCGGCTTCGCGGTCCAGTTCGCCGCCGAGCGGGCGCCTTGGCTGATCGAACTGTTTCGACCGGGCGGCTGAGGCGCTGTGCCCGCTGGCCCGCCTCCGCCGGCCTCTTTACATTCGCGATCGTGATGCAAGCGCTTTCTCTCCGCTCATGGCCGCTCATGGCGGCCGCGGCGTCCGCCGCGATGCTGGCGGCGGCGCACGCCTTTGAGCGTCTTGGCGGCTTGAGCCCATGCGCGCTTTGTCTGCAGCAACGCGATTTTTATTGGGGCGCGCTCGCTCTGTCGGGAGCGGCGCTTCTGGTGCGGAATCGCTTCCCGGGCGCGGCGAGGCTCGCGGCCATTGGCCTTGCGCTCGTCTTCGCGGCTGGGGCGGCCGTCGCACTTTATCACGTCGCGGTGGAGCAGGGCTGGGCCACAGCCCAGTGCGACGCCGTCGATCTTGGCGAAATCGGGCTCATGGGCGAGGGCGCGTTCAACGCGCCGAAATGCGACGTCGTGCAATGGTCTTTGTTCGGCGTGTCGATGGCGGGCTATAATGCGCTGATATCGGCCGCGCTCGCCTTGATCAGCGTCTGGGTGGCGATGAGGTCTTCGAAATGAGGCGTTCACCTGATTTTCCGGGCGCACGGGCGCGCGCGCGGCGCATCGCGGAAATGATCCGCGTCGATCACGCCGGCGAGTACGGCGCGGTGCAGATTTATCGCGGCCAGCAGGCTGTGTTCGCGCGCTCGCCTGCGACGGCGCACGCGGCCGCGCTCGTGGCGGACATGGAGGCCGGCGAGGCCGAACATCTGGCGACGTTCGATCGCCTGATCGCCGCGCGCAAAGTACGCCCCACCTTGCTCGCGCCGATCTGGCGCGCCGCCGGCTACACGCTCGGCGCCGCCACCGCGCTCATGGGCGAAAAGGCCGCGCACGCCTGCACCGCCGCGGTGGAGGAGGTGATCGAGCAACATTACGCCGAGCAGGCGGCCGATCTCGACGACGATCCCGAACTCGCCAAGCTGGTGACGGAATTCGCGGCCGATGAACGCGGCCATCGCGAAACGGCGCTCAGCGAAGGCGCCGAGCAAGCGCCGGGTTATCAGGCGCTGTCCGCCATCATCAAGCTCGGCTGCCGCGCCGCCATCAAAATTTCGGAAAAGGTGTGAACGCGCCGCCGCGCGTGCGGCGCGCCGACGCGCGCGAGATCGACATCGTCGCGCGCGTCTTGACAGACGCTTTCCCGGACGAGGCGGGGCTGAATTGGTGGCTGCGCCAGGGCGTGCAAAAGGAACGCGCCCGCCGGGCCTTTTTCGATTTCGCGGTGCGCGAAGGCGTCAGTCCAAGACGTGAGCTTTGGCTTGCTGAAGCGGACGTGCAAGCGCCCCTCGGCGCGGCGATCTGGTTGCCGGCCGGCGCGCATGCCTTTGCGACGAGCGCATTCGGTGAAGTGATGCGGCTTCCCTTTTTCTTGTCCGTCGCGGGCTTTTCCGGCATGCGGCGCGCGCAAGCGCTCGGCGCCGAGCTCGCCGCGCATCATCCCAGCGCGCCGCACGCGCATCTGGTGTTTTTGGGCGTCGCGCCGAAAGCCCAGGGCCTTGGGATCGGCTCGGCGATCCTGAAGACGACGCTCAGAGAGGTCGATGCGGCGGGGCTTCCGGCCTATTTGGAAGCGTCCACCGAGCGCAACGTCGCGCTCTATCAGCGGCATGGCTTTGAGGTCACAGCCGCGTTCGATGTGAAGGGCGGCGGCCCGCGCATGTATGCGATGACGCGCCCCGCGCGCGCCTAGAGCACGGCCGCATCAGATTGAATCCATCTGATGCGGCGAACGTGCTCTAATTTTGAACTAGACCGCGATTCACGTCTTTGGCTGATGCAACCAAAAACGATCACGGTCTAGACGTCACGTTCTGGGTCTTGTTCCTTTACGCCCAGCGCATCGGCGAGACGCGCGCGCGCCGATCCCGGCCGCAACGGCTTCGGCTGCGACGGCGCCGGCGCCCAGCCCGTGGCGGTAAGCACGTCGAACGTGATCGCGGGCGTTTCGCTCAAGAGTTCGAGCGTGCGCATCAGCGCTGCGCGCCGTAGCGGACCGGCGCGCGCGACGAGCATGTTGGTCTCGCCCATGGCGCGCAAATCCTGAAACAGCCGCAAGGGATCGCGATACGACACGCGCAGCCGGTCGCGATCGGCCGCCGGCAGCGCAAAGCCCGTTCGCTGCAGCAAGGCGGTCATGTCCTCCAGCGTCGCGAATGGCGCGACCCGTACGCCCGCGCCGTTCAACACTTCGGTTTCGGCGATGATCAAGGCGCGGCGCAATTCGACCAGCGTGTCCCCGCCGAGCAGGCTCGCCAGCATGAGACCGTCCGGCTGCAAGAGCAGACGCATCTGTGCGAACACGCCCGGCAGATCGTTCGCCCAATGCAGCGCCAGAGGCGATACGATCAGATCAAACGCTTCGGCGCGGAATGGCAAGCGCTCCAAACTCACAGCCGCCCCACGCGGACCGATAAGGGCGCTCGCGACATCGGCATGCGCGATGATTTCCACCCTCTGCGCGAGCGACGGCCGCGCGGCCAGCGCTTCGCGAAAAAGCCCCGTGCCGAGCAGCAGCGTCCGCTCAAAGCGTCGGGGAATGGCCTCCAGCCGCTCCGCCAGATCCTCCGCCGCGCTTCTGTGCAGAAACGCCGCTTCGGCGAAGCGCGGCGCCGCGCGCGCCTTGCGTCGGCGCAGCAAGGCCGTATCGAAGGGCGTGGGCGAGGTCATGGGCGCACCTTATCGGCCAAGGGCGATGTTCCAAAGGCGTGGGCTCATTGCGCGCGCCGCCGATCTCGTCTGGCCGCCGCGATCCTTGCTCAGCGACGCCGTCGTCGACCGTCCGGGCATGATCGAGCCGGCGCTGTGGGGCGCTCTAACGTTCTTGACCGATCCGCTCTGCTTCCGGTGCGGGTTTCCGCTGCCAGAGACGGTTGGACCAGAAGCGGTGTGCGGCGCGTGCGCCGCCGATGCGCCCGCGTTCGACCGCGCCCGCGCCGCGCTCGCCTATGACGATCAAGCCCGCCGGTTGATTCTCGATCTGAAACGCGCGGGGCGGCGCGATGGGCTGGCCGTGTTCGCGGCCTGGATGCGGGCGGCGGCGGCGCCCTTGCTCGATGAAGCCGACTTCGTCGCCCCTGCGCCCATGCATTGGACGCGGCTCGCGGCCCGCAGCTTCAACCAGGCGGCCTGGCTTGCGAAGGGGCTATCAGAGGCGGCCGGCAAGCGTTGGCGGCCGGGCGCGCTGCGCCGGATCAAGCGGCGGCGCAGCCAGGCCGGCCTCAGCGCCGGCGAACGGGCGCGCAACGTCTCGGGCGCCATCAAGGCCGCCGGCCGTTTCGACGGTCTCACCGTGCTTGTGGTCGACGACGTGCTCACCACCGGGGCGACGGCTGAGGCGTGCGCCCGCGCACTGCGCAAGGTCGGCGCTGCCAAGGTGCATGTTGCGACCTTGGCCCGCGTTGTCCGCCCCACCGACGTGCTTATATGACGTTCAGGTAAAGGAGAGCGCGGCGCCATGCAGCCGGTCACGATCTACACCAAGGCGTTCTGCCCCTATTGCGCGCGGGCGCTCTCGCTGTTGAAGCGCAAGGGCGCGCCGGTCACGGAGATCGACGCCACGTTCGATTCCGCCATGCGCGGCGAGATGGAGCGCCGTTCTGGCGGGCGGCGCACCTATCCCCAGATTTTCATCGGCGAAACCCATGTCGGCGGCTGCGACGATTTGCACGCGCTCGACGCCAAGGGCGGGCTCGATCCTCTGCTCGCGGGGGCCTGATGGCGCGTCCCCTGCGCGTGGCGGCCGTGCAATTGCGCAGCGGCGTTGAACCCGCCGCCAATCGCGCGGCGGCCGCGCCGCTTATCCGTGAGGCGGCCGCCAAGGGCGCGCGCCTGATCGCTACGCCGGAATGCACGACGCGGCTCGATCGCAACCGCGAGCGCCTGTTGGCCGCGATCGGGCCGGAGAAGGACGATCCGGACCTCGTCGCCTGGGGCAGGCTCGCAGAAGAGCATGGCGTCTGGCTGCTGCTCGGCTCCACCTCGGTCGCCTCGGGCGACGGCCGCGCCCTCAATCGCTCGCTCCTGTTCACGCCTGCCGGCAAGATCGTCGCGCGCTACGACAAAATTCATTTGTTCGACGTGCAATTGGGGCAGGGCGAAGCATATCGCGAATCCGCGACCTTCGCGCCTGGAGACAAGGCCGTGTTGGCGAACGGTCCAATGGACGCAAAGTTGGGTCTGACCATTTGCTACGATGTGCGCTTCGCGCCGCTCTATCAGGCGCTCGCGGGCGCTGGCGCTGAAATCCTTTTCGTGCCCGCCGCCTTCACCAAGCCGACCGGCGAGGCGCATTGGGAGATTTTGCTGCGCGCCCGCGCCATCGAAACCGGCGCCTATGTCGTCGCGCCCGCGCAAGGCGGCCTCCATGAGGATGGCCGCACCACCTTCGGCCGCACCTTGATGGTCGATCCCTGGGGCGCCGTGATCGGCAAGCTCGATCATGACGCGCCGGGCGTTCTGATCGCCGATCTCGATCTCGACAAGGTCGCCGAGGCGCGCGGCAAGATTCCAGCCTGGCGCGGCGCCCGCGCGTTTGAAGCCCCTCCGCAAGCGCCATGATTCATTACACGCTTCGCTGCGCGCAGGACGATGAGTTCGACGCGTGGTTTCGCAACAGCGCCGATTATGACACGCAGGCCGAAGCGGGGCTCATCGAATGCCCGTTCTGCGGCTCCACCAAGATCGAAAAGGCCGCGATGGCGCCGAACATCGCGCGCACGGACCGCGGGGAGGAGCGCAGCCCGCGCGCCATGGCGATGGCTATGGCCGCGAAGCTGAAAGAGCATATCCGCGACAATTTCGATTATGTCGGCGAGCGCTTCCCCGAAGAGGCCCGCAAAATCGCCGCCGGCGATGTCGATGACCGCCCGATCTGGGGCGAGGCGACCATCGAGGAAGCGCGGGTGATGGCCGAGGAAGGATTGCCGGTCGCGCCTTTGCCGCCCGAGCTCGCGCCGACCCCGCCGCGTAAACTCAATTAGGCCGCGCGCGGCTTCGTCGCGGCGCGCAGATAATTCATCGACACATCGTCCGAGAGCGCCCAGCGCCGGCCGATCGGATCGAAGGTGAGCCCGCGCGGCGTCTCCCAATCCAGCATTGGCGCGGCGGCGGACAATTCATCCGGCGTGACGAGCTTTTCGAAATCGTGCGCGCCTTCAGGCGCCATGCGCAGCACTTTCTCGGCCGCGAAAAGCGCCAAGGCGCGCGCGCGCGGCGTGCGGTTGATGGTGGACACGATCAAGAGCCCGCCCGGCTTAAGGAGCGCGGCGGCGGCCTGGAGGAAGGCGGCGAGGTCGGCCACGTGCTCGACGATTTCGAGTGCGGTGATGAGATCGTAGGATGCGCCCGCCCGCGTGGCCCAATCCTCGGCGACGCCGACGCGGAACTGAATCGCAAGGCCCGCCGCCTTGGCTTGGTGGCGCGCGGCGGCGATCGCCTCTTCTCCGGCGTCGAGGCCCTCAGCGGCCGCGCCCATCCGCGCGAGGGGCAGCGTCACAAGGCCGCCCCCGCAGCCCAGATCGAGCGCCTTGAGACCCGCCAACGGCCTAGATTGCCCCGCTGGCGCGCCGAAATGCGCGCTGGCGCGTTCACGGATGAAGGACAACCGAACCGGGTTCATCCGATGGAGCGCGGCGAACGGGCCGCTCGGATCCCACCAGGTCGCGGCGAGCGCGGCGAATTTCTCGATCTCGGCGGCGTCACGGGAGGAGGCGGGGGGCATGGGCAGGGACATTGGACGGCGCCGGCCTCCGGTCAAGCGGCGCGCTTTTCCCTTTTTCGCGGAGCATGCTAGAGCGCGCCCCACGCCCGCAGGTGGAGGAATTGGCGGCCCATGGCGCGTCTGGTGATGAAGTTTGGCGGCACGTCCGTGGGCGATGTGGAGCGCATTCGACGCGTGGCGCGCATCGTCGCCGCCGAGCGCACGGCCGGGCGCGGCATAGCTGTCGTCGTCTCCGCCATGTCCGGCGAGACGAACAAGCTCGTCGCGCTGGCGCAGGATGCGGGCGGCGCGCTCGCCAAGGAGGCCGGCGCCGGCACGGCCCGCTTCGATGACGAATACGATGTCGTGGTCTCCACCGGCGAACAGGTGACGACCGGGCTTTTAGCGCTCGCCTTGCGCGCGATGGGAATTCCCGCGCGTTCCTGGCAGAATTGGCAAATCCCCATTCGCTCCGACGCGCAATTTTCAAAGGCGCGCATCGATTCCATTGACGCCGATGCGCTGGGCGCGGCGATGGATCGCGGCGAGGTGGCGGTCATTCCAGGCTTCCAGGCGATCACCGCCGAGGGCCGCGTCACGACGCTCGGCCGCGGCGGCTCGGACACGTCCGCCGTTGCGGTCGCCGCCGCCATCGGCGCCGAGCGCTGCGACATCTATACGGATGTCGACGGCGTCTACACCACCGACCCCCGGATCGAACAGCGCGCGCGGCGGCTGGAGCGGGTCTCCTATGAGGAGATGCTGGAAATGGCGTCGCTGGGCGCCAAGG
>CAZLWK010000008.1:28642-49928 GCA_964563395.1 uncultured Caulobacteraceae bacterium
GATGTCGACGGCGTCTACACGACGGACCCGCGCATTCTGCGCTACGACAATGCCGAGACCGGCGCGCCGAGCCGTCACAAGGCGCGGCGTCTCGAAAAAATCTCCTATGAAGAAATGCTGGAGATGGCCTCGCTCGGCGCCAAGGTTCTTCAGACGCGTTCGGTCGAACTGGCCATGGCCAAGCGCGTGCCGGTGCGCGTGCTTTCTAGTTTTGTCGAGCCGGGCGAGCCCAATCCCGGCACGATCGTCTGCGACGAGGATGAGATCGTGGAAAAGCAAGTTGTTTCCGGCGTCGCCTATAGCCGCGACGAGGCCAAGGTCACGCTGCTCGGCGTGGAGGATCATCCCGGCGTCGCCGCCGACATTTTCGGCTCCTTGGCCGAAGCCAACATCAATGTGGACATGATCGTCCAATCCTCGACGCGCACCGCCGGCGCGCAGAACATCGTCTTCACCTGTCCCGATCGCGATGCGGGCCGGGCGGTGGAGGTGGTGCAGGCGTTGAAGACGAAGATCGGCCTGCAGGACGTTCAGGTGCAGCGCGACGTCTCGAAAGTGTCCGTGATCGGCATCGGCATGAAGAGCCAGGCCGGCGTGGCGCGCACAATGTTCACGGCGTTGGCGCAAAAGGGGATCAATATCGAGGTGATCGCCACGTCCGAGATCAAGATCAGCGTACTTATCGACGCGCAATACACCGAGCTTGCGGTCCGGGCGCTGCACACGGCTTATGGGCTCGACGCCGCGTAAGGCGCGGCCATAGCAACGAAGGAGCGGCCCTCTTGGCGAGTCCGGCGGCCAATGTCCCCGGTTCCCGCGTGCTCTTGCGCAAGCTGCGCGAGATCATGGAGGCTGGCGGCTCCGCGCAGGAGCGGCTGGACCGGCTTGTCTCCATGGTGGCCGCCACCATGGTCGCCGACGTCTGCTCGATTTATCTCAAGCGCGGCGGCGCCAATGAGCTCTTCGCCACCGAGGGTCTCAAGCGCGAGGCCGTCCATCGCACGCGGCTGAAGGCCGGGGAGGGGCTTGTCGGTCTGGTCGACGAGACGGGCAGCCCCCTAAATCTCGCCGACGCCCCCCATCACGAGCGCTTCTCGTACCGGCCTGAAACCGGCGAGGATCCGTTCATGTCCTTCCTCGGCGTGCCGATCGTGCGGTCAGAGCGCGTCTTCGGCGTGCTTGTGGTCCAGAACCGCGTCTCGCGCATCTATGGCGACGACGAGGTCGAGGCGCTGCAGACCATCGCCATGGTGCTGGCCGAGATCGTCGCCTCCGGCGCGTTCGGTGATCCGGCCGCCTTGCAGGACGTCGAGGTCCGGGCCAGCGGCGCCGAGCGCCTGCCCGGGCGGGCTTTCTCCGATGGGCTCGCCATTGGCGTCGCGGTGCTGCACGAACCCCACGCGCCGCTCGGTCGTGTCATCGCCGACGACCCCGCCCAGGAGGAGCGCCGTCTTGAGGCGGCCTTGGTGCAAGTGCGCACCACCTTGGAGGCCATGCTGCATGGCGATCCGGGCCGCATTTCCGGGGTCTCGCGCGACGTGCTTGAGACGTTCGTGATGATGTCGCGCGATCCGAGCTGGGAGGCGCGCCTACGCAGCGGCGTGAAAGCAGGCTTGTCCGCCGACGCCGCGGTCGAACGTGTGCGCGGCGAGCACCGGGCGCGGCTCAACGCCTCGAAGGATCCTTATCTGCGCGAGCGGATGCAGGATTTCGAGGATCTGGATAATCGCCTTTTGCGCACGCTGGCCGGGGCCGTCCCATCGGCCGATCTGGCCCCGCGCAACGCCATCCTGATCGCCCGCGATCTGGGGCCGGCGGAGCTCCTCGAATACGGCGCCGACAGGCTGCTGGGCGTGGCCTTGGAGGAGGGGGCGCCCTCCGGCCACGCCGCGATCGTGGCGCGTGCGCTGGGCGTGCCGATGGTGGGTCGCCTTCATGGGCTTCTCTCCCGCGTCGAAGCTGGCGACAGCGTCATCCTGGACGGCGAGCAAGGCGTCGCCGAATTGCGGCCGCGGCCCGAGGTGGAGCGGGCCTACAGGCAGCGCATGGCCGTCCGCTCCGAGCGCGCGCAGGCCTATGCCCGCATCCGCGAGACGCCCGCGATCACGCAGGACGGCAAGCGCATCACGCTGCTGATGAACGCCGGCCTCGCGCTGGACGTGCAGCACCTCGCCGAGGCGGGGGCCGAAGGCATCGGCCTCTTCCGCACCGAGTTCCAATTCATGGTGTCCGAGACGCTGCCGCGCCTCAAATCCCAGACGCAACTCTATCGGGACGTCTTGGACGCCGCGGGCGAGCGCCCCGTCACCTTCCGCACGCTCGATCTGGGCGGCGACAAGGTGCTGCCCTACATGGTCAGCGAACGGGAGGAAAACCCAGCGCTCGGCTGGCGGGCGCTGCGCATCGGGCTCGATCGGCCCGCCCTGCTGCGCTACCAATTGCGGGCCCTGGTGGACGCCGCCGAAGGCCGGTGGCTGCGGGTGATGTTTCCGCTCGTCACCACCACGCTCGAATTCGATGCGGCGCGGTCGCTTCTGGAGCGCGAACTGGCGTGGAGCGTGAAACGCGGACGCAAGGCGCCGGCCAAGCTCGAAGTCGGCGTCATGGTCGAGGCGCCTGCGCTCGCCTGGTCGATCGCGGCGCTGCGGGGCAAGGCCGATTTCCTCTCGATCGGCACCAACGATCTCATGCAATATTTTTTCGCCGCCGATCGCGGCAATCCGCGCGTCGCCGATCGCTACGACATTCTCACGCCGGCGGCGTTGCGCTTTCTCAAGCACATCCGCGAAGCCGCGGACGCAGCGGGTCTGCCCTTGTCGATTTGCGGCGAGGCGGCGGGCAGGCCGCTTGAGGCGATGGCGTTCGTGGCGTTGGGCTTCACCCGCTTGTCGGCGCCGGCGTCTGGCGTGGGCCCCGTCAAGCAAATGACTCTTTCTCTTAACCAAAGCGACGCAGCATCGTTCTTGGCGCATAGGTTAACAGCGAGCGAGGCGAGCGTGCGCTCCGATCTGCAGGCTTACGCGGCAAGCGCGGGCGTTTCGCTGTAAAGGTGCGGCCGCGCGCGTTGAGAAACGCGTGATTCGCGTCTAATGTTTACAAATGGCGTAAGAATTGCGTTGAAAAATAAGCGGTCTCGAAAGAGGGCCTCTCCTTCATGCTGAACCAGACTGGATCCGATACGCCGCAACCTCTTGAGGATGTCGGCCAACGCATGCGCGCGCGGCCGGCGCCGGCGCGCGCGCTGAATATCGATCCGACATGGCGCGCCGGGCGCAAGCTCCATGAAGCGCGCATGCAGCTCGGTCTTAGCCTTGAGGACGTGCAGCATCGAATTCGCGTGCGCCGCGAATTTCTCGAAGCGCTTGAGGCGATGAACGCCAAGCAATTGCCGGGCAAGGCCTATGCCTTGGCGTATCTGCGCTCCTACGCGCAAATGCTCGGGCTCGATGCGCAGGCGCTCGTCGAGCAATTCCAGGATGAGTGCGCGCTGTCGCGCGAGGATGCGCTGCCGCAAATTCGCTCGCCGGAGTCGCGGCCCGATCCGCGCCGGCCTTGGCTGGTCGCGCTCGCGGTCGGCGCCACGGCGGCCGCCTTTGTCGGTTGGCGCGCGCTGCAATCGGAGATCGCCGCCGCGCCGGAGCAGCCGGAGATCGCGGCCGCGCCGTCCTCCGCGACGTCGGGCGGAGCCGTCGTGCGCAGCCGCGAGATCGAAATCCGCGCCTTGGCCGAAGCCTGGCTGGAAGTACGCGGGCCGGACGGCACGGTGTTCCTGTCTCGGACGATGCGACCCGGCGAAACCTATCGGCCCGATGCCAGCCCCGGCTGGACGCTCCATGCGCGCGACGGCGGCGCCTTCGAGGTGGTCATCGACGGCGCGCCAGCGGGCCCTCTGGGCGATGCGCTAAAGCCCGTTCTTGGGCGCCAGCTCGATAGCATCCAGCCCTTGCCGATCGCGCCGCAGCCCTTGGCGGCGCCCGAAGCTCCGCGCGCCATGCCGCCCCGCGCCGCCGCGCCAGCGCCGTCGCCGGCCGAAACGCCCGCCGCGCCGCCCGCCGAGGCCGCGCCGGCGGCCGAAGCGCCGGTTCCGCCGCCCGCCGAAGGCTAGCTCGCGCGGGGCCCCGCGGCGCGCTACATAGGTGGCATGGATTCCGGCGCGCACGACCTTCACCACCTTCGCCCATGGCGGCGCATCGCGCGGCGCAATTCGCGCAAAATTCACGTCGGCGCCGTCGCGGTGGGCGGAGATGCGCCGATCAGCGTTCAATCCATGACCAATACGCGCACCGCCGACGCGGACGCGACGATCGCGCAAATCCGGCGCATGGAGGAGGCGGGGGCCGACATCATTCGCGTCTCATGCCCCGACGAAGACTCCACCGCCGCCTTCGCCAAGATCGTGAAGGCGGCCGCCGTGCCGCTCGTCGCCGACATCCACTTCCATTATCGCCGCGCCATAGAGGCGGCGATGGCGGGCGCGGCGTGCCTGCGCATCAATCCCGGCAATATCGGCTCCAAGGAGCGCGTGCGCGACGTGGTGCAGGCGGCCAAGGATCATGGCTGCGCCATCCGCATCGGCGTGAACGCCGGCTCGCTTGAGCAACACCTCTTGGAGAAATACGGCGAGCCTTGCCCGGAGGCGATGGTGGAGAGCGCGCTTTTCCACGCCGCTTTGCTCGAGGAGCATGATTTTCGCGAATACAAGATCAGCGTGAAAGCCTCCGACGTTTTCCTCACCGCCGCCGCCTATCAGGCGCTCGCCGAGGCGACGGACGCGCCCTTGCATCTGGGCGTCACCGAGGCCGGCGCGCTGCGCATGGGCACGGTCAAATCCGCGATCGGCATGGGCTCGCTGCTTTGGGCCGGGATCGGCGATACGATCCGCGTCTCGCTCGCCGCCGATCCGGTGGAGGAGGTCAAAGTCGGCCATGATCTCTTGAAGGCGCTTGGCCTGCGCTCTCGCGGGGTCACGATCATTGCGTGCCCGTCCTGCGCGCGTCAGGGCTTCAATGTGATCGAGACGGTGGAGGCGCTGGAAGCGCGGCTGGCGCACATCGCCCAGCCGATTTCGCTGTCCATCATCGGGTGCGTCGTGAACGGGCCGGGCGAAGCGTTGATGACCGATCTTGGTTTCACAGGCGGCGGCAAGGGCGCGGGCATGGTCTATGTGGCGGGAAAGCCGGATCACAAATTGGACAATGCGGACATGATCGACCACATCGTCGCGCTCGTGGAAGCCAAGGCGGCCGCGCTGCGGGCGAGCGATGCGCACGAATAGTTGACGCCCTCGTCAAAGTCCTTGCGCGGGGCGCGCCCTGTTGATAAGGCGCCGGTGCCTAACAAGGGAGACCCCGATGTCAGCCGACGGTAAGTGGACCATCACGCTCAATACGCCCATGGGCGCGCGCAATTCCGAAGTGACGATCAAGACGGCCGGCGACACCTTCACCGGCAGCGCCGCGGCTGAAGGCCAATCTCAGGAAATCACCGGCAAGGTCAGCGGCGATACGCTCACCTGGTCGATCAATGTCACGCAACCGATGCCGATCACGCTCGAATTCACCGCGAAGGTCGCGGGCGACGACATGAGCGGCAGCGCCAAGGCCGGCGCGTTCGGCTCGTTCCCGCTCACGGGAAAGCGCACGGGCTAAGCCTCTTCAAGGATCGGCCGGTCGCGCGCTAAGATAGACGCGCGGCCGGCGGTTCTCCGCGTGACCTTCGCCGCAATGCGCGCTTCAGCCCGAGGCGAGGAACACACGCATGCTGCAGCAGCATCTGGAAGACACCTATCGCTATCTGTTCGACGCCGCGCATCAGGCGTTGGAAAACGGCCGCTCCTTCGTTCCGTTCGGCGCCGGCATCCGCAAGACGGGCGAGCAAATTCACACCAATGTCGATCTGGACGCCGAACAATCCGTGCCGGCCGATCATATTTCCGGCTTGATCGCGGGGTTTCGCGCCGATGACCGTGAGCACGGCTTGATCGCGGCCGGCCTCGTTTTCGATGGCCAGATGACCGACAATGGCGCGGCCTTGAGCCGGGCGCTCTGCTTTCACTTGGAGGCCGCGAACGGCCATGCGATCGAAGTGATGGCCGCCTACCGGCGCCTTGAGGACGGGCGCATCACGTTCGCCAATCCGCAGGTCACGCAAGTGCAATCGGAAATCTTCATCGACGTAAAGTCGTAAACGCTCATGTCGCTCGCGCGGCTTGAAGGCCGCCTTACCCAAGCATTGGATCGCTTCGCGTATCTGGAATCGCGCATGGCCGCGACGACGGACGGCGCCGAGATCATGCGCCTATCCAAGGAGCATGCCGAACTGCGTCCCATCGCGGAGACGGTCCAAGCGCTGCGCGCGGCGCAAACCGAAGCGCGAGACCTCGAAGCCTTGATGAGCGATCCCGACATGGCCGCGCTCGCGCGCGAGGATTTGCCGAACGTGCGCGCGCGCATCGATGATCTGGAGCAGGCGGCGAAATTGCTGCTTGTCCCAAAGGACAAGGACGAGAACGCCTCCGCCATCATCGAAATCCGCGCCGGCACGGGCGGCGAAGAGGCGGCGCTGTTCGCTGGCGACCTCTTCAAAATGTATCAGCGCTACGCGGCGCTGCGCGGCTGGCGCTTCGAGATCGAGAGCATTTCGGAGACCGGCCTCGGCGGCTTCAAGGAGGTCGTCGCCTCGATCAGCGGCGCGGGCGTGTTCGGCCGCTTGCGCTTTGAAAGCGGCGTTCATCGGGTGCAGCGCGTGCCTGAAACGGAGGCCGGAGGTCGCATCCATACCTCGGCCGCCACCGTGGCGGTGCTGCCCGAGGTCGATGATGTCGACATCGCCATCGATGAAAAAGACATCCGCATCGACACGATGCGCGCTTCCGGCGCCGGCGGCCAGCACGTCAACAAGACTGATAGCGCCGTGCGCGTCACGCATTTTCCGTCCGGCATCGTCATCGTGCTGGCGGAAAAATCGCAGCATCAGAACCGCGCCAACGCCATGAAAATCCTGCGCGCGCGTCTCTATGAATTGGAGCGCGAAAAACGCGACAGCGCGCGTGCGGCCGAACGCAAGGGCCAGGTGGGGTCGGGCGATCGCAGCGAGCGCATCCGCACCTATAATTTTCCGCAAGGACGCGTCACCGATCATCGCATCAATCTCACCGTCTATAATCTCCCCGAAGTTCTGACCGGAGCTGGGCTGGAGCCGATCGTCGAGGCGCTGATCGCGGAAGACCAGGCGGCCAAGCTCGCCGCGCTTGAGGCGGACGCATGAGCCGATCGCTCGTCACTGCCTGGCAAGAGGCGCGCCGCGCGCTTGAAGCGGCCGGCGTTGAAGAGCCCACGTTCGATGCGCGGCTTTTGATCGAGAAGGGCGCCGGCGTTTCAAGGCTCGATATCCTTACCGACCCGCGCCGCGTGCTCAGCGATGCCCAGATCGCCGCCATCGACGCGCTGGTGGGGCGCCGCGCGGCGCGCGAGCCCTTGGCGCACATTCTTGGGCGCAAGGCGTTTCGGACGATCGAACTCGCCGTCACGCGCGATGTTCTCACCCCGCGCGCGGACACTGAAGTTCTCGTGCACGCCGCGCTTGAGGAGACTGCGCCGGATGCGCCGCTGCGCATCCTGGAATTCGGCGTGGGCTCAGGCGCGGTCTTGGCCGCCTTGCTCACCGAGCGACCGCACGCCACCGGCGTCGGGGTGGAGATCAGCGAGGCGGCGCTTTTGGTTGCGCAGAGCAATTTTGAGGCGCTGGGGCTTGCCGATCGGGTGCGGCTCATGCGCGGCGATTGGGGCGAGGGGATCGAGGGCGTCTTTGACCGCATCGTCGCCAATCCGCCCTATATCGAGAGCGCCGCGATCGCGGGGCTCGATCCGGAGGTCGCCCTCCATGAGCCGCGCGTGGCGCTGGACGGCGGCGACGACGGGCTCGACGCCTACCGCGCGCTCCTGCCGCATATGGCGAGGCTCCTGGCGCCGGACGGCCTCGCCGCCGTCGAGATCGGCGCAGGCCAAGCCGAGGCGGTGCGCACGCTCCTGTTGAAGGCGCGGCTCCTGCCGAAAAACCTTTGGAACGATTTGGCCGGACGGCCGCGCGTTTGGACCGCGACCTCCGCCGCCTAAGCGCGCCTTAACCAGTCGGCTCTGAAAAAATTCTTGGAAAGCCAGGGCGGCGCGGCTACATCTGAAGGCGGAATCGCAGCGAGGGCCCGTAAGCTCGGCGCAGGCTCCACGGGCGGAGCGCTCCAGAACGCCGCCCCCGCGACCGCAGAGAAGCTCGGCCATCGGGCGCAAGGCGGATCGTGGCGAGCGTCTCTAGCCGATCGAACCCGGTCAGGACTGCGTCGCCTTTCCAGCGATACGCCGCCCGCCAGGAACAAGGCGCAAACCGTCCGCGCGCGCTCAAGCGGACATAGATTTAGGTGGAATGCGCATGAAACGTCAGCGGGGCCGCGGCGGAAACGGGCGTAAACCTGGACACCAGCCCAACAGAACCTTCGACAGCAACGGGCCGGAAGTGAAGGTGCGTGGGCCCGCGCCGCATATCTACGAAAAATACCTTCAGCTCGCGCGCGATGCGACCAGCGCTGGCGATCGGGTGATGGCGGAGAATTTCCTCCAACACGCCGAGCATTATTTCCGCGTGATGCGGGCCATGCAGCCGGCCATGCCGCCCCCTCAGCCGCAGGATCGCTTCGGTGAGGACGCCGATTATGATGGCGACGACGAGGGCGGCGAGGAGGCCGAGGCCGGCGAACAACAGCGCGGCGAGTACCGCGAGCAGCGCCAGGATCAGCCGCGCGACGGACGCGACCACCAGCAGCGCGAGCGCGGCTATTACGGCCAGCGCGATGGACAACGCGACGGCCAGCGCGACCGGGGCGATTTCCAGAATCGCGAAGGCCGTGATTTCGCGCCGCGCGAACCGCGTGGCGAGCCGCGCGGCGATTACCAGCCGCGCGAACAGCGCGAGCCCCGCGAGCCCCGTGAACACCGCGAACCGCGCGGGGAGTATCAGCCGCGCGAAGCGCGCGCCGATTATCAGCCCCGCGAAGCGGCCGAGCCGCGCCCCGAAGGCGAATTCGCCGCCGAGGGGGAAGGCGAATGGCGCGGCGGGCGTCGACGCCGTCGCAATCGCTTCCGCCCTGACGGCGAGCGCGGCCCGCGCGAGGGCGCTCCCGAGGGCGCTCCGGCGAGCGCGCAGCGTGAAGGCGATGGCGGCGATGAAGGCGGCTTCGGCGACAGCGTGCCCGCCTTCCTGGGCAATGACTGAAGGCGCCGCCGATTAGTCAAATATAGCGGCGCGGCGGCCCGGTCGGATTGAACCCGTGTCGGCCTTACGCCGCT
This sequence comes from uncultured Caulobacteraceae bacterium, assembly GCA_964563395.1. Lineage (GTDB taxonomy): Bacteria > Pseudomonadota > Alphaproteobacteria > Caulobacterales > Aquidulcibacteraceae > JBEVOS01. Next base: position 37,981 of record CAZLWK010000008.1, read on the forward strand.
TCTGCGGCGCCGGCGCGCTCTTCGGCCAGACGCTGCAATTGGGCGTAATCGGTTTTGCCCGTGCCGAGCACCGGAATTTCCGGCAGCGGGATCACGCGCTTCGGCACCGCGATCTCGGGCGCGCCATTGGACTGGGCCCATTGGAGAAGATCGCCCGGCTTGGCGTTGGGATTATCGCTGAACAACACCACGCGCTCGCCCTTGCGCGGATCGGGCAAGGACACCGCCGCGTGATTGTGCTTGGGCCAGAGCGCGGCCGCGAAACCTTCCACGGCGTTGAGGGAGATCATCTCGCCGCCGATCTTGGCGAAGCGCTTTGCGCGGCCTTCGATGCGGATAAAGCCGTCATCATCGATCGTGACGACATCGCCCGTATCGTGCCAGCCGCCGGGCGGCGGCTCGATCTGACCGTTGGAATCCAAATAGCCGAGCATGATGTTCGGCCCGCGCACGATCAGCTTCGCGCCCTTCTCAATGCCGGGCACGGGCTCCAGCTTCCATTCAATGCCAGGCAGGATACGCCCGACGCTGCCATCCGTATTGGCGCCCGGCTGGTTCACCGCGATCACGGGCGAGGCTTCGGTGGCGCCATAGCCTTCGAGCAATTCGACGCCGAACTTGCTCTGAAAGAGCGCGCGCGTCTCCGGCTTTACGCGTTCGGCGCCGAGCACGGCGAATTTCAGGCAGGACAATTCGCGGTCCTTGGCGCTGCGCGCATATTGCATCGCGAACGTGTCCGTCGCGAACAGCACATTCGCGCCCGCTTCTCGGATGAGCGGGGGGATGTCCTTGAAATGCAGCGGCGAGGGATAGAGGAAAACCTTATGCCCGCGCAGCAGCGGCAAGAGCGTGCCGCCTGTTAGCCCAAAGCAATGGAACATCGGCAGCGGGTTGAAAAAGACCCATTCCGGATCGAAGGGAATATGGGCGCCGCATTGTTCGATGTTCGCGATGATGTTCGCGTGGCTCAGCACCACGCCGCGCGGCGCGCCGAAGCTGCCTGACGTGAAAAGAATGACGCCCGGCTCGTCGGCGTCGGCGTCCACGGCGAAGGCGGCTGGAAAAAAGCCCTTCACCAGCGCGCCCAGCTTGTCGCCCAGATGAACCTTCGCGCGCACGTCTTCCAGATAGACGATGCGGGCGAAGCGGCCGAGATCCTCCATCAATGCTTCGAGCTTGCCTTGCTCAACGAAGCGGCGGGCCGTGAGGATGGTCTTCACACCGGCGATTTCGCAGCCGGCCTTCAAATTCATGGCGCCGGCGGTGAAATTGAGCATGGCCGGCGTTCGCCCGATCGCGTGCAGGGCGAAAAACGTGACTGTGGCGCCCACGCCGGTCGGCAAGAGGATTCCCACGCGCTCGCGCCGCGCGGTGAACGCCTTCAGCTTGCCGCCGAGCGCGAACGCGGCGCGGATGAGCCCGTCATAGCTCATGGGCGCGCGGTCATGGTCTTCAAGGACGATCGCGCCGCCGCCCTCGGCGGCCTTCGCCCGCAACAGGGCCTGAAACAGGGTCACGCGCGTCCGCAAAGGGTCGAACGGGCCATGCGCCATTTGGGAATGTCCTCCGAATCCCGTTCCCGCCGCCAGCGTCGATCGCGCCGGCCGGCCGCGTGATATATATTTCACGCCTGTAACAAGCCTAGCCGCGTCGCGGCGTTTGACAAGCGGGGGCGCCCGATTGCGGGGCGGCCCGGTTCGGACCATGTAACACCCACGATGCCCACTCTGATCGACGCCAGCGGCCCCCCAGAGCGTCCGCGCCACCCCGAAAAGCAGGGCCGTCCGGACACGCCGGTCCTGCGCAAGCCCGATTGGATCCGGGTCCGCGCCCCGTCCAGCCCCACTTATCACGCGACGCGCGAAATCGTTCGTGAAAACAAGCTTGTGACGGTGTGCGAAGAGGCCGCTTGCCCAAACATCGGCGAGTGCTGGAGCCAGAAGCACGCCACGTTCATGATCCTCGGCGAGGTCTGCACGCGGGCCTGTTCGTTCTGCAACGTGGCCACCGGTCTGCCCGGCCCCCTGGACGCCGCGGAGCCGGCCAACGTGGCGCGCGCCGTCGCTGCGATGGGCCTCTCCCATGTCGTCGTCACCAGCGTCGATCGGGACGATCTGGACGATGGCGGCGCCGCCCATTTCGTCGCCGTGATCGAAGCGATTCGCGCCGCCGCGCCGACGACCACGATTGAAATCCTCACGCCCGATTTTCTTCGGAAGCCCGGCGCGGCCGAGCGCGTGATCGATGCGCGCCCGGACGTGTTCAACCACAATCTGGAAACCGTGCCGCGGCTTTACCTCTCCATCCGGCCCGGCGCGCGCTATTATCAATCCCTGCGCCTGCTCGATTCCGTGAAGCAGCGCGATCCCTCGCTCTTCACCAAGTCCGGCCTCATGGTCGGGCTGGGCGAAACCAAGGAAGAGGTGATGCAGGTGATGGACGATCTGCGCGTCGCCGGCGTCGATTTCCTCACCATCGGCCAATATCTCCAGCCCACGCGCAAGCATGCCGCGCTCGCGCGCTATTGGACGCCGGATGAGTTCAAGGCGCTCGAAACCATCGCCTATGCCAAGGGCTTCCTGATGGTGTCGGCCAGCCCGCTGACGCGCTCCAGCCACCATGCGGGCGAGGATTTCGCGCGGCTCAAGGCGGCGCGCGCGGCGGCTCGGGCCTAGTGGCGCTGGCCGTCGTCGAAACCGAGACGCGCTTGCCTTATCAGCCGGCCGATTTGTGCAAGCTGGTCGGCGACGTGCGCGCCTATCCGCGCTTCATTCCGTGGCTGAAATCAATCCGCGTCGTGGAGGAAAAGCGCATCGGCGAAGGCTGGGAAGGGCTCGCGGAGGCGGAGGTGGGTTGGCGCGCGATCGCCGAGACGTTCGCCACCCATGTGCGCTGCAGCCCGGAGGAGGGCGCGGTGGAGGTGAAACTGGCGCGTGGGCCGTTTCGCCGACTGGAAAATCGCTGGCGATTCGAGCACGCGCCGCAGGGCGCGCGGATCAAATTCTGGATCGCCTACGAATTCAAGAATCCGCTCTTGCAGGCCCTTGCCGCCGCCAATCGCGATCACGCCGCGCGGCGCATCCTCAGCGCCTTCGAGGCGGAAGCGCATCGCCGCTTCGGCGCCTCCGCGCCTAATCCATCATCCGGCGAATAAGCTCGAACGCCTTCTCCACGCTCTTTTCGCGGATCTCGCTGCGCCCGATATCGCCGTAGAGCTCCATCTCATGGATGATGGAGCGGTTTTCGCGCGCGGCGGCGAAATGAACGAGGCCGACAGGCTTCAGCCGCGTGCCCCCGCCCGGACCGGCGACGCCGGTGATCGCGATCGCGATATTGGCGCGGCTTTCGCGCAGCGCGCCTTCCGCCATCGCCCGCGCCACCGGCTCACTGACGGCGCCGAAATCGGCGATCAAATCGCCCGGCACGCCGAGCATGTCTTCCTTGGCGCGGTTCGAATAGACGACAAAGCCCCGCTCGACCACCTTGGACGAGCCCGCGATCTCGGTGAGGCAGCCGGCGACCAGGCCGCCCGTGCAGCTTTCCGCGGTGACGATTTTCAGCCGCCGCTCCTCCGCATCGGCCAAGAGAAGCCGCGCCGACATCAGTAAATAATCTGGAAACATGACGGCCTCACCTTTACCCCGATTTGGGCTGAGAGCCGCGCCAATGTCCATGGGGCGGGCGGGCGAGTGAGGGGCGGACATGATCCTGGCAGCACGGCGCGCGGCGCCGCCCGTGTTCGCGCTGACGCTGTTCGCCAGCGCGGCGCTGACATTCTCCTTGCAGCCGCTGTTCGGACGCATGGTCACGCCGCTGCTGGGCGGCTCGCCGGCGGTGTGGAACACCTCCATGGCGTTCTTTCAGGCCGCGCTTCTGGCTGGATATCTGTACGCGCATCTTCTCCAGCGCGTGCGCGTGCTGCGCGTGCAGATTCTCGTTCATGCGCTGGCGCTGGCCGCCGCCTGGCTGACGCTGCCGCTGCATGTCAGCGGCGTGTTCGGCCCGCCCAATGTGGAGCAGCCGGCGCTTTGGCTGCTTGGCGTGCTGACGCTTTCGGTCGGCGCGCCTTTCGCGATCGCATCGGCCAGCGCGCCTTTGTTGCAGGCTTGGTATGCGCGCACGGGCCGCGCCGACGCGCACGATCCGTATTATCTCTACGCAGCCTCCAACCTTGGCAGTTTCGCGGGTCTGTTGGCCTATCCCATCGTGGTCGAGCCTTTGATCGGATTGAGCGAGCAGCGCGCGGTCTGGACCATCGCCTATCTTGCAGTCGCGGTGTTCATCGCCTTGGCCGCGCTTGTCGCGCTCGGCGCCAATCGCGGCGCCGGCGCTGAGAGCGCGGCGTCCGTCTCGCCGGCGCCGACCTGGAAGCAACGGCTCTATTGGCTCGCCGCCGCAGCCATTCCATCGAGCCTCATTCTGGGCGTCACGCAGCACATCTCCACGGACGTCGCCTCAGCGCCTTTCTTGTGGGTGCTGCCGCTTGCGCTCTATCTTTTGACCTTCGTCATCGCCTTCGCGCGCGGCGCCGAGCGCATCGCGCCTTTCGTGCTGATCGCGCATCCGCTGGCGCTCGCCTTGCTCGTTTCGTCCTATTTTTCGCGCACGGGATTTGGGCTCACGCTCGCGGCCAATCTGGCTTGCTTCTTTCTGTCGGCGCTCGTGTGCCATCTTGCCTTGGCGCGCGCGCGTCCGCCCGCGGACAGGCTGACGGAATTTTATCTTTGGGTTTCGATTGGCGGGGTCGTCGGCGGCGCCGCGACCGCGCTTCTCGCGCCGCTCATCTTCAACGACATTTACGAATATCCTCTGGCGCTGGCCGCCATCGCGCTTTTCCGGCCGATCGCGCCGATTGCGCTGAAGCCGCTCGCGAACGCCACGGCGGCGGCGAGTTTCGCCATGGCGCTCGCAGCGCTCGCTCTCTTCGTGCGCAACCCGATCGAGCTTGCGCTGTTCGCGGGCGGCGCGGGCGGGGCGGCCGCGATCATCGGCGCGGCGGCGCCGATCTATCGCGGCGCGGGACGGCGCATGCAGATGGTGTTTCTGGCGACGGCGATGGTGTTCGCGCTCGCGATGACGGCGACGCTGATGAAACCGGATTGGCTGTTCTCTCAAGAAGGCGCGGACGGCGCCATGCTGGCGGCGGGACAGGCGCCGCTTGGCCTTGGTCTAATGGGGCTCGCGCTCATTCTCCTGACCTTCGTGGTGCAAGGCTTGTTGCGACCGCGCGCGAGCGGGGAATCCTTGTTGAGCGAGGCCGCGCTTGGGGTGGCGCTGCCATGTCTCACGCTCGTCTTGTTCATGCTCTTGAGCCAGCGCCGCTTCGATAACGGCCTCATCGTGATGGTTGGATTGTCTTTCGCCGCCATCGCGCTTCTGCTCAATCGCGGCCGCCCGCGCCTGCTGGCGGGCCTTGTGCTTACGGCCTTCGCCATCGTGTTCTTCGTCGATCGCACGGGCGGGCGAATCATCGCGCAGGAGCGGAGCTTTTTCGGCGTTTTGCGCACCGAGGAATTCGCCGACGATTCCGATCCCACCGCGCCGATCCTCAAGGTGTTGATGCACGGCTCCACCATCCATGGCGCGCAGTTAAGCGGACTGCCTGAGATCGAGCGGCGCCCGCTCACCTATTATAATCCGGGCACCTCGCTGGGCGAAGCGACGCTGGCGGGGTTGAGCCTTCGCGAACAAAATCGCTTGGCTTTGATCGGTCTCGGCGCCGGCGCAACCGCTTGCCTCACGCGCCCCACGGATGCGCTCACCATTTATGAGATCGATCCCGCCGTGGTGCGGCTCGCGACAAGCGCGCAAGGTGAGTTCACTTATGTAAACGCCTGCCAGCCCGATGCGCGCATCGTGTTGGGCGATGCGCGGCTGAAGATCGCGGAGGAGCCGGACGGCGCGTTCGACGTGATTGTCGTCGATGCGTTTTCGTCCGACGCCGTGCCCGCCCACTTGCTGACCAGGGAAGCGGTGGCGATGTATCTGCGCAAGACGAGCGCGCGCGGCATCGTGGTGCTGCATCTTTCCAACCGCAATCTGGCTCTGGTGGCGGAGGCCGTGCGGGTGGCGGGCGCGTTGAACGCGCCATTCCTGTGGCGCGTGAGCGATCGTGTGCCGGATGCGCAAGCCGGCCCCTATGGCGGATTGCCGGCGAGCGCGATGGTGCTGGCGCGCGATCCGGCGACCTTGGCCAGCTTGCCGTTCCAATCGGATGAGTGGCGCACCTTGCCGCTTCCGCCTGGTCGCGCCTGGTCCGACGAATACATCAATCTGCCGCGCGCCTTGCTGCAGAGCCTCAACGGGTTTGAGGATTGCTTGCAGAACGAGGCGAAGCTGGAGTGCGAGTAGAGGGACTGGGGACTAGGGACTAGGGACTAGGGACTAGAAGAATAACGGAGGCGCTCTAACGAAATCCGCTATCATTTCCCTAATCCCTTCCAATCAACGTCGCCGTCGCTTGCGCCGCGAGCCCTTCCTCGCGTCCTGTGAAGCCCATGCGCTCCGTCGTCGTGGCCTTGATGCTGACCGCGCTGATCGGCAGGCGCAAAATTTCCGCCGTGCGCGCGCGCATCGCTTCGCGATGGGGCGCGATCTTCGGCCGCTCGCAGATCAGCGTCACGTCGACATGAACGAGGCGCGCGCCGGCGGCCTTCGCGAGATCGACCGCGCGCTTGAGAAACACTTCCGATGGCGCGCCACGCCATTGCGGATCGCTCGGCGGGAAATGATCGCCGATATCGCCCAGCGCGAGCGCGCCCAGGATCGCGTCGGTGAGCGCATGCCAGCCCGCGTCGGCGTCGGAATGGCCGATAAGGCCCTTCTCATGCGGAATGCGAACGCCGCATAGGGTGACGTGATCGCCGTCTCCGAAACGGTGCGCGTCGAACCCCGCGCCGACGCGCGGCGAGCCGACGCCGAGCAAACGCTCCAGCATGTTCAAATCCTCGGGATAGGTCGCTTTCATGAGACGCTGCGCGCCCGGCACGAGCACAATTCGCGCGCCCGCCGCGCGGGCGACGGCGATGTCGTCGTCTTGCGCCGCATCTGGAGCGAGCGCGGCATAGGCGCCGACGATGGCGGCGCGCTTGAACGCCTGCGGCGTCTGCACGCGCATCAGGTTTTCGCGGGAGAGATCGGCGCTGACCGCGCCATCGAGGTCGACACGCTTCAAGGCGTCCGCCAAGGGCAGGGCGGGGGCGGCGCCGTCGGCGTCCACGAGGGCGGCGAGCAGGGCCGGGACATCGGCGCTTTGAACGCCGGGACGGGCCGCGTCATGGATCAGGACCGCCTCAACCGTCGTGTCCGCGAGCGCCGCGAGCCCGGCGCGCACCGAGGCCGTGCGGGTGGCCCCGCCCAGCGCCAGGCGCACCTGCGGCCCCACCAGCGCGCTCACCTGCGGCGCGTCCTCGGCCGCCGCGACCACGACGATCCGATCGAGCCCCGCCGCCTTGAGCGTCTCCACGCTCCAGAGCAGTAAGGGCCTGCCGCCCAAGCGCATGAATTGCTTAGGAATTTCACCGCCCATGCGGCTACTTCGGCCGGCCGCCACGATGATCGCCGCCGCTTTCATAGGCGTTCGGCCTCAAAATCGTTTTGCTGCATCGCAACAAGAATCCTCTGGCGCCCGCTTTTTAAGCAGCCTAACCTCCGGGCGCCATGGAGGCGCTTGTCGGCCGGGGCCGCCGGCCGGACAAGCAGATCAAGGGAGCGACCCACATGACGGGCGCGAAGGACATTGTCGAGCCGCCGCGAATTCTGGCGCGCCCGCCCGCGCCGGACGCCGAGCGCTGGTTGGAGGCGCTGCCCGCGCCGGTGATCGGGATCGATGTGGGCGAGCGCGTCCGGTTCGTGAACGCGGCCGCCGCCGATCTCTTGGCCGGGGTGCGACGCGGGCTGTTGGGCCGGCGCCTTGAGGAAGTGTTCGGCCTTGACGCGCCGCTGGTGGACCTCGTGCGGCGCGCGCTCGCGTCCGGCGTGCGCATCGCCGATACTGAAGTGGCGCTCAGCGGCCCCGGCTTCACGCTGGGCCGCGCCTCGATCTCGGCCGCGCCGGTGGGCGACAACGGCTACGTCGCGCTCGTCATTACGCCGCAGAACAAGGCGCGCGGCGGGGTGGGGCCCGGCGCGCCCACGGCGGCGGCGCGCACGCTGGCGCATGAAGTGCGCAATCCGCTCGCCGGCATCCGCGCGGCCGCCCAGCTCATTTCGCGCGGCGACGATCCCGATCATTCCGCGCTCGCCAATCTGATCTGCGACGAGGTCGATCGTGTACGGCGCCTGACCGACCGCATCGACCCATTCGTGGAGCCGCCGCGCTTCGAGCCGATCAATGTGCACAAGGCGCTGGAGCGCGTGCGCAAGATCATCGGCTCCTCCACGCCGGAGGTGAAAATCAAGGAGCGCTACGATCCGAGCCTGCCGCATGTGCGCGGCGATCTCGACCAGGTGATTCAGGCGCTGATGAACATCGCCAAGAACGCCGCCGAGGCGGTGCACGGCCAGGACGGCGCCGAGCTTGTTTTCTCCACGGCCTACCGGCCCGGCTTGAAAATTCGCGCGGCTCCCAGCGGCGCCGCCCGCGCGCAGCTTGAAATCCAGATCATCGACAACGGGCCAGGCATTCATCCCAGCGTCGTCGATCGATTGTTCGAGCCTTTCGCCTCCACCAAGTCCGGCGGCATGGGCCTTGGCCTCACCGTGGCGGCGGACATTATCGGGCGTCATGACGGGCGCATCGAAGTCGACAGCGCGCCGGGCCGCACCGCTTTCCGCATTCTTCTGCCCATCGATCCAGAGGACGACGCGACATGAGCGCGAACATTCTCCTTGCCGACGACGACGCCTCGCTCCGCTTCGTTCTTTCCCAGGCGCTGACCAAGGAAGGCTATGCGGTGCGCGCCACGGGCAATGTGGCCACGCTCGCTAAATGGGTGCGCGAAGGCGAGGGCGATCTTGTCGTCTCCGACGTCTATATGGGCGATGAAAGCGTGTTCGACGCGCTGCCGTCGCTGCGCTCGGCGCGCCCGCTCTTGCCGGTCATCGTGATGAGCGCGCAATCGAACGTGATGACGGCGCTCTCGGCGGCAGGCGCGGGCGCCTATGATTATCTGCCCAAACCCTTCGATCTTGACGATCTGATCGGCGCGGTGCGCCGCGCCCTGTCTGGCGGACCCGACGCGAAATCGCGCGCGCAAGCGTCGAAAGCCGAGCGCGAGGAACGTTTGCCGCTGATCGGTCGCTCGGCGGCGATGCAGGATGTCTATCGCGTCATGGCGCGTGTGACGGGCACCGATCTCACCGTGCTGATCGAGGGCGAAAGCGGATCGGGCAAGGAGCGCGTGGCGCGCGCGGTGCACGAATTCTCCAAGCGCGCCCAGGCGCCGTTCGTGACCATGAGCCTCGCCGGCGCGGACGGCGCGCGGATCGAGGCGGACCTTTTCGGCAAGGACGGCAAGCTGCGCGAAGCGGCGGGCGGCACGCTCTTTCTGGAGGACATCGACGATCTGTCGCTGGACGCACAGACGCGTCTTGCGGGGCTGCTGCAAAGCAACGAGCCGGGCACGCGGCCGAATGTGCGCCTTATCGCTGCGGCGCAGCGCAATCTCGGCGCGCTCGTGCGCACCGGCGCGTTTCGTCAGGATCTGTTCTATCGGCTGAATGTCGTCACCATTCGCCTGCCGCCATTGCGCGAGCGGCTGGACGATATCGGCGATCTCGCCCGCGCGTTCCTGGTGCGCGCCAAGCGCGAGGGCCTGCCGGAGAAGGCGCTCGACGCCTCGGCCATCGAGCGGCTCAAGACGCACGATTGGCCCGGCAATGTGCGCGAATTGGAGAACCTGCTTAAACGCGCCATCGCGCTCTCGCCCGTCAATGTGATCACGGCGCGCGAAATCGAGCGCGAACTCGGCGTCTCCCGCGCCGCCATGGGCGCCGAGCCCGAGGCCCCCGAAACCTTCGAGGAGGCGATGACGCGGCGCCTGGCCGGGATCTTCCAGGCCGCGGGGCCTGAACTGCCCGAGCCGGGCCTTTATGACCGGGTGCTCGCCGAGGTGGAGCGTCCGCTGATCCAGCTGGCGCTCTCGGCCACCAAGGGCAATCAAATCCGGGCCGCCGCCGTCCTGGGCATCAACCGAAACACCCTGCGGAAGAAAATACAGACGCTTGGCGTCCGCACTGGGCGGAGCGATTGACGAGGCCGTCGCGCTGCGCCAACACCTTGTTGCAATGGCGCAACACTTCAGGTCGGCCCCGACGCAAAATGCGCTTCCTGGCGCACGCGCGGGCGAGGAAAGCCTCGGGATAGGCGGCTTGCCCATCGGCCGGCCGAGCAAGGGCGCCATCGCCTTCGTCGCCGGCTTTTTCCTCGCCGCCGCGCTGACCGTGGCGGCTTCGCTTCTGGCCATCTCCACCGGGCGCACCAGCGCGACCATGATCTGGCTGATCTCGGCGAGCCTTGTCATCAGCGCCATCCTAGCGGGCATCTTGGCGCATCGTCTGGTGCGCATCGCGCGCCAACGCCGCTCCGTATCGACCGGCGCGCGCCTGCATTTGCGGTTCGTGTCGTTGTTTTCGCTGGCGGCCGTCGTGCCGGCCGTTCTGGTGGCGGTGTTTCTCGGCGCGGTGCTCAGCCAGGGCGTGGAGGAATGGTTTTCCAGCCGCGTGAAAACCGCCATCGAGAACGCCGCCAGCGTCGGGCGCTCCTATGTCGACATCGCCACCGAAAACCTCAGCGGCGAGGTGTTGGCGATGGCGGAGGATTTGAACCGCGCCAGCGAGGCCATCACCGACGATCCCCAGCGCTATGGACGCTTTTTGGCGACGCAGGCGGATCGGCGGCTTTTGTCCTCCGCCTACGTGATCGACCGCGCAGGTCTCGTGCTCGCGCGCGCCGAGGCAGGCGGGGCGAGCGCCTATCACGCGCCGTCCGCGCAGGCTTTCGCGGACGCCGATCGCGGCCTCGTCTCGATTGGCTTCGAGGACAGCGCCGATGCGATGCGCGGCCTCTACAAACTCACCGCCTATGAGGGCGCCTATCTCTTCGTAACGCGCGACGTCGAGCCCGGCATGCTGTCGCGGCTGCGCGAATTCGAAAGCGCCGTCGTCGCCTATCGCGAAGCCGAACAGAGCCGCGGCCGGCGCCAAACGGTGTTCGCGCTCGCCTATATCGCCACCGCGATCCTGGTTCTGCTCGGCGCGGTGTGGCTTGGTCTCGCCAACGCCACGCGCATCGCCGAGCCGATCGGGCGCCTCGCGGACGCGGCCCGGCGCGTCTCCACTGGCGATCTGAGCGCGCGCGTCTCCGCCGATCAGGCGCATGACGAAGTGGTCGAGCTCACCAGCGCCTTCAACCAAATGACCGCCCAGCTCGATGCGCAGAGGCGCGAGCTCGTCGCCGCGCAGGAAAACGCCGATGCGCGCGCGCGTTTCATTCAAGCCGTGCTGACGGGCGTCAGCGCCGGCGTGCTCGGCCTTGACCGCGACGGGCGCATCAGCGCGGCCAATCGTTCGGCGGGCCAATTGCTGGGCATGGAGGACAGCCCATTGATCGGGCGACGCCTCGTCGATATCGCGCCCGAATTCGCCGACCTTCTGAACAGCGCCACCCCGCAGGGCGAAACCCCGCCGCAACGCGTCGATCTCGTGCGCGAGAATTTCTCCGCGCATCTGTCGGTGCGCATGAGCCCGGACGCGGAGACGGGCGGCTTCGTGCTCACCTTCGACGACATGACCAAGCTGATTTCCGCCCAGCGCCAGGAAGCCTGGAAGGATGTGGCCAGGCGCATCGCGCACGAGATCAAGAATCCGCTGACGCCGATTCAGCTTTCGGCCGAGCGCCTGCGGCGCAAATATGGCGCGGAGGTGCAGAGCGATCCGGAGACGTTCCAGCGCTGCACCGATACGATCCTGCGTCAGGTGGCCGATATCGGCCGCATGGTGGATGAATT
>CAZLWK010000008.1:49938-142636 GCA_964563395.1 uncultured Caulobacteraceae bacterium
CCGACCCCGCGCATGGAATTCGCCGACATGAGCGAGATCGCGCGCGCCAGCGTGTTCGCGCAGCGCCTTGCCTTCCCCGATATCAAATTCGAGGTCGAGGGCGTTGAGGCGCCGATCGGCCTCATCTGCGATGAGCGTCTCATCGCGCAGAGCCTCACGAATCTCTTGAAGAACGCGGCAGAAAGCGTCGGCGCGCGCCGCGCGCGCGACGGCGAGCCGAAAGAGGGCCGCATCAGCTTGCGCCTGCGCGAGCTTGAATATGGCGTTCAATTCGAAGTCAGCGACAATGGGCTCGGCTTTCCCCAACAGGGGCGAAACCGCTTGATCGAGCCTTATGTGACGACGCGCGCGAAAGGCACGGGGCTTGGGCTCGCCATTGTGGCGCGCATCGTGGAAGATCATGGCGGTCTCATCGAACTCGATGACGCGCCGCCGCCGGGGCAAGGGGCTGTGGTTCGTTTTGTGCTGCCAAAGCGGTGGGAGGCGCCAGCCGATCCCACCGCCGAAATCGGCGAGGGAGCGATTTAGATGGCCTCCGACATTCTCGTCATCGACGACGAAGCGGATATTCGCGAGCTTGTGTCCGGCATTCTTGAGGATGACGGTCATGCCGTGCGCGCCGCGCGCGACGCCGACGAGGCGCTCGAAGCCGTGCGTCGGCGCCGGCCCGCGCTCGTCGTGCTCGATATCTGGCTGCAGGGCAGCCGGCTGGACGGCCTCGATCTTCTGTCCATGTTCAAGGAGATCGATTCCGACATGCCCGTCGTCGTCATCTCCGGCCATGGCACGATCGAGACGGCGGTGGCCGCGATCCGCAAGGGCGCTTACGATTTCATCGAAAAGCCGTTTACAGCCGACCGGCTCTTGCTGGTCGTTCAACGCGCCTTGGAGGCGGCGCGGCTCAAGCGCGAGAACACGCTCCTCAAGGCGCGCGCCTATGCGGGCGATGAATTGATCGGTTCTTCCGCGGTGATGGCGCAATTGCGCGCGGCGATCGAACGCGTGGCGCAATCCAATTCGCGCGTCCTGATCGCGGGGCCCGCCGGTTCGGGCAAGGAATTGATCGCGCGTCTCGTCCATGAGCGCAGCCCGCGCGGCGCGGGGCCCTTCATCGCCATCAATGCGGCCTCCATCGCGCCCGAACGCATGGAGACGGAGATTTTCGGCGAGGACGGGCCAGACAATCGCCCGCGCAAGATCGGCGTCTTCGAGCAGGCGCATAATGGCACTCTCTTTCTCGACGAGGTCGGCGATATGCCGCCCGAAACGCAATCCAAAATCCTGCGCGTGCTGGTCGATCAGCGCTTTCGGCGCTTGAACGGGGGCGCCGATGTGCAAGTCAATGTGCGCGTCGTCTCCTCCACCTCGCGCGATCTGCGCGGCGATATCGAGCAGGGACGGTTTCGCGAGGATCTCTTTCACCGCTTGAACGTGGTGCCGCTGCGCGCGCCAAGTCTGGCTGAGCGGCGCGAGGATATTCCAGAACTGGCTTCCTATTTCGTCGCCCGTCTCGCCGGCGCCTCGGGCCTTGCGGTGCGTGAAATCGGCGAAGACGCCATGGCGGCGCTGCAATCGGCCGATTGGCCGGGCAATGTGCGCCAATTGCGCAACGTGATCGAACGAATCCTTATCTTGGCCGGCGGCGATCCGACGTTGCCCGTCACCGTGGACGCGCTCCCGCCGGAGGCGTGGCCTTCCGCTGGGTTCTCGCAGCATCAGGGCCTCCAGGAAGTGATTGGCATGCCGCTGCGCGATGCGCGCGAGCGGTTCGAGCGTGAGTATCTCAATGTGCAGATCACGCGATTTGGCGGAAACATTTCGCGCACGGCGGCCTTCATCGGCATGGAGCGGTCAGCGCTGCATCGTAAGCTGAAATCGCTGGGTGTGGATGCGCCGGGCCGTCTCCCCGGCGAGAGCGAATGAGCCGCATCGCCTATGTGAACGGCCGCTACGCATCGCTGGGCGCGCCCGCCATCGCCATTGAGGACCGCGCCGTGCAATTCGGCGATTCCATCTATGAGGTGTGGAGCCTTAGAGGCGGCGCGCTCCAGGATGAGGCCGGCCATTTCGCGCGCCTGTGGCGCTCCTTGCGAGAGATACGCATCGCCGCGCCGATGAGCGAAGGCGCCTTGCGGGTGGTGCTCATGGAGACGGCGCGGCGCAACCGGGTGCGCGACGGCCTTGTCTATCTGCAGATCAGCCGGGGCGTGGCGCGCCGTGATCACGCCTTTCCCAATCCGCCGCCCGCGCCCACCTTGATCGTCACGGCGAGTTCTTTGGCGCCAAGGATTTTGGCGCAGCGCGCGCGCGGTGTCGGCGTGATCACGCGGCGCGACGAGCGCTGGGCGCGCGCCGACATCAAGAGCACGAACCTCCTGGCCAATGTGTTGGGCAAGGAGGCCGCGCGCGCGGAAGGCGCGTTCGAGGTCTGGTTCACGGACGGGGACGGCCTTGTCACGGAAGGCGCCTCGTCGAACGCCTGGATCGTCGACGCGGCCGGCGTCCTGCGCACGCGGCCTCTGTCCCATCACATCCTGCCGGGCGTGACGCGCGCGCGGATTCTGGATTTGGCCGCCTTGATGCAGATCAAGGTGGAGGAACGCGCCTTCAGCGTCGAAGAGGCGAAAGAGGCGCGCGAGGCGTTTCTCACCTCCGCGACGAACATTGCCGTGCCCGTAATCCGTATTGACGGCGTCCCGGTGGGCGAGGGTCGGCCGGGCCCCGTCGCTAGGGCGCTGCGTGGCGCATATTTCGGCGCCGCGACGGCGGAAGGCTGAAGCGCGCGTTTGCAGGTTGCGGCAACGCGGCGCGGCGGGATAAGACAGCGCCGGCCGCCGCGGCAGGCGCGGGGCTCAATAAGAAAAGCTGCGCCCATGGATAAGAAGCAAAACTTGCAGGACACGTTCCTGAACGCCGTCCGTAAAGCCAAAACGCCCCTGACCATCTTCCTCGTGAATGGCGTGAAATTGCAGGGCGTGGTGACCTGGTTCGACAATTTCTGCGTCCTTCTCCGGCGCGACGGCCAGGTGCAGCTCGTCTATAAGCACGCGATCTCGACGATCATGCCGGGCCAGCCGGTGCAGCTGTATGAAATCGACAAAGCCATGGAAGAAGCCGACGCCTGATCGGCGCGATGATGAAATCGGCGGCGAAGGCCCGCCTCCTCAAGATGTGAACCGCGCCATCGTCGTGCGCCCGCGCCATGGGCAGAGCGCGCGCGATGAAGAGGTGCGTCTGGCCGAGGCTTGCGGTCTGGCCGTCGCGCTCGATCTCGAGGTGGCGCGCAAGCGTGTCGCGCCGCTGCGCCGGTTCGATCCGGGAACCTATTTCGGCGCGGGGATCGTTGAGAGGCTCGCCGAGGAGGTGCGCGCGGACGGCGCCGGTATCGTCATCGTCGATTCCGCGCTCTCGCCCGTGCAGCAGCGCAATCTTGAGCGGGCGTTGAACGCGAAGGTGGTCGACCGCACCGGCCTTATCCTTGAAATTTTCGCGCGCCGCGCGCGCACGCGCGAGGGCCGCCTGCAGGTCGAGCTCGCGCGGCTCGCCTATGAGCGCTCGCGTCTCGTGCGCACCTGGACGCACTTGGAGCGCCAGCGCGGCGGTCTTGGCAAGACGGGCGGGCCCGGCGAAACCCAGATCGAACTCGACCGGCGACAAATCGCGGACCGCATCGTGCGGCTGAAACGCGATCTTGAGGACGTGCGCCGCACGCGCGGCCTGCAGAGGCGCGCGCGGGCGCGGGCGCGGCTGCCGGCGGTGGTGCTCGTGGGCTATACCAATGCGGGCAAGTCGAGCCTCTTCAACACGCTCACGCGCGCGGGCGTCCTGGCCAAGGACATGCCCTTCGCCACGCTCGATCCCACGGCGCGCCTCGTGAAGCTGCCGAGCGGGCGCCAAATCATTCTGTCCGACACGGTTGGCTTCATCACCGATCTGCCGACCGAATTGATCGCCGCGTTCCGCGCAACGCTCGAAGCGGTGACGGAGGCTGATCTCGTCTTGCACGTGCGCGACATCGCCCACCCCGAAACAGAAGCGCAGCGCGAGGACGTGCTGGCCGTGCTCGATCACCTCGAGCGGGAGGAGACGCGTCCGCGCCCGCCGATGCTGGAGGTTTGGAACAAGCTCGATCTTTTAAGCCCAGATCAGCGCGCGGCGCGCCTTGAGCGCGCCGCGGCCGGCGCCGATGCGGAGGCGCTGCCGGTTTCGGCGCTGACGGGTGAGGGGATGGATTCCTTGCTCGCGGCGATTGATCGCGCCGCCTTCGGGGCGACGCGCCTCGTCGCGTTCACGCTCGCACCCGACGATGGACGCGCGCGCGCGCGCATCGCCGCGGCGGGACGCATCGTGTCGGAGGATGTCGATGAGGATGGACGCATGTCGCTCACGGCTGAGCTGAGCGTCGCGGACGCCGCGCGCCTGGCCGGTCCAGGCGATCAGATCGCCGCGGAATGAGCGCGCGCGCTCATGGTATGGGCGCGCCGCCGCACATGCGCTTCTTGATCGCCCACCAGACGCGATAGGCCTGCACTTGAGCCGGCCAGACGAGCGTGCGCTGATCGATCGTGCGCTTGTTCTGAAAATCCTTATCGCGCCAGATGACGAGCATTTGCGGGAGCACCTCTAGCGCGCGGATGCGCGCGGCCAGCCGGCGCGCATAGAGCGCCGGATCCTGAGCCGCGCGGCGCAACGCTTCGAGCCGATAGGCGAGACCGCGATTGCCCTCATGGAGAAAATTCCTCGGCGCGCAGGTCTTTTGCGCCGAAGCAGCCGATGCGCGCAGCGGCGTCGACAAGGGCGGCGCGCAGCGCCAGGTCCCCGGCGCCTCGGACCAGCGCGGGCGCGCCGCGCCTGTCTTCGGCGCCCGCTCGCTCCACGCGCCGAAGCCTTGCACGGTGACGACAAGCGGTTCCAGCATGTCCGCTTCGATCAGCAGAAGGCGGCGCGCCAAAGCTTCCAGCACGCGCAGGAAGAACGAAAGCAGCCGGCGCACGTCGCCTGCGAGCGGCGGGGCGAGCGCGAGATCGCGCGGCTCGCCATAGAAATCGCACAGATAAGCCAGCACGCGCCGAAAGGCGGGCCAGCCGTCGTCTGACTTTAGAAAATCCGGATCGGGCGGGGGCAGGTCGAAGGACATGCGCCGAGCTTAAGCGGGCGCGCGGGCAGGTCGGATAAGCGCGCCGCGATCAAACGCTAACGGCCGAGGCGCAGGATATCGATGCGCGCGCCCGCATCGAGCGCGGGCGTATCCGGCGCAAGGCGGATCAGCGCGTCGGCGTCGCGAAACACTGAAAGCAGCGATGAATCCTGCGCTTCGAACGGCGTTGCGATTTGCCGGCCCGCCTCATCCACGGAGAGACGCGCGCGCACATAATGTTCGCGCGGCCCGTTTTTCGACACGCGTCCGCCCAGGATCGCCGGTTGAAGCGCGAAGCGGCTCTCCGCGCCCTGCATGGCGGCGAGGATCGGCTCAAGAAACACATAGGCGCAGGCGAGCGCGGAGGCCGGGTTGCCCGGCAAGCCAAGCACGGGCTTGCCCGCAACGCGGCCGAACCAGACCGGTTTGCCCGGCCGCATCGCCGCGCGCTCGACGATGAGTTCAAGGCCAAGCGTGGCGAGCGCGGGCTTGACGAGGTCATGATCGCCCACGGAGGCGCCGCCGATCGTGATCAACAGATCGCCCCAAGCGAAGCCGTCGCGCGCCGCCTCGGCGATCGCCGCGATCGAATCTCCGCGCGGCGCAAGGCGCTTTGGCGCGCCGCCCCAGGCGCGGATCAGACCGCCCAGGCCAAAGCTCACGGACTCAAAAATCTGATGCGGACCGGCCGGCATGCCCGGCGGCACGATCTCATCGCCAGTGGCGAGCAGCATGACGCGCGGCGCGCGCGCGACCTTGAGCGCGGCTTCGCCGCGCGCGGCCGCGAGCGCGAGCGCAACGCCGTCGAGCCGCGCGCCGCGCCGCAACAAAAGATCGCCGGCTTTGAAATCGACGCTGCGCGGGCGCACGTGCTGGCCGATGGGCGTTGCGGGAATGTGAGCGATGTCGCCCTCGCGGCGCACATCCTCCTGAATGGCGACGCAATCGGCGCCCTCCGGCATCGGTGCGCCGGTGAAGATGCGCGCGCATTCCCCGCTTTCAAGCGCACGCGCGAGCCCCGCGCCCGCGGCCGCTTCGCCGATCAGAGTAAGCGCGCCGGGCGAATCGGCGCTGTTGAGCGCATAGCCGTCCATCGCCGATGCCGCGAAGGGCGGCTGATCGCGCGCGGCGATCACGTCCTCGGCCAGGATGCGCGCGAACGCGTCCTCCAGCGCCACGGCTTCAGCGGCGCCGAGCGGCGCGATATTGTCCAACATGCGCGCCCGCGCCGCCGCCACGGACGCGTTGCGCAGCGGCTCAGCCATCGTCGCGCGTTTCTTCGGCGTGATAATCGCCGCGTGCGCCGCCGGTCTTTTCGATGAGGCGCACATCCTCGATCACCATCGCGCGATCGACCGCCTTGAGCATGTCATAGATGGTGAGGCAGGCCACCGAGACGGCGGTGAGCGCCTCCATCTCCACGCCGGTTTGGCCTTGCGTCTTGACGATCGCTTCGACGCCGAGCGCGCCGTCGTGCGGAATGACCGAGACCTTCACGCTCGTCAGCGCGAGCGGATGGCACAGCGGAATGAGATCGGCCGTGTGCTTGGCCGCCATAACGCCGGCGATCTCGGCGGCCGCGCGCACGTCGCCTTTCTTGCCATCGCCTGACAGCGCCAGCGCATAAGCCGCTTCGCTCATGCGCACGCGCCCACGCGCGCGCGCGGTGCGGGTTGTGATGGCCTTGTCCGACACGTCGACCATGCGGGCGCGGCCTTCGGAATCGATATGGGTGAGCTTGCTCATCGCCGCTTGTTCATCGCTCAGCCAGGCGCGGCATGAGTTCGACCATGTTGCATGGCCCGTGACGGCTATCGAGCTGCCAGCGGATCACCTTGTCCCAGCCGTCCTTGCATGCGCCGTTGGAGCCGGGCAGGGCGAAGATGAAGGTGGATTTGGCGAGCCCCGCGCAGGCGCGCGATTGCAGCGTCGATAGGCCCACGCTCTGATAGCTCACCATGTGCCAGATGACGTTGAAGCCGTCGATTTCCTTTTCGAACAGCGGACGCAGCGCTTCGGGGGTCACGTCGCGCCCGGTGAGGCCGGTGCCGCCAGTGGAGACGATGACGTCGATGCTCGGATCGTCGATCCAGGCGCGCGCCTGCTTTTGAATGTCGGCGATGTTGTCTTTCACCCAAGCGCGCGCGGCGAGATCGTGTCCGTCGCGCGTTACGCGCTCGGCCAAAACCTTGCCGGACGTGTCGCTTTCTTCGTCGCGCGTGTCGGAGACGGTAAGCACGGCGATGCGCACCGGCTTGAAGGGGCGCGTTTCATCGATCTTGCCGCCGGGGGCGGGGAGGGTGGTGGTCATGGCTGCTTCTCCCATGTCGCGCGCGCGGCGTAATCTTCGCCACGCGGCTCGATCCAGTGCGTCTCGCCGGCGCGTTCCTCGCGCTTCCAGAACGGCGCTTCGGTCTTCAGGCGGTCCATCAGATAATCGACGCAGGCGAGCGCGTCCTTGCGATGCCTGGAGAGCGCGGCGGCCAGCACGATCGCCTCGCCCGGCGCCATCGCGCCATGACGATGAATGATAAGCGTGTCGATCACATCGAAGCGGGCGCGTGCGTCGGCCTCGATGCGGGCGATTTCCGCTTCGGTGAAGCCCGGATAATGCTCAAGCGTGAGGCGCGTGACGGCGCCGCCGCGCACGAGGCCCACGAAGCTCGCCTGCGCGCCGGCCTCGGCATGGGCGAAGCGGACAAGCTCGGCCCCAACATCGAACGGCGCGTCTTGCACGCGGATCATGTGTCAGCCTCCGCTGACCGGGGGCATGAAGGCGATCTCATCGCCGGCTTGAAGGCGCGCCCCGTCCTCATGGGCGATGGTCTTGTTGATCGCCGCGCGCACGCCCTTCGCGCTGAGCGCCTCGCCCAGCGCCGCGTCGCGCGCGATCAGCCAAGCGCGCACGGCGTCGAGCGTGGTCAGCGCGTCGGGCGCCTCAAGCACGCGGGCGCCAGCGATTTCGGCGAGACGGCCAAAGAACAGGATGCGCATCACCCGCCCGTCATCGACATGGGCCGCGCCACCGCGGCGGGCCGCGCGCGTTCGATCACGAAATCGTGGCCCTTGGGTTTCAAAATCATGGCGCGGTCGAGTGCTGCATTGAGCGCGTCATTGCTGCGGTCGGCGCGCAGCGGGCCACGCAGATCGATGCTGTCCTCCTGACCGAGGCACATGAACAACGTGCCCGTGCACGTCACCCGCACCCGATTGCAGCTTTCGCAAAAATTGTGGCTGAGCGGCGTGATGAAGCCGATGCGTCCGCCGGTCTCCTCGATGCGGACATAGCGCGCCGGTCCGCCCGTGCGGTCCGGCAGATCGGTCAGGCGCCAGAAGCTCTCCAGCTCGGCGCGCACGCTGGCGAGCGAGAGGAATTGCTCGGTGCGGTCCGCGCCGATCTCGCCAAGCGGCATCGTCTCGATGAGGCACAGATCGTAGCCGCGCCGATGCGCCCATTGGATGAGCGTGGGAATTTCATCTGCGTTCTCGTCGCGCAGCGCCACGGTGTTGATCTTGATCTTGAGGCCGGCGCGATCGGCGGCGTCGAGCCCTTCGAGTACGTCGTCCAGCTTGTCGCGCCGGGCGATGCGGGAAAAGCGCGCCCGGTCGAGCGTGTCGAGCGAAACATTGATGCGTTTGACGCCGAGGCGCGCGAGGTCGTCCGCGTGGCGCGCGAGCAGCACGCCATTGGTCGTCAGCGTCAGCTCTTCCAGCGCGCCGGTATCGAGATGGCGCGCGAGGCGCTCCACCAGCCAGAGGAAATCCTTGCGCACCAGCGGCTCGCCCCCGGTGAGCCGCAACTTGGAGACCCCGCGCGCGATGAAGGCGCTGCAGAGCCGATCGAGCTCTTCGAGGCTCAGCACCTCGGCCTTGGGCAGGAAGGTTTGCGCCTCGGCCATGCAATAGACGCAGCGCAGATCGCATCGATCCGTCACCGACACGCGCAGATACGTGATCGCGCGGCCGAAACTGTCCATGAGCGCCAGCTTCATCGGGTCTATTTAGGCGCTTTCCGGCCCCCGGGCGAGCCTCGCCAAATCATTTCTTGTATTTACATTGATAAAGGGGCCGGCGTCGGGAAACGGCACATAAACCCCGCCAAGATCCCGCAGCACCGCCTGGACCGGCGGGTGGCGTCCGCCTTCGATGGCTTTTTCCACCGCCGCCAGCGTCGCGGTGCGCCACAGAGCGCAGAGCGGGTGGGGGCCTTCCGGGCTTCGCGCGCACGCCGCCGGCGCCGCGCCGATGCCGTCACGAAGCGTCTCGAAGGCATGGCCGGTCAAGGCCGGCGCGTCGCACGGCGCGAAGGCCAGCGCGTCCGCGCCTTGTTCGGCGGCCCAGGCGAGCCCGGCGCGCAGACCCGCGAGCGGGCCGTCGGGATCGCCGTCGCGATCCTGCAGAACCGCCCAGCCGTGCTGTGAGGCCAATGCCGCCGCCTCGGTGTCCAGGCGCGTATTGAGCGCCAGCGGCGCGGCGATCGCGGCGAGCGCGCGCGCCACGTGCAGCGCGAACGGCTCGCCCCGATAGAGCGCGACGGCCTTGTCGGCGCCGAAGCGCGTGGAGCGGCCTCCCGCCAGGATGAGGCCCGCGATCTTCATCAGGCGCGCCGGAAGATCAGCGCCGCGCCATAGCCCGCGCTCAAGGCGAGCGCGATGGTGGCGAGGCCGTAAAGTACGGGACGATTATTGGCGAGGTCGTGAATTTGCCGCTCCACACCGACGCGCGCGACATTGAGCGTGCTGCGCTGGGAGGAGACGAGGCGCCCGTTCCGGAAGAGATAGACGTCCGCCACGTAGGCGCCGATGGGCGCATTGGCGGGGATGCGGATCTGCGCGCGAAACAGCCTGCCCTCGCTGAGCAGCGTCACGCCGCGCGGATCTTCCGAATAGAGCCCGGCGGCTGTGCGCAGGCGCACCAACGCCTCCCGATAGGCGCTGGGATCGGCGTCGCCCGGCACCGCGCCGGCCAGCCGCGCGGAAGCGGCCGGATCGAGCTGCAGCGACCAGATCGATTGCGGGCTCGCGATGGCGCGCAACGGTCGCGCGCTCATCACAGAAAAGAAGCCCGGCGCTTCATCGAAAGACACAGGCGCGCCATTGATCCAAAGGCCTGCGACGCGTCGCTTGCGCATCACCAAGGCCGGCTCGTTCGGGCCGCGCACGGCCACCACGATGTCGCCGCGACCGCGCCTGTCGGGATTGACGCCGAACACGGTGATGGAAAATCCGCGAAAATCGGAGGTGACGGCGATTTCGTCCTCGGTGATGGCGGCCGGCAATTCGTCCACCTGCGCCGGCAGCAAGAACACGGCCGCGAGAACGAGCAGAAGGCGCTTCATCCGGCCGGTCCGCCGAGCGTGAACAATTCGTCGGGCGTCAGCACGAGATCGAGGAGGAATTTGATGCTGGACAGCAGCAGGAGCGCGCCCAAGGCGGCGCGCAATTGCTCGGCTCGAAGGCGTGCGCCAAGACGCGCGCCCATCTGCGCGCCGATCACGCCGCCCGTCATCATCAGGGCCGCGAGAAGAATGTCCACGGTCTGGGTGACGCTCGCCTGCAGCACCGTGACCAAGGTGGCCACGATCAAGACCTGAAACAGCGAGGTGCCGATGACGACATTGGTCGGCATGCGCAGGAGATAGATCATCGCCGGCACCAGGACGAAGCCGCCGCCCACGCCCATGATCGCGGCGAGCGCGCCGACGCCGAAGCCGAGCGCGAGCGGGGGAATGATGCTGATGTAAAGACCCGAGCGCGGGAAGCGCATCCGCAGCGGCAGAATATGGGCGATCGTGCGCACGCCGTGCGAGAGCGCCGAGCGGCCCTGCGCGGTGCGCCGCCCGCGCAGGGCGGCGACGCTTTCGGTCATCATCAGCGCGCCGGTGAGCGAGAGCAGCATCATGTAGAGCAGCGCGATCAGCACATCGAGATTGCCGGCCGCCAGCATGCTGGAGAAGATCGACACGCCGACAAGGCCGCCGGCGACGCCGCCGATGGACAGAAGCAGGCCCATCCGCCAATCGACATTGCGCCGCTGCGCCTGGGGGATGAGACCGGAGAGCGAGGTCGCCGCGATTTGGCTCGCGCCGGTCGCGACCGCGACAGGGGAGGGCACGCCGAGAAAAATGAGCGTCGGCGTCATGATGAAGCCGCCGCCCACTCCCACGAGGCCGGACACGAAGCCGACCAATCCGCTCGCGATGATGACGAGCAGCGCGTTCACCGGCATTTCGGCGATCGGCAGATAGAGCGATAGCATGCGGATGGAGCGCCCGACCCGCTTATGGGCGGCGCGCGCGCGCGGGGCAATCCGTCTTGAGCGGCGCGGCCCTACTCAGCCGGCGGCGGCGCGCAGGCGCCGGACCAGATCATCGTGTCCGCGCCCGATTGCATGAAATGGAACGAGGCGCCGTCTCGGGCGAGCGAGATGACGCCGTCGAAGAACGGTCCGGGCCCTGCGCCCGCGGTCTCCGGCGTTCCCGGCGCCAGCACCGCCGCGAGGAAGCCGCCGTCGCCCGGCGAAGGCGCGTCGGCCGGCATCGGCGCGAGAAAAACCGCGTGGCAGCCCGTCGCCATGCAGAGTTCGCCAGTTCCGGCGTCTCCATCGAAGCTGAACGCCACGGGGATCGGCGCGTCAGTCTCCGGGGCGCAGCCTTCAGCGCGGCAGCGCGCCTGCGCCGTCGCGTTGCAGGCGACCGCCAGGCCCTCCACGCGCAGCGGCGTGTAGCTCGGCAAGGCCGCCGCCTCTGGCGAAGGCGCGGCCGGCCCCGTCTCGGCTGGCGCGCACGCGGTGAGGAACGCTGCGGCGAGGGCGAATAAGATCAGGCGCATGGAATACTCCGGAGCAGCCCTCGGCTTAGACCGCCCGCGCGCGCTGCGCTACGCGCCTGACGGCGCCGTGCGCGGGGCGGGGCCCCAGGGACGCGGGCCGAATTCGCCATTGGCCCGCGCGCTGGCGGCGCGGGGCCGGAACGCCTCGGCGCGGGCGCGCGCTTGCTGCACCTGGGCGGCGACGAGGCTCGTCTCCAGCTGAGTGGCGCGCGCGGCGGCGTCGGAATCGCCCTGCCGGGCGGCGACCATGAACCAGAACAAGGCCTCGCTGGGATTTGCGCTCACGCCCCGGCCCTGCTGATAGAGGATGCCGAGATTGTATTGGCTGTCGGCCACGCCCAGTTCGGCGGCCTGGCGGAACCAGCGGAACGCGGCGGCCTCATCGAGCGGCGCCCCTTCGCCGCGCGCGAAATAGACGCCGAGATCGTGCATGGCGCGGCGATTGCCGGAGGCGGCGGCGCGTTCGGTCCAGGCGCGGGCCTGGGCCAGATCGGCGCTGACGCCTTCGCCGCGCTCATAGAGCTTGGCGAGGCGATATTGCGCCATGGCGAGCCCCTGATTGGCGGCTTGGCGCAGCAGCGTCACGCCATCGGCCGGGCGCCCGGCGGCGAGCCGCTGCAAGGCCAGCTCATATTGCGCGACGGCGTCGCCGCGCGCGGCCGCGCCTTCCAGCGAGACCCCGCCGGGCGCGATCGGCTGGGCCACAGCCGTGGCTTGCGAGGCCGCGCCCGGCGGACGGGCGCCGGCGACTGGCGTTTCAGCGCCGCTGGGCGCGTCGGCCGGCGGCTCCACGGCGGCTTCAGGTCCGCCCTCGGGGGCGATTCCAGGCGCTGGCGCGGCGTCCGCTGGAGCGGAGGCGCTCGCCGCCGCCGGCTCGAACGCATCCGGCGCGGCCGGGGCGGGGGTATCGATATCGGCGACGCGCTGGTTCATCAGGGCGGCGCCGCCCGCGACCAGAAGCGCGACCGCGCCGGCGGCGCCCCAGAGCACGATGCGGCTGGAGCCGCGCAGGGAATAGGCCGCCGCGTCCGGCGGGGCGGCGCGTTGGGGCTTTTCCTTGCCCTTCTTAGTCTGCTTGGCGGCCGCCGCGTGGTCCAAGGCGGCGCGGCGCGCCTGGGCGAGATAATCGTTCTTGCCGCGCGGCGGGATGGCGGCGGCCTCCTCGAACAGCGATTCCTCGGCTGCGTTGGGCGTAGCGGCCTCCTGAGACGAGGCCTTGGCGGACGCGGGCTCTTCGGCGACGCGCCAAGACGCCGCTTCGGCGGCGGCGTCCTCCACCGTCAAGAAGTCCAGATCGTCGTCGATGAACGGGTCGGCCGCGATGGATTTCGTTTCGGTCGCAGCGAGCGGCGGCAGCGGGCCGGCGCGCACCGGGGGCTCTTCGCGCGGCGCGAAAGGCGGCGGCTCCAGCGCCTCCTGACGCGGGGAGTCGAATTCGTCATCACCGAGATCGTAGAAATCGTCCTCGGATTCGTCGGTTTCGTCGGCGAAATGGAACGGCGGCGCGGTGGGCTCGTCGTCGGCGTCGATCTTCTCGCCGAACAGGTCCGGGCTCAGCGGGGCGGCGAGGCTCGTCGGTTCATCCTCGCGCCGGCGCGCGGGCGTGGGGATGTCGTCGCCGTCCTCGCCGTCCTCCAGCGCTTGCAGGCGTGAGGCGACGGTGGACATGGCGCGCGCCACCGGCGTCACCGCTTGGACGGATTGCTCCTCCACCTCGCTGAGGCGTTGCATGATCCCGGCGACGGCGTCGGAGATGCGATGGGCCGCGCGCTCTTCGCTATCGATCACGCGTTCGCCCAATTCGCGCGCCAGCGAATCCTGGCGCTGGGTGAAGCGTTCGGCCATGCGCGCGACTTGCTCGCCCACCTGCTCAATGGCTTGCGCGCTGCGGCCTTCAACGGTCGCGAAGCGATCCTCGATGCGCTCGGACAAGCGGCCGATCTCGACGCCCATGCGGTCGAAGGCGGCGGCTTCACGGCGCTCGATGTCCTCGAAGCGGCTCTCCAGCGCGCGCGCGAGCCGGTTCAGCTCTTCGCGCACGGCGCTGGCGGACGCATCGTCGTCGTCGCGCGTCTCCACCGCGCGCAGGCGGCGATCGACCGTCTCGGACATGCGCTTGATCTCGATCGAGATCGCTTCGACGGTCTGAGCGTGGCGGTGTTCGGCGGCGGCGAGACGGCGATTGACGTCAGCGAGCGCGCCTTCAAGCGCGGCGACGTGGCCGGGATCGCCGCCCGCGCCATGCTCGACCAATTCGGCCCGGGCATCGGCGACCATGTCGGTCACCGATTGCGCCATCTCGTTGAGCCGGCGCTCCAACATGGCGCGCAGCGCTTCGGCTTCGGCCTCGGCCTCGCGCGTGGAGACCTGCGCGCCGATGCCGGCGACGGTCTCTTCAAGCGTGCGGATCGCGGTGTTGGCGGTGGATTCCGCCTCGGCGAGGCGCGCCGCCAGCCGCTGCACGCTGTCCTCCAGCGTGCGCACGGCGACGGTCTCGCGCCCTTGCGCGCCGTCGATCGCGCCGAGCCGGCTCCAGATGTCATCGAGGCGCGCATGCAGCGCGCTGTTCTCGCTCTCGGCGGCGCGCGCGGCGACGTCGTTGAGACGCGCTTCGAAGCGGGCGATCGCGGCCTCCACCTCGCCGCGCGGATCCTGCGCCTCAAGCCGCGACAGGCGCGCGGCCATTTCCGGCTCGAACACATCGTGCGCGCGCTCGATGTCGGCGAGGCGGCGCTCTAGCGCGGCTTGCGCGGCCTCCATGGCGCTGAGGTCCACGCCGCCGCCGCCCGATTGCTCCTCGATGAGCTTGACGCGCGCGGCCAGACCGAGCTGGGCGTTGCGCAGATCGGCGATCGCCGAACCCGCCGCTTGGCGCAGTCCGGCCGTCGCCTCGCGGCCCTGTTGTTCGATCTTGTCGAGGCGCTGCTCAAGTCCGGCTTGAGCGGCGCGGATTTCCATCGCCGCTTGCTCTAGAAGCGCGCCGGCCTGTCCCTCCGCGCCGGAGACGCGGGCGCTCAAATTCTCCATGGCGCCGCGCAGCTCGGTCTCGCTGGCCGCCATGCGCTCCATCAGCGCCTCGCGGACCGTGCGCGCTTCCTCGATGGCGCGGGCGAGGCCGTGACGCGCTTCGGCTTCGCTGGCGTCGACCCGCGCGGCGAGCGCGTCCTGCAGGGCGCGCAATTGCTCCACCGCGCCCACCGCGGCGCTGGCCGCTTCGCGCGCGGCGGCCTCGGCGGCCTCGCGCGCGGCGGCGAGCCCTTCGCTGATTTGGCGATGCGTCGCGCCGCTGACTTCGTTCAATCGCGCGCTGAGATCGGCTTCGCGCGTGTCCAATTCCTGCGCCAGCATCCGCGCTTCGGCTTCGGCGCGCTGCGCGGCTTCGCTGACGGCGGCGATCTGCGCGGCGAACGTCTGGCGCGCTTCGCCCATCGCGCCGGCGGCGTCCTCCAGCGCCGCGCGGGACTCGCGCGCTTCCTGTTCGGCGTCGGCGAGGCGCCCGCCGAGGATTTCCCCGGCCTCGCGGAATTGTTCCAGCGCCTCGGCGACGCGCTCGGCGCTTTCGCGGGCGATGGCTTCCGCGTCGTCGACGCGCCCGGCGAGCCCGAACACCGTGCGGTCGATGGTGGAGACGGCGCGATCGAGGCCGGTGACGGCGAGCTTGGTGCGCCGCTCGACGATCTCCAGGCGCTGCTGCAGGCGCGAGGGATCGGCCTCGCCGCTCATCAGGTCTTGCGGCGCTGTGAGCAGCCAATCCTCCATATCGTCCGCGGACGGCGCGAGCGCGCGCGGGGCGCGCGGCCGCGGCGGCGCCCGCTCGGGCGCGCGTTCGCGCATTTCCTGTTCACGCAGCAGCGCCTGGTTCAGATATTCCCCAAGGCTCATGCCTTTGCGTGCGGCGGCCTCACGCACGGCCTCGCGCACTTTGGGATCGATCCCTTTGACGCTCCAGGAATGTGCGCTCATGCCGCCCTCATTGCGCCCCGACAACGGACGCCGCCCCCCGTCGCGCGCTGAGAATCACGACGGTTTATCGAGTGTGAAGCAGACCGCCTGTGGTGTTAATGACGCGTAAAGTGGTTGTCGCGCCCCAAGGTCTTGTGGAAGATCGTTTCGTGCGCGTAACCACACGTGCAAATCAGGTCAGCGGGCCGACCTCGATCAGGCCGTCATAGCGCATCGCCGCGCCGCGCGGCGGCACATCGCTGAACGGAAACAAGCGCACGCGCACGCCCGGCGCGCTGCTGGCCTCCGCGCGCAGCGAAACGACGCCGGCCGAAGGCGCGAGCGCGCCAAGCGGGCGCCAAGTCGCGCCGGCGACGCCGACCGGCGCACGCGCGCCATCGGGGCTTTCCAGCAGCACGATCCAACGGCCGCTTTCGTCCGCGCGCCGCATCGCCGCCAGCGCCGCCCATTGCGCGGCCGCGCGGGCGCCGGGATCGTCAGCGCCGTCTTCGGGGGGCAGGGGCGCGCTCGCCGCGCCTGCCGCGGCGTATTTGCTGGCGAGCCCCGCGAGGAGGGACGCTTCCGCCCCGCTCCAGATCACGCGCTCGCCGTCCGCGGCGGCGAGGCACCCGATCGCCTCGGCAGCGCGCGGCGCCTCCGCGCCCTCGATCAGGATCAGCCCTTCGCCGGCGCGCGCCAGAAGCGCCTCCGCGCCGGTCGCGCTTTCGCACGCGAAGATGGGCGCGCGCGCCGGCGGCGGGGCGCTCCGCAGCAACGTCGAGGCGCCGGGCGACAGGGCCAAAACGAGCGCCAGAAGGAGAGGGCCGAGCGAAGGGGCGCGCATGATCTGAACATAGCAGTTCGAGACGCACTTTTGTCGCGCGCGCCAGTTGACGCGCGCGTAAAGCAATGCAAAATACCGATTACACTAAAAATGCCGTTCGACGGAGAGGAACCCCATGGCGAAGGTGGATCGGACCTATTCGATTTCAGAGCTCGCGCGCGAATTCGGCTGCACGGCCAGGGCGCTGCGCTTCTATGAGGACAAAGGGCTTTTGACCCCGCGCCGGGACGGCCTCACCCGCGTCTATCTCCCGCGCGACCGCGCCCGCCTCATCATAATCCTGCGCGGCAAGCGCGTGGGCCTGTCGCTGATCGACATCAAGGAGATCCTCGACCTCTACAAGGCCGATCCGGACAATCGCGCGCAGAACGAGGTCGCGCTGAAGAAGTTCAAGTCGCGGATCAAGGCGCTTGAGGAGCAGCGCCACGATATCGATGAAGCCATCCAGATGCTGGCCGATGCGATCGTGCGCATGGAGGATGTGCTGACCCCGCCGGAAGCCAAGGCCAAACCCGCCGCCAAGTCCGCGCCGGCGCGCGAAAAGGGCGCCAAGCGCGTCGCCGCCGAAGCGCACTGACCTGGACGCCGCGTAAAAACGGGGCCGCCGGCGCACGCCGGCGGCCTTTTCGTTTGCGTGTCCGCTGAAGCAAATAACCGCAATTCCCGGCTCGGCGTATTCGCTCTATCCTTGCGTCAAATCAGGAGCGATTGATGCCGACCTACAAAGCCCCGCTGCGCGAATACCGGTTCTTGCTGCGCGAGGTGCTACAGCTGGACCGCTACGCCAATCTGCCGGGCTTTTCCGATGCCCCGCTCGATCTCATCGAACAGATCATGGAGGAGGGGGCCAAGCTGTGCGAGGGCGTGCTCGCGCCGCTCAACGCCATCGGCGACCATGAAGGGTGCACCCGCCATGCCGACGGCTCGGTGACGACGCCCACCGGCTTCAAGGACGCCTACAGGCAATTGGTCGAGGGCGGCTGGCCCGCGCTCGGCTGCGATCCCGCCTATGGCGGCCAGGGCCTGCCGCGCCTCGTCAATCTGGCGTTCAACGAAATGGTGTCGAGCGCGAACATGGCGTTCGGCATGTATCCGGGGCTTTCGCACGGCGCGTATGAGGCGCTGCATCATCATGGCGCGCAGGCGCTGAAGGACCTTTACCTGCCCAAGCTGGTGAGCGGGGAATGGACCGGCACGATGAATCTGACCGAGCCGCATTGCGGCACGGACCTTGGCCTTCTGCGCACGAAAGCGGTTCCGCAGGGCGATGGAAGCTATCGCATCAGTGGCCAGAAGATTTTCATCAGCGCGGGCGAGCACGATCTCGCGGAGAACATCATCCATCTGGTGCTCGCGCGCATCGAGGGCGCGCCCGCGGGCACGAAAGGCATTTCGCTCTTCGTCGTGCCGAAATTCCTGGTGAACGACGACGGATCGCTCGGCGCGCGAAACGGCGTCGTCTGCGGCAAGATCGAAGAGAAGATGGGCATTCATGGCAACGCCACGTGCGTGCTCAATTATGACGACGCGGTCGGCTGGCTTGTCGGCACGGAGAACAAGGGCCTCAACGCCATGTTCACGATGATGAACGAGGCGCGCCTGGGCGTGGGCTTGCAAGGTCTCTCACAGTCGGAGGCGGCGTATCAGAACGGCCTCGCCTATGCGAAGGATCGCCTGCAGGGACGCGCGCTCACTGGCGCCAAGAACGCGGCCGGCCCCGCCGATCCGATCATCGTCCATCCGGACGTTCGCCGCATGTTGTTGGACGCAAAATGCTTCAATGAGGGCGCGCGTGCGTTTGCGTTCTGGACCGCGCTCTACGGCGATCTCTTGCATCGCTCGCCGGACGAGGCGGTGCGCCAGAAGGCGGAAGATTACATGGCGCTGATGACGCCGGTGCTGAAGGCGTATCTCACCGATCTTGGCTATGAGAACGCCACCGCGTGTCAGCAAATATATGGCGGCCACGGCTATATCGAAGAATGGGGCATGAGCCAGTTCGTGCGCGATGCGCGCATCGCCATGATCTATGAAGGCGCGAACGGCATTCAGGCGCTCGATCTGGTGGGCAGGAAGCTCGCGGCGAATGGCGGACGCGCCGTGTTCGCCTTCTTCGGCGAGATCGACGAATTCGTCGCCGCGCATGGAGCGGATGAAAATCTGAAGCCCTTCGTCGAAGGCTTGAAACGCGCGAAGGCGCAGCTTCAAGAGGCCACGCAATGGCTGATGCAAAACGCCATGGCCAATTTCGACAATGCCGGCGCGGCGGGCCACGATTATCTGCGCCTCTTCGGCATCACCGCGCTCGCCTATATGTGGGCGCTGATGGCGCAGGCGGCGTTCGCGGCGAAGGCCAATGGCGGAGCTGGCGATCCCTTCTACGAGGCGAAGCTGGCGACGGGCCGCTATTTCCTGGCGCGCAAGCTGCCGGACGCGGGCGCGCATCTGGCTAAGCTGAAGAGCGGCGCCGATCCGCTCATGGCGCTGGGCGCGGAGGCGTTCTGATCGCCTAAAGCGCGCCCAGATTGCGCGCTAGGCGTGGGCGATGCGCAAGGACATGGCCAAGGTGATCGTGGAGCGGGGGCGGATCGGCGATCCGGTCCGCCGCCGCCGCGGACGCGACGCCCCGCTTCAGGACGGCGAGGGCGAGCCCTTGCGCGCGCGCGTTCCGCGCAATCCGCGCGAGACCAAGAACAAGCGCTTGAACGAGACGCTCAATCCGCTGCGCCGCTATCTGAAGGCGCAGATCGGTCGGCCTTGGAATAAGGTCTATTCGGAGATCGCCGCCAATCTGCGCGTCAGCTCAACCGTGCAGCAGCACGTACGCGATCATCTGGACGATTTCGTCGCCATCCGCACGCGCATGGCGAACGGCGTTGTCATGGCGAGCGGACGCTTTGGCGGCGAGCGCCCACTCAGCGAGGATCATCGCTTGATGTTCGTGCATCCGCGCACAGGACTTTTGAAGCGCAATCCGCACCGCAAAAGCGGGCGCGGCGCTTAAGTGCTTGGCGCTTCGGCGTCGCCGGTCTCGACATAACGGGCAAGGCGCGCAGTCTGCGCGCCGATGACGCCGTCCACCGCTTCGGCAATGGCGGCGAGGTCGGCCTGCGCGCCGCCGGAGACGCGATAAATCACGCTGAGCCGCGCCCTCGTCGTTTCGCGCGATGGCGAAGGTGAGCGCGCCGGAAACACCGCGCTCCTGCAGCGGGCCGAGCGCCGCATCGAGGCGCAGCAATTCCTCGCGCTGCAACGCCGTCACGCGTCCATGCTCGACCTGGCCGCCCGGCCAGCGTTCGCAGAAGCACCCGCCCGCCCGCGCATTGAGGCTGAGATTGCGCGCATCGCCGGAATAAGTGTGCGCCCCCTCCCACCATGCGTCGATGCGCATCAGCGCGCGCCAGACCCGCGCCGGGGGCGCAGAGAGCGCGGCTTCATGGCGGACATGAAGGCCGTCCGGGTCCGCGCGCACGATCTCGGCGCGCGCCGGCGCGGCGATGACAAGCGCAAGTAGGCAGAGCGCGAGAAACCGCATTCGCCGAGCAAACGCCGCCACGCGCCGCGACTCAAGCCCGCCTTCGGTCCTGTGCCTTGGGTCACATCGGCCAGGGCGGGGCGGCGTCATTGTCTCTTCAACGAAGCGATGACGCTTCGCCCCGCCAGGAGAGACCCAAGATGACCAAGATTTTCGCCCTTCTCGCCGCGATCGCCGTGTTCACCCCCGCCGCCTACGCGACCGTCGCCCAAGCCGCCCTGATCGTCGCCTAAGCCCCCAGCCGTAGAAGAAAGCCCATCCAATGACCAAGATTCTCGCGCTCCTCGCCGCCATCGCCGTGTTCACGCCGGCCGCCTACGCCACCGCAGCGCAAGCCGCCCTTATCGTCGCGTAAGAACCCAAACGGGTTTCGAATGCGGAATGAAGGCCCGGCGGCGACGCCGGGCCTTTTGACGTTCAGGCGCGCGTCTTCCGCACCATGGAGGCGCTCATCACGCGCGCGCCGTCCGCGCCGCGCGCGTCGGCTTCCAGAAACACGAGCGTGCGCGTCGCGCGCACGATGCGCGTCTCGATCGCGAAAGGGGGCATGCCCGTCCCGAGGCGTTCAAAGCTGGCCGAGACAAGGTTCGTCTGGGAATTGGCAGCCGCATCGCCCGCCGCGGCGCACGCCTCGGCCAGCGCCGCGATCAGCGCACTCTCGTTCATGATCCATAGCGCTCGATCGCCATGCGGATCCGCTCATGCGCGACCTCCACGCCCTCCCAATCGCCCACGCTCGCGCCCTTGCCGGGCTCCAAATCCTTGTAATGGACGAAGAAATGCTTGATCTGGGCGATCATCAGCGGGGGCAGATCGCCATAGGTCGCCACATTCGAATAGAACGGATTGAGCGGATCGACCGGCACGGCGAGCAGCTTTTCATCGAAGCCCTTTTCGTCGCGCATCATCAGCACGCCGACCGGCCGAGCCCGGATCACGGCCCCCGCGACCACCGGCATCGGCGTCACCACCAGGATGTCGATGGGGTCGCCATCCTCGGCCAGCGTGTTCGGGATGAAGCCGTAATTCGACGGATAGATCATCGAGGTGTGCAGGAAGCGGTCGACGAAGAGCGCGCCCGACGCCTCGTCGAGCTCGTACTTCACCGGCAGCGCGCCCTGTGGGATTTCCACGAAGGCGTTGACCTCGAATGGGGGGTTACGCCCGGGCGGAATTTTGGAAATGTCCATGGGCACGGCTTAATCCAGGCCGCGCGCGCCCGCAAACGGGGCGCCGGCTTCGCCGGCGGGCGATGAAGGTTTAGGCTGCGGCGAAGGAGAATCGCCCATGCGCCGCCGTTTTTTCGTTCTGGCCGGCCTTGCCGTCGCGGGCGCGCCCGTCCTTGCCCAACCCGCCGCCGGCCAAACGCAGCGGATTTTCGAAAGCCTGACGCAGGGCGACGCCGCGCGGGGCATCCGCGAGGCGCTGTCGCTCGCCGCCACGCGCGCCACCGACAGGCTGGGCCGCGAGGACGGCTTCTTCGGCGACATGCGCGTGCGCATCCCGCTGCCCGGTATGTTGGGGCGGGCGCAGGACTCGCTGCGAGGGCTTGGCCTCTCCGCACCGCTCGACGATCTGCAGCTGCGCATGAACCGCGCCGCCGAGGATGCCATGCCCGCGGCCAAGGGGCTCTTCATCGACGTGGTGCGCTCCATCACGCTGACCGATGCGATCCAGATCGTGCGCGGGGGCGACACCGCGGCCACCACGTTCCTGCAGGAGCGCACGACGCCGCAACTGACGCGCATGCTCACCCCGCCCATGACGCGCACGCTGCGCGACGCCGGCGCTTTCACCGCGCTCGATTACGCTGCAGGCCGCGTCGGCATGCGTTCGGCGAGCACGCAATTGCGCCGCGACGTAACAAGCTTCGCCGTGGAAAAGGCGCTGACCGGCGCGTTCGCCTATGTGGGCGAAGAGGAACGCGCGATCCGGCGCGATCCGGTGCGCCGCACGACGGATATTCTCCGGCGCGTCTTCGGTTGAGCGAAGCGATGTACGACACGCAGATCGATCCGGCCCGCTCCGTCTCGTTCGCCATGAAGGGCGGGGAGATGATGGGCTATCACCTCGGCGATCCCGACCGCGCGCCGGACGTGATCTTCCTGCACGCCACCGGGCTCAATGCGCGCACCTATGTGCGCGTGCTGGCGCCTCTGGCCGAACGTTTCGCCGTGCTCCTGCTGGATCTGCGCGGCCACGGCCGCACGCGTCTGCCGCTCAAGATGTGGGGCTATGACAGCTGGAGCCGCCATCGCGACGACGTGATTGCGCTGATGGACGCGCATGTGCGCGCGCCGGCTCTGTTCGCCGGCCATTCCATGGGCGCGACCACGAGCCTCCTCATCGCCGGCAAGCGGCCCGATCTCGTTGCGGGCTTGACGCTGGTCGATCCCGTGATCCTTCCCGATGCGCGCTATCGGTTGAACGAATTGCCGTTCGCCTCGCTCATGTTCATGCGCAACATTCCGATCGCGCGCGCGGCGCGGCGGCGACGCGCCCGCTTCGCCTCCCGGGAAGAGGCGAAGGCGGCGCTCACCGGGCGCGGCTTCTTCAAAACCTGGCCGAACGAGCTTCTGGAGGATTATGTCGCCGATGGGTTCATCGACGATCCCAAGGGCGGCGTGACGCTGTCATGCACGCCCGCCTACGAGGCGGCCACGTTCGCGGCTCAGCGCAACGATCCCTGGGGCGCGCTGAGCGCCTATGGCGGGCCGATCGTGGCGCTGCGGGCCGAAATCGGCTCGACGTTTCCGCCGGGCGCCGCGCAGCGTTTCAAACAGATGCGCGCCGATATTCGCCTCGCCACCGTGGAGGGCGCCACGCACGCCCTGCCCATGGAGCGCGGCGACCGTTTGCGCGCGGCCATAGAAACCACCGCCATGATGGCGGGCCTTGGGGTGCGCGGCGGCGAGGATTAGGTGCTAGCGCAGCAGCGCGCCGATCGCGCGCTTCGCCAAGGCGGCGCGCATCTCCGGCGAGGGCGCATAGGCCTTGCGGGTGATCAGATCGAAGCTGATCGCGATCGCCTCGACGCGCGCCCAAGGCGCACCGCTCACCGGATCGATCAGCCAATGCACGATGCGATTGGCCTTCTCCATCACTTCGGCGATGGCGCTGCGCACGAGCACATGATCGCCCGCGCGCGGCCAGCTTTTGATCAGCACGCGAAACTCAACGGCCGCCCCGCCCGGCGCGCGTTGAACGCCGTCCTTCGCGGCGGCCATTTGCGCGCCTTCCACGCGCCAATCGGCCAAGAGCCAAGGCACGGCGTCGGAGACGCGGGTGATGAAGGCGTCGGCGTGGGCTAAACCGAACGCGTCGCATTCATGCGGCTGGACGATGGAGCGGCCGATTATCGGCAGCGCCAGCGCATCCGCGCGCGCCATGTCGACATCGGATGGGCTGTGATCGAGATCGATGGAGCGCGGGGCGCCATGGGCCGGCAGCGCGCAGGCCAAACCTGGAAAGGCACGCCGGCTGGCGCTCGACCAGGGAAAGGCGCGGCGCGTGCGCGGCTCGATGTGGGCGAGGCGCACGCGAAACGTCGAGGACGGCGCGCCGTCCGCGTGGCGCAGTTCGAGATAGGCGCTCGCCTCGGTCTCGGCGGTGTCCAAAAGGCCGCCGCGCATCTTCAATGGCGCGCCGGGACGCGCCTCGCGCAGGAAACGCACATGAATGTCGAGCGGGGCGATGGTCGCGTTCGCGGCGGCGCCGAAAGCCTGCGCCATGCCCATTTCGGCGGAGAGCGCGGCGAGGCCCTGCACCGCGCGCGCGACATGGAAACGCACATTGAGATGGCCCATCTCATCGCATTCCCAGGCATTGGCGCAGCCTTGATAGAGAAGGGCGGGCAAAGCCTCGCCCACGCCGGGCGCGCTCATGCGGCCGCCTTGCATTGCGCGCACAGGCCGCTCGCCTCGATCATGGTGCGCTGAATGTGAAAGCCCTCGCGCGCGGCCGCCTCGGAGAGATCGACGATGGCGTGGCCCGCCTCGGCCTCTTCCGCCGCGCCGCAGCGCTCGCAGATCAGGAACACGGTGGCGCGCGCGCAGGCGCCCACGTCGCACGCCACGAAGGCGTTGAGGCTCTGGATTTTGTGCGCGAGCCCCAGCCGCACCAGGAAATCAAGCGCGCGATAGACGGTCGGCGGCTTGGCCGGCGCGCTCTTATCGGCGCCGAGATCCGCGAGGAGATCATAGGCCTTCGCCGGGCCGTGATGATCGATCAGCAGGGACAGAACGCGCCGCCGCAGCGGCGTGAAGGTCTCGCCCGCCTCCGCGCAGCGCTGCGCGGCGGCGGCGAGCGCGGCGGATTTATCAACATGCGTGTGCGCGTGCGCGGCCATGGCGCGCATGATTGCAGGCTTGGCGCCGCGCCGAAAGGGGCGCGCGCGCAACGCACCGTGACCGCGGCGTCGCGGAGAAATAGGGTGATCTGGAACTTTACAAGAACATCTGACTCGCCTAGCTTGGAACAGACAACGAACAAATGTCGAGGCGTGACCGATGTGCGATCAGAAGATTGAGGCTGTGGTTGAGTTTCGCGGCGCTTCGGGCCGCGTGCATCGTTTCACCGCGCATCGGCCGGAGGAGCTCTTTCCGCATCAGCCGGCCGTCTATTGCTTCGCCCGCCCCGCGCGCGCGGGCAGGGGCTGGACGCCGCTCTTCCTGTCGCGCACGGGTGACTTGGCCAAGCGGCTCGCCGCGCATGAAAGCTGGCCCGAGGCGCGCCTTCTTGGCGCCACGCATGTGCTGATTCATCAGCGCGAGGAGCGCGACGCGCGTGAATTTGTGGAGGCGGACCTGTTCTCGGCGCTGAAGCCGATTATGAATGGGCCGCTTCTCGATGCGGATGAGGTCGATGCGGGCGCGCCGGGCGCCGCGCGCATGGTCTGG
Source organism: uncultured Caulobacteraceae bacterium (assembly GCA_964563395.1). Lineage (GTDB taxonomy): Bacteria > Pseudomonadota > Alphaproteobacteria > Caulobacterales > Aquidulcibacteraceae > JBEVOS01. The sequence continues at coordinate 75,125 of CAZLWK010000008.1, forward strand.
GCGGCCTGATCGGCCGCGCCGCACTGTTTGGATCGCCTGGGTTGGGCGATTGCGCTCCGGGGCCGTCCGGCTCCGGTGACCTCGGGATGATGGCGCGCTCCCGCGCCCGCTCCTGAGCCATGTGCACTTGCGCCCCGGCCGGCTCGCCGCCCGGGGCGCATTTTTGCCGCGCGTCTGGATTTAGCGGCTGACTTCCTTGAGCGCGGCGCGGATGAGCTCCGGCGTCGGCGAATCGGCGCCCAGCGCCCGGGACGCGGCCGCCACCGCCCGGCTCGCGGCGGATTGGTCGATGCCCAGATTGACGAGCGCGGAGACCGCCTCCGTCCGCAGCGCGCCCGCCGGCGCCGCGCGCGGGCTCTGTGCGCCCTGATCGGGGGCGGCCGCTTGCGCCAGAAAGCCGCGCGGCGGGGCTTTTCCGGCGAGTTCCTGCGCGATGCGCGCCGCCAGCTTTGGGCCGACGCCGTTGGCGCGCGCGATCGCGGCCTTGTCGCCGAGCGCCACCGCGTCGGCCAGGGCGCCGGGCTCCAAGACGTCAAGAACGGCCAGCGCCACCTTGGCGCCGACGCCGGGGATCGATTGCAGATGCACGAACCAGGCGCGCTCTTCCTCGCTCGGAAAGCCGAACAGGCGGATCGCGTCCTCGCGGACATGCGTCTCCACCAGAAGGCGCGCGCCCTCGCCGACGCCGAGCCGGGCGAGCGTGCGCGCGCCAGCCTGCACCACATAGCCGACGCCGCCGACCTCGATGAGGGCTGAGTCCTCGCCGATGGCGGCGACCACGCCCTTGAGCGAACCGATCATGGGGCGATCTAGCGCGGATTCGCGGCCTGGAGCGATGCGCGGCGCGCTTTAGCCCTGCGCGGCGCGCCGCCAGGGTTCGTGCGCGGCGTGGCAGAGCGCGGCGGCGAGCGCATCGGCGGCGTCCGCCTCCACCGCGCCCGCCGTCGGCAACAGGCGGCGCACCATGAAGGCGACCTGGGTCTTGTCGGCGCCGCCGGCGCCGACAAGCGCCTTCTTAATCGTGGAAGGCGCATATTCGCCGACGCTCAGCCCGGCCCGTGCACAGGCGGCGAGCGTCACGCCGCGCGCCTGGCCAAGCGCGAGGGCGGCGCGGGCGTTTGAATTCACGAACGTTTCCTCCACCGCCGCATGGCTCGGCCCATGCGCTTCGATCACGGCGCTCAGCCCCTCCAGGAGATCGGCGAGCCGGCGCGCCAGCGCCTGATCGGTCTTTGGCCGAATGATTCCGTGGGCGATATGCGCAAGGCGCGGCCCGTCGCTCGCGATCAAGCCCCAGCCGCATCGTTGCAGACCCGGATCAATACCGAGAATCAGAACCGGCGCGCTCATGCGGCGAGGGTCCATGGGCGCGGTGAAAAGCACAACATGGCGCGATGCTGACGCGCGCCGCTTTCCGAAAGCTAAAGCCGGTCCGCCCAAACAGCTTCCAGCACCTCCCGCGGCCATGGCGTTTCAAGGCCGGCGCGGGCGAGAAACACGAAGCGCGCGATCTCGGCCTGCTGCTCGATATTGTGCGCGTGGAAGCGCGAACGGGGCGCGGCGCCGAGCCGATAGGCGCGCCGGCCGAGCGCGCCAAGCTTGGCGATCGGCAGCACATAGCCGCGCGCGGCCTGCCAGACATGGGCGAGCTCATGGATGAGCCAGCCTTGCTCCGCAAGCGGCGCGGCGGCGAAGTCCGTGGGCGCGCGCCAACGCGCGAAAATGATGGTGTGACGGAAGGGCGCCATGGCGCCGAACGGCAAGGGCGGCGCTTGCACGAGACGCACGCGCGGCCAGTCTATTTCAGCGGCGAAGATGCTTGCGCCGAGCGTGATCTCTTCCGGCGTGAGCGCGCGGCGCGCATGAAGCGGCATCAGCCCTTGCGGCGGCGCCGGACGCGGGCCAGAAAGCGGGCCGGGATGGGGACGCGGCTCGTCTGCGCCGCGCCCGGGCGCGCCGGCCAGAATGGCTTGTGCGGAAAAGTCGTCGGGGCGGAGGGGGTCCATGAAACGGCTTGTCGTATGCTCCGATGGCACCTGGTCGACGCTGGGACAAGATCGGCTCACGAATGTGGCGCTGACCGCGCGCGCCGTCGCCGCGCGCGACGAGGACGGCAATCCGCAGATCGTCTATTACGATAATGGCGTGGGCGTGAATGTCGGTCAGTTCGACATCATGCAGGCCGCGCTTGGCGAAGGCCTCGATTATAAGGTGCTCGAGGCCTACGAATTCCTGACGCTGAATTACGAGCCCGGCGATCAGATCTATTTCTTCGGCTATTCGCGCGGCGCCTACACCGTGCGCTCGCTCGCGGGGCTGGTGCGCAAATGCGGCATCCTCAAGCGCCGCCACGCCGATCGCGCGCACGAGGCGATCACGATCTATCGCCGCCGCGACGTGTCGGCGGACAATCCCGAGGCGCGCGATTTTCGCGAAGCCTACGCCGCCGCCTGGCCCAAGCTCGACGCGCAGGGCCAGACGACATTCGCCGACAGCACCAATGGGTCGCCGACCTACGATCTGCGGATCAAATATCTTGGCGTGTGGGATACGGTCGGCGCGCTCGGCATTCCGCGCACGCTGCCTTTCTCCGCCGGCGTGAACAAGAAATACGAGTTTCACGATCTCGCGCTGTCGCGCGCCACGCTGAATGCGCGCCAGGCGATCGCCATCGATGAACGGCGCAATCCGTTCAAGCCCGCGCTTTGGAAGAATGTCTCGGATTTCAACGCGCCGGATCAGCCTCATCGGGTCGAGCAGAAATGGTTCCCCGGCGATCATGGCGCGGTCGGCGGCGGCGCCTCCACGCAAGCGCTGTCGGCGGGGCCGCTGCTTTGGATCGCGGACGGCGCCGAGCGCGCGGGCCTCGTGTTCGATCGCGGCGAGGGCTCGATCCTTTGGCAGGCGCAGAACGATCTCGACGCGATCCACGGCCCATTGCGCGATGGAAGCTGGTTCAACCTGAATTTCCTGCTTGGCCTCAGCTGGCGCCAGGGCGTGGGTGACATCGAGGACGTGCACGATTATGCGCGTCAGCGCTGGGCGCATAATCGACGCTATCGGCCAAGGCCGCTGCGTCCGATTTCCGAGGCGTTGAAGCGCTGGAGCGAAACGCGCGGATGATCGCGGCGGTGCGCCTCCTCGCGATCGCGCTCGCGCTGTCGCTGATGATCGGCGAGCTCTGGCGCAGCTGGGGCGCAGGCCGTCCGCTCTATGCGGTGATCGACGATCAAATTCTTGGCGTGCTGCTGATCGCCGGCGCCATCGCGCTACGGCGGGACACGTGGCGCACGCGCGGCCTGATGGCGGCGGCGTGGGGCGTCACCGCGGGCATGCTCTATGGCAGCTTCTTCGGCAAAGTGTTCGAGCCGGCGCGCACCAATGCGGGCAATTGGGATCTGGGCGTGCTCACGATGCTGATCGGCGTGGCGTTCGCGACGGCCATCATCGGGCTCGTCCTCACGCTCGCCGCGCCGATGCGCACCGCCGACTGACCTATTTGGGCGGCGTCACCACGGTCGTGGACTCACCGTCATGGGGGACGACGACCGCTTGTCCGGGTTCGGGATTGACGATCACGGTGCGGTCCGAATGGCCGCAGGCGGCGAGGCCCGCGAGCGCGGCCAACGCGAGGGCCGCGAACGGCGCTTTGATAAGATCTGTCATGGAATGGCTCGTCTTCTTGTTGAAACTGCATCCCCCAACGCCGGGCCGGCGCCGGCGTTCCGGCGTGCGGACGGGCGCACCCTGAACGAATCGCGAAAAAGGCGCCAAGATGCGCGGCCATGCCTGATTCCGCCGCCGAGCGTCTGATTTCGCCCGTCCGCATGCCCGGCGAGGGCGCGGACAGGGCGCTGCGCCCCACGGGCTTCGACGAGTTCGTCGGCCAGCCGGCGGCGAAGGCCAATCTCAAAGTGTTCGTGGAGGCGGCGCGGGCGCGGGGCGAGGCGCTCGATCACACGTTGCTGTTCGGCCCGCCGGGCCTTGGCAAGACGACTTTGGCGCAAATCCTGGCGCGCGAACTGGGCGTGGGCTTTCGCGCCACCTCGGGGCCCGTGATCGCGCGCGCGGGCGATCTTGCCGCGCTTCTCACCAATCTTGAGCCGCGCGACGTTCTGTTCATCGATGAGATTCACCGCCTCGCCCCGGCGGTGGAGGAAATCCTCTATCCGGCGATGGAGGACTATCATCTCGATCTGATCATCGGCGAAGGGCCATCGGCGCGCAGCGTGCGCATCGACATCGCGCCGTTCACGCTGGTGGGCGCGACGACGCGCGCGGGCTTATTGGGCACGCCGCTGCGCGATCGCTTCGGCATTCCGGTGCGGCTTGAATTCTATGGGCCCGAAGAACTCACCGGCATCGTGCGCCGCGCGGGCGAAAAGCTCGGCGCTCCGCTCACGGAGGAAGGGGCGCTCGAAATCGCCAAGCGCGCGCGTGGGACGCCGCGCGTGGCGGTGCGTCTGTTGCGGCGCGTGCGCGATTTCGCCGATACGGGCGGCGGCGCGATCGACGCCAAACTCGCCGACAAGGCGCTCAAGCGCCTCGATGTCGACAGCGACGGCCTCGATCTCTTGGATCGGCGTTATCTCAAGGCGCTCGTCGAGAACTATGGCGGCGGCCCAGTCGGCGTTGAAACGCTCGCGGCCGCTCTCGCCGAAGCGCGCGACGCGATCGAGGATGTGATCGAGCCGTATCTGATGCAGCAAGGCTTCGTGATGCGCACGCCGCGCGGGCGCATGGCGGCGGCGAAAGCGTATGAGCGCATGGGCAAGAGGCCGCCGCCCTCGGGCCCGGCGCAGAGCGGGCTGTTCGAGGAGGAGGGGTAGGGGGGAGGGGACCGCCCCGCCGTCAGCCGCCGCGCTCGGCGCGCTTGGCCGCGCTCCACAAGGTCTCCAAATCCTCAAGCGGCTGCGTTCCACTTTTGCCGTCGGCCGCGAGCGCAGTTTCGATGAAGCGGAAGCGCTGCGTGAATTTCGCGTTGGCGCGGCGTAGCGCTTCTTCGGGATCGACGCCGATCTTGCGCGCGAGATTGGCCATCACGAAAAGCAGATCGCCCATTTCTTCGGTCATGGCCTCCGGATCGGCGTGCGCGCGCGCCTCGGCGAGCTCGGCCAATTCCTCATCCAGCTTTTCCAGAACCGCCTCGGCGTTCGGCCAATCAAAGCCGATGCGCGCGGCGCGCTTGGTCAGCTTCTCGGCGCGCATCAAGGACGGCAGCGCCATCGGCACATCGTCGAGCAGGCCTTGTTGCGCCTTGGCGCCGCGCTCGGCCGCCTTCATGTCCTCCCAGGCTCTGGTCTGCTCCTCGGCGGTGCGCAGCTCGGCTTCGCCGAACACATGGGGATGGCGCGCGCGCATCTTGGCGGCGAGGCCGCTCGCGACATCGGCCAGATCGAACGCGCCGTCCTCCTCGGCCATGCGGGCGTGGAACAGCACCTGGAAGAGGAGATCGCCCAGCTCCTCCTTGAGATCGCCCATCGCGCCGCGCGCGATCGCATCGGCCACCTCATAGGCCTCCTCGATCGTGTAGGGGGCGATGGTGGCGAAGGTCTGCTCGCGGTCCCACGGGCAGCCGCCGTTCGGATCGCGCAGGCGCTTCATCACGTCCGCCGCCGCGAGGAGCGCGGCGCTGAGCCTGCTATCTTCCTCATTTAGATCGGTTTTTCGGCCCATCAAAATCTCGCATAAGATAGATTATGGGAAATAATGCGACTCAGGCGGAAGGGCTTTGATATGGGAGATCGATGCTCCAGCCGTCGAACGCCGGCTCCACGCCCGCCGGCAGCTCGGCCTTGAGCCGCTGATAATCGAGGTCGATATGCATGTTGGTGAGCATTGTGCGCTTGGGGCCCAGCGCCGCAGCCCAAGCGAGCGCCTGTTCCAGATGCGCATGAGTCGGATGCGGCGCGTAGCGCAGCGCGTCCACAATCCAGAGGTCGAGCCCATCCAGCCGCGCCATCGATCGTTCCGGTAGCGCAACAAGATCGTTGGAATAGGCGCCGGCGCCGAAGCGGAAGCCGAGCGAGGCCGTGCCCAGCCCATGATCCTGATCGAGCGGCGTCAGCGCCAAAGCGCCGCCCGGCCCTTCCACGAGAACGTCCTCGCCATGCGTGAGCGATCCGGCATCCTCAAGGATCGCGGGATAGCCCTTCTTCGATTCAAAACAATAATCGAAGCGGCGCGTGAGCGTGGCGCGCGTCGGCGCGTCCATGAACACGGGCGTGCGCCGGCGCGTGCGGATGACGAAGGCGCGCAGATCGTCGAGACCGTGGGTCTGGTCGGCGTGATCGTGCGAGAACAAAACGGCGTCCACGTGCGCGACGCGCGCGGCGATCATCTGCTCGCGCAGATCGGGCGCGGTGTCGATCAAGACGGTGGTGGCGTCCCGCGGCGCGCCAGGCGCGTCGGCCCAAAGCTGCAGCAATAGCCCGCAGCGCGTGCGCCGATTGCGCGGCTCGCTCGGATCGCACGCACCCCAATCGCCGTCGGCGCGCGGCACGCCGCCGGACGAGCCGCAGCCAAGAATGGTGACGCGCAGAACGCTCATGCGAACGCCGCGTCCCGCGCGGGAATTCGCGCGAACAAGCGATGGAAATTGTCTGCGACGCGCGCGGCGCAGGCTTCGAGCTCAAGGCCGCGCAAAGCGGCGAAGGCGCGGTACACATCGACCACGTGGCGCGGCTCGCAGCGCTGGCCCCGGTGCGGCACGGGCGTCAGATACGGGCAATCGGTTTCCAGGATGACGCGCTCGATCGGCGTCTCGGCGGCGATGGCGCGCACGTCGTGCGCGTTCTTGAACGTCATGATGCCGGAAAAGGAGAAATAGGCGCCGATCTTCAGCGCGCGCCGCGCAAGGCTCTCCCCGCTCGTGTAGCAATGCATGAGGAGGGGGAAAGCCCCCTTCCCCATCTCCTCCTCCAGAATGTCGGCGGTGACCTCGTCCGCGCCGCGCGTGTGCACGATCAGCGGCAGCCCCGTCGCGCGCGCGGCGGCGATGTGCGTGCGAAACACGGCGATCTGCTGATCGAGCGGACTGAAGCCATAATGCTGATCGAGCCCGGTTTCGCCGATGCCGGCGATCTTTGGATTTTCGGCGTGCGCGATCAAAGTCGCCGCGCTGAGCTCGAGATGATCTTTCGCGTGATGTGGGTGCGCGCCGACGCTGGCGTGGATATCGTCGTGCGCGCGCGCGAGCGCGGCGACGGCCGTCGCGTTCTCCATCGCGTCGCAGATTGTCAGCATGATTCCAACGCCCGCCGCGCGCGCGGCCGCGAGCACCGCGTCGCGATCGGCGTCGAACGCGGCATGATGCAGGTTGACGTGGCTGTCGATGAACATCGCGCCCGTCATGGCCGGGCGGCGGCGGCGCGGTCAAGCACGCCGGCCGCGCGCGCCAGCGCGTGCGCTGGATCCATGTCGAGACCGTCCGCTTCCGCGCGCAGCGCCTCGAGCGCCGACCAGGCCTCGGCCCAGCGCGCTTCATTGGGCGTTTCCAGCGCGCGCGCGCGCAGCCATTCGCCGGCGATGTCGAGCGCGAGCGCCAGCCGCTCCTCGCCCTCGCCGCCCGCGCGCGATTGCAGGGCGGTCAACACCGCCCGCGCGCCGTCCTTTTCAAGGCGCGCCAATGCCGCCTCCAGATCTTCCGCCAGCGCCTCGGCCCCGGCGCCGGCAAGCGCGCGCACGAAGCCGGGGCGTCCCCGCGCGAGGCGCAGGAGGGCGAGGCTCGCGGCCCCCTCCCCGGCCACGCGCGCCATCTCGTCCGGGGAGAGGGCGCGCAAGGGCAGGCGCCGGCAGCGCGAGCGGACGGTGGCGAGCGCGCCGCCCGGCGCGTGACACACCAGCATGAGCACGGCGCGCGGCGGCGGCTCTTCCAGCGTTTTCAAAAGCGCGTTGGCGGCGTTGCGATTGAGATCGTCGACGCAATCGACGATCGCCACGCGCATGCCGCCTTCGGCCGGCGCCATGGAGAAGAAATGGCCGAGCGCGCGCGCATCGTCGACGGCGATGTCGCGCTTGAGCTTGCCGCGCTCGTTGAGGCCGCGCTCGAGCACGAAGAGATCGGGATGGGCGCGGCCCTCGATGCGGCGCGCGATCGGATCGCCGGGATCGACGTCGAACGGGCGCGGGCCGGTTAGTTTTGCGCCCAGGGCGCGGCGCGCGAAGCGATAGGCGAGCGTGGCCTTGCCGATGCGGCGCGGACCGGTGATCAGCCAGGCATGGTGCATCCGCGCGCCGGCCAGAGCATCGGCGAGCGCGGCCTCTTCAGCCTCGTGGCCGATGAAATCATAGGTTTCGCGCGGTTCGCTCATGGGAGTCGCGCGGCGATAAGGGCGCGGGCCCGCGCGAGCGTTTCTTCCTTGGGCGCGGAAGCGTCGATCAGCGCGCAGCGCCGCGGCTCACGCGCGGCGATGGCCAGGAACGCCGCGCGCACCTTGGCGTGAAACTCCGCGCCCTTCTCCTCGAACCGGCCCTCGCCGAGGGCGATGCTGTGCGCGCGCGCCAAGCCTTGCGCGGGATCGAGATCGAGCACCAGCGTCAGATCGGGAATGGGCGCGGCGATCAGCGCGTTGAGCGCAATGAAGGTTTCTTCCGGCAAGCCGCCGGCGGCGACCTGATAGGCGTAAGTTGAATCGAGATAGCGGTCGCAAATGACGATCGCGCCGCGCGCGAGCGCGGGACGGATGACGCGCTCAAGGTGATCGCTGCGCGCCGCCGCGAACAACAGCGCCTCCGTGACCGGGCTCCAACGATCGCCGGCGCCTTGTACGAGAAGCGCGCGAATGGCGTCCGCGCCCGGCGAGCCGCCCGGCTCGCGCGTGGTGACGACGTCATGGCCTTCGGCGGCGAGCGCTTCGGCAAGACCGCGCGCCAGAGTGGATTTGCCGACGCCTTCGCCGCCTTCAAGCGTGATGAAGCGGCCGCGCGCGCCCATGCGCTCAAGACCCGCCGGAGAAGGTGAGGCGCACGCCCTCGAACGCCTTGGCGAACCAATTCGCGCCGCCGATCCGCCGCGCGCTCACAAGCGGATAAGTCCGCCGCGCAAAGCCCGGGCCTTCAACGACGAGCGTAGCCACCTCCTGGCCCTGTTCGATCGGCGCGCGCAGCGGGCCCTGATATTCGACATAAGCGGTGAGCCCCGCGCGCACGGCGTGCGGCACGCCGACGACAATGCCGTTCGGCGACACGAGCGGCGCGGTGCGGCGCGAGCCCAAGAACACGTCGGCTTCCGCGATCGGCGCGTTCGGCGCGGCGAGCGTCACCATCTCATAGTCCAGGAAGGCGGCGCGCATCAGGCGTTCCGCTTCGCTCTTGCGCTCGGCCATGCTGCGCGCGCCATTGAACGCGATGATGCGCCGCTGGCCGTCAGCCATCGCCGAGCCGATGAGGCCGTAGCCGGATTCATTGGTGTGGCCGGTCTTGACGCCATCGGCGCCGGCATAGGCGCCGAGCAGCGGATTGCGGTTTTCCTGCGTGCGATTGTTGTAGGTGAAGCTGCGCTCCGCATAGAGGCGATAAATCTCGGGAAATTCGTTGATCAGATGGCGCGCGAGACGCGCCAGATCGGCGGTGGAGATGACGTGCTCCGGATCGGGCAGGCCCGTGACATTGCGAAAGCGCGCCGAGCGCAAGCCAAGTTCGCCCGCGCGCCGATTCATCTGCGCGACGAACGCCGCTTCCGAGCCGGCGATGCCTTCGGCGAGCACGATGCAGGCGTCATTGGCGGACACGATGATCAGGCCGCGAATGAGGTCGCCGACGCGCACGCGCGAATTCAATTCGAGGAACATGTGCGAGCCGTCGCTCATCGCGCCGTTGCGCCACGCATATTCGCTCACCGAATAGGTGGTGTTCTCGTTGATTTCGCCTGCCTTCAGTTTTTCCGCGACGATCAGCATCGTCATCAGCTTGGACATCGAAGCGGGCGGGATCGGCGTTTCGCAATCGTCGCAGGAGAGGATCGCGCCGGTCGCGCCGTCCATGATCACGGCGTGGCGCGCACCGGCGCTCGTCGCGCTATCGCCCGCGCGCGGCTGCGCGGCGGCGGGGCCGACGATCATCGCAAGGACCAGGAGGCAGGCGGAGAGAAGTGGACGCATCAAGGGCTCGTTCCGGTCAGACGCGCCGAAAGTCTAGACCGATTCAACACCGCGTCCGCTAAACCGGGAAGCGGGCGAGGGTGAGGCGGAGCCCCGCCTCCACTCCAAAGCGCGTCTAGCGGGCGGCGACGACCGCTTCTGGAAAGCCGAGCGCCGCAATCTCAGCGCGCGCGGTCTCGGCCTCGGCCCGACTGTCAAAGCCGATCAGACGCACCCGGAACAATTCGCCGGAGGCGGTCTGACGCGGCTCCACCAGCACCTCGCCGGCGGATTCGAGCTCCGCGCGTACGCGGTGGGCGTTCTGGAGGTCGGAGAAGGCGCCGACCTGCACCACATAGGCGCCACTAGGGGCCGCCGGCTGCGCGCTGAAGCGCACCGGCGTCTCCGGCGCGGGCGCGGCGGGAACGGGCGCTGGCGCGGACTGGGGCGCGATTTGGGGGGCGCGGTCGGCGGCGGCGGGCGATGCGCCATAGCGCTGCGGGGCGGGCCCGAGATAGCGCACATGCACGCGGGCCGTGCCGTTTTCCGCAAAGCCCAGCGTTTCGGCGGCGCGGCGCGACAGATCGATCACGCGCTCGCTCACAAACGGACCCCGATCGGTGACGCGCACGATCACCTCGCGATTGTTCGCAAGGTTGGTGACCTGCACGAGGCTCGGAATCGGCAAGGTCGGATGGGCGGCGGTCAGCGCGCTGGAATCATAGGTTTCGCCATTGGCGGCGGCCGCGCCATGAAAGCCGGGGCCATACCAGGAGGCGAGGCCCGTTTCGGCATAGCCAGGCTCGGGCGTGGGCACGTAAGTGCGCCCATTGGCCTCGTAGGGGGGGCCTACGCGCTCTTCCGCCAGCCAGGCGGGACGCTGCGCCGGCGCGGGGGACGCTTGCGGCGCTTGAGAAGCCGCCTGCGACGCTTCAGACGCAGCCGAGGCTTCCATGCGACGCGGCGTGGAGGGGCGGGTGAGGTCGATCACGCCCCCCTCTTCTCGGCGCTCCCGCCGTTCGAAGCCGACGCCATAGCCATAGGAGCGCTCATCCCCGCCCGGCAGCGCCGCATAGGTTTGGGCGGTCTGCGCCGCCGGCGTGCGCCCGGCATAGGTGATCGGCGCCGGCTGCGCGCCCGCCTCAACGACGGCGCACATCGCGCCCGCCATGGCGATGAAAGCGAGCTTGCCGGGAGAGATGTTCCGCATCGAGCGCCTCAATTTCGAAGGCGCTTGTCTAACAGAGACGGATTTCGTCACGGTTAGTTTTCACGGTTATTTCAGCTTTACTATGAAGCTGTTCTTGGCGGCGCGAAGGTGACGATCTTCACCAGCTCCCCGGCGCGTAGCGGCGCGCCCGCCTCCCGCCCATTGAGCGCGAGGAAGCGCTCCAGCTGAAGGTCCTCGAACGCCATGCGCCGCGCGAGGGATTGGGCGGTGTCGCCGGGACCGACGCTCACCACGGAAATCCGCCGACCACGCAATTGCGCCGCCTCCTGGGCGCTCAAGGCGCGCATGGAACGGATCAACGGATTGAACGGCGCGCTGCCGCCAGCTGGCGCCAGCGTGATGAAATGATAGGCGCGGTCGTTCACGCGATAGGCCGCGACATTCACGTCCACCGCTTGGCCCGATTGCGTCTGCGCCCGCGCCGGCAGAATCGCCGCATCGAGGCCGTTGATCGTGGTGCGTTGCGCCTGCCCGACCTGCGCCGGCGTCTGGCCGAGCACGCGGCGCAACACGGCGTTCGCGTGCGCGGGCGCGCCGCCTTCGGGCAGGGCCGCGCCGCCGAATTGCGCGCGTAGGCCGTTCGGCCCGCCGATCAGCACCGCGCTGGTCGTGTTCTGCAGCTGAAATCCTTCGGGCGCATCGAAGGCGATGCGCAGCACCGGATGGGCGAAGCGGCGCCCGATCACGAAGCCCTGTTCCGGATCGTCGCCATAAGCGAGGCCGCGGATCGCTTCGAGATAGGCGCGGTCGCGCTCGGGCGGCTGGCCGCGCACCGCGCCGGCCGCCTGGGCTTGCGCGTTGGCGCGCGTGACGCGGTCGGCGGAGAGCGGATGCGTGCGCGCCCAGGCCGGAATAGCGCGCGCCTCGCCCCGCCCGCTCGTGCGCGCGGCGAGCGCGTCGCTCGCGCCAAGCGCGGAGAGCATGCCGGCGGCGGCGTATGGGTTGTAATTGGTGCGTGACAGATAACGCACGCCGAGATCGTCGGCTTCGAATTCCTGATCGCGCGAATAATTGAGCGTCAGCAATTGGCCGGCTTGGCCCGCGATATTGGCCAGATCGCCAGAGCCGGTGAGCACGCCGACGAGCAGCGCGCCAACGCCGCTCAAGGCCGCCGCGTTCTGGCGCCGCGCGCTGTGATCTGCGACGACATGGCCGACCTCATGGCCCAGCACGGAGGCGAGCTCGTCCTCCGAGTTCATGATCGCGAGCAGGCCGCGCGTAACGTAGATGTAGCAGCCCGGCACGGCGAAAGCGTTGGGCGTTTCGCTGTTGACCACCGTGAACGTGCATTGGCCCGGCACGCCGGCGGCCTCGGCGATGCGCGCGCCGATCCCGGCGACATAAGCGCCGACGGGGCCTTCCACAGCGCCGCCGAACTGCCCCAAAATTTGCGGATGCTGCTGGCCCGCGCGCACACGCTCGCCCGCGTTAACGGACGGCGCGTCCGGCGTTGAATCGATCGTCGCGCAGGACGCCAGCAAAGTCGCGGCGACAGCCGCCGCCGCCAAGGGACGAAGAAGATGCATCGTGTGTGCGCTCCGAAGTCGATCTCAGCCTAGCCGAGGCCGGCGCGCGCCGCGAGCCGGGTTTATGGCGGACAGGGTGGGATTCGAACCCACGGTAGACTTGCGCCTACGCCAGTTTTCAAGACTGGAGCCATCAACCACTCGGCCACCTGTCCGCGCTGGGCGAGAGCGCCTAACAGGGCGGCGCGCCGCGCGCAATCGAACCCGTCCAGGGTCGCTCTAGAGTTCGTCGCCGCGCCCTTCGTCCCAATGGGCCTTCTCATCATAGCCGCGCCGGGCCGAGACGAAGACAAGGGCCATCAGGCCGCCCGCGAGGGCGAGGGAGAGAATTGTTCCCGCGCCCATGGCGATCCAGCCATGCAGGCTGATTTCGGAGAGGCCGGCGAAGAAGCCGGGCCCGAAGCCGGCGAGCGTCAACGCCAGGACGCCGCCGAGCGCGAGCGCCAGGAGAAGCGCTGTTTTCATGCTGCTGATATGGGTGGCTTCACGCGGCGATGAAAGGCGCCTCGGTCTTGGCGCGCACCTCGTCGAGGCTGACGCCGTCGGCGAGCTTGACGAGGCGCATCGGTCCATCGCCCTTCTTGTCGATCTCGAACACGGCCAGATCGGTGATCACCTTGTCGACGACGCGCACGCCGGTGAGCGGCAGCGCGCAGGCGTTGAGCAGCTTGGGCGCGCCATCCTTGGAATTGTGCTCCATGACGACGACGACGCGCTTGACGCCGGCGACGAGGTCCATCGCCCCGCCCATGCCCTTGACCATTTTGCCCGGCACCATCCAGTTCGCGAGATCGCCGCGCGCTGAAACCTCCATCGCGCCCAGGATGGAAAGGTCGATATGGCCCCCGCGGATCATCGCGAAACTGTCGGCCGAGGAGAAATAGGACGTCTTGGGCAGCGCCGTGATCGTCTGCTTGCCGGCGTTGATGAGATCGGGATCGACCTCGTCCTCGAACGGAAACGGCCCCATGCCGAGCATGCCGTTCTCCGATTGCAGCGTCACCTCCATGCCGGCGGGTATGTGATTGGCGACGAGCGTGGGGATGCCGATGCCGAGATTCACATAAAAGCCGTCGCGCAATTCCTTGGCGGCTTCGGCGGCGAGCTGATCGCGGGACCAGGGCATGTTAAACGGACTCCCGCTTGCGCACGGTGCGCTGCTCGATGCGTTTTTCGAAGGTGGATTGCACGATGCGGTCGATGAAGATGCCGGGCGTGTGGATCTGATCGGGATCGAGCGCGCCCACGGGCACGATCTCCTCAACCTCCGCCACGCACTTCTTCCCAGCTGTCGCCATCATCGGATTGAAGTTCCGCGCGGTCTTGCGGAAGACGAGATTGCCCTCGGCGTCGCCCTTCCAGGCTTTGACGATGGAGAGGTCCGCTGTGAGCCCGGTTTCGAGCACATAAGTTTCGCCGCCGAAATCCTTGAGCTCCTTGCCCTCGGCCACCAGCGTGCCCACGCCCGTCTTGGTGTAGAAGCCAGCGATGCCGGCGCCTCCGGCGCGGATGCGCTCGGCCAGCGTGCCTTGGGGATTGAACTCAAGCTGCAATTCGCCGGAGAGATATTGCCGCTCGAATTCCTTGTTCTCGCCGACATAGGACGAGATCATTTTCTTGATCTGCCGCGTGCGCAGCAAAACGCCGAGGCCGAAATCGTCTATCCCGGCATTGTTGGAGATCACGGTGAGCCCGCCCACGCCGATCTCCTTGATCGCGGCGATCAGGTTTTCCGGAATGCCGCAGAGGCCGAAGCCTCCGCTCATGATGCTCATGCCCTCGAAGGTGAGCCCTTCAAGGGCGGCGCGCGCGTTCGGAAAGACTTTCTCGGCCATGCCGCTTCCTTAGCGGCGCCGGCTGAGCGGCGGCAACAGCGGGCGGGCGCGGGCGCCAGGAAAAAAATAAAGCGGCGACGGCTTGAGCCCGCCGCCGCCGCTTTGCTCCGGTTTTGGGCCGGAGCGGGTTTTGGACCTGACGCGAGCGAGGGACGATGAATACGCGCCCGATCCGATGCGGAGATAATCAGGCGCGGGTTGAACCCAGGATGAACGACATCGAGGTCCGGCTCAGACGCCCCAATCGCGCAGAACCTCTTCGTTGTGGGCGCCTACCGCAGGCGGGGGGCCCTGCACCGCCGAGGGCGTGCGCGAAAAGCGCGGCGCGACGTTGGGCTGCACGATCCCGGCGACCTCCACGAAGGTTTCGCGGGCCTTGTTGTGGGGATGGTTCGGCGCTTCGGAGAGCGTCAGCACGGGAGCGAAGCACACATCCGTGCCCTCCATCAGCGCCGACCATTCCTCCCGCGTCTTGGTCTTGAACACTGCCGCCAATTTGTCGCTCAAGGCGCTCCATTGGCCGCGATCCATCTGCGCCTGGAAAGCGGGATCGTCCTTGAGGCCGGCCTTTTCCAGAAGCAGGGCGTAGAATTGCGGCTCGATCGAGCCGATGGCGACGAATTTGCCGTCCTTGGTCTCGTACGAATCGTAGAAATGCGCGCCGCCGTCGAGCAGGTTGGAATCGCGCTCCTCGGCCCACATGCCGGCCGCCTTGAAGCCGTAGAACATGGCCATGAGCGAGGCCGCGCCGTCGGACATGGCGCAATCGATCACTTGGCCATTGCCCGAGCGCTGCGCCTCGTAGAGCGCGGCGCAGACGCCGACGACGAGATAGAGCGCACCCCCGCCGAAATCGCCGACGAGATTGAGCGGCGGCGAAGGCGGCGCGCCCTTGCGGCCCATTGAACCCAACGCGCCGGTGATGGCGATGTAATTGATGTCATGGCCGGCGGCCTGCGCCAGCGGCCCGGTCTGACCCCAGCCAGTCATGCGGCCATAAACGAGCCGCGGATTGCGCTTCAGCGCCACGTCGGGCCCAAGGCCGAGCCGCTCCATCACGCCGGGCCGGAACCCCTCGATTAGGGCGTCGGCCTTCTCGATCAGCTTCAACGCGGTTTCGATGTCGGCTGGGCTCTTCAGATCGAGCGCCACCGAGCGGCGTCCGCGCGCGCCGATATCGGTGGGATTGCCGCGCCCGCCCTTGCGATCGATGCGCACGACGTCCGCGCCCATGTCGGAGAGCAGCATGGTGGCGAAGGGGCCGGGGCCGATGCCTTGAAACTCCACCACTTTGACGCCGTTGAGGGGGCCGCTTCCCATGATCGTGCTCCGTTAACTTCCAATCCGCCAAGGTTGGGGGGATAGTCAGCGCGCCCGTTCGGGCGTCAAGTGCGACGTGGGGTTAAGGAGAAGCGGCGTGCGCATCGCGGTGCGAGCCAATGACGTGCGAGCCGCGCGCGCGGCGCAAGACGCGCTGGCCCGCGCCGATATCGACGCGCTCGCGCTCGTCAGCGCGCGCGGACAAGCGCCCGAGGGCGCGGATGCGTTGATTTTTGTCGGCGAGGGCGCCCGAGACGAGGCCGCGCGCATGCGCGCCGAAGGCGTTCCCGCGCTCGCCCTTCTTGAAGGGGCCGCCGGCGCGAGCCCGCCCGCGCCCGGCCTTGCGTGCGACGGCCCGTTCGACGGCGCGGTCGCGCTCGATGCGCCCGCCGCATTGCTGCAGCGACAGGTTGAAATCGCCGTGCGTGTCGGCGCGGCGCGTGAGGAATGCGCGCGGCGCAGGGAGACGGCGGCCGCGTTCGGCGTCACCGCGCCGGCGCATGGCGAGGCGCGTCGTCTGCGCGCGCTCTATATTGGCGCGCCCTCCCCCGCCTTTTTGGCGCTCGAGCACGACGTGGAGCATTATGGGGGCGAAACGATCGCCGCCTTCACATCCTTCACCGGCTTCGATCATTTGCACGACGACGCGTTCGATGCGGTGCTGATCAATGGCGCGCCCGATGCGCCGAACGCGCTCGCTCTTTGCGCGGCGCTCCGACGCAATTCGGGGCTCGCCTCGATGCCGACCATGCTCATCGCCGCGCGCGCGGACACCCAGCTTGAGGCCGCGGCCGTCGAGCGCGGCGCGGCCGCGGTGTGGCGCGCGCAGGACGGCGCGGCCGCGCTCGGCTGGCTGTTCGAAGCGGTGCGCATGGAGCGGCGCAGGCGCGCGGCCGAGCATGACATGCGCGCGCTGTGCGATGTGTTGGGCGATGCGCGCACCGGGCTTTACCGCGCCGAGGCGTTCGCGGCGCATGTGCAGCGCTTGGCCGAGGATCATCATCGCACAGGCCGCGCGCTGGCCGTGGCGGCGCTGCGCGTCATGCCCGCCCATGGCGCGCGCGCGCCCGCGCCCGCGCTTTGGCGCAAGCGTTTTATTCATGTGGCGGGGCTGGCCGCGCAGCTGCTGCGCGATGGCGATAGCGGCGCCGTTGATGAGGAGGTCGACACGATCTGCTTGGCGCTGCCCTTCACCGCGCCGCGTGAGGCCCGCGCCTTGAGCGAACGCATCGCCTCGGTGGCCGAATGCACCGCCTTCGCCGCGGGCGAGGGCGAGACGCCGCTCGTCATCGAGCAGAGCGTCGCCGAATTGCAGCCGGGCGAAAGCGGCGCTGGCCTCATGGCGCGGGCGCGCGCCGTCCTCGACTGGGAGCCGATGCGCGCATGATCCGAATTCCCATCGCGATCGATTTCTTCGCCGATCTCATCTGTCCGTGGTGCTATGTCGGCTGGGAGGCGCTGAAGCGCGCGGCCGAAGCCAATCCGAACTATGCCGTGCGGGTGCGCTGGCGCAATTTCCTGCTGGCGCCGGAAACGCCGCCGGAGGGCGTCGACAAGAAGGATTATTTCGCCGCGCGTTATGGCGCCGAGCCCGAGAAGATGTCGCAAAGCAACGCCGCGCTGAACGCCGCCGCCGCCGCCGCGGGCGCGCCGCTTGATCTTGGCGCGGCGCGCCGCATCCCCAACACGATCAACGCGCATCGGATCGTGCATTGGGCGGCGGGCCAGAATGTCGCCGAAGCGGCCATCGATGAATTGTTCTTCGCCTATTTCGTCGAAGGGCGCGATATCGGCGCGGGCGACGTGCTCATCGACGTGGCGGCGCGCGCGGGGCTGGACGCGACAATCGTGCGCGATCTTCTGGCGAGCGCGGCCGACGCCGACAAGATCGCCGCGCTCCATGCCGCCGCCGTGCGCGCGGGCGTGACCGGCGTGCCCGTCGCGGTGCTGAACGGCAAAGTGGCTGTGATGGGCGCGGAAAGCGCCGAGAATTACGCCGCCGCCTTCAAGGAGGCCGCGTAAACGTCAGCGGCGCTTGGGCGGGGGACGGCGCTGCGGACCGGGCGCGAACGAGCCCTCGGTCTTGTGGCGGAACACGATGCGGCCCTTCTCCAGATCGTAGGGCGTCATCTCCACCGTCACGCGATCGCCGGCCAGGGTGCGGATCTTGTTCCGCTTCATGCGCCCGCCCGTATAGGCAAGCACGTCATGGCCGCTATCGAGGGTCACGCGGAACCGCCCTTCGGGCAGGACTTCGGCGACGACGCCCTCAAATTCGATCAGGTCTTCCTTGCTCATGCCATGCTCATGACGGATCGGGACTCATCTTGCGCCCTGCGGGCCGAACGCGGCGAAAGAGCGCCTTAGAGCCCGCGAAGTCAAGGTTCAGGCCGCCGCCTTGCGGAGCACGCTCGCCACCCCTTCGAGCGCCCCGCGCAGGGCCTTGAGGCGCAGGCTTGGATCGGGCCAATCGCCTTGAAGAACGAGCTTGCCGTCCGGCCGCATGCGGAAATCGGCCGCGCGCGCCTGCACGTAGCGCACCAGGGCCGCGGGGTCGGGAAAGCCGGTTTCGCGGAAGGTCATCACCGCGCCCTTGGGGCCGGCGTCGAGCTTGGCGATGGCGCAGCGGCGGCAGAGCGCCTTGAGCGCCGCCACCCCGATCAGATGATCGGCCTCGCTCGGCAGCGGACCGAAACGATCGATCAATTCGGCGGCGAAGGCTTCGCGCTCGGCGTCCGAGTCGAGATCGGCCAGCCGGCGATAGAGCGCCAGGCGCACCGTGAGGTCCTGAACGTAATCCTCGGGAATAAGCACCGCCGCGCCGACATTGATCTGCGGCGACCAGGACCGTTCGGAGACGGAATCGTCCCTGCCCTCTTTCAGCGCGAGCACGGCCTCTTCGAGCATGGATTGATAGAGTTCGACACCGACCTCCTTGATCTGGCCGGATTGCTCCTCGCCCAGGAGATTGCCGCCGCCGCGCATGTCGAGATCGTGACTGGCGAGCGAGAAGCCGGCGCCCAGATTGTCGAGCGAGGAGAGAATTTTCAGCCGCTTCTCGGCGCTGTCGGTGAGCTTTTGATCGGCGGGCGTCGTCAGATACGCGAAGGCGCGCACCTTCGAGCGGCCGACCCGCCCGCGTAATTGGTGGAGCTGAGCAAGGCCGAACATGTCGGCGCGGTTGATGATCAGCGTGTTTGCGCGGGGAATGTCGAGGCCGGATTCCACGATCGAGGTGGAGAGCAGCACGTCGAAGGCGCCGTCATAGAAGGCGCTCATGATGTCGTCGAGCGCGGTCGGCGCCATCTGGCCGTGCGCGATGCGGAACGACACTTCGGGCACCTGCTTGCGCAGGAAATCGCCGATGTCCTCGAGATCGGCGATGCGCGGCGTCACGTAGAAGCTTTGCCCGCCGCGGAAGCGCTCCTTGAGCAGCGCCTCGCGGATCGTCACCGGATCGAAGGGCGTCACATAGGTGCGCACGGCCATGCGGTCGATCGGCGCGGTGGCGATGATCGACATTTCACGGATGCCCGCGAGCGCCAGCTGCAGCGTGCGGGGAATGGGCGTGGCCGACAGCGTCAGCACATGCACGTCGGCGCGCAATTCCTTGAGCCGCTCTTTGTGCTTGACGCCGAAATGCTGCTCCTCGTCGATGATGAGGAGGCCGAGATCCTTGAACGCGATGTTCTTGCCGAGCACGGCGTGCGTGCCGACGATGATCTCCACCGTGCCGTCGGCCACGCCCTTGCGCGTTTCGGCCGCCTCCTTCGCCGTGACAAGGCGCGAGAGCTGGCGTACGCGCACCGGCAGACCATGGAAGCGATCGGTGAAGGTCTTGTAGTGCTGGCGGCAGAGCAGCGTTGTAGGCGCGACGACCGCGACCTGCCGGCCCGTCATCGCCATCAGGAACGCCGCGCGCAGCGCCACCTCTGTCTTGCCGAAGCCGACATCGCCGCAGACCAGCCGGTCCATCGGTTTGCCGGAGGCGAGATCGCCCATCATGTCCTCGATCGCGGACAATTGGTCGTCGGTCTCTTCATACGGGAAGCGCGCGCAGAATTCCTCATAGAGGCCCTCGGGCGGAAGCACCTCCTCCGCCGTACGCGCCGCGCGTAGAGCCGCGATGCGGATCAGTTCCTCCGCCATGTCGCGCAGGCGCTGCTTGGCGCGCGCCTTGCGGCTTTGCCAGCCGACGCCGCCGAGCTTGTCGAGTTGGGCGTCGGCATCCTCCGAGCCATAGCGGCTGACGAGTTCGATATTCTCCACCGGCAGATAGAGCTTGTCTCCGCCGGCATAGGAGAGATCGAGGCAATCGTGCGGCGCGTCCTGCACGGTGAGGGTTTTCAGCCCCTCATAGCGCGCGATGCCGTGATCCTGGTGAACCACGAGATCGCCCGGCGAGAGCGCGGCGGCCTCGGCGATGAAAGCGCTCGATTTGCGCCGCTTGCGCGGGCGCGCCAGGCGCTCGCCCAGAATGTCCTGCTCGGAAAGGATCGCGAGCGTATCGGTCTCGAAGCCATGATCGAGCGGCAGCACCGCGATCGTCGGGCGCGCCACGGGCTGGGCCGCCGCCTCGGTGAATGCATTCACCTTCACCGGCTCTGGAATCTTGTGATCGGCGAGCACGCCGGCGAGGCGCTCGGCCGAGCCTTCGCTCCAGGCCGCGAACAGCACGCGCTTGTCCGCGCGCATCAAGGCGGCGACGTGCGCGCTCACAGCGTCGAACACGTTGGCGTCCGCGGCCTGGCGCTCGGCGCTGAAATTGCGCCCCGGGCGCGCGCCTAGCGACAGCGCCTGCCCCTCCCCGCTTTTTACATGCGCGAAGCGGCGCACGGGACGGCCGACAAGCATCTCCTTGAGCGCCTTCTCCTCGATGTAAAAGCTTTCCGGCGGCGGCGCGCGGAACGGCATCGCCCCGCGCGGCGCGGGCGCGTTCTTGCGGGTCTCATAATGATCCTTGGCGGCCGCCACGCGCTCGCGCAGCGCATCTTCCGCCAGCGCCTCGAAGGCGATCAGCGCTTCGCCGCCCGCATAGGAGAACACCGTCTCCAGATGATCGTAGAAAAAAGGCAGCCATTGCTCGACGCCCTGGCGACGGATGCGCGCGCTCACCGCGTCATAGATGGGATCGGAGACGGCGCCGAAGGCTTGCGCGAAATTCTTGCGGAAACGCGGCACGGTTTCATCGTCGAGGATGATTTCGCTGACCGGCGTCAGCGTCGCTTCCTTGAGCGTGCGCTGCGTACGCTGGGTCTCTGGATCGAAGGCGCGAATGCTCTCCAGCGCGTCGCCGAAGAAGTCGAAACGCAGCGGCTCGCTCGATCCCGGCGGGTAGACATCGATCAGCCCGCCGCGCACCGCGAACTCCCCCTGCGCGCGCACGACCGAGGAACGGCTGTAGCCGTTGATGTTCAGATAGCTCTCCAGCGCCTCCATGCCGACGCCCTGGCCGACTTGGGCGGCGAACACCGCCGCCAAGATGCGCGCGCGCGGCGGCACGCGCTGGGCGACGGCGGAGGCGGTCGTCACCACCAGAAGCGGCGATCCGCCCGGCTTTCGGCGCGCGAGCTCGGCGAGCGCGGCGCATCTCTGCGCGGCGATCTGCGCGGCCGGCGAAATGCGGTCGTAAGGCGGGTTGTCCCAAGCCGGCAGGCGCAACGTGGCGAGACGCGGCGCGAAGAAGCGCACCGCCGCCTCGAAGGTCTGCGCCTGGCCTTCGTCGCGCGCGACATAGAGCGTCACGCCGCCGCGCTTCGACGCGACATGCGCCATCACCGCCGCCTCAAGGCCGTCCGGCGCATTTTCGATACGCAGGGCGCCGATGGCGTCGGCGGCCGCATCGAGCAGCGGCGCTGGCAATATGGACGCAGGCATGGGGGCCTCAGGCCTTTGTGAAGTGTCTATACGCGCGAAGCGCGGCGAGGGTCGGCGTGTCGTGCTCGGGCGGCGCAGGCGAAGCGCCGGTGATCCAGGCGTAAACGTCCTGGTCCGGCGCATCGAGCAGGCGCTCGAATTCGTCGAGGCCAAGATCGCTCATCTCGGCCAGGCGCCGATCGGCGAACCCGCCCATGATGAGGTCGATCTCGCGGAAGCCGCGCCGCCAAGCCCGGAACCTCAGTTTCTTGCGCCGTTCGTCCATGAGGGGCGCGGATATAGGGCTTCTCGCCAAAGAGAAACAGGGACCGCAACGCCGCTGTCCTTCGCGCTTGACTGGCAAACCAACTGGTTGGTATGTAGGCGGCATGGTGGATGTGAAGCCTGACGCCCGCACAAAGCTCCTGGAGGCCGCGACCGGCCTTATTCGGGCGCAGGGCTATGCGGGCACGAGCGTGGACGAAATCTGCCGCGCAGCCGGCGTCACCAAGGGGGCGTTCTTCCATCATTTCCGCACCAAGGACGATCTGGCGGTCGCCGCCGCGCGCCATTGGTCGGAAACGACGAGCGCGATGTTCGCCGCCGCGCCCTATCATGACCATTCCGATCCGCTTGCGCGCGTGTTGGCCTATATCGATTTTCGTACCGCCCTGCTTGACGGCGCGCCGGCCGAATTCACCTGCCTCGTCGGCACGATGGTGCAGGAAGCCTACGAGGCCAATCATTCCATTCGCGACGCGTGCGAGGCGAGCATTAGCGGCCATGCGCGCACGCTCGTCGCCGATATCCAAGAAGCAATGGAACGCCATGGCGTGAACGCCGATTGGACAGCCGAAAGCCTGGCGCTTCACACGCAGGTGGTGCTGCAAGGCGCGTTCATTCTGGCCAAGGCGCGTGGCGGACCGGAGATCGCGCGCGAGAGCGCGCGCCATCTTCGGCGCTATGTCGAGCTCTTGTTCGCTCGGCGCTCAACCGAGGAGGAGCCTTGATATGCCAAGCACCATTCAATTGCACCGTGTGCTGAGCGCGCCGCCGGAGCGCGTCTATCGCGCCTTCACGGACGCGGACGCCCTGGTGAAATGGCTGCCGCCCTATGGCTTCACCGCAAAGATGCATCGTTTCGACGCGCGCATCGGCGGCGGCTATCGCATGAGCTTCACCGATTTCGCGCGTGACAGCAGCCACGCCTTCACCGTGACCTTCACAACGCTCGAACCCGGCAAGCGCATCGTGCACACGGATCGGTTCGACGATCCGGCGCTGGCGGGCGAGATCGTCGTCACCATCGATCTGAACCCGGTCTCCGTCGGCACGGAGCTGCGCATCGAACAGGCCGGCATTCCTGATCCTATTACGCCCGACCAATGCCATCTGGGCTGGCGCAACTCGCTCGAACAACTCGCCAAGCTGGTTGAGGTGAACATCTCAAACTGACCAACGCCAAACCGAAACAAGGGAGGACCATGATGACCGAACCCGCACGCGAGGCGCCCATGCAGGGCGTCATCCCCTATCTCGCCATCGAAAAGACTGACGAAGCGATCACCTTCTACAAACGCGCTTTCGGCGCGCTGCAATGGGGCGATGCGAACCGCGACGACAAAGGCCGCGTGATGAATGTGGCCCTCGAAATCAATGGCGGCATGATCATGCTGTCCGGCGTTTTCCCGGAAATGGGAGAGCCGGCCGCACGCGGCGGACAAGGCTTCACCATGCAGCTTGTGGTGTTGGACGGCGATTCCTGGTGGTCGCGCGCCATCGAGGCGGGTTGCTCCGTGGTGACGCCATTCGAGAAGCAATTCTGGGGCGATCGCTATGGCCAATTTCGCGATCCCTTCGGAATCAATTGGGCGATCAACGAACCGTCAGCTGAAAGCCAAGCCGCAGCCAAGGACGTGAGACCGTCATGACGCACGACCTTTCGATTACGCGCACGATTCATGCGCCGCGCGACTTGGTGTGGCGTTGCTGGACAGAGCCGGCGCTGCTCATGGAATGGCATTGTCCCAAGCCGTGGCGTTTATCGGCGGCGGAACTCGACGTGCGGCCAGGCGGCAGGAGTTTCATGGTGATGAGCGGGCCAAATGGCGAGGAGAACCGCCTGCCCGGCCAATATCTGGAAGTGAAGCCGCTGGAGAAGCTCGTCTTCACCGACGCCTTCGACGGCGATTGGCGCCCCGTCGGCACGCCCTTCATGGTCGGTTATGTCGAGCTTTCCGAAGCGGAAAATAGGGCGACTCGCATGGTCTGGGGCGCGCGCCATTGGCGCGCGGAAGATCGTCAATCGCACCTCGACATGGGCTTCGAGCAAGGCTGGAACGCGGCGGCCGACCAGCTCGACGCGCTCGCGCAACGCCTTGCGAAGGAGAAGTCGTCATGAAGCGCGATCAATTCGTCTCCACCTGCTTCTGGTTCGACACCCAAGCGGAGGAAGCCGCCCGATTCTATGTCTCACTCTTTCCAAACTCGGAGATCTTGAACATCAGCCGCTATGGCGCCGGCGCGCCGCTGCCGGAGGGAACGGCGCTCGTCGTCACCTTCTCGCTCGATGGCGTGGAATTCATGGCGATGAATGGCGGCCCGCATTTCAAACTCAGCGAGGCGGCCTCTTTGGTGGCGCATTGCGACAACCAGAACGAGATCGATACGCTGTGGAGCGCGCTGATTGCGGATGGCGGCGCGGAATCGCAGTGCGGCTGGCTGAAGGATCGGTTCGGGCTGTCCTGGCAAATCGTGCCGCGCGCACTCGAAACTTGGATGACGAGCTCCGACAAGGACGCGACGGCGCGCGTGATGGCGGTCGTGTTGCAATCGGTGAAGTTGGACATCGCCGCGTGTGAACGCGCTTACGCGGGAGACTGACATGATCACAATTTCCGCGTTTCGCTGGGTTCCGGACTTCGCGCGCGGCCAGGTGCGCGATCTGCGCGTGCGCTGGGCGCTGGAAGAGGCGGGCTTGCCCTATCGCACGCGCCTGCTGGCGCAAGGCGATCAGGACAAGCCCGATTATCGCGCGCTGCAGCCGTTCGGTCAGGTGCCGATCTTCGAGGAGGACGGTTTTGTTCTGTTCGAAACCGGTGCGATCGTGCTGCATATCGGCGCGCGCAGCGAAGCCTTGCTGCCAATCGAGCCTTTGGCGCGGGCGCGTGCGACCCAATGGGTGATCGCCGCGCTCAATTCGATTGAGCCGCATGTGATGAACCTCGCTGTGATCGATCTTTTTTATGCGGAGGAGCAATGGGCGGTATTGCGCCGCCCGGGCGCTACTGCATTTCTCGACGGGCGTTTAAAGG
Source organism: uncultured Caulobacteraceae bacterium (assembly GCA_964563395.1). Lineage (GTDB taxonomy): Bacteria > Pseudomonadota > Alphaproteobacteria > Caulobacterales > Aquidulcibacteraceae > JBEVOS01. The sequence goes on from CAZLWK010000008.1 coordinate 100,286, forward strand.
GCCTTGCGGCCGCGCTTGGCGATAAGCCCTATCTGGACGGCGAGCGCTTTACCGTCGGCGATCTCATTATGGCCACGGTGCTGCGCATCCTGCCGGACATGACCGCCCGCCACCCAATGCTCGCCGCCTATGTGGCGCGCTGCACCGCGCGCCCCGCCTTCGCGCGCGCGCTCAAAGCTCAACTCGCGGATTTCAGCGAGGCGGCCTGAAGGAGACAGCCTATGACATACGTTGATGGTTTCGTGATTCCGGTGCCTCGCGCCAACAAGGACGCCTATCGCAAAATGGCCGCCGAGGTCGCGCCCATCTTCAAGGAGCACGGCGCGCTGAAAGTGGTGGAATGCTGGGGCGATGACGTGCCGGCGGGCGTGGTCACGTCGTTTCCGATGGCGGTCCAGTGCAAGGACGATGAGGTCGTCGTGTTTTCCTGGATCGTCTGGCCCTCCAAGGCGGTGCGCGACGCCGGCAATGAGAAGGTGATGGCCGATCCGCGGATGCAGCCGCCCGCAACGCCCGTGTTCGACGGCAAGCGCATGATTTTTGGCGGCTTTGAGACCCTGCTCGACGAATAGGCCGGCGCAGGCGAAAGCTTGAGCGGGTGAAGGGCGGCGCGGGAGGCGCTATCTGTTGCGGCGGTGAGTCGCCTCGCGCCCCTCCTCAAGCCGGCCCGCCCGCTTCGCGGCGCGCGCAAGGACATCATGGACCTGATCGCGAAAGTGGCGGGCGGGCCACTGGCGCGCGATCTCATCCTGCTGGCGCCGCATGCGGCCATCGACCGGCGCAATCGCGTGCCCATCGCCGAGACGCGCCCGGGCGAGATCGCCACCATCGAGGTGGAGGTGGACGCGCATTTCCCCGCCTTCCGCAACGCGCCCTATCGGGTGCGCCTGCGCGACGAAACGGGATTTCTCACCGCCTCCTATTTCAGGGCCAAGCCCGACATGATGGAGCGGCTCTGGCCGGTGGGTCAAAAGCGGCTCGTCTCCGGCAAGGTCGACATCTACGACAAGACCGGCGAGCGGCAGATGCTGCATCCCGATCATGTGGTCGATCCGGCCAAGGGCGAGGCGCCCCCGCCGGTGGAGCCGGTCTATCCGCTGACGGCGGGCCTTCCCGGACGCACGCTGGCGCGCGCGGTGGCGCAAGCGCTTGAAGCGCTGCCCACGGACATTCCCGAATGGCTCGAACCGACCAGCGTGGCCGCGCATGGCTGGCCGGGCTTTCGCGACGCGCTTTTGCGCATGCATCGCCCACAGGAGCCGGACGACGTGGCGCCGGAAAGCCCCGCGCGCATGCGCCTCGCCTATGATGAGCTCTTCGCGCGCCAATGCGCGCTGCGCTTGCGCCGCGCGGTGCGGCGCGACACGCCCGGACGCGCCGTGATCGCCGACGGCGCGCTCGCGCAGCGCATGCTCGCCGCCCTGCCCTATGCGCCGACGGGCGCGCAAGCGCGCGCCTCCGCGCAGATCGCCAAGGACATGGCCGAGACCGCGCCCATGCTGCGCCTGCTGCAAGGCGATGTAGGCGCTGGCAAGACGCTCGTGGCGGCCCTCGCCATGGCGCGCTGCGCCGAGGCTGGGCTGCAAAGCGCGCTAATGGCGCCGACCGATATTCTCGCGCGACAACATGCGCGCACGCTTTTGCCGCTGCTGGAAAGCGCGGGAATCGCCGCCGCTGTGCTGACGGGCAAGGATAAGCCCAAGGCGCGCGAGGAGGTGATGGCCGATCTCGCGCGCGGGCGCCTCACCGTCGTCATCGGCACGCATGCGCTCTTTCAGGAGGAGGTCGCGTTCAAGGATCTCGCGCTCATCGTCATCGATGAGCAGCACCGCTTCGGCGTCAGCGATCGGATGCGCCTCGTCGCCAAGGGCGCCAATCCGCATGTGCTGGTGATGAGCGCCACGCCGATTCCGCGCACCCTCGCGCTTGCCGTGCATGGCGACATGGATGTCTCCATCCTCGATGAAAAGCCGCCCGGGCGGATGCCGATCCGTACGGTGGCGATGCCGACGACGCGGCTCGACGAAGTGGCCGAAGCGATCGCCGAGGCGGCTAAGCGCGGCGAGCGCGCCTATTGGGTGTGCCCGCTGATCGAGGAGAGCGAAGCCGTCGATCTCGCCGCCGTGGAGGATCGCTACGCCGATCTTCGGGCGCGCTTTGGCGATCATGTGGAGATCGTTCATGGCCGCATGCCGCTGGCGCAGCGCGAAGCGGCGATGGATCGCTTCCGCACCGGCGCCGCCTTCGTACTGGTCGCCACCACCGTGATCGAGGTCGGCGTCGATGTGCCGGAGGCCTCGATCATCGTGATCGAACATGCCGAGCGCTTTGGCTTGGCGCAGCTCCACCAATTGCGCGGGCGTGTTGGGCGCGGAACGACGCGTTCATCCTGCGTGCTGCTGTGGCGTGCGCCCTTGGGGGAGGCGGCCAAGGCGCGGCTCGACGCCTTGCGGCGCAATGACGATGGGTTCGTCATCGCCGAAATCGATTACAAGATGCGCGGCGCCGGCGACGTGCTCGGCGTGCAGCAGAGCGGCATGCCGCCCTTTCGCCTCGTCGTGCCCGAGGCGCATGGGGATATGCTGATGAGCGCCGACAAGGAGGCGCGTCTCGCGATCGAGCGCGATCCGAGCTTGGAGACCCCGCGTGGGCGCGCCATCGCGGACGTCTTGGCGCTGTTCGGTTATGAAGAGGCGGCGTCGCTGGCGCGCTCTGGATGAAGTCGCGCCGCTCAGGCGTGCGAATTGTCCGATACGAGATAAGTCTTCACATAATCTGCGACGCCTGCTTCCAGCGGCGTGAATTGCCGGTTCCAGCCGAGCGCGACGAGGCGGTTCATGTCGGCCTCGGTGAAATACTGATATTTGGCGCGGATGTCCTCGGGCGTATCCACGAAGACGATATTGGGCGCCTTGCCGAGCGCGGCGAAGAGCGCGTTCGCAAGATCGAGGAAGCTGCGCGCCTGGCCCGTGCCGACATTGAGCACGCCGCCCTGCTTCTCCGCGTCGAGAAGCCAATGCACGATCTCGGCGCAATCGCGCACATAGATGAAATCGCGCTTTTGACCGCCATCGGAATAATCAGGATGGTGCGCACGAAAGAGCGTCATCGGCTCGCCGGCGGCGGCGCGCGGGAACGCATGGGCGACGACGCTCTTCTGCGATCCCTTATGCTGTTCGTTCGGGCCATAGACATTGAAAAATTTGAGCCCGGACCAGAGCGGCGGCGCATGGCCGCGCGCGGCCTCGCGCACCGCGTAGAGATCGAACATCTGCTTCGACCAACCATAGGCGTTGAGCGGGCGCAGACGCGCGAGCGCCTCGAAGGAATTGTCGTCGCGAAAGCCCTGCGAACCATCGCCATAGGTCGCCGCCGAGGAGGCATAGACGAGCGGCTTGCGCGCGAGCGCGCACCAATCCCACAGGCGCTGCGAGAGATTGATGTTGGAGGCGACGATGAGGTCCACGTCGCGCTCGGTGGTGGACGAGATCGCGCCCATGTGCACGACCGCGCCGATGCGCGCCTTGTGCGTCTCCAGATAGGCGAAGAGGTTCTCCGGAGCGACGAAATCGCAGATCGGATGGCGGGCCAGATTGCGCCATTTGCCGGCTTCGGAATCGCCGAAACGGTCGCACGCGACGACCTCGCGCCCGGCGTCGGCCAACACGCCCGCAATGTTGGAGCCGATCATGCCGGCGGCGCCTGTGACCAGTATGCGGTTCATCACCGGCGCTATAGGGTCGATCCCTAGGCCGCCACAAGCGCCAGGCGAGCGCAGCGCTATCTTGATCCGCCCCGCAAGAGCGTCCGTAGACCACACGATGCCGCGATCCGCCTCCCCCGCCGCGCCAGCCCCGGCGCCGGCCATTGTCTGGTTTCGGCAGGACCTTCGCCTCGCGGACAATCCCGCGCTGGACGCGGCGGCGCGTTCCGGCCGGCCGATCCTCGCCCTTTACGTGCTGGACGATCAAACGCCGGGCGCCTGGAGCCTCGGTGGGGCGACGCGCTGGTGGCTGCACCATTCCTTGACCGCTTTAGGCGCCGATCTTGAGGCCCGCGGCGCGCGCCTCATCTTGCGGCGCGGACGGGCGGATGAGGCGGTGCGCGCTGTCGCTGCGGAAACCGCCGCCGAGGCGATTTTCTGGAACCGGCTCTACGAGCCTTACGCCGTGGCGCGCGACACCGCCCTCAAGAGCGCGCTCGAAGCCGGCGGCGTCGCAGTGCAGAGCTTCAACAGCGCGCTCCTCAACGAACCGTGGACGCTCAAGACCGGGGCGGGCGAACCGTTCAAGGTCTATAGCCCGTTCTGGCGGGCCGCCTTGGCCAAGGGTGTCGACCGGGCGCCGCTGCCCGCGCCGAAGCGGCTCACGGCCTTCGCGGGTCCCGTGGCGAGCGATGCGCTCTCCGATTGGGCGCTCCTGCCGACCAAGCCGGATTGGGCCGGCGGCTTGGCGCGAGAATGGACCCCCGGCGAGGCCGGCGCGAAGGCTCGGCTCGCGCGCTTTTTCAAGCACGCGCTTAAGGATTATGCCGAGGCGCGCAATCTGCCGGGCGTGGAAAGCACCTCCAAGCTTTCGCCGCATCTGCGGTTCGGCGAAATCTCGCCGCTGCAGATTTGGCATGCCTGCGCGGCCCATGAGGGCAAGGCGTGCGACAAATTCCTGTCCGAGATCGGCTGGCGCGAATTCGCCTATCATTTGCTGTTTCACTATCCGGATCTGCCGCACAAAGCCTGGCGCGCCCCGTTCGACCGATTTCCGTGGCGCAGCGATTCCAAATCGTTCAAAGCTTGGACGCGTGGGCGGACCGGCTATCCTATGGTGGACGCAGGGATGCGCGAACTCTGGGAGACCGGCTTCATGCACAATCGCGTGCGCATGATCGCGGCCTCCTTCCTCATCAAGCATCTCATGATCGATTGGCGCGACGGCGAAGCCTGGTTCTGGGACACCCTCGTCGACGCCGACCTCGCCAACAATGCCGCCTCCTGGCAATGGGTGGCGGGATCGGGCGCGGACGCCGCGCCTTATTTTCGCGTGTTCAATCCCGTTTCGCAGGGCGCCAAGTTCGATCCGGACGGCGCCTATGTGCGTCGCTACGTGCCCGAACTCGCGCGGCTGCCGAACGATTTCATCCACGCGCCCTGGGAGGCGCCGGCGCTGGTGCTGCAAGAAGCCGGAATTGTTCTCGGCGAGACCTATCCCCTTCCCATCGTCGATCACGCCAAGGCGCGTCAGCGCGCGCTCGACGCTTATGCTTCGCTGAAACAGGCCGCATGAACAAAGCGGCCCATTATTCCAAGGAGTTCGCATGCGGATCGCCGTAATCGGCGCGGGGGTGTCCGGCCTTGGCGCGGCATGGGCGCTGCGCGAAACCCATGATGTCACGCTGTTCGAAAAATCGGCGCGGCTTGGCGGCCACGCCAACACGCTGACGATCGATTATGACGGCGCGGAGATCGCCGTCGACACGGGCTTCATCGTCTATAACGATCACAATTATCCGAATTTGGTGGGCCTCCTCGACCATCTGGGCGTGGAGACGTTCGCTTCCGACATGAGCTTCGCCGTCAGCGATCCCGATGGGCTTGAATGGTCCTCGAACGGATTGGGCGGTCTGTTCGCATGGAAGCGCAACATGACCAGCCCGGCCTTCCTGTGCATGCTGGGCGACATCGTGCGGTTCAGTGCGCAGGCGCGCCAGGATGTGCGCGACACCGCGCGCATCGACACAAAAACACTCGAAGATTATGTGCGCGCGATGAAGCTGGGCCGCGGCTTCCTGCGCAATTACCTCTTGCCGATGGGCGCGGCGATCTGGTCGACGCCGGAAGACGACATGCTGCGCTATCCGGCGGCGAGCTTCCTCCGCTTCTTCGACAATCATCGCCTCCTCCACGCCAAGCGCCCGATCTGGCGCAGCGTCGTCGGCGGCAGCCAGACCTATGTCGCGGCGCTAAAACGCGCCTTGGGCGGCCGGATTCATGCAGGCGCGTGTGTCGTCGCCGTGCGGCGCACGGATGGCGGCGTGCTCGTGCGCCTCGCCGATGGGAGCGAGACGCTTTTCGATCAGGTTGTGATGGCCTGCCACTCGGACGAGGCGGCCGCGCTCCTGGGCGAGGATGCGGCGCCGGAGCGCACGCTGCTTCAAGATATCCGCTACGCACCCAACACGGCCTATCTCCATCGCGACGAGCGCCTGATGCCGCGCCGCAAGGCGGCGTGGGCGTCGTGGAATTATCTGCGCGGGCGCGGCGCAGGCGGCGTGTGCGTCACCTATTGGATGAATCTTCTGCAGAACATCGATCGCGCGCGTCCTCTGTTCGTTACGCTTAATCCGGCAGAGCCTCCGGCGGACGACAAAGTGTTCGCCAAGCTCGCCTACGATCATCCGCAATTCGATGTCGCGGCGCTGAAGGCGCAAGGCGCGATACAGGCGCTGCAGGGCAAGGATCGGCTCTGGTTCGCCGGCGCCTGGCTTGGCAATGGCTTTCACGAGGACGGACTGCGTTCGGGCCTTGACGTCGCCGCGCGCCTGGGCGGCCATATTCCCTGGCGCGCGCCGGCCGAAACGCCCTACCGCGAAGAGGCGCCCGCCGGAGCAGTGGCCGCATGAATTGCGCCTATGTGACCCGTACGGTTCACGTGCGCTTCACGCCGTTCAAGCGGCGGTTTTCACAGCGCCTGCTGCACCTTTATCTCGATGTCGATCGCATCGCGGACGCCGCCAAAGCGCTGCGCTTGTTCGCGTATAATCGGCCAGGGGTGTTTTCCTTCTACGACAAGGATCATGGCGATCGAACAGGCGCGCCGCTGCGCGTCTGGGCTGAACGCATGTTTCGCGAGGCGGGCGTAGAGCTTGGCGGCGGGCGCATCGGCCTGCTCACGTTTCCGCGCGTGCTCGGCTATGTGTTCAATCCGATTTCGCTGTTCATCGGCCACGATTGCGAAGGACGCGCGCGCGGCGTGATCTACGAGGTCAACAACACGTTCGGCGAAACGCATGCCTATGTGGCGCCGCTCCAAGACGGCCCCGTGAACGCGCATGCGGCGCGAAAGAATTTGCATGTCTCGCCCTTCTTCGATGTCGCCGGCCAATACCGCTTCCGCCTGAAGCCGCCGGAACAGGATTTCCACCTTGCGGTTGAGAACGAGGTGGAGGGGCGCATCGCCCACTCCGCCACGCTCGGCGGCGCGCGCGCCGCGCTCACGGACGGGCGGCTTCTGCGCACGCTCGTAACCTATCCGTTCATGACGCTGCAGGTGATCGCGGCCATTCATTGGCACGCGCTCTTTTTGTGGCTGCGGGGCGCGGGCTATCGCGCCAAGCCGCATGCCCCGGTGGAGCCGGCGACAATCGGCGACCCCGATGGGGCGAACAGCCTTCCGGGTTCCTTGAAAGCAGGTTAAATTCTCATCATGCACGCTCTTTTGGAACAGCCGCAGGACGGCGCCATCGTGCGCGCCACGCCGGCATTGATCGCCGGCCTCGAGGGTGCGCCCGCGCGCGCGAAGGCGACGCTGCTCATCTGCCTCAATCTGCGCGCCGGCCTCTTGAACATGACGCTGCCCAATGGGCGCACGCTGGCGTTCGGCGACGGAGTCGGGCCAAGCGTGGCCATGCATGTGCGCGATTGGCGCTTCGCCGACCGCGTCTTGAGCGACGGCGATATCGGCTTCGGCGAAGGCTTCGCCGCCGGCGATTGGGATACGCCCGATCTGGCCGCCCTGCTCAGTTTCCTCGCCGACAACGCCGAACGCATTTCGCGCATCTTCCGGGGCAATCCGATCGCGCAGGCGGTGCATTATGTGCGCCATCTCCTGCGCGACAATTCTCGCGAGGGCGCCAAGCGCAACATTCATGCGCATTACGATCTGGGCAATCGCTTCTACGCGGCCTGGCTCGACCCGACGATGACCTATTCCTCCGCGCGCTTCGATCTGGCGCGCGACCGCGATCTGGAGGCGGGACAGCGCGCGAAATATCACGCCCTCGCCGCGCATCTGCAGCTGAAGCCGGGCGATCACGTGCTGGAAATCGGGTGCGGCTGGGGCGGATTCGCGGAGATCGCGGCCGCCGAATATGGCGCGCGCGTGACGGGCCTCACGATCAGCGCCGAGCAGCACGCCTTCGCATCCGAACGCATGCAACGCGCCGGCCTTGGCGACCGCGTCGAGATCCGCATGCAGGATTATCGCGACGTGGACGGCAGTTTCGACAAGATCGCGTCGATCGAAATGTTCGAAGCGGTGGGCGAAAAATATTGGCCCACCTATTTCGGCAAGGTGGCGGACGTATTGAAGCCGGGCGGCGCGGCGGCGCTGCAGATCATCACCATCCGTGACGACCTCTTCCCGATCTATCGCAAGCGCACGGATTTTATTCAGCGCTACGTGTTCCCGGGCGGGATGCTGCCGTCGATCTCACGCTTGCGCGACGAGGCGGCCCGCGCGGGCCTCTCATGGCGCAAGGCGGAAGCCTTCGGCCCCTCCTATGCCGACACGCTGGCGGAATGGGCGCGCCGGTTCATCGCGCGCTGGGATGAAGTGCGCCTGCTCGGCTTCGACGAGCGCTTTCGGCAGCTCTGGCGGTTCTATCTCGGATATTGCGAGGCGGGTTTCCGCACCGGGCGGACTGACGTGATCCAGCTGGCGCTCAGCAAAAGCTGAAGCGCCGGCGTCAGGTCGGCGCGCTTTCGATCGGGCTCACGAGGCGATACTCGATGCGCTGGCCGCGCGCGGTGAAGGCGCACGCCACCCAACGACCTTCCGCATCGTACCAAAGATCGAGCTCTTCGCTGCCGCGCACATGGAAACGCTCGGCGACAAGAGCGCGCCCGCCCACATTGATGGTTTCGCGGCCCTTGCGTTCCACGGCGAGGGCGATCGGCTGACCCGTCTGCGTGTCGATGAAGGAATCGCCTTGCAGCGCCGTGCGCGTCCACCAGGTCGTGGGCGCGGCGTCGGCGGAGAAGGTGCGCGCGGTCTCGCCCGCGCGCGCGACGAGGCCGCCCTGCCCGCGCCGCACATTGACCTCGGTGCGCCGTCCATCCTTGAGCGTGGAGCATTGCACGCTCTGCACGCGCGCGCCTGTCCAGGTCTCGGTGCACGCCTGCTCGAAACGGAACGCCGTGATGGGGCCCACATTAACCCGCAGCGCAACATTGTTGCGTACGCTGAGGCCAGCTTCGGTGCGCGTCACCTCGATGACGTGGCGCCCGAAGGACGAGCCATTGCGCAGGACCTCGAACTCAAGCCGGCCGGGGCTAGCGGCCGCGAGCGCGACGGGCGCGGCGGCGGCGAGGCTGAGGGCGATCAAGGCGGCGCGGAATTTCATCGACGGCTCCTATCTCCACAAAAGAAACGACGCGGCGCGCTCAGCGATCCCATGGAAACGCATGCGCCCCGAGGACACGATCAGGCAGACGCAATCGTCGCCGCGCATCGCCACGGGGGCATGCTCGTCGCCGGAATCGGCGAAGCAGACATCGCCCGGCTCATAAAGGCCGGTTTCGTCTTCAAAGGCGCCGCGCAAGACGAGCGTGCGCTCCTCACCCGTATGGCCATGCTCCGGCAGCACGCTGCCGCCCGCGAGGCGAATGAGGCGCGCGCCGGGCGTCGGCAATTTCAGCGTCAACACGCCCGGCAGCGGCCGGCGCCAGCGCACGGCGTCCGGATCGAGCAAGGCAAGTTCGACGGCGGCGCGCGCGCGTCTGAAATCCCCAAGCGCTTCCGGCGCGGGGCTTCGCGGCGGGGCCAATTCAGGCGGGGCCGACTCCGGCGTCATCCGCTCCAGCAGCGCCGCGCCCAGATCGTCGGCCAGGTCGGCGAGCAGGCGCTCCTGCGGGCGCATCGCGAGGCGCGCCTCCAAAAGGAGGCGTTCACCGCTTGAGGCGGCGCCCGCCGCTGCGTCCATGACGAGCGGCAGGAGGTGGGCGTCGTCTTGCAGCTTCACGAAAATTGGTACGTGTCATAAGTCCGGGCGGATCAGGTTGCGGCTGAAGGCGGGCCCGCCTAGCTTCCCCTGACATCGCCCGGAGCCGCCCTTGACCGACCAAACCGACGATCCCCTTGTCAGCGTCGCCTGGCTCGCTGAACGCCTGCATGCGCCCGATATCCGGATCATCGACGCGACCTGGTTCCTGCCCACGGACGGCCGCGACGCGCGGGCCGAATATGCGGCCAAGCGCATTCCCGGCGCCCTTTTCTTCGATATCGACGACATCGCCGACACCGCCTCGCCGCTGCCGCACATGCTGCCCTCGCCGGAAAAGTTCGCCTCGCGGATGCGCAAGATGGGCGTGGGCGACGGGGTGCGCCTCGTCGTCTATGATGCGCACGGAATTTTTTCCTCCGCGCGCGTGTGGTGGATGTTCCGGGCCATGGGCCATGAGGACGTGGTGGTCCTGGATGGCGGCCTGCCCGCCTGGGAGGCGGCGGGGCATCCGGTGGAGGACGAACCGCCGCTGCGCGCGCAAGAGCGCCATTTCACCGCGAGGTATCGCGCCGATCTGGTGCGCGACCTCGCCGACATGCGTTTCAACGCCGAGAAGGCGCGCGCGCTGGTGCTGGACGCGCGCCCCGCGCCCCGCTTCCGCGGCGAAGCGCCGGAGCCGCGCCCCAACGTGCGCTCGGGCCATGTGCCCGGCGCGGTGAACGTGCCCTATACGAGCCTCCTCAACGCGGACAAGACGATGAAGCCGCGCGCCGCGCTCGAGGCGATCTTCGCGGAGGCGGGCGTGGCTGGGCGCACGCGGATCATCTGCATGTGCGGATCGGGCGTTTCAGCGGGCGTGATCGCGCTCGCGCTCGCGCGCATCGGACGCTGGGATGCGCCGATCTATGACGGTTCCTGGGCCGAATGGGGCGCATTGCCCGATGCGCCGGTCGCTGTCGGCGAATGAACGTATGAGCGGAGAGAAGGATTTGCGCCCGGAAACGCGCATCTCGCGCGCGGGACGCGATCCGGCGCGGTTCGACGGCGCCGTAAATCCGGCGATCCACCGCGCCACCACTCTGGTGATCCCCAAGGTGGACGATCTTTATGGCAAGCCGATCAAGACCTATGCGCTTGAAGGCATGGCGGTGCAGGAGGCGCTGCGCGACGCGCTCATCGCCATCGAGGGCGGCGCCGCGGCGACGCTGACGCCCTCCGGCCTCTCCGCGTGCACGCTGGCCATCCTCACCGTCGCGCGCGAGGGCGGCGAAGCGCTGGTGACGGATTCCTGTTACGGCCCCACGCGCCGCTTCTGCGACACGATGCTGAAACGCCTCGGCGTGCGCACCACATATTTCGATCCGCGCATCGGCGGCGCGATCGGTGATCTCATCGGGCCGAATACGTGCTGCGTTTTCCTGGAATCACCGGGGTCGCTGACGTTCGAGATTCAGGACGTGGGCGCGATCGCGGCCGCCGCGGGCGCGCGCGACGTGCCCGTGATCATCGACAATACGTGGTCGGCCGGACTTTATTTCAAGCCGTTCGCGCATGGCTGCACGCTCTCCGTCCAGGCGCTGACCAAATATCAGAGCGGCCATGCCGATGCGTTCGTCGGCGCGGTTTTGTCGGCGACGCCGGCTTGGGGCGAGCGCGTGCGGATGGCCTACAAGCAGATGGGGCTGGGCGCGGCGCCGGACGATTGTTTTCTGGCGCTGCGCGGCATGCGCAGCGTGTTCGTGCGCGTGGAGCGCCAGGGCGAAAGCGCGCTTCAGATCGCGCGCTGGCTGGAGGCGCGCCCGGAAATCGCGCAGGTGCTGCATCCGGCGCTGCCAAGCCATCCCGATCACGCGCTTTGGGCGCGCGATTTCAGCGGCGCGAGCGGCCTTTTCGGGGTCGTGCTGAATCCATGCGCGCCCGAACGGCTCAAGGCGATGCTGGAAGGCCTGCGGCTCTTCGCGATGGGCTTTTCCTGGGGCGGCTATGAGAGCCTCATCATTCCGTGCGACGATCAGATCACGCGCACCGCCGCGCCCTGGAACGGGGCGGGGCCGCTTTTGCGCCTCTCGATCGGGCTGGAGCATGTCGACGATCTCATCGACGATCTCGCGGACGGCCTTGCACGGCTCCATGGGTGAGAGATGGCGGGCGAGCATCTTGCGCGCATCGAAATCGCGAGCGCCGCAGATTTAAGAAAGTGGCTGGCCGCGCATCACGCGCAAAAGGAAAGCGTGTGGCTCGTCACCTTCAAGAAGGGCCACGCCAATTACGTCCCTTATGATGAGATCGTGGAGGAAGCGCTGGCTTATGGCTGGGTGGATTCCCTGCCGCGAAAACTGGATGCGGAACGCTCCATGCTGCTGCTTTCGCCGCGCAAGCCCAAAAGCGCATGGTCCGCGATCAATAAGGCGCGGGTGGAAAAGCTGATCGCGCAGAAGCGCATGCGCGCGCCGGGCCTTAAAGCGATCGAGACCGCGAAAGCCAACGGCGCCTGGGGAAAGCTCGACGCCGTCGAAACGCTGGCGCCGCCGGACGATTTGGCGAAGGCGCTGCGCGCGGCCGCGCCAGCCGATGCGCATTTCGCGGCGTTCCCCCGCTCGGTGCGGCGCGGCATTCTGGAATGGATCGCGCAGGCGAAGAAACCGGAAACGCGCGCCAAGCGGATCGCGGAGACCGCCGCTCTCGCCGCGCAGAACAAGCGCGCCAATCAATATCGCCGTCCGTAAACGCCGCGGACCATGGCGCGCCCGGCAGGACTCGAACCTGCAACCATCCGCTTAGAAGGCGGACGCTCTATCCAGTTGAGCTACGGGCGCCTCAGTGCGACCAGGGTTCCTTGCGCGCGAAGGCGAAATTATCGCCATACGCCTTGATCACGCGCTTGGGCTCCTTCGGCTCACGCACATGATGGGGAATGTTGTGCCTGCGCGCGAAGTCGATCGCGGTGTCCCGATCCTCAAAATAGAGGCGAATCTGGCCGTTCGGATCGGCGCTCGACGTCCAACCCATCAGCACGTCCGGACGCGGCGGCGCGCCGGGCTCGAACTCGAGCACCCATCTGCGCGCATTGGCCTTGCCCGATTGCATGGCCGTTTTGGCGGGGCGGTAAATCTTTGCCAGCATGGCGGCTGGGTACAATGACGCGCGCGCAAAGAAAAGCGGGCGGCCCGCATCGGACCGCCCGCTTTGTTCTCCGCGACTACGCTTAGCGGCCGGGGCCGGCGCCGGCCGACAGCGCGTCCTTGAGCGCCTTGCCGGGCTTGAACTTGGCTTTCACGCCGGCGGGCACCTTCACCTCTTCGCCGGTCTGCGGATTGCGGCCGACGCGCTCGGCGGTCTTGCCGACGGCGAACACGCCGAACGCCGGCAAGCGCACTTCGTCGCCCCGCTTCAGCGCTTCGGTGATGGCGTCGAACACGGCGTCCACCGCTTCGCCAGCTTTGTTCTTCGGCTCGTTCAAGCGATCCGCGACGGCGTTCACGAGTTCTGCCTTGTTCACTTGGTCAGCCCCCTCATTCTTGATGGCGCGCGCATAAGGGCGCCGCGAGGCGGCAATGTCAAAACATAAGAGCGTTCGCGTGAGCGAATAAAAACGCGGCGACAGAGACCTGAAAACAAAAGAAAAATGGCGGCCGATCTGGATAAATCGGCCGCCATTCGTTTGATGCGCAGGCGCAATCAGTGCGGGCGAACGCCGCCTTGCGAATCTTCGACGCCCGTCAGGCGCGTGCGGCGCTCTTCGTCGCGCTCGTCCTCGTCGGTCCATTCGATCGGCGTGAGCTTACGCGTCAGCGCCTCGGCGACCACTTCATCGACGGTCGAGACGGGAATGATCTTCAGACCCGTCTTCACGTTCTCCGGAATGTCCGCGAGATCCTTTTCGTTTTCCTTGGGGATAAGCACGGTGCGCACGCCGCCGCGCAGCGCCGCGAGCAGCTTCTCCTTGAGACCGCCGATGGGCAGCACACGCCCACGCAAAGTGATTTCGCCGGTCATGGCGATGTCCTTGCGCACCGGAACGCCGGTGAGCACCGAGATGATCGCGGTCGCCATGGCGACGCCCGCGGACGGGCCGTCCTTCGGCGTCGCCCCTTCCGGCACGTGCACGTGAATATCGCGCGAGCGGAACAGCGGCGGCTTCACGCCATACGAAACCGCGCGTGAGCGCACGAACGACGACGCCGCCGAGATCGATTCCTTCATCACGTCCTTCAGATTGCCCGTGACCGTCATCGCGCCCTTGCCGGGCATGGCGACGGCCTCGATCGTCAGAAGATCGCCGCCGACTTCCGTCCAAGCCAGACCGGTGACGACGCCGACTTGATCTTCCTGATCGGTTTCGCCGAAGCGGAATTTCCACACGCCCGCATAATCGGGAAGATTGGCGGCGGTGATCTCCACCTTCTTGGTCTTCTTCTGCTCGATGTCGCGCACGGCCTTGCGCGCGAGATTGCCGATCTCGCGCTCGAGATTGCGCACGCCGGCTTCGCGCGTGTAGCGGCGAATGAGATCGCGCAACGCATCGTCCGACACGCTGAACTCGCTCTTCTTGAGGCCGTTATTCTCGTACTGCTTCGGCAGCAGGTGGCGCTTGGCGATTTCGAGCTTCTCATCCTCGGTGTAGCCGGGGATGCGAATGATCTCCATGCGATCCAGCAAGGGCTGGGGCATGTTGAGCGAGTTCGCGGTCGTCACGAACAACACATCCGAAAGATCGTAATCGACCTCCAGATAATGGTCGTTGAACGTCGAATTCTGCTCGGGATCGAGCACTTCGAGCAGCGCCGCCGCCGGATCGCCGCGATAATCGGCGCCCAGCTTGTCGATCTCGTCCAACAGGAAAAGCGGGTTCGACGATTTGGCCTTCTTCAAGCTCTGGATGATGCGCCCGGGCATCGAGCCGATATAGGTGCGCCGATGGCCGCGAATTTCGGCCTCGTCGCGCACGCCGCCCAGCGACATGCGCACGAAATCGCGCCCCGTCGCCTTCGCGATCGAGCGGCCGAGCGAGGTCTTGCCGACGCCGGGCGGGCCGACGAGGCAAAGGATGGGCCCACGCAGCTTATTTGTGCGCGCCTGTACGGCGAGATATTCGAGGATGCGATCCTTCACCTTGTCGAGGCCATAATGGTCCTCGTTGAGGATCGTCTCGGCGGCGTCGATGTCCTTCTTGACCTTCTTCTTCACGCCCCACGGCAGATCGAGCATCCATTGCAGATAATTGCGCACGACCGTCGATTCGGCGGACATCGGGCTCATCTGGCGCAGCTTCTTCAGCTCGGCGTCAGCCTTCGTACGCGCTTCCTTTGACAGCTTCGTCGCCTTGATGCGCGCCTCAAGCTCGGCGATGTCGTCACGCCCGTCATCGCCCTCGCCCAGCTCGCGCTGGATGGCCTTCATCTGCTCGTTCAAATAATATTCGCGCTGGGTCTTCTCCATCTGACGCTTCACGCGCGAGCGGATTTTGCGCTCCACTTGCAGCATGCCGATTTCCGCATCGATCAGCGCGAGGATGCGCTCCAGACGCAGAGGCACGCTCGGCTGTTCAAGCAGAGCCTGCTTATCGGCGATCTTGATGCTGAGATGCGCCGCGATCGTATCGGCCAGGCGGCCGGGCTCGGTGATCTGAGCGATTGCTTGCGACACTTCGGGCGGCGTCTTACGGCCAAGCTTGACGAAGCTCTCCCAATGCTCGCCCACGGCCTTGGCCGTGGCGCGCGCGGCGGCGCTGTCGGCGTCGATCTCTTCAATCGGTTCGACTTCGGCTTCGAAGAAAGACTCATTGCCGCGAAAGGAGACGATGCGGGCGCGATGGCCGCCTTCGACGAGCACGCGCACGGTGCCGTCCGGCAGTTTCAGCAATTGCACCACCGAAGCGACCGTGCCGACCTGGTGAATGCGGTCCGTCGCCGGATCGTCCTCGGACGCCTCCATTTGGGCGGCGAGCAGAATCTGCTTGTCGCCCTTCATCACTTCCTCAAGCGCGCGCACGGATTTTTCGCGCCCCACGAAAAGCGGCGCGGCCATTTTCGGAAACACGACAATGTCCCGCAGCGGCAGGACAGGCATGGTGCGAACGTCACTCATGGAGAGGGCTCCCCTTGGCCGGCCCAAAAAGCGGCGCCGGCTGCGGCGAACGAAAGCGCGCCGCTGTTTCGGTTAAGAATTTGGTCCCGTTCGGGGGCGGCTTCAAGGGAACGGGTTTTTTATGCCCAACACGGTGAAGCGCGCGCGGGTTGCGCGCGCGCCTTTCCGTGAAGGCCGAGCCGGGCTGTGTCAGCCCGCGCTTTCCTGGCCGTTGCGACGTTCGGAATAGATGAGCAGCGGCTTGCCGCGGCCCTCGGCCGCTTCGGCCGAGACGACCACCTCCTCCACGCCGCGCATGGAAGGCAGTTCGAACATCGTCTCAAGCAGGATCGATTCGAGAATCGATCTGAGACCGCGCGCGCCGGTCTTGCGCGCGATCGCCTTGCGGGCGATGGCCCGCAGCGCCTCTTCGGGGAATGTGAGGCGCACATTCTCCATTTCGAAGAGCCGCTGATATTGCTTGACGAAGGCGTTCTTCGGCTCGGTGAGGATGGTCAAAAGCGCATCCTCGTCGAGATCCTCGAGCGTGGCGAGCACCGGCAGACGCCCGACGAATTCGGGAATGAGACCGAACTTCAGAAGATCGTCCGGCTCCACTTCACGCAGCACGTCGCCGGTCCGGCGATCTTCAGGATCGCGCACCGCCGCGCCAAAGCCTATCGAGGCGCCTTTGCCGCGCGCGCTGATGATCTTTTCAAGGCCCGCGAATGCGCCGCCGCAAATGAATAGGATATTGGTCGTGTCCACTTGCAGGAATTCCTGCTGCGGATGCTTGCGCCCGCCTTGCGGGGGCACGCTGGCGACCGTGCCTTCCATGATCTTCAAAAGCGCCTGTTGCACGCCCTCGCCCGACACGTCGCGCGTGATCGAGGGATTGTCGCTCTTGCGGCTGATTTTATCGACTTCGTCGATATAGACGATGCCGCGCTGAGCGCGTTCGACATTGTAATCGGCCGCCTGCAACAGCTTGAGAATGATGTTCTCGACGTCCTCGCCGACATAGCCCGCTTCGGTGAGCGTGGTTGCGTCCGCCATCGTGAACGGCACGTCGATGATCCGCGCGAGCGTTTGGGCCAGCAGCGTCTTGCCGCAGCCCGTCGGGCCGATCAGCAGGATGTTCGACTTGGCGAGCTCGACATCGTTGTTCTTCGAGGAATGATTGAGCCGCTTATAATGATTGTGCACCGCCACCGACAGCACGCGCTTGGCGTGGTTCTGACCGATCACGTAATCATCCAGGACGTCCTTGATCTCACGCGGGCTGGGCACGCCTTCCTTGGACTTGACCAAGGAGCTTTTGTGCTCCTCGCGGATGATGTCCATGCAGAGTTCGACGCACTCGTCGCAAATGAACACCGTGGGACCCGCGATCAGCTTGCGCACTTCATGCTGGCTCTTGCCGCAGAAGGAGCAATAGAGCGTGTTCTTGGTTTCCCCGCTGGCGGCGCCTTTACTCATCAGCGTTTCCTGGCGGCTCGGGCGAATCCACAGAGCCATGAGCGATATATAGGATCGCCCCGCCCCAGCTTCACCTTACCCGCCATCCCTTTCAATTCGGTTCATCGCGCCCGAGGAGGGGACCGGACGGCCTGGGCCGGTCGGCGCCCCCGAAAGGCTCACAATAGGCCCGCCCCTCTGCCGCCGGCGTTTTGGGCCGTCGGCGAACGGGTCTGGCCTGAATGGATCATAGCAAAGACTGGGCCGCAAGCGGCGGGCGCCGCGCGGGGCTGCCCGCCCATCCGGCCTGACGCCCGTTTAGGCGATCGGCGCCAGCTTGCCTTCCGGCAATTCCCGCTTTTCGTAAACGCGGTCGATGATGCCGAAAGCCTTGGCCTCCTCCGCGGTCATGAAATGATCGCGGTCGAGCGTGCGTTCGACCACCTCGTAGGGCTGGCCGGTATGCTTGACGTAGATTTCGTTAAGACGCCGCTTGGTGGCGATGATGTCCTCGGCATGGCGTTGGATGTCGCTGGCCTGGCCGCGGAAGCCGCCGGAAGGCTGGTGCACCATCACCCGCGCGTTCGGCAGACAGATACGAAGACCCTTCTCGCCCGCCGCCAGAAGCAGCGATCCCATCGAGGCGGCTTGCCCGATGCACACTGTGGACACCGGGTTTCGGATATATTGCATGGTGTCGTAGATCGCGAGACCGGACGTGACGACGCCACCCGGGCTGTTGATATACATGGCGATTTCCCGCTTCGGGTTCTCCGATTCCAGGAACAGAAGCTGGCTGATGATGAGGCTGGCGAGCCCGTCCTCGACCGGCCCTGTGACGAAGATGATCCATTCCTTGAGGAGGCGCGAGAAGATGTCGAACGCGCGCTCGCCGCGGCTCGTCTGCTCGATCACCATCGGGACCAGATTCATCGTCTTTTGATACGGATCGAACGACATGGGCGCCTTTCGGAAGGCCATTGAGGGCCGGAACGGGAATCGCGCGGGCGCTCAAGGCCCCGCCTCACGCATATTTGCATTTGCCGCGCCGCCCGCAAGCGGGCGCTTCAGCCGCCAGTCTTGAGCGGTTCATCCTCGGCGAACAGCGCCTCGCGCGTAACCGTCTCATTGGTCACGGTGGCGAGCTCCAGAATGAAGTCCACCACCTTTTCTTCGTAAAGTGGGGCGCGGACCTGGGCCATCAGCTGCGGATTGCGCTGATAGAGCTCGAACACCTTCTGCTCCTGCCCGGGAAACTGGCGCACTTGCTGAACGAGCGCGCGCTGGACCTCCTGTTCGGACACTTCCACTTTGTTCTTGCGGCCAATTTCGGCGAGCAGGAGCCCAAGGCGCACCCGCCGCTCGGCGATCTTGCGGTATTCGGCGCGCAATTCGTCGTCGCTCTTGGCCTTGTCCTCGGGGTCGAGGCGATCGGCGGCCTTGTCCTGCTCGATCTGACGCCAGATCTGGCTGAACTCAGCCTCCACCATGCCAGGGGGCAGCGGGAAGTCGTGGGCGGCGTCGAGCTTGTCGAACAGGGCCCGTTTGGCCTTGGCGCGGGATTGGGCGTTGTGATCGGCCTCAATCCGCTCGCGCAGGGCGGCCTTAAGCGCATCCAGGCTGTCGAAGCCGAGCTGTCCGGCGAAAGCGTCATCCGCGACAGAATCCTGGGGCGCCTTCACGGCCTTCACCTTGATGTCGAACGTGGCGGCCTGCCCCGCCAGTTTCTCCACCGGATAGGCTTCCGGAAAGGTGACGGAGATCACCGTCTCATCGCCCGCTTTCAGGCCTTTGAGGCCGTCCTCGAAGCCGGGAATGAATTGGTTGGCGCCGATGGTGACATTGGCGTCCTCAGCGGCGCCGCCTTCGAACGGCTCCCCCTCAAGCTTGCCAAGGAAATCAATCGTCAGCGCGTCCCCCTCCTCGGCCGCGCCGTCCTTTTCGACAAAGGTGCGGTTGGATTTGAGGATGCCGGAGAGCGCTTCCTCGATTTGCGCATCCTCCACCGGCGCGATCGGCCGCGTGAGCGACACCTTGGCCAGATCGGTCGGCTCGAATTCGGGCATCACCTCGATCTTCAGGTCGAAAGCGAGATCGGCCTTGCCGGCCTGGACGGCCTC
Organism: uncultured Caulobacteraceae bacterium; assembly: GCA_964563395.1. GTDB lineage: Bacteria > Pseudomonadota > Alphaproteobacteria > Caulobacterales > Aquidulcibacteraceae > JBEVOS01. Next base: position 119,866 of record CAZLWK010000008.1, read on the forward strand.
GATGTCGCTTTTCAGGTCGAGCTTCGGCTCGGAGGCCGGGCGCACCTTCGCCTGGTCGAGCGATTCCTGGGTGGATTTCTGCACCGCCTCGTTGATGAGGTCCTGCATCATGGACGGGCCATAGACGCGCCGGATATGGCTGGTCGGCACCTTGCCGGGCCGGAATCCATTGATCCGCACGCGGGGCTGCACCTCGGCGATCTTGGCGACCAGCTGGCGCTCCAAATCGGCGGCTGGCACGACCACGCTATAGGTGCGCTGCAGCCCTTCGGCGAAGGTCTCGGTGACTTGCATCTCTCTAATCCTGGCGTACGCGCCCCGGCCGGCCTGACCGTCTCGGCGTTCAGCTCCAGGCGCGCGGAAAGCGGGGCTTATGCACGCGCGCCGCGACGGTGTCCATCAGGCGGCGCTCAGGGCGCCCAGTGAAGGCGGCTGCGCGGTCGAAGGCTGGTGCGGACGGCGGGAGTCGAACCCGCACGCCTTGCGGCGCTGGAACCTAAATCCAGTGCGTCTGCCAGTTCCGCCACGTCCGCGTCGCGCCTGCATAGGCGCAAACATCGCCAGCCGCCACCGACTCGCTCCATACAATCCATGGTTGCAAATAAGTCCCGCAATGAGCCTCGCCCTGTTGTTCGCCGCCGCCCTCCTGGCCGCGCCGGTCGCCATCGATGGCGATACGCTGCGCGACGGAAGCGAGCGCTATCGGATCGCCAATCTCGACGCGCCGGAGCTTTCGCCGCGCGCCAGATGCGGCGCGGAGGCGGAGCTGGCGCTGCGCGCGCGCGCCGCCGCGGAAAGAATGCTGGCGCAAGCGCGGCGCGTGACCGCCGAGCCGGTGGGGCGGCGCGACGTCTATGGGCGCGTCGTCGCCTATGTCCAGGTCGACGGCGCGGACCTTGGCGAAGCGCTCATCGAGGCCGGGCTTGCGCGACCCTGGCGGGGCCGCGCCAGCGATTTTTGCCGCTGACTGCCCTAATTGCCCCAACCGGCGATGGCTTCGGCGGCGGCTTCGTTGTCACTCCGCGGCAGGAGACCGCCGCTGGAGAGGATGGTGACTTTGTAGCGCGCGCCGTCCGCCATCGGCATGTAAACGCCCTCGCCATAGCTCGGGATATCGACGAGCGGCACATATTCGGCGAGCGTCTGCGCGACGGGCAGGAAATCGATGCCGGTGGAGCGCTCGGGTTTCAGGTCGACCACGGTGCGCTCCCGCGTCTGCTCCTCATGGGTTTCGCTGTAACGGCCCGAGAAGCGATCCAGGCGATATTGCGAATCGAGGCCGAGCACGGTCGCCCATGGCTTCCAGCGCAGGACCCGCGCCTCCAGGCGCCATTCATCGCCATGGACGTCGAACGTGCGGGTGACGGCCGGTTGATCGCCGTTCGGCTCCTCGGTCAGTGTGGCTTCGAAGAGCTGCGGCCCCTTTTGGCGCAACTCGATCGTCGCGACCGGCCGCTCGGCTGTGAGGCGGTGATAGGTCTGGATGTTGAGGCCAAGCAGCGCCAAGGCGGAGCCGACCGCGAGCACCAGGCCGCCGCCGAACACGCCGCGTCCGCCCTTGAACGGGCGCCCCCGGAAAATCCAGCCAAGCCCTGAAAGAACGACAGCGAGCCCGAACACGCCCACGACCGCCGGCGCGATCCACCACCACCAGACCATCGCTGTCTCCTGCCGCCTTCACCCTGGTCATTAACCGATATCCAAACCAAGCGCGAGCGGTTCAGCTCGCCTTCAAATCGGCCGGCGCCAATTCGTTGAGCACGCTTGGCAAGGCCTCGGGGAGGTCTTCCGCGATAAGCCCGGGCCCAAGCCGCGCCCCCACCTGGCCATGCAGCCAAGCGGCGGCCGCCGCGGCCTCGAAACCCGCCATGCCTTGCGCGAGGAGGCCGGCGATGAAGCCCGCCAGCACATCGCCCGAGCCTGCGGTGGCGAGAAAGGGCGAGCCGGCGGTGTTGACGATCGCGCGCCCATCGGGCGCGGCCACGACCGTGTCGGGGCCCTTGAGCAACACCACCGCGCCGGCGCGCGCGGCGGCGCCGCGCGCCGCCTCGATCCGGTTCGGCGCATCGAGGGCGAGATCGGGAAAGAGCCTGCGGAACTCGCCGGGATGCGGCGTCAGCACGTCGCCGGCGCGCAGGCGCGTGAACAGCGCGGCGGGCGCATTCGCGAACACGCTCAGAGCGTCCGCGTCGAGCACCAGCGGCGCATCTTGTTCGAGAAGCGCGAGCGCGGCGGCGCGCGTGATCGCGGTGACGCCGGCCGCGGGGCCGATGACGACGGCGCGCGCCTCACGCGCCGCGCGCGCGATATCCTGGGGCGAGTCCGCCACGCGCGTCATGATCGCGCTGACATGCGCCGCGACGATGGGCAGCGCGGTTGGCGTGCACACAAGCGTGACGAGCCCCGCGCCGACGCGCAGCGCGGCGCGCGCCGCCAAGCGCGCCGCGCCGGTGGCTTCGGGCGGCCCGCTCACCACCATGCAATGGCCGCGCGCATGCTTGTGCGCGTCGCGCGCGGGCCAGGGCAAAGTCCAGAGCGCGGGATCGTTTTCAAATAGCGTCACGCGCTGCGCGGCGACGACATGCGCAGGCGCGCCGATATCGGCCACGATCACCTCGCCGCAGAGGGCGCGCGTATGCGCCAAAACATGCGCAGGTTTCTTGCGCACAAAGGTGACCGTCAGATCGGCGTGAAACGTCGGCCCATCCAAAGGCGCGCCTTCGCCGTGCACGCCGCTCGGAACGTCGATCGCGACCACGCGCGCCGCGGGCAAGGATGAAGCCAAGCGCGCGCAATCGCCCTCCAACGGCTTCGACAGGCCCGCGCCGAAGAGCGCATCGACGAAGAGCTCCGCCATGGGATTGTCTACGCCAAGCGCACACACCTCTCCCTTGAAGGCGCGCGCCGCATCGGCGGCGTCGCCGGTGAGCGCAGTTGGCGGCGCAAGCGTCTCAACCCAAACCGGCCAACCATGATCTTCAAGCACGCGCGCGCATACCCAGCCGTCGCCGCCATTATTTCCCGGTCCGCACAGCACGGCCGTGGCGCGCGGCGAAAAGCGCGCCATGATCGCCTCGGCGACGGCGCGGCCGGCATTCTCCATCAAGGCGCGCGTTGAAACGCCCGCTTCCGCGCTCTGCGCATCGATCGCGCGCATTTGCGCGATGGTGATGATTTCGCGTCCGCTCATAGCACCTGCGAGGCTGCGTCGCCGCCACGCGCGACGAGATGGAGACGCGCGCCGTCCGTGTCGATGACGGTGATGGAGCCATTGGCGGGCGCGAACAAAGTCACCGCATCCTCGCCCAGACAGGCGCCGACGGCGACATTGATCGCCACGTAATGCGTGAAGATGGCGGCGTCCGTGTCTTGCCGCGCGAGCGTTTCGATCAAGGCGGCGCGCCAGCCCGCGTGCGAGGGCATATCCGACCAGCGCCCGCTCATCACGCCGCGCAGCCAAGCGCGGCGATCGGCGATTCCGGGCGGCGTCGGAACTTCGCGCACCGCTGGCTCCATCAGCGCCACGAGCCCGCTCTCCATTTCAAAGGCGGCCGCCGTTTCGCGGCAGCGCAAGAGGGGCGAGGTCAAGGCGCGCTTCGGCGCCAGCACGGCGAGCTTAGCCGCCGCTTCCGCCGCCTGTTGCGCGCCAAGCGCGGACAGGCCGGGATCGTCATGATCGCCCCAGCCCGCCGCCGCTTCCCCGTGCCGAACCAAATAAAGGCGCGCCATGTTCGCTCCGTGTGCAGAACCCGGAGCTTAGCGGCGCGCTCAATGCGGCGTGAAGATATTCTTCTTGCCGCCCTCGGTGGAGATGACCGTGCCGCGACGGCCCACGCCCTCCCGGCCTTGCAGATCGCGCAGCAGCGCCTCGTCCTCCGGCGTGTTGGCGATAAAGCGGCGCCCCTGCGCGTCACGCCCGATGACGATCCCGGAGCGGATTTTGTCACGCGCATGAGTGACAGTGTAGGTTTCGATCACCGCCTCGCCCGCCGGTTCGGCGACGATGTCCGGGTGTGGGAAGGCGTCGACCTCCTTCTGATAGGATTTGGGATCCTTGCGCTTCCAGGCGCCTTCGGTGGGCGTCGTGGAATAGATGCCGAAGGCGTGCTTGGTGAGATACCAGCCGTTCCCGGTGACGAGGCCGAACGCGCCGGGCTTGGCGCGCAGAGTCTGCGCCATCTCCGCGATCGAGTGCATCACGTAATTGTTTCCCGGCCCCCCGAAATAGGGCAGCCCGCCCGTGACCGTCAGTCCGCGCGGATCATCCTCGGCGAGCCCGATTTCCGCGCACGCAATCTCAACGGCGACCGGAAAGCAGGAATAGATGTCGAAGAGGCTCATGTCCGCCGGCGTCTTGCCGGCCATAGCGAACGCCTCGCGCGCGCACACCCGAATGGCGGGCGAGGAATGATAATCGGTGCGGTCGAGCACGTTCCAAAGTTCGGCCGCGTCCGCGCAGCCGTGCAGATAGAGGCGCTTGGCCTGCGGCACGCCGAGCGCATCGGCTTTCGCCGTTGAGCACACGATCACCGCGGCGGCCTGATCCACATTCATGATCGCGTTGAGATATTTCGGATAAGGATAGCCGATCATCCGATTGTTCGGTCCGTCGGCGATCAATTCCTCGGCGCTGCGTTCGATCGGAAACCAGGCGTTCGGATTGGCCGCGGCGACCTTCGTGAAGGGCGCGAACAACCGGCCAAGCGCCGCCTGATGCGCCTCAAGCGTGCGCCCGCGCTTGGCGCGCACGGCGTTCTCGAACATCGGATAGACATTGACGGGCTGCGAAATCCCATGCGCGCGCTCCTGCGCGGTCGCGCCCGGGCGTCCATCGCCCCAGCGCTCTGGATCCTCACCCTCCTCCCGCCAGGCGGACAGATCGGCGCCCGCCTCCAGGAGCTTGCGCAGCGAGCCAAGAAATTCCGCGCCGCTGAGCAGCGCCATGTCGTGACGGCCCTCGGCGATTTCCTCGCAAGCGAAATTCACCAGCGCCTGGGGCGTGTTGCCGCCCATGTAGGTGTAGAGCGCGCGGCGCGGCTTGGCGCCCAGATCGGCCGCAAGCGCCGCCGGCGGGTTGGCCAAGCGTGGAAACTGCGTGCGCCCCGGCTCGGCGTCGATGGTGAAACCGACGACGGCCAGGAGATCGATCTCGGCGAGGGCGGCCGCGCCAAGACCCGCGTCCGCGCCGGCGAGGCGCGCGGCTTCCGCGATCATGCCGCGCGGCGTCGGCGCGGGACCCTTGCGCCACGTCCTTTGACCGACCCCAATCAATACAGGCGTGCGCGGATCGACCATGCTGCGTCTCCTTGAAACTTCGGTGCGCCCATGTCCTCGCTTGCCCGCCGGGAAAGGCAAGAGGCGCCGCATGCTGCTTTTTTGAGCGGCGCCGCCCACGTTTTAGACGCTATCCTTCCGTCTCTCCCGTACCCGGCGTCGGGCGGGGCCAGCCGCGCTTGACGGGCGGGGTGCGAAGGCCGAAGCCGGGCCATCGACGGCGCAGCGCCACGCCTTTGGGGGGCTCCGCGGCGCGTCGAGTGGGAGAAAGGTCGCCCGGATGAAGAAGATTGAAGCCATCATCAAGCCCTTCAAGCTCGACGAGGTGAAGGAGGCGCTGCAGGCGATCGGCCTTCAGGGGATGACCGTGATCGAAGCCAAGGGCTTCGGGCGCCAGAAGGGCCACACGGAGCTGTATCGCGGCGCCGAGTACGTCGTGGATTTCCTGCCCAAGCTGAAGCTCGAAGTGGTCGTCACCGACGATCAGGTCGAGGGCGCCCTGGAGGCCATCCAGAAGGCCGCCAAGACCGGCAAGATCGGCGACGGCAAGATTTTCGTCACCGATGTCGCCAACGTCATCCGCATCCGCACCGGCGAAGCCGGCGCAGCGGCGGTTTGATCGCTGCGACGATCGGGCTAGGAGTTTGCCCCTCCGCCCCCGGCTAAGGGGGGCGGAGGTTTTTCCGCGCAAGGCGCGCCCATTCTTCTTGAGTGTTCCTGGGGAGCTAAGAGCATGTCCGCCACTGGCGATATTATGAAAATGATCAAGGACAAGGAGGTCCAGTTCGTGGACCTTCGCTTCAACGACATGCGCGGCAAGATGCAGCACGTGACGTTTGATGTGAGCCTGTTCGACGAGGATTTCTTCCAGGAAGGCACGATGTTCGACGGCTCGTCGATTGCCGGCTGGAAGGCGATCAATGAGAGCGACATGGTGATGCGCCCCGATCCGGCAGGCGCCCATATCGATCCGTTCTTTCAGCAGACGACGCTCGCGCTGTTCTGCGACATTCTCGAGCCCGGCACGCTTGCGCCTTATAATCGCTGCCCGCGCGGCATCTCCAAAAAGGCGGAAGCCTATGTGAAGAGCGGCGGCTTCGGCGATGTCGCCTATTTCGGTCCTGAAGCGGAATTCTTCGTGTTCGACGACGTGCGCTGGAGCACCGATCCCCACAATACGGGCTATTCCTTCGATTCAACGGAACTGCCGTTCAATACGGGCAAGGCCTATGAAGCGGGCAATCTCGGCCATCGTCCCGGCCCGAAGGGCGGCTATTTCCCTGTGCCGCCGATCGACAGCCTGCAAGACATGCGCGGCGAGATGCTGTCGGTGATGAAGGAGATCGGCCTCGTCGTCGAAAAGCACCACCACGAAGTGGCGCCGGCGCAGCACGAATTGGGTCTGAAGTTCGACACGCTGGTGCGCATGGCGGACTCGATGAACCTTTATAAGTACATCATCCACAACGTGGCGCAGTCCTACGGCAAGTCCGCCACTTTCATGCCGAAGCCCTATTACAAGGATAACGGCTCGGGCATGCACGTGCACCAATCGATTTGGAAGGGCGGGCAGAACACGTTCGCAGGCGATCGCTACGCCGATCTCTCCGAAACCTGCCTCTTCTATATCGGCGGCATCATCAAGCACGCCAAGGCGATCAACGCCTTCGCGAACTCGACGACGAATTCGTACAAGCGCCTTGTGCCCGGCTATGAAGCCCCGGTCCTGCTCGCCTATTCGGCGCGCAACCGCTCGGCCTCGTGCCGCATTCCGCACGGAACGAGCCCAAAGGCGAAGCGCGTGGAAGTGCGCTTCCCCGATCCGGCCGGCAACATGTACCTCACCTACACCGCCCTCCTCATGGCGGGCCTCGACGGCATCGAGAAGAAGATTCATCCCGGCGATCCGTTGGACAAGAATCTCTACGATCTGCCCCCCGAGGAATTGAAGGACGTGCCGACCGTGTGCGGCAGCCTGGAAGAAGCGATCAATTCTCTCGATCGCGACCGCGACTTCCTCAAGAAGGGCGGCGTGATGGACGACGATTTCATCGACGCCTATCTCGATCTCAAGCGCGAGGAAAACGATCGCTTCCGGATGCACCCGCACCCGGTCGAGTTCGACATGTATTACAAGGCCTAGGCCAAAAGCTTAGGCGAAGATCGGGGGCCGGAGCGAACGCTCCGGCCCTTTTCTTTATTCATTGAATTCTTCGCGCCTAGAATTTAGCGACAGCCGCGATCGTCCAAGCGTCGACGCCGTCATTGTCGGACGCAAGGCGCGTATATTCGCCGCGTACGCCAAAGCCGTCGGTGAACATCCATTGCGCGCCGACGCCAGCCGCTAAGCCGTCATCGTCTGCCCCGGTGCTGAAGCCGCCGACGCTGCCCTGCGCTTCTATGGAGACCCAGCCGACGCGGCCGAGGAGCTCGAATTGCGGCGACAGCGGCAAATAGCCGACAGCATAGACCCCGAACTGGTCGTCCAAATCGATATCCACTGGCGTGCCGAGGAAGTCGGCCGTGTCGCCGTCAATGCCGAACGAGGCTTCGCCTTCGACGCCGAAATTCGGATTGAATTTGTAGCCGAGGCGCACCGTCGCCCCGCCCACGTCGATCTCGTCGGCCGAAAATTGGGTGTAGCCGAGATTTGCGTACCAGTTTCTGTCCGCGCCGTAATTGGTGGTGGTGGTGTAGCTTTGCGCCGTCGCGACGGGCGCAAGGGCCAGCATGGAAAGGCCGCACGCAGCGGCCAAAAGCATTTTCTTCATCGTCCTACCTCGCAACGCCGCCCCCGCACACGGCCCGCCAACGCCAGGCGGCGAGGAAGGGTCCGCTCCATCGCTGCGCTCGAGCGCCCTCGCGCAGCATCCGGCCAGGCGGCGTTGCGGCGGCGCAACGCTTGGCCCCTGGGGCCTTAACGCGCTGGCAAGGATGACGGGCGTGCAGTTGCGCTTCGGCGCGAACCTCCCCTTATGGACCCCCATGGCGCAGGCAAAGAAAAGCCAAGACCCGGCCCTTTGGGATGAGGGCCTTTTCGGCGGCCCCGGAGAACCCGGGAAGGCGGGCGGCTACACGGCCAAGGACATCGAGGTTCTGGAGGGCCTGGAGCCGGTGCGCCGGCGGCCCGGCATGTATATTGGCGGCGTCGATGAGCGCGCGCTGCACCACCTCTTCGCCGAGGTGCTCGACAATTCCATGGACGAGGCCGTCGCCGGTTTCGCCGACCGGATCGAGGTGGAGTTCCACGAGGATGGATCGCTCTCCGTGACCGATAATGGGCGCGGCATCCCGGTCGATCCGCATCCGAAATTTCCGAAGAAATCGGCGCTCGAAGTCATTCTGACGACGCTGCACGCAGGCGGAAAATTTTCCGACAAGGCGTATCAAACCTCGGGCGGCCTGCATGGCGTGGGCGTTTCGGTCGTGAACGCGCTCTCCGATCGGCTGGTTGTCCAGGTGGCGCGCGAGCGCAAACTTTACGAGCAGATTTATGCGCGCGGCGCGCCGCAAACGAAACTCAAAGAGATCGGCGCGGCGCACAACAAGCGCGGCACCACCGTCACCTTCCATCCCGATCCGGAGATTTTCGGCGCCCATGCCGCGTTCAAACCGGCGCGGCTTTTCCAGATGGCGCGCTCGAAAGCCTATCTGCACCGCGGCGTCGAAATCCGCTGGCGCTGCCATCCGTCCCGTCTGAAGGACGGCGATGCGACTCCCCAGGAAGCGACGATCAAGTTTCCGAACGGGCTCAAGGATTTTCTTGCGGAGCTGGTGAAGGAAAAGAAGGCGGTCGTCGCCGAGGCATTCGTTGGCAAGGTCGATCGCAATGGCGGTCATGGGCGCGTCGAATGGGCCGTGACCTGGGTGATGGACGGCTTCGGCGAGGCCGACGGCTTCCTGCGCTCCTATTGCAACACGATCCCGACGCCGGACGGCGGCGCGCACGAGGCGGGCCTGCGCGCGGCGCTCGCCAAGGGACTAAAAGCCTACGCCGAGCTTAAGGGCGACAAGAAAGCCGCGCTGATTTCGCCGGACGACGTGATGGGCACGGCGGCGGCCATCGTCTCGGTGTTCATTCGCGATCCGCAATTCGAAGGCCAAACCAAGGGCCGTCTTGTCACTACTGAAGCCACGCGCATCGTCGAACAGGCCGTGCGCGATCCGTTCGACCATTGGCTCGCCGCGAGCCCGGCTGAAGCGCAGCGCCTGATCGAATGGGCGGTGGGTCAAGCTGAGGACCGCATTCGCCGGCGTAAGGAAAAGGAAGTCTCGCGCCAGAGCGCGACGCGAAAATTGCGCCTGCCCGGCAAGCTCGCCGATTGCACGCGCACCGACGCGGTGAACACGGAAATCTTCCTCGTTGAAGGCGACAGCGCCGGCGGTTCGGCCAAGCAGGCGCGCGATCGCGCGACGCAAGCCGTGCTGCCGCTGCGCGGAAAGATCTTGAACGTCGCGAGCGCGGCCGGCGAGAAGATGAACGCCAACGCCGAGCTCGCCGATTTGGCGCAGGCCTTGGGCTGCGGGCTGGGATCGAAGTTCAAGCTCGACGATCTGCGCTATGAGCGCGTCGTGATCATGACCGACGCCGACGTAGACGGCGCGCACATCGCCTCGCTGCTCATCACCTTCTTCCATCGTCAGACGCCGGGGCTGATCCGCGCCGGGCGTCTCTATCTGGCGATGCCGCCGCTCTATCGGCTTACCGCCGGCAAGGAGAGCGTTTGGGCGCGCGACGACGCGCACAAGGAGAGCTTGCTCGCCAGCAAGTTCAAAGGCCGCAAGGTCGAGATTTCGCGCTTCAAGGGTCTGGGCGAAATGATGCCGGCCGATCTGAAGATGACGACGATGGACCCCGCGACGCGCACGCTCGCGCGCGTGACGCTGCATGACGGTGAGGAAACCAGCGATTTCGACGGGCTCGTGGAAACGCTGATGGGCCGCAAGCCCGAGCTGCGGTTCCAATTCATCCAGGCCAACGCCCGCTTCGTGGAAGAAGTGGACGTCTAAGCTTCGCCGCGCCAAGCTTCAGCGAGCGGAGGAAACAATGACGACAGCGGAGGCCCATGGCAGGGCCGATGAGCGCTTCGCGGCCATCAAGGACGCGTTCGCACATAATTTGATCAGCGGCGCGGATATGGGCGCGGCGTTCTGCGCCACGCTGGAAGGCGAGACGGTGGTCGATATTTGGGGCGGCTTCGCGGACGCGGCCGGACAATCCCCCTGGCGCGAAGACACGATCGTCAATGTCTATTCGACAACGAAGACGATGACAGCGCTCACCGCCCTCCTCCTCATCGACCGAGGTGAACTCGACGTGCACGCGCCGGTGGCGCGCTATTGGCCCGAATTCGCCGCCGCCGGCAAAGAGCGCGTGACGACGGCGCATCTCTTAAGCCATTCGGCCGGCTTGTCCGGCTGGAAGGAAAAAATCAGCACAGAGGACCTCTATGATTGGGAGAAGGCGACTGCGCTCCTCGCCGCGCAGGAACCGTATTGGGCGGCCGGCTCGGCGCCGGGCTATCACGCGCTGACGCAGGGCTATCTCGTCGGCGAAGTGATCCGCCGCATCGCCGGCAAGAGCATCGGCGCGGTGTTCCGCAATGAAATCGCCGAACCCTTGGGCGCGGATTTCCATATCGGCCTTCCGGCATCGGAAGATGGGCGCGTGGCCGAACTCATTCCGCCCCCGCCGGGCAGCGCCATCGCGGACGTTTCACAAACGCCGTTACAGAAAAACATGGCGGAAAATCCCGGTATCGATGTTTCGGCCACGAAGACGCGCGCCTGGCGCGGCGCGGAGATTCCAGCCGCGGGCGGCACGGGCAATGCGCGTTCGGTGGCGGAAATCCACGCGCTGCTCGCCAATGGCGGTATCGCCAAGGGCAAACGCATCCTTTCGGAAGCGGGCTGTCGACGCGCGCTTGAGGTGCAGGTCGAAGGCGTCGACATGATGCTGAACATGCCGGTGCGCTTCGGGTTGGGCTTCGGCGTGGGCGGGATGATGCCGAACCCGAACACGATCTTCTGGGGCGGCTATGGCGGTTCGATCGCGATCATCGACATGGATGCGCGCCTGAGCATGGCGTACGTGATGAACAAGATGGCGCCGACCACGACGGGCGACATGCGCGGCCTCGGTCTCGCCATGGCGATGTGGACGGCGATCGGCGCGGCGTGAGCGGAGGTCGATGACCATGAACGGATATGTCGATCCGACGCGAGAGAAGTTCGCGCAGTTCCGCGCCGACGACCGGCCGGGGCCGATCAACATGCTCAACCTTGTGCGGTTTCGCGCGCAGGCGGCTTATCCGGACGGGCGCGCGGCGAGCGGCGCGGAGGCGTACGCCGCCTATGGACGCGAGAGCCAAGCCGTGTTCGCGCGCGTCGGCGGGCGCATCATTTGGCGGGGCGCATTCGAGCTGACGCTGACCGGCCCCGAAGCCGAGACTTGGGACGAATGCTTCATCGCCGAATATCCGAGCGTCGCGGCGTTCGTCGAGATGATCCGCGACCCGGTCTATCGCGAGGCGGTCAAGCATCGCCAGGCCGCGGTGGCGGATTCGCGGCTGATCCGGCTCGCGCCGGCGGCGGCGGGGACGGGATTTGGAGCCGCGATCCGCTAAAACATTGACTTTCGCGTCAACTTGACCCATGTGCGGGGCGTCCGTTGCGCGCCGAAAGGGCGTGCGCCCTTTCGTTTCGATCCGCGCCTCAACGGAGGCGGTCAGGGATCGAGCGCCAACCATAGCCGCAGCACGCCCTCCTCGGATGGGGCGCAAGGCGGCGCAAGAGAGACCCTTCCTTGACGATGGAAACCACCGCGCCGCAAGGCGCAGAAGCCGCAAGCCAAATCACTTTCGCCGATCTCGGGCTTGAGCCCGACACCCTCCGTGCCGTAGAGGAAAGCGGCTATACGATCCCCACGCCGATCCAAGCGCAGGCCATACCCGTGGTGCTGCAAGGGCGCGACGTGCTCGGCATCGCCCAAACCGGCACGGGCAAGACCGCCTCCTTCACCTTGCCCATGATCGACATCCTGGCCAAAGGCCGGGCCAAGGCGCGCATGCCGCGCACCCTGATCCTCGAACCCACGCGCGAACTTGCCGCGCAGGTGGCCGAGAGCTTCGACAAATACGGCAAATACCAGAAGCTCACCAAGGCGCTGCTGATCGGCGGCGTCTCGTTCGGCGATCAGGACGCGCTGCTTGCGCAGGGCGTCGATGTGCTGATCGCCACGCCCGGGCGCCTGCTCGATCATTTCGAACGCGGCAAACTCCTGCTCACCGGCGTGCAAGTTATGGTGGTCGATGAAGCCGACCGCATGCTCGATATGGGCTTCATTCCCGACATCGAACGCATCTTCAAGCTGACGCCGTTTACGCGTCAGACGCTGTTTTTCTCTGCCACCATGCCGCCCGAAATCACGCGGCTCACCGAGCAATTTCTCTCAAGTCCGAAGCGCATCGAAGTGGCCAAGCCCGCGACCGCGGCGGCGACGATCGATCAACGCATCGTGCGCTTGCCCGGCGGCGATCCGCGCACGCGGCGCGCGGCGCTGCGCGCCGCGATCCTGTCGTGCGGCGAGATCAAGAACGGCATTATCTTCTGCAATCGCAAAAGCGATGTGGACGTAGTGGCGAAATCGCTGGTTCGTCATGGCTTCGACGCCGCCCCCATCCATGGCGACCTTGACCAGAGCCTGCGCACCAAGACGCTGGATCGGTTCCGTGCCGGAACGTTGAAGCTGCTGATCGCCTCCGACGTCGCCGCGCGCGGCCTCGACATTCCCGCCGTGGGCCAAGTGTTCAATTACGAGCCGCCGCGTCACGCCGAGGATTACGTGCACCGCATCGGGCGCACGGGGCGCGCGGGCCGCTCAGGCCAAGCCTTTACGCTCGCCGCGCCGAACGACGGCAAGAGCATCGACGCTATCGAGAAGCTGATCGGCGGAAAGATCGCGGATGCGATCATCGAAGGCGTGCCGCAAGAGGCTTTAGGCGATCCGCGCGACAGCGGCGGGCGCGGACGGCGCGCCGAGGAATTGAAGCGCGCGCGGAGCGAACGCAGCGAGCGCTTCCGCAAGCGCGATCCGGAGCGGCCGCAGGCGGCGACCACGCCGATAGAAGCTGTGGCCAACGAAGAACGCCCACGCGAAAGACCCCCGCGCGCCGAGCGGCCGCGTGCGGAGCGTCCGCAATCAGATCCACGCGATCAACGCCGCGAAATGCGCCCCCCGCGCGCGCCGCGCGAAACGGAGGGCGGCGTCACCGGCTTTGGCGACAGCGTGCCGGCGTTTCTGCGACGAGGGAGTTGAGGCGCGAAACGTTCAGTGAAGCGCGGACACTGATCGAACGGCAGCTAGATGACGCCGACTATTTTCAGAAGTATTTGGACGACGGCGAAAACCTGTCCGAAAACAAAAAATCCAAACACCACCAAGATCGGGGCTCCGGCGACAAAAACGCGTCGAGGCCGCGTGTTGATTGGCGCCGGCCCAAGCCATCCAATCAACGGGCAGACAATCGTGGCCACCATGAGCGCGCTGTATACTTGTTGTGTAACAGACGGTGGATCAAACGGCCTTGCCCTTAATCCGTAAGCATACAATAGCATCCAGAACAGCACGAAGCTCAAGGCGGAAATGATTAGTAGTGAGAGTTGAAGGCCGCGATGCACGACTAGTCGTGCCCTACTTCAACCTGCCCGCAATGAGCTTGCGAAATTGCTCGCCATAGGGCGGGCGGAACATCGCCGTCACTTCATGCGGCGTTTGCGTGTAGACCGCCTTCTTGTGCGAGAATTCAAGGAAGCCGTCGCGGCCATGATAGGCGCCCATGCCGGCGGGACCGATGCCGCCGAACGGCAAATCCTCGGCCGAGACGTGGAAGATGACGTCATTCACGGTCACGCCGCCTGACACGGTCTCGTTCAGCACCTTGTCCTTTTCGCCCGCATCCTCGCCGAAATAGTAAAGGCCGAGCGGGCGCGGATGATCGTTGATATAGGCGATCGCGTCCTCGGCGCCGGCATAGGTCTTCACCGGCATGACGGGACCGAAAATCTCCTCCTGCATCACTTTCATATCGTCGGTGGCGTCGAGGATCAGCGTGGGCGGAATACGGCGATGCTCCTGCTGTGAGAAATCCTCGTTCGCCGGATTGATCTCGATGACGTTCGCGCCCTTGGCGCGCGCATCGTCGACGAGGCCGCGAATGCGATCATAATGGCGCTGATTGATGATCGATGTGTAGTCCGGATTGTCCTTGATCTTCGGATACATCTTGGCGACCGAAGCCTTCGCCGCATCGACGAACGCCTCGCGGCTTTCAGCCGGAACGAAGGTGTAATCGGGCGCAAGACAAATCTGCCCGGCGTTCATCGTCTTGCCGGCCATGATGCGCGCCGCAGCTTTGCCCATGTCGGCCGAGCGCGACACGATCACCGGGCTTTTGCCGCCGAGTTCGAGCGTGAGCGGGGTGAGATTCTCCGCCGCCGCGCGCATCACGTGATAAGCGATGGAGGTGCCACCGGTGAACAGCAGATGATCGAACGGAAGGCCGGCAAAGGCCGCGCCTACATCGGGGCCGCCGGTGATGACCGCGATTTCGGTTTCGTCGAAGTATTGATCGATGAGCCGCGCCATCAAATCTGAAGTCGCCGGCGTCAACTCGGACGGCTTGATGAGGCAGCGATTGCCGGCGGCGAGCACGCCGGCGAGGGGGCCGAACGTGAGCTGGATGGGGAAATTCCAGGGGCTGATCACGCCGATCACGCCCTTGGGCTGAAAGCGCACCTCAGCCTTGGCGCCGAGCAGGCCAAGCGGCGCCTCGACCTTGCGCTTTTCCGTCTTCATCCAGCGTTCGAGATTGTCGCGCGCGTTCTTCAACGGGCCGATCGAGCCTGCGATGTCGGTGAGGAGGCTCATATCCGGCGAGCGGGCGCCGAAATCCGCGTTCATCGCCTGGGCGATCTCATCCTTATGCGTCTGCAGGAGGCGGATGCAGCGATCGATCCGACCGCGCCGCAGCGCCGCGCTGGGCGCACCCGCCTTCAGCTGCGCCGCGCGCTGGGCCTCCAGAAGCGCGCGCATGCGGGTCTTTTGCTGCTCGTCCGTGGCCTTCACGAGAACGTTCATGTGTCCAGGGCTCCTCAGACCCGCGCGGCGGGGCGAAATTTACCACTCGTCCATACCCTACAAGCTACGGTCGATTCCAGCTTGTTGAAGGGATGAGACGGGCCGTGACCGACCTTGATTCCACGATCGCCGGCCCCCTCGGCGGCGCCGTGGCGCATGAGACGCTCGATCTCATGGCCCTCTATAACGTGCCCCCCTCACCGACGAATTACGAAGTCTGGCTCGCCTACCGGCTTGGGCGCCATGCCTCGCTGAAGCAGGTGCTGGACGAGCGAATCGCCTCGGGCGAGCCGTTCAGCGCCGAGGTGAATGGCGAAATCTATGAGCGCTTTTTCACGGGCATGCGCGTGTCCGCGCAAATGGTGATGGCGGGTGAAAAGATCGCGCGCGATCTCGCCCAAGTGATGAATGTGCTCCAGGCGGCCGAACACCGGACCGACGCCTATGGAAAGACGCTGCAGAGCGCCGCGGGCGATCTGGCGCAAGTGGTGGAGCCGGCGCAATTGCGCGATGTCGTCTCCGGCCTGGCGGCGGCCACGCTCGACATGGCCAATCACAATCGCACGCTGACCGATCAGCTTCAGAAATCCTCGCGCGAGATCGAATCGCTGCGCTCGAATCTGGAATCGGTGCGCGTGGAATCGCTGACCGACAGCCTGACCGGGCTCGCGAACCGGCGCATGTTCGATGAAACGCTGCGCATGCGCCTGGGCGAAGCGCGCGGACAGCGCACGGAGCTCAGCCTGCTGATGTGCGACATCGATTATTTCAAGCGCTTCAACGACACCTGGGGGCACCATACGGGCGATCAGGTGCTGCGCTTCGTGTCCAGCACGCTGCAGAGCCTGGCCCTGCCCGATCATCTCGTGGCCCGCTATGGCGGCGAGGAATTCGCCGTGATCATGCCGCGCACCAATCTCGATCAGGCGCGCCAGATCGCCGAGACGCTGCGCACCACGATCCAAGCAAAGCGGCTGCGCCGGCGCTCCACCAATGAGGATCTGGGCCAGGTCACGGTGTCGTGCGGCATCGCGCGGCTACAGCCGGGCGACACGGTCCAGGGCCTTGTGGAGCGCGCCGACGCCTGCCTCTACGCCTCCAAGCGGGACGGCCGTAACAAGGTGACCACCGAAAACGTCCCGGTTCTTTACGTCGCGTAGGGCTTAACGTGCGCGGCGCCGGCGATTAAGGTCCCTCCCAAATCGGGAGTGAGACCAATGGGCAAGGTGTCCTATTCGCTTGAAAACGGCGTGGCGGTTATTCGGCTGAACGATCCGGCGACGATGAACGCGGCCGGCATCGACATGATCGATGAATTGTTCGCCGCCTTCAAAAAAGCGTCCAGCGAAGCGCGGGCCGTCGTGCTCACAGGGGAAGGCCGCGGCTTCTGCTCAGGCGCCAATTTGAGCGGCAACGCCGCCGGCGGCGCCGTCGGTCGTGACCGGGACGCCGGCGCGGCGCTGGAAAGCCACTACAACCCCTTCATGACGATGCTGAAGGACTTCCCTGTCCCCATCGTGACCGCCGTTAACGGCGCCGCGGCGGGCGTGGGCTGCTCGCTCGCCCTTGTCGGCGACATGATCGTCGCCGGCGAGAGCGCTTATTTCCTGCAGGCCTTCCGTCGAATCGGCCTCGTTCCCGATGGCGGCTCCTCCTACATGCTGCCCCGCGCCATCGGTCGCGCGCGGGCCATGGAGATGATGCTGCTGGGCGACAAACTGCCCGCGCCAAAGGCGCTGGAATGGGGCCTCATCAATCGCTGCGTGCCGGACCATGAGCTGATGCCCACGGCCATGGCGATCGCCGAGGAATTGGCGCGCGGCCCAAAGGCACTGGCGCTGATCCGCAAGCTGGTGTGGGACTCGCTCGATAATGATTGGCGCGACCAACTCGCCAAGGAGCGCGACACCCAGGCCGTCGCCGGCAAGACCGCCGATTTCGCGGAAGGCGTCACCGCCTTCCTGCAAAAGCGGCCGGCCCAGTTCAAAGGCGCGTAAGGTCGCTGTTAAGGGCGTGCGTGAAGGGCGGCTTAAGCAAGACCTGCTAAGCCCGCCCGATGCAGGAATTGATCTGGCTGATCGAACCGATCCAGGTGCTGGCGCGCGGCGGCGGCTTCGCCGAGGCCACGCAGACCAAGGGCTTTTTGTCGCTCGCGATCCTGGCGGCGCTGCTGATCCCCTGCTCGATCATCGCATTCGGGCTTGGAGTGGACGGATGGCGCGAAACGCCGCTCGCCCGCTATTTCGGACTGGGCGATGATCCCGACGCGGATT
This sequence comes from uncultured Caulobacteraceae bacterium, assembly GCA_964563395.1. Lineage (GTDB taxonomy): Bacteria > Pseudomonadota > Alphaproteobacteria > Caulobacterales > Aquidulcibacteraceae > JBEVOS01. Next base: position 137,551 of record CAZLWK010000008.1, read on the forward strand.
GGGCGACACGCGCGCGGGACCGCGACGGCGACGGCACGCTCGACTTTTGAGCCTTAAGCCTCCGCGGCGGCGGGGCTGATCGTGACGCTCTCGCCGCAGCCGCACGCATCGGTTTCGTTGGGGTTACGGAACACAAACCGGGCGCTGAGCCGGTTCACTTCGTAATCAACCACCGATCCTAGAAGGAACAGCACGCTGTCGGCGGCGATGACGATATTTACGCCCTGATCCTCGACCACCTCGTCGTGCGGCTCCGGCGCGGCGGCGTAGGCCAAGACGTATTCCATGCCCGCGCAGCCGCCATTCTTCACGCCGACGCGCAGATAAGGCTTGTCGCCCGCGGCGATAATTTCGCGCACGCGCGCGGCGGCGGCCTCGGTCAGCGTGACGATCTTGCGGCGTTGACGCGCCATCCGGCTTCACTCCTTCTCTCAGAGGTGCGCAGGCGCGCCTCCGGATTCAACCCCTCAAAGCATGTTCAGCTCAAGCTTGGCCTCATCGCTCATCCTGGCGGGGCTCCATGGCGGCTCGAACACCAGATTGACCTTGACGCTGCCCACGCCGGGCACCTTCTCCACCGCCGCCTCCACCCAACCGGGCATTTCACCGGCCACCGGGCAGCCCGGTGCGGTCAAGGTCATGTCGACGTCGACGTGACGGTCGTCATTGATGTCGACCTTGTAGATGAGGCCGAGCTCATAAATGTCGACTGGAATCTCCGGGTCGAACACGGTCTTGAAGGCGGCGATGAGATCGTCCGTGATGCGGTCGAGCTCGTCCTGCGGAATCTTGGATTCAGGATTGGTGATCGTATCCATGCTCAGCCGATCTTCGTTCAGGCCAACATTTTTCGCGCCTTTTGAAGCGCCGCCACCAAGGCGTCGACTTCATCGAGCGTATTATAAAGGGCGAAGCTCGCGCGCGCCGTGGCGGTGACGCCGAGGCGCTGCATCAAGGGCTGCGCGCAATGATGCCCGGCGCGCACGGCCACGCCCTGGCGATCGAGAATTTGCGCCACGTCGTGCGGGTGAGCGCCTTGCATGGAGAAGGCCACGATCGCGCCCTTGTCGGGCGCGCGCCCATGCAGATTGATCCAGTTGAGCGCGCCGAGCTTTTGCATCGCCGCATCGCGCAGCGCCGCCTCATGGGCTTCGATCGCGCCGCGGTCAAATTGGGCGAGCCATTCGATCGCGGCCTTGAGCCCGATCGCCTCGATGATTGGGGGCGTGCCCGCCTCGAAGCGATGCGGCGGATCATTATACGTGACACGCTCCTGCGCGACGATGTCGATCATCTCGCCCCCGCCTTCGAAGGGCTTCAGCGCGGCGAGGCGCTCCGCGCGCCCATAGAGCACGCCAATGCCCGTGGGGCCGTAGAGCTTGTGTCCGGTGAAGGCGTAAAAATCGACGCCGAGCGCGCCGACATCGACGGCGCCATGCACCACGGCCTGGCAACCGTCGAGCAGAACCGGAACGCCCTTGGCATGAGCGATGCGAACGACGTCCGCCGCCGGGGTTTTCACGCCGAGCACGTTGGACATGTGCGTCAGCGCCACAATTTTGGTGCGCGGCCCGATCAGCGCGTCGAGCGCCTCAAGATCGATGTGGCCATCCTCGCTCACATCGAGCCAGCGCAACACCGCGCCCTTGCGTTCGCGCAGGAAATGCCACGGCACGATGTTGGAATGGTGCTCCATCACCGAGAGCACGATCTCATCGCCCGGCGCGATCTCGATCCCGTTGGCGACGATATTGATCGCCTGGGTGCCGCCCTTGGTGAATACGATGTTCTCCGGGGACGGCGCGCCGATGAAGCGGGCGACGGTTTCGCGCGCGGCCTCGAAAGCTTCGGTGGTTTCATTGGCGAGGGTGTGCAGCCCGCGATGCACATTGGCGTAGGCGCCGCGCATGGCCCCGCTCATCGCCGCGATTACGGCCTCGGGCTTTTGCGCGCTCGCCGCGCTGTCGAGATAGACGAGCGGGCGATCATGGACGCGCCGCGTCAAAATCGGAAAGGCGGCGCGCGCGGCGATGAGATCGAGCCCTCCGCTCATGACGCAAGCACGCCTTGCACACGCGCGGCGATTTCCGCGCGCAAATCTTCCGTCAGCCAATCGGGCGCGGCTTCCATCAAGAACGCCTCGATCATCAAGGCGCGCGCCTCCTGCTCGGGCAAGCCGCGCGCGCGCATGTAGAAGAGCGCGCCTTCGTCCAAGGCGCCGATCGTGTTGCCGTGCGCGCAAGCGACATCATCCGCGAAAATCATCAATTCAGGCTTGGCGAAGATTTCGGCGCGCGCGCCGAGCAGCAAGGCCTGATGATGCTGGCGCGCATCGGTCTTCTGAGCGACGCGCTCGACCAGAATCTTGCCCTGGAAGACGCCGCGCCCGCCGGGGGCGGCGGCGCCCTTGATCAGCTGCCGCGTCTCGCCGCCTGGCGCCGCATGACGAATGGTTGAGGTGAGATCGGCATGACGTTCGGCGCCCACGGCGTAGAGGCCGTGCACGGCTACGCGCGCATCCTCTCCGGCCGCCTCGATATCGGTTTCTATGCGCGCAAGGCGCGCCCCTTCGGCGAACACGAATTGGCGATAGGCGGCTCCAGCGGCCAAGCGCACGTTTGTGTGCGCAAGCGCGACGCCCGCGCCGGCTTCTTGAATGAGAATGCGGGTCAGCTGGGCGCGTGGCGCGATATCGATACGCGCGGCGCGCGCATGGAGCGGCGCATCGGCCTTGATGCGCTCGACGATGGTGCGCGTCTCGCCCTCTTGAAGCGTGATGTCCGCAACCTCTTCCGCGAGCGCGGCGATAATCGAAACGTCCCCGGATGCGGGCGCGCGCGGCAAAGGCGTTTCCGCCAGCGCCGCGCGTAGGTCGGAGTATTTCCAGGCCTCGACGCGGCGCGTCGGTAAAAGGGAGCGGAGCGCCTCCATCATGCGGCCTTGGCGTATTTTTCGTAACCCTCGCGCTCGAGCTCGAGCGCGAGGTCAGGCCCGCCAGCGGCGACGATGCGTCCAGCGACGAGCACGTGAATCCGGTCCGGGCGGATATAGTCGAGCAGGCGCTGATAATGGGTGATCACCAGCATGCCACGCGACGAACCGCGCATCGCATTGACGCCGTCGGCCACGATCCGCAGCGCATCGATGTCGAGGCCGGAATCGGTTTCGTCGAGAATGGCGAACCTCGGCTCCAGCATGCGCATCTGGAAAATCTCCATCCGCTTCTTTTCGCCGCCCGAGAAGCCGACATTGAGCGGGCGCTTCAACATGTCGTCGCGCATTTGCAGCGCGGCGGCCTCCATGCGCGCCTTTTTCAAGAAGTCGGCGCTGGAGACTTCGCTCTCGCCGCGCGCCTTGCGTTGGGCGTTGAGTGCGGCGCGCAGAAAGGTGAGCGCGGGCACGCCTGGAATTTCCACCGGATATTGGAACGACAAGAAAAGCCCAGCCGCCGCACGCTGATCCGGGCTCAACTCGGCAAGGTCGGCGCCGTCGAGCCGCGCCGCGCCTTGCGTGATCTCATAGCCGGGGCGGCCCATCAGCGCGTAAGAGAGCGTGGACTTGCCCGAGCCGTTCGGGCCCATGATCGCATGCACCTCGCCGGCCGGCACGGCGAGCGAGAGGCCCTTCAAAATGGGCGCGCCGTCGACCGCGACGTGAAGATTCTCAATCGCGAGCATGATCGTTCCGAACTTCAGAGATGGTGCGCGCCGCGTCGCCGCGCGTCCGCGCCAGATAGATGAAGAGGAATGCGCCGAGCGCCGCGAGCGCGACAAAGCTCATCAGGCCCGCCAGCATCCAGCCGATCAAGGCGAGCGCGAAAAAGATGAGCGCGCCTGTCGCCATGAGGCCAATGAAACCGAAGACGATCGCATAGCCGATCGGATGCGCGGGCCCCATCGACTCGCGCCGATCGCCGACGGGAAAGCGGCGCGCGAACCAGGGCCTGTCGCGCTCGCGTGGGATCATGGACATGGGCTCACGCTCCATGCCGCCGGATCGGCGCCGCGGCGGCATTGCGCGCGGCGAAACGCATTCGTGGGATACCAGCCGTCCGGCTCCTGCCGGAATTCTATGCGCACATGCGCCGCGCCGACAGAATCGTCGGCCATGCCGCTGCGCACGACATCGGCGACCTTGCCGCCCTCGACATCGCGCACGCTCGCTTGAACATTCTCGCCCTCGCCTACCGCCTCCACCGAGAGCAGCGGCGCCAGCGCATCGGTGACGCTGGGCGCGGCGATCACCCCGATCTCGCTGGGCTCGACGGCGACGAAATCCGCATTCGGCGCGGCGAGCAACGCCGCGTCCACCGGCGGCGCCTCAAGCGGCGGCTCGGCATAAGGCTCGGTGGGCGTCGCCGGACCGGCCGGGGTTTCCGGCTCGCCGATGCGATCGCATGCGCCAAGCGCCCCTGTCGCCATCAAGATCGTCGCAATCAGACGCGCCCGCATCATCCCACGCTCCCTTCCAGGCTGACTTCGAGCAATTTTTGGGCTTCGACCGCGAATTCCATCGGCAGGTGCTGAAGCACGTCGCGGACAAAACCATTGACGAGGAGCGCCACCGCCTGCTCGCCCGGCACGCCCCGGCTCTGCAGATAGAAGAGCTGATCCTCCGAAAGCCGCGTCGTCGTCGCCTCGTGTTCGAGCGTGGCGAAGGGTGTGCGCGCTTCGACATAGGGCACGGTGTGCGCGCCGCATTGATCGCCGATCAAAAGGCTGTCGCATTGCGTGAAATTGCGCGCGCCGGTCGCCTTGGCGTGCGTGGAGACAAGGCCGCGATAGGCGTTGGACGAGCGGCCCGCCGAAATGCCCTTGGAGATGATGCGCGAGCGCGTGTTGCGCCCCAGATGGATCATCTTGGTGCCGGTGTCGGCCTGTTGGCGCCCGTTGGTGACGGCGATGGAATAGAATTCGCCCACGCTGTCATCACCGCGCAGGATGCAGCTTGGATACTTCCAGGTGATCGCCGATCCCGTCTCAACTTGAGTCCAAGAGATTTTCGCGCGCGCGCCCCGGCAATCGCCGCGCTTGGTGACGAAATTATAGATGCCGCCCTTGCCCTCGCTGTCGCCCGGCGACCAATT
>CAZLWK010000009.1:0-134815 GCA_964563395.1 uncultured Caulobacteraceae bacterium
GCCGGAAAACGAGCCGCAGACCTTGGAGGAATTCAACCGCCTCCTGTTCGCCAACCGCACCGCCAACGCGCTCTATCGCGCCGCGCTGGTCAATCATCGCCTCGGCCGCGCCGACGAAGCGCGCCGGCTCTACGCGCTGGTTTCGGACTTCGCGCCCAATTCGGCGGACGTGGAGGCTAATCTGGAGCGCCTCGCGCGCGGCGCGCAGCCGGTGGAGCCCGCGCTCGATCCCTCGCGCGCGCTCGGGCGCTGGCTGATCTTCCTCGCCGATTATCTGACGCAGACGGACGGCCTGCGCACCTTGATCGAGAGCGAAGGCCCGGTGCGCGGCCTCGTGTCGCCGCCGGCGGCGATCTTCCTGCAATTCGGGCTTTTGTTCGATCCCTCCGCCGACGATTGGCGCATCTACGCCGCCTCGCAATTATTGGGCGCGGAGGCCTATGACGGCGCCGCGCGCCTCGTGGCGCCGATTTCCGCGACGAGCCCCTATGCGGCGGAAGCCGAACTCACCAAGGCCTCCATCCATCTCGCGCGCAATCAGGACGAGCCCGCCATCGGCGCCGCCGCGCGCGCGGTGGAGATGGGCGGGGCGCGCTGGTCGGTGCTCACCGGGGCGGGCGACGTCTATCGTCTCGCCGGGCGCCCGGCCGACGCGCAAGGCGCGCTCACCCGCGCGCTCGCGCTCGCCGACGAGGACGAGGAGCGCGCCGAGGTGCTGCGCTATCGCGCCTACGCGCATCGCTTCGCCGGCGACATTCCCGCCGCCGTGGCCGATGCGCGCGCCGCCCTCGCGCTCGATCGCGGCGACGATACGCGGCTGATGTATGTCTCCATCCTGATGGACGACCGCGCCGCCTGGGCCGACGCGATCGGCGAGGCGCGCGCGCTGTTCGCCGAGCGTCCCGACAGCGTCACGCGCCTCAACACGCTCGGCTATGCGCTGATCCAGCGTCCCGAAGGCTTGGAGGAAGGCTATCGTTTGTTGTGGCGCGGCTTTCTCCTGGGCGAGCGCGATTACGCCGTGATCGACAGTCTCGGCTGGGCCTATTATCAGCACGGCGCGTTCGAGCAGGCGCTGGCGCTGATCGAGCGCGCCAATCTGCTCACCGGCGCCGACGAGAATTCGGAGATCCTCGATCATCTGGGCGATGTGTATTGGCGTCTCGATCGCCGCGAGGAGGCGCGCGCGTCCTGGCGCGCCGCGCTGGAGGCGCGTCCCGACGCGCTGCGTCGGCGCGACCTGACGGCCAAGATCGAGCGCGGCCTCACCACGCCCGCGCCGCAGCGGCGCGCGCTGCCCGAGGTGCAATTGCCGAGCGGCCAAAGAGACGACACGTGAGATACGACGCGCGAACGCCGCGAGGCTGGCCATGCCGCTGAAATCCCTTCTTGGCTTGGCGTTCGGCGCGGCCACGCTGACGGCCTGCGTCAGCGTTTCGCCCCCGCGCGCCGACAATGCGCGCGCCTATGCCGATTTCCTCGTCGGGCGCGTGGCCAATCTGCGCGAGGATCATGCGGTCGCGTCCGATCGCTATTTCGAAGCGCTGCAGCACGCGCCGCGCGATCGCCATATCGCCGAAGGCGGCGCCCGCGCCGCGCTCGCGGCGGGCGATATCTCCCGCGCGCGCGCCTTCGCCGCCGCCGCGCGCACGCCGGACGCATCGGCCGTGCGCCTCGTGCGCGCCGCCGATCAACTCGTCGCCGGACGCTGGAGCGCGGCGCGCGCCGCCATCGATCAGATGCAGGGCGACATCGACGAGGAATTCGCCGCGCGTTTCATCGGGCTTTGGTCCAAGGCCGGCGAAGGGCGCACCGATGAAGCGCTGAGCGATCTCGATCGCCTCTCCGCGCCGCGTCCGTTCTCCGGCGTGTTCGCGTATCAGCGCGCGCTCGCGCTCGATCTGGCGGGGCGCAACGAAGACGCACGCGACGCCTATCGAAAAGCTTCGGAGGAAGGGCTCTGGCTGCCGCCGGCCGTGGTGCGCGAGGCGGATCTGCTCGTGCGCATGGGGCGCATGGACGAGGCGCGCGCGCTGATCGCGGCGAAGCGCGAAACCAGCCTTAATCCGGAATTGGAGGCGGCGGACAATCGCCTCGCGGCCGGGCGCGCGCTCGATCTGGCGCCGCTCACCGCCGCGCGCGGGGCCGCGCTCGGCCTTTATGGCTTCGGCGCGCTCCTGGCGCAGGAGAGCGATGTCGAAAGCGGCCTCGTCACGCTCACGCTCGCGCGTCAGCTCGATCCCACGCTCGACGCCGCGGCCATCGCCTTCGCCGAAGCGCAGCGCGACAGCGGCCATGACGCGCCCGCGCGCGCCGCCTTGGCGTCCTTGTCGCCATCCTCGCCCTACGCGCAGACCGCGCGGCTCATGGAAGCCTGGATGCTGCGCGAGGAGGGCAAGGAAGAAGAAGCGCTCGCCGCCGCGCGCGCGGCCGCCGCCAGCGGCGGTCAGCGCGGCCTCATCGCGCTCGCCGATCTCTATCGCAGCTTCGAACGCTATGGCGAGGCCGAGCCGATCTATGGCCGCCTGATCGACAGCGGCGCCGAGGAATGGCGGCTTTATTTCGCGCGCGGCGCCGCGCGCGAGCGGCTCGGACGCTGGCCGGAGGCCGAAGCCGATTTGCAGCGCGCGCTCGCGCTCTCGCCCGATCAGCCGGACGTGCTCAATTATCTCGGCTATTCCTGGGTCGATCGCGGCGAGAAGCTCAATGAGGGCCTCGCCATGATCAGCCGCGCGGCGGAATTGCGCCCGCAATCGGGCGCCATCATCGACAGTCTCGGCTGGGCCTATTTCAAGCTTGGCGATTATGAGCGCGCGATCGGCCATCTGGAGCGCGCGGTCGAATTGGAGCCGGCCGATCCGATCCTGAACGATCATCTGGGCGACGCCTATTGGCGCCTTGGGCGCCGGCTCGAGGCGCGCTTTCAATGGCGGCGCGCGCTGACGCTCGATCCCGAGGCGGGCGAGATTGCCAAGATCGAACGCAAGCTCGAAGCCGGCCTGCCCGAGCCCGCCCCGCTCGCGGATGCGCGCACGCGATGAGCCTGCGCAGCTTCGCGCCGGCGAAGATCAATCTGTCCTTGCATGTCGGTCCCGCGCGCGCGGACGGGCGCCATCCGCTGGAAAGCGTCGTCGCCTTCGCCGATGTCGGCGATTGGGTGTGGGCCGAGGCGGCCGACCGGCCGAGCCTCAATCTCGCCGGACCGTTCGCGGCGCAGCTTGCCTCCGAAGCGGATAATCTCGTCATCCGCGCCGCCCAGCTTCTGGTGCGTGAAACCGGCGTGCGCAAAGGCGTCGCGCTGACGCTGGAGAAAAATCTCCCCATCGCCTCGGGCATAGGCGGCGGCTCGTCCGACGCGGCCGCCACGTTGCGCGTGCTCAACAGGCTATGGGGCCTTGGCTTAAGCGCCGAGGACTTGGAGCGCCTCGGCGCCCAACTCGGCGCGGACGTGCCGGCCTGCGTGCGCGCGCGGGCCTGTTACATGACCGGCGGCGGCGAGGAGATCGCGCCCATCCATCTGCCCCCGCTCGCCGCGCTCCTCGTCAATCCGGGCGCGCCCGCGCCGACGGGCGCGGTCTATAGGGCGTTCGATGCGCGCGGCGGCGGCGGCGGCTTTACGCGCGCGCCCGCGCCCGATTGGTCGAACGCGGATGCGGGCGCGGTGCGCGCGGCGCTCGGCGCGATGCGCAACGATCTGACCGACGCCGCGATTGATGTCGCGCCGTCCATCGCCGATGTCATCACCGCGCTGCAATCCGATCCCGAGGCGCGCCTCGTGCGCTTATCGGGCAGCGGCGCGAGCCTGTTCGCGCTGACTGACGATCTCATCGCCGCGCGCCGCGTCGCGGAACGCGTGCGGGAGGCGCATCCCGATTGGTGGATGAAGCCGGTGCGGCTTGCGCCGCCGCGCGCCGTTCTCGATGTGGGCTGATCCGCTTTGGCTTGAGCTTGCCTGCGGCGTTGGCGCGGCGGCGCTCGTGTCGATCATCGCCGGCGATGCGCGTTGGCGCCTTCTCGCCGGCGCCTGCGCGGGCTTGGCCGCCATCGCCGCGCCGTGGCCCGGTGCCTGGAACGCGGCGTTGACGCATGACGACGCGCTGCGTCTCGCCATCGCGCTCGGCGCATGCCTCGCCCTGTTTGTTCTGGAGCATGCGCGCGACGCGCGCCTCGTCTGGGGCGGGCGCGTCGCGTTCGCGTTCGCGCTGGCGCTGTTCGTCGGCGCGCCGAGCGCCTTGGCGTTGGGCGCGGGCGCGCGCCTCGCTTTTTCGCCGGCCTTCGCTGTGCTGTGCGCGGCGCTTTTGGTGTTCGCTGTGCTGGCCCGCGCGCCGCGCGGGCCGGGGCTTTCCATCGCGTGCGCGGCGTTGGCGCTGATCGCTTGGCGACAGGGCGCGCCGGAAGCGGGGGCGCTCGCCGCGGCGGCCGCGGGCGCCGCGGCGCTTGGCGCACACGCGCATATGGGCCTGCGCTTCGGCGCGGGCCTCTTCGCCGCCGCGAGCCTCCTGGCGCTGCGCGATCTTTCGCTGTCCGTGTTCAGCTGCGCGGCCTTGGCGCTGATCCTTGCGCTGCCGGCGCGCGCCGCGCTTGGCGGCGCGGTTCTCGCGCTCGCCGCCGCCGAATTGGCTTCAGGCTATTTCCTGGCGCCCGCCTGGCGCGCCGAGGCGCGCGCGCTCAGCTATGCGCCGTTCGCCGCGTTCGCGCTGCTCGCGGCCTATCTGATCGTTCAGGCGGCGCGCTCGACCACGAAGTCCGCGAGATCGGCCATCGCGTCGCGATAGGCGTTCGCCGGCAGCGCGTCGAGCGCTTCGCGCGCGGCGCCGGCATAGGCGCGCGCTTCGTTCAGCGTGCGCTCGATCGCGTCATGCTTGCGCAGGATCGCCTGCGCGCGCGCCAGATCACCGTCCTCCTGCGCGCCCCCGCCCAACACGCGGCGCCAGAAATCGCGTTCGTCCGGATTGCCCGCGTCGCGCGCCAGCACCACGGGCAGGGTCACTTTGCCTTCGCGGAAATCATCGCCCACATTCTTGCCCATGGCGGCGGCGAGCCCGCCATAATCGAGCGCGTCATCCACCAATTGGAACGCAAGGCCCAGCGCGCGGCCGAAGGTTTCGAGCGCCTTGGCCTCCGCGCCGGGACGCCCGGCCGACACCGCGCCCACGCGCGCGGCGGCGGCGAAGAGGGCGGCGGTCTTGGCTTCGATGATCTGCATGTAGCGGTCGCGGCTGGTGTCGGCGTCATTGGCGGCGGCGAGCTGCATCACCTCGCCCTCGGCGATCACGCTGGCGGCGCGGGCGAGGATGTCGAGCACCTGCAGATCGCCGGCCTCCACCATGAGATTGAACGAACGCGCGAACAGGAAATCGCCGACCAGCACGCTCGCGGAATTGCCCCAGATATGGCGCGCGCTTTCACGTCCGCGCCGCAGATTGCTTTCATCGACCACGTCGTCGTGCAGGAGCGTCGCCGAATGGATGAATTCCACCGCCGCCGCCAGCTTGCGCGGCGCGTCTCCGCCCCCGCCCAGCGCGCGCGCCGAGGCGATGGTGATCACGGGCCGGATGCGCTTGCCGCCGGCGTCGATCAGGTGCGCGGCCAGATTGGGAATGACGCCTACCTGACTGCCCATGTGGCGATGGATCAGCGCCTCGACGGCCTCCATGTCCTCGGCCACGAGCGCGACAAGCCGGTCCACGGCGCCCGCCGCCCGCGCCTGCGCTTCCTGTTTCGCTGGTCCGAGCGCCGCCAAGAATTGACCCTTCACCTTGCTTCGTGGATGCGGCGCGACGATGGTGGGGCCGCCGTCCGGGGTCAAGCCGACGCTTTGTCCTAGCGCCCGGGCCAGGACATCCGCATGCGCGAATTGCGGCGCACCAACGATCTGGTCTTCTTGAGTTTCGCCGAAGCCATGCTGCGCGCGGAGGGCATGCATCCCACCATACTCGACGCGGCGATGAGCGTGGCCGATGGATCGATCGGGGCGCTGCCGCGCCGGCTGGTCGTGCCCGAGGGCGAGGGCGACCGCGCCGAGGCGCTCTTGGCCATGCTGGAGGCCGATCTTGACGCAAAATGAGGTGAGCGAAGATCGCCTCCTCGACGGCCGCGTGCGTCTCGTTCAACCCGTGCGGGGTTTTCGCGCCGGCGCGGACACGGTGCTGTTGGCGGCGGCCGTCGCGCCCGGGGCGCGCGTGTTGGAGGCGGGCTGCGGCGCGGGCGGGGCGCTTTTGTGCGCCGCCGCGCGGCTGACGGGGACGCGCTTCGTCGGCGTCGAGCGCGATCCCGAAGCGGCGGCGCTGGCGAGCCGGAACGTGGCGGCGAACGGCGCGGCCGCTCAGATCGTCGTCGGCGACATCCTCGACCGTGGGCTCGATCTGGGCGCCCCGTTCGACGGCGCCTTTTGCAATCCCCCGTTTCAGGCGCCGGGCGCGGGCCGTCCGCCTGCGCCCGAAAAGGCCGCCGCTTACGTGATGGACGCCCCGCTGTCGGCCTGGATCGCGGCCTTGGCGGATCGGCTGACGGGCGGGGCGCCGCTCACCCTCATCCACCGCGCCGACGCGCTGCCGGAAATCCTGGCGGGCCTCACCGGGCGTCTTGGCGGGGCCGAAGCGATTCCCATCCAGCCGCGCGCCGAGGCGCCCGCGCACCGCGTTCTCGTTCGCGCGTTCAAGGGATCGCGCGGCCCGTTCGCGCTTCTGCCCGCGCTCATCCTGCACGAAGGAGAGGCGTTCACGCCGCGCGCGGAGGCGATTTTCCGCCACGGCTCGCCAATCCCCTGGCGCTGAGCGCGCCGCATTGACTCTTCGCCTGCCGAGTCGGAGGGTCCGCCTCAACGGCGCGGGCCGACGTGAGTCGTCCCCGCGCTGGCCAAACAAGCGAACCCCGCGGGAGAGTGCGGCCGAGAAGCCGCCCCCGAAGGAGCAACCGCCCCGGAAACTCTCAGGGAACCGGACCGCGGGGGGATGAACACGCTGGAAAGCGCGCAGCGTCCCGGACGAAGCCGAAGGCTTCAGATCCGGGATCCAGGCTCAGCCTGGGCGCCGCCGACGGAGTAAGCCGCCTTATCGGTGGTGAATCTCTCAGGCCATCGGACAGCGGGGGTGATTCCAGACGCGGAGACGCGTGCGGAATCCAATCCCGCTTGAGGTCCCTTGGCGTTGTCTGAAGCCCCCGAATTGAAACGTCTCCCGCTCGACGCGCTCTGGCGCGACCGCGCGAAGAAATTCGGCGCGTTCGCCGGCTATGACATGCCGCTCGAATTCGAAGGACTCATGGTCGAGCACGCTTGGACGCGCGCGCATGCGGGCCTCTTCGACGTGAGCCATATGGGGCCGTGCTATTACGTTCTGAACAGCGGGACGAAGTATGAGCCTCCAAAGTTCAGAGAGGTTGCGGCGTTTGTCGAGAAAGTCGTCCCGGCGGACATCCAATCGCTGAAACCAGGTCAGACCAGATATACCACGATTTTGAATGATCAAGGCGGTGTTATCGATGATCTGATGATTGCCCGGCCAAAGGAGATGCCTGCAGCGCTTTTCATCGTAGCGAATGCGTCGATGAAGCATCGAGATTTTCAGATCCTCAAGGAGGCTGCAGGCGACTCGGGGGTTGCATTAATTCCGTGCACACCTGGTCACATCGAGCCCGGACAAAGTGAATCGCAAGGTTCATTGCTCGCGTTGCAGGGACCTGAAGCTGCCCAAGTGCTGCAGACACTCCTGCCGGGCGTAGATCGTCTGGATTTCATGACGCAAGCCCAGTTCGTTGCGAAAGAATTCGGGTCACCGATTGTTTCGCGGTCAGGCTATACTGGTGAAGACGGCTTTGAAATTTCATGTCTCTTCCCACGCGGAGCTCAAGCGCTCGCTGAAGCGATCCTTGCCGATCCGCGCGTCAAGCCCATCGGCCTTGGCGCGCGCGATTCACTGCGTCTTGAAGCGGGGCTTTGCCTCTACGGCCACGATCTCGACGAGACGATTTCGCCGATCGAGGCGGGCCTTGCCTGGACCATACAGAAGCGCCGCCGCGAAGCCGGCGATTTTCCGGGCGCGTCGCGCATCCTGCGCGAATTGAAGGAAGGCCCCGCGCGCAAGCGCGTGGGGATCAAGCCGTTGGAGCGCGCGCCCGCGCGCGAAGGCGTCGAGATTTTCGCCGGCGATAAACGCATCGGCATTGTCACCAGCGGCGGCTTTTCGCCCACGCTCAATGCGCCGATCTCGATGGGCTATGTGGCGCCTGCTTTTTCAAAGCCCGGAACGCGCGTCGAGCTTCTGGTGCGCGGGCAGAAGCGGCCCGCCGAGATCGTCGCGCTGCCCTTCGTTCCCCATCGCTATGCGAGGAAGACATGAAATTCACCAAGGAGCACGAATGGGTGCGGATGGACGGCGATGTCGCTGTCATCGGCATCACCAAATACGCCGCCGAGCAATTGGGCGATGTCGTCTATGTGGAATTGCCGGGGCTCGGCGCGCAGGTGAAGGCCGGCGCGGACATGGCGGTCGTTGAAAGCGCGAAAGCCGCCTCCGACGTTTATGCCCCGATCGCGGGCGAGATCGTCGCCGTCAATAACGATCTCTCAAGCGCGCCCGAACGCGTCAACGAAGACGCGGAAGGGCAGGGCTGGTTCGTGAAGATCAAGCCGGCGGACCGCGCCGAGATCGACGCGCTGATGGATGCAGGCGCCTACCAGAAATTCGTCGAGGGCCTTTGATCGCATGAGATATCTCCCGCTCACCAACGAAGATCGCGGCGCGATGCTGGCGCTGATCGGCGCGAAAAGCATCGACGATCTCTATGTCGATGTGCCGGACGCCGCGCGCATGACGCGTCTCGTCGATCTGCCGAAGGCGCAGGGCGAACTCGCGGTCGAGCGGCGCCTGCGCACGCTGGCCGAGAAGAACATTCCCGCCGGGCGCACGGCCTTCTTCCTCGGCGCCGGCGCCTATCGCCATCACGTGCCGGCGAGCGTCGATCATCTCATTCAGCGCGGCGAATTCCTCACCACCTACACGCCCTATCAGCCGGAAATCGCGCAGGGCACGCTGCAGGCGCTCTATGAGTTTCAAACGCAAGTCGCCGAATTGCTTGGCTGCGAGATCGCCAACGCCTCCATGTATGACGGCTCGACCGCGTGCGCCGAGGCCGCGCTCATGGCGGCGCGCATCACAAAGCGCGCGCGCATCGTGTTTTCCGGCGGCGTGCATCCCCATTATCTGGAGACGACGCGCACGGTCTGCGCCGCGCAGGGCGTGGAGATCGTCGCGTGCGCGCCCGCCATCGACGATGAAGCCGGCGTCCTCGCGCATCTCGATGAAAGCGTCGCGGCCGTGATCGTGCAGACGCCGAACGTGTTCGGAACCCTCACCGACATTTCCGCCATCGCAGAGGCCGCGCACGCCAAGGGCGCGCTGGTGATCGCGGCGTTCACCGAATGCGTGGCGTTCGGCCTTGTCGAACCGCCCGGCGCGATGGGCCCGGATATCGTCGTCGGCGAGGGCCAATCGATCGGCAACGCGCTCTCCTTCGGCGGGCCTTATGTGGGGCTCTTCGCGACGCGCGAAAAATTCGTGCGGCAAATGCCCGGACGCGTCTGCGGAGAAACATTGGACGCAGACGGGCGGCGCGGCTTCGTGCTGACGCTGTCCACGCGCGAACAGCACATTCGCCGCGAGAAAGCGACGTCGAACATTTGCACCAATTCGGGCCTATGCACGCTCGCCTGGACCGCGCACATGAGCTTGCTCGGCGCGGAGGGACTGGAGCGGCTCGCGCGGATCAATCATGCGAACGCCGTGCTCACGGCGCAGCAACTCGCCGCCATTCCCGGCGTTGAAATCCTCACCGAGCGCTTCTTCAACGAATTCGCGGTGCGCCTGCCCAAGCCCGCGCAATGGGTGGTCGATGAACTCGCCAAAGAGGGCGTGATCGCCGGCGCTCCCGCCTCGCGCCTGATGGAGGGCATGAACGACGTGCTCATCGTCTGCGCCACCGAGACCAACACGGAAGAAGACATCGCGCGCTTCGCCGCCGCGCTGGAGGATGTGCTGTGAGCATGGATATGAGCGCCGAAACCCATTCCGGCTCGCGCGGTCTCTTGCAGGCCGAGCCGCTGATTTTCGAGATCGACGCGCCGACGCATACCGGCGTCGATCTGCCGATCCCGCCGAGCGTGCGCGATCGTCTGGGCGGTTTGGCGCGCCGCGCGGCGCCGAACCTGCCGGGTCTCTCAGAGCCGGAAGCCGTGCGCCATTATACGCGCCTGTCGCAACGCAATTACGCCATCGATCTGGGGCTCTTTCCGCTCGGCTCGTGCACGATGAAGCATAATCCGCGCCTCAATGAGCGTATGGCGCGGCTTGAAGGCTTCGCCGATCTGCATCCGCTGCAGCCGATCGAGACCGTGCAGGGCGCGCTCGAACTGATGCACGATCTCGCCCATTGGCTCTGCGCGCTCACCGCCATGCCCGCCGTCGCGCTCGCGCCCAAAGCCGGCGCGCATGGCGAATTCTGCGGCATGATGGCGATCCGCGCCGCGCTCGCCGCGCGCGGCGAGGCGCATCGCACCCGCGTGCTGGTGCCGACCAGCGCGCACGGCACCAATCCCGCCACGGCGGCCGCCTGCGGCTTCATTGTCGATGAAGTGAACGCAAACGCCGAGGGCCGCGTCGATCTTGAGCATCTCAAATCCAAGCTCGGGCCGGACGTCGCGGCCGTCATGCTCACCAATCCGAACACGCTTGGCCTCTTTGAGCGCGACGTGAAAACAATCGCCGATCTCGTGCACGCGGCGGGCGGCTATTTCTATTGCGACGGCGCCAATTACAACGCCATCGTCGGGCGCGTGCGGCCGGGCGATCTTGGCGTCGACGCCATGCACATCAATCTGCACAAGACGTTCTCAACGCCCCATGGCGGCGGTGGGCCGGGCTCCGGCCCCACCGTCTTGTCCGAAGCGCTCGCCCCATTCGCGCCGCCGCCTTATCTCGTCATGCGCGAGGCGGGCGGATTCGATCTCATCGAGGAGGCCGGCGAAGGCGCGGTCGGGCGCCTGTGCGCCTTCCACGGCCAGATGGGCATGTTCGTGCGCGCGCTCGCCTACATGATGAGCCATGGCGCGGACGGCCTGCGCCAAGTGGCGGAGGACGCCGTGCTCAACGCCAATTATCTGCGCGTGCGCCTCAAGCCGCATTTCAACGCGCCGTTCGGCGAGGGCCCGTGCATGCACGAAGCGCTGCTCGACGATTCCACGCTGCGCCCGCTTGGGCTTGAGACGGTCGACATCGCCAAGGCGCTGATCGATGAGGGCTATCACCCGATGACGACCTATTTCCCGCTCGTCGTCGCCGGCGCCATGCTGATCGAGCCGACCGAGACCGAGCCCAAGCGCGAGCTTGACCGCTTCGCCGACGCGATGATCGCGCTCGCCGAGCGCGCCAAATCGGGCGATGCGGCCTTCTTCAAGGCCGCGCCGAAAAACGCGCCGATGCGCCGCCTCGATGAGACGCGCGCGGCGCGCCAGCCCAAGCTGCGCTGGAAGCCGAACGCGGGCGCGCATCTGCGCCAGGCGGCCGAATAGGGAACGCGCGGCGTGTCGCTGAGGCGCTCAAGCGCCCGCGATCCGTCGCGCCGCGTTTTGCCCGCTGCGAAATGCGCCGGAGACATTGCAAACGTCCCAATCGTCGATGATCGCCTCGCCGGCGAGGAACAGCCGGTCGTCTATGGGACGCGCAAGGATATTGTCCTCGCGCAGATTCGCGCCGGGCCGGCGATGCGAATACGAGCCCATCGCCAGCGGATCGGCGGCCCATCGCGTCACCGCCACGCCTTCGGGCTCGGGCAATCCGCGTCCGTGGGCGCGCGCGATGTCGCGATGAAGGCGCCCGGCGATTTCTTCATCGTCCATGGCCTCAAGGCTGCGCGAAACGCGCCCGCCGGTGAGCGCGACGAGGATTGGCGCGCCCGAATAAGCGCCCTGATTGGCGACGATGCAGGGTAAGTCGCCATTCGCCAGGATCCAATACTCATCACCCATCGGCCAAGCCGCCGATGGGTATTGCAGCGCGACCTTGTTGAGCAGCGCCATGCCGATGCGATCGAGCGCGCGCGCATGACTTTCCGGCAGGCCGGGCGCAAGGCGGATCGCGCCTGATTTCAACAATCCCACCGATATGGTGAGCACGACCGCGTCGGCTCGAAACATCCCGGCCTGCGTTTGCACATTCACGCCCGCTTGCGACCATTCGATGTCCGAAACCTTGGTGTCGAGCATGATTTTGAGATCGCGGGCCAGCCATTCCGCGAAGCGTTGCATGCCGCCGGTCATGAAATATTCGAAGTTCGGCTGAACCTGCGCGCTCAGGAACAACGCTTCTATCGCTTCCTCCTCAAGCGGCACGGCGAATTGCGTCTCCATCAGGATGCGATAGGTCTGCGCGTCGAGCGGATCGACGCCGCGCATCGCCTTGTCGAAGGCGTCCGCGACCGAACGGCCCGAGCCCGCCGCGCCGAACAGGCCCGCCGCGCGCCAGCGCACATAGGCGCCGGCGAGCGCGCCCTCGAACCGGGATTCGATCGTCACGGCGTTCTTGACGTCGATCACGGCGCGCGACCGCACTGGATCGCCGCCGAGGTCGAACACTGTCGCCTTGTCATAGTTCGATGCGTGGTGGGACACGCCGCTGCGCGCGGCGAGCGGCGCCAGCGCGTTGTCTCGTCCCCGGTGCAGCCAGGAAGCGCCCAAATCCACCGGCGCGGCGAATGCGGTGCTGGTGAAGGCGCGCCCGCCGATCCGCCCGCGCGCTTCAAGCACGGTGACTGAATATCCCCCCTGCTGAAGCGCGCGCGCCGCGCCGATGCCGGCGAACCCCGCGCCCACGACGATGACATGCGACCCCGGCGCGAGACGCGGTCGATGGGCGCAGCCCGCGAGCGCGCCCGCCCCGGCGGCGAGGATGTGTCTGCGCGATACGCCCATCGAAGACCTCCGTTAAATCTGTCATATGACAGATTAACTGATATGTCAATTGACAGGTTATGCGAATGCGCCCATCAAGCGCTGGTGTCCGATGTGCGGCTCAAACACGAAGATCGGCTGCGCGAGATCGTCGAAGCCGCGCGCGCCTTGATGATCGAGGAAGGCGCGGCGGCGCTTAGCCTGCGGGGCGTTGCGAAGCGTGTCGGGATCAAGCTCGCGTCCCTGCAATATCATGTCGAGGGCAAGGACGCTTTGCTCGATCTCGTCTTGGACGACGCGATCGCACGCTATACGCAAGTTCTGAAAGCCTATCGCGACAATCGGCGCGATTCGCCGCGCAAGGTCTTGCATGACGCCGTGGCTTGGCTGGTGACGCAGGACGAAAGCTGGGAGGCTTTCACCGCCTTTGAAATCCAGCTCTGGTCGCTGGCGGAGATCGAGCCGCGCGCCCGCCAAGCGTTGGACGCGTATCTGGGCCTTTATCAAGGCTTTCTTCTTGGGCTTGTGGCGCGCGCGCGTCCCGATCTCGACAGGTCCGCGCAAACGGCGCGGGCGTTGGCCCTGGCCAGTTTGATCGAGGGCGCCTCCTTGGTCTCGCGCGCGAAAATGGCGAGCGGCGCGCGCAAACGCTTCGCCGCCGACATCGTGCAAGCGGCGCTTGCGATCGCCGACGCTTAGCCGGACGGCGGCGCGATCCTCAATCCCGCGTCATGCGGAACGCGCCGGAGGTGTCGCCCACGCGCCAGGTTCCAACGATGGCGCCGTTCTCCACGCGCCCCTCATAATCGACGCTGTGGCTGATCCCGCTTGAGCCGTCATAGGTTTTGCGGAAGGCGATGGCGCCGTCGCCGCGCGTCTCGCCGGCGATGATGGAGGTGAGCGTCATGCCGCCGGCGGGCGAGAACGGATTGGGCTCGCGCGCGCCGCCGCGAAAGGAAGCGCCTGCGCTGATCAAATCCATCTCGAAATCGACTCGCGCCTCGTAAGGTCCCCAATAGGCGCCGCGCCAAAGCCCGGTGACGTCGATTGCGGCGGTCTGCTCCATGCGCGCGGGCGTGGGCGCCTCCTGTTCGACGCGCGCGGGCGGCGGCGCGGGCGCGGGCGTATCGTCGCCGCGCCCCAGAGTCAGCACGATCGCGCCGCCAAGAACCGCGAGCCCCGCGCCGATCATCCACGGCTTGATCGCGCCTTTCGCCTGCGGCGGCGCGATCTCTGGAGCGCTTTCAGGACCGATCTCCGGCGCCAGCGGCTTGCCCACGCGCTTGCCGATCGCGCGCAGCACGCGCCGCCAACCGGGATGATCGTCCGCGCCCTGCCAATCGGCGAGGCTTTGGAAATTCACGTTATAGAATTCCGCCGGCAGCGCCTCGGGCGGCGTTCCATCCAGCATCGCCGCCACCAGCTTGCTCTGGTCGAGCCCGATGCGGCTCTCGATGCGCACCCAGCGCCGTTCGAGCGCGGCGCGGCTCCATAAGGCGAGCACGCATCTGGCGCCCTTCACCGCCGCGTCGATGACGGCCGGAAACTCCGCGCCGGAATCGATCTCGTCGGCGTCGAAGAAAACGTCGAGCCCCAAAGCCTCCAGCTTGCGGCGCACCAGCTCGGCGCGCGCGGAATCGGCGCGGGCATAGGAGAGGAACACGTCATGCTGGGCCATCTGATTTTGGGCCATGCGATGCGCCCCCTCGCCGGGTTTCCGCGATTCTCGGCGGCTGAGATTAGACCCGTTCCGGAAAAGTGTTGCGCGGTTTTCGGCTGAGAACCGGCCGCCAGCCGAGATTCCACCGGCTTGGCGCATCTAGGATTGATCGCTTACCAAGGGCGCGGAGGCTTAGCCCATGCGGCGCTTGTTGAAATTTCTCCATTCGGTCGGCGCGGCCGGGCTCATGGGCGGGGCGGCGGCGCTGGCGCTCGCGTTGATGGCGGGCGGCGGCTTGGCGGCCATCGGCAAGATCGCCGTCTGGATCGTCGCGCCGTCCCTTCTGGTGACGATGGTGAGCGGGCTTCTGGCGATGGTGGTCCATCCCCCGTTCCAGGACGCCGGCTGGGTGTGGGCCAAGGCCGCGAGCGGCATCCTCGTCTTTCAGGCCGGGCTGCACATTTTGGGGCCGATCCAGGCGGTGTCGAAAACCGGCGCCTCGGCGCAGCTTCTGCACGCGGAAGCGAACATGCTCTGGCTGCTCTTCGTGGTGTGCCTGGCGAATATCGCGCTCGGCATCTGGCGCCCGCGCTTTCCCAATTATCCGGTGTGAGGGAAGAACGCCACGAACCCTCTCCCCCATGCATGGGGGAGAGGGAAGCGCCTTATCCGACCTGCCGCCCCGCGCGCTTAGGCTTGCGCCATGGACATGCCCGATCTGCCGCCCGTCGAAGACGGATTTCTCGAAGGCCCCGAGGGGTGGCCGCTGATCGGGGCGCGCGTGGCGGCGCTCATCCGTCAAGTCGGCGGGCTGACCGCGCTCGCGCTCCTGCCGTTTCTCTCCCGCGAAGCGCGGCGCGGCCTCGCCGACGCGCTCACCATTCTGGAGCGCATCGCGCAACGTCTTCTGCTGATCGCCGCCGCGCCGCTTGTGCCGGCGTTCGCCTATGTTCCTTACGCGCCGGGCGCGGCGCCCACGCCTCTTCGCGCGTCGCCGCGCTGGAGCGAGAACCCCGAGACCTGGCGCGTGCGGCTCGCCATGCCCGCCTTCCGCGCCGGCGGCGGCGCCGAGCGCGACCATGCCGGCCGGGCGCGCAATTTCGAAAGCCAAGGCGCGCGCGCGCTCGCCTATCGGCTCGAGGCGCTGCGCCGGCTGAGCGAGGATCCCACGCGCGCCATCGCCGCCTTCGCGCGCCGGCTCGCATCGATGCGGCTCGCCCCGCAGCACCTTCTGCACGCGCCGCTGCCCAAGCGGCTCGAAGGCGCGGCCGCGCCGCAGCTTCTTGCGTCGCACATCCAGGCCTATCGCGCGCTCAAGGCGCTGCGCGACCGCCTGATCCGGCGGCCCGATACGTCGTGAAATCTTGACGTGCGTCATCGCCCGCTTTCGCCCCGCGCGCCCCCCGTGCGCGGGGGCAAAAGCGCTGCGCGCCGCCCGGACCCGGCCGCTTCGCTTGGACCGGCGCGCCCTTCTGGGCTAGATTCGCGCCGCTCCGCCCAGAATGACAGGCAGGTTTCCATGTCGGCTCAGAACGATGCGGCCCCGATTCACGGGGAGGAGACGCCGGAAGGCGCGGCGGGCGAGGCGGCGGGCGCCGCCGGCGCGCGCAAGGGGCGCCTCCATCTCGACAAGGCCGATCTGCAAAAAGCCCGCGCCAAGGCCGAATTCATCCTCTCCCGCGCGTGGGGCCTGATGCGCGATCCCCGCGCCGAATGGGAGCAGATCCGGGCCGAAGAGACGAGCACGCCGGCCATCCTCGCCGGCTATGTGGCGCCGCTCGCCGCGATCCCGCCGCTCTGCGGGGCGATCGGCTCGTTCGCATTCGGCGAATCCTTCGGCGGCACGATCATCCGCACCGCGCTCGACAAGGTGGTGATCAGCGCGGCCGTCACCTTCCTCGCCAGCATCGCGCTGGTCTATTTCCTCGGCATCCTGATCAACGCCGTGGCCGAGAATTTCGACGCCGAGCGCGACGATCTCGCCGCGCAGAAGGTCGCCGCCTACGCCATGACGCCGGCCTTCATGAGCGGGGTGTTCTCGCTCTGGCCCCCGCTCTGGTGGGTGAGCCTCATCGGCATCGCGATGACGGCGTTCCTGTTCTATCGCGGCCTGCCGCCCTTGATGAAGGTCGAGCCGCAACGCGCGCTCGGCTATGCGACGACGGTGATGATCACCGGGCTCGTCGCCTTCATCATCCTCTTCGCCTTGGCCGGCTGCGTGACCAATTCGGGCGGACTTTGAGTTTTCACGCTTCAACACGGATGTGAGCGCATGACCTTGATTGAACCGGCCGGCGCTGGCCTCGTGCAGCGCGTGCGCAACATGTTGGTGCAGCCGCGCGCGGAATGGGAGGCCATCGCCACGGAGCGCACCTCGCTCGGTGCGCTGCTGACGGGCTATGTGGCGCCGCTCGCGGCGATCGCGGCCTTGTGCGGCTTCATCGGTCTCGTCGTGTTCGGCGTGGGCGCATTCGGCGTGACGGTGCGCGTGCCCCTCATTCCGGGCCTGATCGGCGCGGTCGCGCAGATCGCGTTGACGCTCGGCTGGGTGGCGGTCGTCGGGATCATCATCAAGGCGCTCGCGCCCACGTTCGGCTCCGAGCCCGATGAGATGCGCGCCAATCAGCTCGCGGCCTATTCCAGCACGGCGGCCATTGTCGGTTCGTTCGCGCAGATCGTTCCCGCGCTTGGCATTATCGGTATCATTGGCGCGATCTATTCGCTGGTTCTGCTTTACATCGGCGTGCCGCGCCTGATGAAAACGCCGGACGATAAGAGGCTGCCCTATTTTCTCGCCATCATCGCCGCCGCGATCGTCGCCGGTCTCGTGGCTAGTCTCGTCGTCGGCGCCGCGCGGTCCGTGACCGGTCTCGGCGGCGGCTTCGTCGCCGCCGCGCCGCCCGCGCAAGGGGAGGTGACGCTGCCGAACGGGCAGAGCGTCGATCTCTCCGAACTCGAACGCGCCGCCAAGCAGATGGAGGAGCTCGCCGCCAATCCGCAGGCCGCGCAGGCCGCCGCCGCGGCCAGCATGGATCAATTGCGCACGCTCTTGCCGGAAAGCCTGCCGGGCCTTGCGCGCACGGAGATTTCAACCAGCGCCGCCGGTCTTGGCCTGGCTCAAGCCGAAGCCACCTATGAGGGCGCGGAAGGCGCGGTCGAATTGCGCATTGTCGATCTCGGCGCGACGGGCGCGTTCGCCGCCATGGCCGGCGCCTTCGGCGCGCAGGGCAGCCGCGAGGACGCGGACGGCTATGAACGCGTCGGCCCCGTCAATGGACGCATGACCATGGAGAAGCTCGATCGCGCCGCGGGCCGCGCCGAATATGGATTGATCGCCTCGGACCGCATTCTCATTCAAGCGGAAGGCCGCGGCGTCGATGTCGCGCGCGTGAAAGCGGCGGTGGAGGCGGTGGGCGTTGAACGCGCCGACGCGCTGGCTATAGACCTTGCGTCTAATCCTTGAGCGCGGCATCGCCGTCCACGCGGCGATAGAAGCAGGAGCGCGCGCCCGTATGGCAGGCCGCGCCCATCTGCTCCACGCGCAAGAGCAGCACGTCCTGATCGCAATCGACGCGCATCTCAACGATCCGCTGGCGATGGCCGCTTTCCTCGCCCTTGCGCCACAGCTTGGCGCGCGAGCGCGACCAATAGACGGCCTCGCCCGTTTCCTGGCTGAGGCGGAGCGCCTCCGCGTTCATCCAGGCGAACATCAAGACCGCGCCGTTCGACGCATCCTGCGCGATCGCGGGAATGAGCCCGTCCGCGTTGAAGCGCGGCGTGAACCGATCGGTGGTTTCGATCTCGTCGCCGGCCATCGCTCAGCCGTAGCCGGAGAGCTTCATGAAGCGTTGCTGCAGCGCCATGTCAGTCTTGAAGACGCCGGTGAAGCGCGTGGTGATGGTGGAGACGTCCTCGTGATGCACGCCGCGCGTGGTCATGCATTCATGCTTGGCGTCGATCAGCACCGCCACGCCATTGGGCCGCAGCGAGGCCTGGATCACGTCGCAGATTTGCTGCGTCATGGTCTCTTGCGTCTGAAGGCGCTTGGCGAAGATTTCGACGACGCGGGCGATCTTGGAGATGCCGACGACGCGCGCGGTCGGCATGTAGGCGACGAACGCGCGGCCAAGGAACGGCGCCATGTGGTGTTCGCAATGGCTCTCCACCTTGATGTTCTTGAGCATGACGATGTCGTCATAGCCCTTCACGTCCTCGAAGATACGCGAGAGTTCGGCCACGGGGTCCTGCTCATAGCCGGCGAACCATTCGCCATAGGCGTCGACCACCCGCTTGGGCGTGTCGATGAGGCCCTCGCGGCTCGGATCGTCCCCGGCCCAGGCGAGCAGCGTGCGCACGGCGGCCATGGCCTCCTCGCGGCTGGGGCGAACGGGCGGGACTTTATCGGCCGCGAGCGGCGTGACGATGGCGTTCATTCAGTACGGATCCTGTCTGAGGGGCGAGGAGTCGAGCCGGGAGGGTTCGACGGCGGACGGACCGCTTCGGCGACACCTGGACTTAACGCTCGCCCGCGAGTTTCACCCTCAGGGCGTTGCCGGAACATGGGGAGCCGCCTCAGGCGGCGCCATTCCCAGCGGCGGAAATTGAGCCTAACACGCGCTCCGCGTGTTTGCGACCCCACCGCTTTTACGACGGCGCGCGCGCCCGGATCAGCATGAACGAGCTTTATCTCACCAATACGCTCCAGCGGCGAAAAGAGCGCTTCGTCCCCGCCGATCCCAAGCGGGTGACGCTCTATCAGTGCGGCCCGACGGTTTACAATTACACCCATATTGGCAATGCGCGTCCGCCGGTCGTGTTCGACGTGCTCTACCGCCTGTTGCGCCGCCTTTATGGTGACGGGCACGTCCTGTTCGCGCGCAATTTCACCGACATCGACGACCGCATCATCGCCAAGGCCGCCGAGACAGGCGAGCCGATGGACGCGCTGACCGAGCGCTTCGCGCGCGTTTACGACGCCGACAATGCCGCGCTGAACGTCTTGCCGCCGACCTTCGCCCCGCGCGCGACGCAATATGTCGACGCGATGATCGACTTCATCGCGCTTCTGATCGAGAAGGGCGCGGCCTATCGCGCCGAGAGCGGCGTCTATTTCTCCGTCGCGGCGGACGCCGATTACGGAAAGCTCTCCGGGCGCGCGCAGGAGGATTTGCGCGCGGGCGCGCGCGTGGAAGGCGAGGAGGATAAGCGCGCGCCGTCCGATTTCGCGCTTTGGAAAGCCGCGAGGGAGGGCGAACCGGCCTGGGACGCGCCGTTCGGTAGAGGACGCCCCGGCTGGCACATCGAATGCTCGGCCATGATCAAGGCGGTGCTGGGCGAGACGATCGACATTCACGCCGGCGGGCAGGACCTCATCTTTCCGCACCATGAAAACGAGATCGCGCAATCGGAGACCGCCCATGGCCACGCCTTGGCGCGCTATTGGGTGCACAATGGCTTCGTCACCATGGACGCGGAGAAAATGTCGAAGAGCCTCGGCAATGTCGTGCTCACGCATGATCTCTTGAAGAAATGGCCGGGCGAGGCGTTGCGCTATGCGCTGCTCAGCGCGCATTATCGCGCGCCGTTGGATTTCAACGAGGCGCTGCTGAAGCAGGCGAAGGCGAGCCTTGATCGGATGTATAACGCGCTGGCGCGCGCCGATGTCGAACCCGCGCCGGACACAGCGCCGCCGGCCGCCTTCATCGAAGCTTTGTGCGATGATTTGAACACGCCCAAGGCGCTCGCCGAACTCGCGGCGATGACCGGCGCGCTCAACAGTGAAGCCGATAAGGTTGCGCGCGCGCGGATCAAGGGCGCGCTGATCGCCGCCGGCGATTTGATCGGGCTTTTGCAGGCCGATCCGGCCGCGTGGCTGCGCGGCGCGGGCGACGATTCCGCCGAGATCGACGCGCTTGTGGCCGCGCGCACCGAGGCGCGCCGCGCCAAGGATTTCGCCCGCGCCGACGCCATCCGCGCAGACCTCGCCGCGCGCGGCGTAGAAATCATGGACGGCCCCCAAGGTGCGACGTGGCGGCGGCTATGAGGGGCGATGACGTCGCGCGCGGAAAATGGTAGAAGCGCTTATGGATCGCATCACCATTTTGCCGAACGTGCGGGGCGGGCGCCCGACAATCCGCGGCATGCGCATCACCGTGGCGGAGATGCTTGAAATGTTGAGCGCCGGCATGAGCCACGCCGACATTTTGGAGGCCTACCCCTATCTTGAGGCTGACGACATCAAGGCGGCGCTCGCTTACGCGGCGAAGCATTTCGATCATCCAGTGATCACCGCCTGAGCCGCCTGGTGCGGTTTCTGGTCGATACGAACCTGCCTCCGGCTCTGGCGCGATGGCTCGTGGCGCGGGGACATGTGGCCGACCATGCCGCCACGCTCCTGTCGCCGCAGGCGGACGATCAGGCGATTTGGCGCCACGCGGCGGCGCTGCAGGCGATCATCGTCACCAAGGATGCGGATTTCGTCGATCTTGCGGTGCGCGACGGCGCCGGCTCGGTCGTGCTGTTGCGTTGCGGCAATTTAAAGCTCGGGCCGTTCGCGGAATGGTTCGCCGTTAGAGCGACGGCGATGGAGCAGCTCTTGGAGATGGGCGAACGAGTTGTTGAATTGCGTTGAGCGCGCCTTGGCGCTTGACCCTGCGCCGCCGCCGCGCGATGCCGCGTGGCATGGGTGAAGCGACGCACGACAAGGCGCCAAGAGCACGCCGCGCGGGCCTCTGGTTCGTGCTCGTCACGATCTGGATCGACGTGCTCTCCTGGGGCGTGACGATCCCGGTCTATCCAAAGCTCATCATCGAGATGACCGGCGGCGACACGGTGCGCGCGGCGATGTTCGCGGGCGTGTTCATGACGATGTTCGCCGCGATCCAATTGTTCGCCAGCCCCATCCTGGGCGCTCTATCCGACCGCTATGGCCGCCGGCCTATCATCCTCACCGCGTGCGCGGGGCTTGCGGTGGATTTTGCGATCATGGCGGTGGCGCCCAATCTCTGGTGGCTGTTCATCACGCGCGTGATCCACGCAATCACCGCCGCCACGCATGCGACGGCCGCGGCCTATATCGTCGATGTGACCAAGCCCGAGGAGCGCGCCAAGGCGTTCGGCTATATGGGGGCGGCATTCAGCTTCGGCTTCATCATCGGCCCGGGCATTGGCGGCATGCTGGGCCAAATCGATGTGCGCTTGCCCTTCGTGCTCGGCGCCGTGCTCGCCTTCGCCAATGTGCTTTACGGCTATTTCGTGCTGCCGGAATCGCTCGCGCCGGAAAACCGCGCCCCGTTCCGCTGGAAGGCCGCCAACCCGATCGGCGCGCTCAATTTCCTGCGCGCGGACCGCACGCTGTTCGCGCTGTCCGGCGTGAATTTCCTGCAGCAGCTGGCGCACCAGCTCTATCCGAGCCTCTGGGTGCTCTATACCGGCTATCGCTATCAATGGGACAGTCTGACGGTGGGCGCAGCGCTCGCCGCCTCCGGCGTGCTGACCATGCTGGTGCAGACCTTCATGGTCGATCCCGTGGTGCGCCGCATGGGCGAACGGCGCGCCATGCTGATCGGCTTCTTCTTCTGGGGGCTCGCCTTCGCCATCGAGGGCTGGGCGCCGAATGCGATCATCTTCCTGATCGGCATTCCGCTCGGCGCGCTCTCCAGTTTCGCGGGGCCGGCGCTGAGCTCGCTCATCTCGCAGCGCGTGGGCGCGGACGCGCAAGGCCAGCTGCAGGGCGCGAACGCCGCCTTGATCAGCATCACCGGGCTCGCCGGCCCGATCCTCTTCACCAGCACGTTCGCCTTCTTCATCGCCGAGGAGCGCGGATTTCAGGTTCCCGGCGCGCCCTTCTATATCGCCGCCGCTCTGATCTTCGCCGCCGCCGGCTGGGCAGCTTACGTCACGCGCGACAGCGCCGCGCGCGCGCTCGCCAAGGAGAGCGCATGATCGAACGCCTCTCGCCTAATATCGACAGCCGCAATGGCGTCCCGATCGATCTTGTCGTGCTGCATTATACTGGCATGCAGGATGGCGAGACGGCGCTTGCCCGCCTCACCGATCCCGCCCCGGTCGCCGGCGCCTATCCCGGCCCGTGGCAGGCGGACGATATCGATCCGGCGACGCCGCTCGCGCGCGTGAGCGCGCATTATGTGGTGGACGAGGCGGGAACGATCTATCGCGTGGCGCCGGAGGAGATGCGCGCCTGGCATGCGGGCGTGTCCTCCTGGGAGGGCGAGGAAAATATCAATGCGCGCGCCATCGGGATCGAGATCGTCAATGGCGGCCATGATTTCGGCTTGCCGCCTTATCCGCCGGCGCAGATCCAGGCGGTCATCCCGCTGCTCAAGGACATTCTCGCGCGCCATAAGCTGACGCCCGATCGCGTCGTCGCCCATTCCGACATCGCCCCGGAGCGCAAGCTCGATCCGGGCGAGCATTTTCCCTGGAAGGCGCTCGCGGATGCGGGCGTCTCCATCTGGCCTGCCCCCGGCGATCACAAGGTCCGCGACGTCGACGTGATGCTGGCGCGCTTCGGTTATGATTTGCGCACGCCCCGCGCGGCGCGGCTCGCCGCGTTCCAGCGTCGCTTTCGCCCGGCGCGGATCGACGGCGAAGCCGACGCGGAAACGATGGCGCTCCTCGCCGCGCTCACCGATTGATCGGGCGGGCCTCAAGGCGCATATCGACAAGGCCAGTCGGCCGGACGGCCGCGGCTGCGCAGACGAAAGGGCGTAGTCGAGGAAAGTCCGGGCTCCACATGGGAACGGCGGCGGGTAACGCCCGCCCAGCGTGAGCTGAGGGATAGCGCCACAGAGAACAGACCGCTTCGCGGTTTAGACCGCGCAGTAAGGGTGAAACGGTGGGGTAAGAGCCCACCGCGCCGACCGTAAGGAAGGCGGCACGGCAAGCCCCGCCGGGAGCAAGACCGAATAGGGATGCGTGGGAGTTCGCTCCCAGGGCCCCATGGCCCGCATCCGGGTAGGTCGCGCGAACCGCGCAGCGATGCGCGGTCCAGAGGAATGGTCGTCGCCCGAAAGGGTACAGGACCCGGCTTACAGGCCGACTGGCGTTTTCCTCGCGATCCTTATCCGACCGGCATTGCGTTCAGCGTACGCTGCGCTCCGAACCCGAAAACAAGGACCGGCCGATGATCTCGCGCATGATTTCCGAAGCGCCGCCGGCGATGCGGGCGAAGCGATTGTCGGTCCAGGCGCGCGCGACGGCGTAATCGCGCATGTAGCCATAGCCGCCATGCATTTGCAGGCAGGAATCGATGAGGGCGCAGGCGCGCTCGGTCACGTGCAATTTGCCCATCGCCGCCTGCGTGGCGGTCAATTGGCCGCGCAGATGAAGATGCATGAGATGATCGACATAGATTCGCGCGACATTCGCCTCAGTGGCGGCATCGGCGAGCGTGAAGCGCGTGTTCTGCAACGCCGAGAGCGGGCGCCCGAACGCGTGGCGCTCCTGCACATAGGCGATGGTGAGATCGAGCACGGCCTCCATCGCCGCCGTTCCGCGCACGCATGCGAGCAGCCGCTCCTGCGGCAATTGCTCCATCAGATAGCGAAAGCCATGTCCCTCCTGGCCGAGAAGGCGATCTTCGCTCAGGAACACGTCGTCGAAGAACAGTTCGGACGTGTCCTGCGCGTGCCAGCCGATCTTTTCCAGATTGCGCCCGCGCTTGAAGCCGTCATCGCCGCGCTCGACGATCAGGAGCGAAATGCCCTTGGCGCCGGCGTTCGGATCGGTTTTCGCCGCGACGAGGACGATATCGGCGTTTTGGCCGTTGGTGATGAAGGTTTTTTGCCCGTTGAGGCGCCATCCGCCCGCGACGCGCGCGGCGCGGGTTTGAATGCCTTGCAAATCCGATCCCGCGCCGGGCTCGGTCATGGCGATCGCGCCGATTTTTTCGCCGCGCGCCATCGCCGGCAAGTATCGCGCCTTCTGCGCCGCATCGCCGTATTTCTGAAGATAAGGCGCGACGATATCGGAATGCAGGTGAAAGCCCGGCCCGGTCGTGCCGGCATAAGCCAGCTCTTCCTGCACGATGGCGCCGTGCAGAAAATCGCCGCCCGCGCCGCCATGCTCCTCGGCGATCTCGCAGCACAAAAGCCCCGCCGCGCCCGCCGCCGTCCAGCACGAGCGCGGCACGATTCCGGCGTCCTCCCAGGCGCGATGATGCGGCGCGATTTCGCGCGCCACGAAGGCGCGCACGCCCGCCCGGAAGATGCGGTGCTCCTCGCCGAAGATGCTTCGGCCCGAATCGTCGCGCGTGATCATGGCTGAGCCTTCAATGATCGAGGCAGATGCGTTGAGGATAGCGGCCGATATTCTTCATCACATGAGCGACCTTGAAATCGCTCATGTCGATGATCCAGGTCTCGTCGGAGGCGCGGCAGGAGATATAGCACAGCCGCGAATCCTTGGAGATCGTGAGATAGCTCGGCTGCTTGCCCACGGGGATGTGCGTGATCGGCTCAAGCGAGGGATAGGCGTAAATGACGGCGTAATGTCCGGTCGTCGCGAGCGCGACGAGGTAACGCTCATCCGGCGTGATTTCGATGCCGTGATCGATGGTGAAGGGATAGCGCGTTTCGCAAGGCGCGGGCATCCCGGCGATGTCAGGCATCCTCACCGTGCGCACGATCCTCCAGGCGTCGAGGTCCACGACGTGAAAGCCGTGAAAGCGGCTCGTCTGCACATAAGCGCGCTTGCCGTCGTGCGAGAGGTCGAAGGGGCGGACATTCTGATCGAACGTCATGTAGCGCGTGGCCTTGCAGGTCTGTGCGTCGATCTCGTCAAGCGAGGCCCAGACGATGGAGCCGACATAGACTTTCGATCCGTCGCGGCTCACGCGTACCTTATGGCCGCCGAGATTGGCGATCTGGATCGGCGTCACCTCTTGCGTCTTCACGTCGACGCGGGTGACCAGTTTGCGATCATAGTGGGCGTTGTAGACGTAGCGCTTGTCTGGCGAGATGGCGAAATGCTCGCACTGGCCGGGCAGCTCGATCCGCCATTTCTGCGTCATCGTGCGCGCATCGAGACAATAGAAGGCGCTGCGTTGGCCCTTGGTGCAATCTTGCCAATATTCGAGCCGGTTATGGGCGTTGAAATAAAGCTCCGTGGCGTCGGCGGAGAGCGCGACCGAATCCGGCGCCATCCCGTCAATGATCTTGAAGCGGCCGACCTCGCGATAGCCGTCCTTCTCGTCGAAGGCGGCGACGTCCGCGCCAAGCGTGTTCTGCTGATAGATCATCGGGTCCGCCCTCCGCCGCGCGGCTTGATCAAAATGCCCGCGGTCATTTACCGTACGATCATACGGCAAATGGGGCGCGTCAAGCGCCCCTTGCGCCCGGAGGTGTTAAGCGCGTGACGATCGCAGCCGATCCCCCATCCCAGCGCACGCACGCGGCGCGGTCCCGGGCGGCGCGCCAGCGCCTCATCGAGGCGGCGATCGCCGCGATCGACGAAGAGGGCTTCGCGGGCGCCTCCGTGAGCCGCATCGTCGAGCGCGCCGCCATGTCGCGCGGTGGGCATTTGCACCATTTCGCCTCGAAGGACCTGATCCTGACGGCGGTGGCGGCGCATTTGAGCGCGGGCCTTTATCGGCGGGCGGGGGAGGCCCTGGCGGAGCTGGACGATCCGGACATGCGCCTGCCGGTGCTCGTACATTTTTTGTGGCGGGAATTTTATGAGCGCCGCGAGGGGCGCGTCCTGGCCGAACTCCTTATCGCCGCGCGCACCGATCCTGGGCTCGCGGCGCATTTGCGCCCCATCGTACGCCGCATGATGCGCCATTACAGCGCCGCGTGCCGGCGCCTGTTCGTGGCGCGCGCGCCGGAGACCATGGACGTCGATATGGCGTTCCGGCTCGCCCAATGGACCCTGCGGGGCATGGTTCTGGATGCGCTGCTGCCGCGCGATCCCGGCTTCTTCGACCGCCAGCGCGATGCGCTTATCGACATGCTCTCGCGCGTGGTCGCCCCTCGCGTCTGAGCCTTATTTCGAGTGTGTCACGATTGTCAGGGCGTCGCGGATAAACCGTCACGCTTCGCCATTCAGGGCGCCTGTATTGTTACGTTTCGTTAAGGGGAATAAGCATCGGCGCTCCTTCCCATCTGATCCCATTTGGTGGCATGGTGCCCCATCGCGCGCCTCAAGCGCGGGAAGGGTCGGATGTTTTTCACTGGGCGCAGCCGCAACGCTGTCGATTCCAAGGGCCGCGTCAGCGTGCCGGCGCCGCTGCGCGCGGTGTTGAACGGGGTGGAGGGGGTCTATCTCTTCCCCTCCCAGCATCGCCCCTGCCTGGAGGGGGCCGGGCCCGCCTTCATGCAGGGCCGCGCGGCCTTGATCGAGCGGCTCGATCCGCTCGATCCGCGCCGCGCCGCGCTCGAGCGGCTCTATTTCGGGATGGCCGATTTTTTCAGCTTCGACGCGGCGGGGCGGATCACGCTGCCGGCGGCGCTGCGCGAGGAATACGGGCTGAGCGAGGAGGCCGTGTTCGTTGGCATGCGCGACCGGTTCGAGGTCTGGTCGCCCGCCCGCGAGGCCGAATGGGCCGAGCAATCGAAGGCCCTCGCCGCGGGCGTCACCAGCCTGCGCGATCTTGAGCCGGCCTCATGACCCATGTCCCGGTCCTGTTGGACGAGGTGGTCGCGGCGCTCGCGCCGCGCGCCGGGGGGCATTATCTCGACGCCACGTTCGGCGGCGGCGGCTATAGCCGCGCCCTGCTCATGGCCGCCGATTGCGTCGTCACCGCGCTCGACCGCGACCCCGATGCGATCCAGCGCGGCGCGGCGTTGCGCGCAGAATTCATGCCGCGCCTGCATCTCGTCGAAGCGCGCTTCAGTGAATTGGAGACCGTCTCGCCCGCGCCGCTCGATGGGATCGTGTTCGATCTCGGCGTCTCCTCGTTTCAATTGGACGAAGCCGAGCGCGGCTTTTCCTTCCAGGCCGATTCCGCGCTCGACATGCGTATGGACAAGGCCGGCCCCAGCGCGGCGGACGCCGTCAATCTCCTGAGCGAGGCGGCGCTGTCCGAATTGCTCGATGCGCTGGGCGAGGAAAATGAGCATCGCCGCGTCGCGCGCGCGCTCGTGCAGGCCCGCGCGGCCGCGCCCATCGCCGGCACGGCCCAGCTCGCCGATCTGGTGGAGCGCGCGCTGGGCGGGCGGCGGGGCGCAAAAACCCATCCCGCCACGCGCACGTTCCAAGCGCTGCGCATGCTGGTGAACAATGAGCTTGGCGAATTGCAGCGGGGCCTTTGCGCGGCCGAGCGGGCCTTGGCGCCGGGCGGGCGCCTTGCCGTCGTTTCATTCCATTCGCTGGAGGACCGCGTGGTGAAGCGCTTCCTGGTCGAGCGCGCCGGCGCGGCCGGCGCCGGTTCGCGCCATGCGCCCGAAGCGCCGGCGGGCCCCGCGCCCAGCTTTCGCCTGGAGACGCGCCGCACGATCACGCCGGGCGATGCGGAAATTGAAAGGAATCCGCGCGCACGATCGGCCAGCCTGCGCTGGGCGATTCGCACCGATGCGCCGGCCTGGTCTGAAGCCGAGCCGCCGGCGCTTGCGCCGCGCGCTCATGCGGAATGGGAGAAGGTGCGATCCGGTTAAGGCGTGTCTTTCAAGCCGCGGCGGGGCTCGTCATCGTGGCGCTGCTGGTCGGGCTCTATCGCGCCAAGACCGACGCCGGCGCCACGCAGGCGCGCGTGCGCGCGCTCGAAGCGGAGATCACCGAGATCGACGCCGATATCCGCGCCTTGCGCGCCGAGAGCGCCGCGCTCGAAACACCCGCGCGGGTGGAGGAATTGGCGGAAGCGCAGCTGCGCCTGCGTCCTGGCGGCGCCGCGCGCGCCGATGAGGAAGCGGATCTGAGGACCGCGCTGCCGGCGCCGCGATGAAGCCCTATGCGCTGTCTTCGGCGGGCTTGGGCGTGTTCGAGGCCGCGCCGGCGCGCGCGCGCATTCGCGCCGTTTCCGTGCTCGCGATCCTCTTGTTTCTCATGCTGGGCGTGCGCGCGGGCCAGCTTGCGTTCAGCGGCGAGAGCGCCGGCGCGCGGGGCGGCGCGATCGTCGATCCGTTGCGCGCCCGCGCCGACATCGTCGACCGCAATGGCGTGCTGCTCGCCACCACGGTGCGCGCCTATGTGCTGACGGCGCAGCCCGCGCGCGTGTGGGACGCGAACGCCACCGCCGCGCGGCTTCTGGAGATTTTTCCGGAGATGGACCGCGCCGTGCTGCTGCGCCGTCTCATGGATCGCAGCGTCGATCAGATACATTTGCGGCGCGGCCTCTCGCCGGCGCAGCGCGCGCGCGTGCACGATCTGGGCCTCGCCGGCATCGGCTTCGAGAACGAAGCGCGCCGCGTCTATCCGCACGGCGCGCTTGGCGGCCACGCGCTGGGCTATGTGGACCGCGATCTCAATCCGCTCGCGGGTGCGGAGCGTGGCTTCAACGGCATGCTGCAGGGCGACGCGCCGCTGCGCCTTTCCATCGATGTG
Organism: uncultured Caulobacteraceae bacterium; assembly: GCA_964563395.1. GTDB lineage: Bacteria > Pseudomonadota > Alphaproteobacteria > Caulobacterales > Aquidulcibacteraceae > JBEVOS01. Next base: position 29,103 of record CAZLWK010000009.1, read on the forward strand.
CGCGTGCAATATGCGGCGGAACGCGAATTGCTCGGCGCGATGCGCGCGAGCCGCGCGCGCGCGGGCGCGGTGATCGTGCTCGATGGGCGCACGGGCGAAACCCTGGCGCTCGCCTCAGCGCCGCAGCTCGATCCGAACAATCCAGCTTTCGCATCGCCTTTCGCGCAGCGCAATCGCGCGGTGGGCGATCGTTACGAGATGGGCTCGACGATCAAGCCGTTCGTCGTGGCGATGGCGCTCGACAGCGGGCGCGCGCGCGCCGACGAGGGCTTCAATCTCGTCGCGCCATTTTCGGTCGATGGGCAAGCCGTTCGCGATTACGAACCGGCCCCGGCGCAAGCCAGCCTCGCGGATATCTTGATCCATTCCTCCAACAAGGGCGCGGCGCTTTTGGCCTTGCGCGTCGGCGCGGCGCGTCAGCGCGCTTATCTGCAGCGGCTTGGCCTCTATGAGGCGTCGAGCATTGAAACGCCGGAGAGCGCCGCGCCCATCGCGCCGCGCGGCGGGGGAAGGCTCGATACCGCGACGCTCGGTTTCGGCTACGGCCTTGCGGTGTCGCCCGCCGCCATCGCGGGCGCCTATACCGCGTTCGCCAATGAGGGCGCGCGCGTGCGCCCCACCTTGCGCGCGCTGTCGGCCGGCGCCGAAGTCGACCGCATCCCCGTTTTCAGCGCCGAGGCGGCGCGCGTCACGCTCGGCGCCATGCGTGAGACGGTGCGTCGCGGCACGGGGCGGGCGGCGGACGTCCCCGGCCTCGCCCTCGCCGGAAAGACCGGCACGGCCGAAAAGCTGGACGGCGCGGCCGGCTACAGCGCGGATCGCAATGTCTCCTCCTTCGCCGCCATATTCCCGGCGTTTGCGCCGCGCTATGTGATCGTGCTGGCGCTGGACGAGCCGGCGCGCACGGCTGCGACCGGGGGCCTCGCCACCGGAGGGGCGGTCGCGGCGGGACCTGTGGGCCGGATCGCGGCGCGGATTGCGCCGATGCTGGGACTCAGGCTCGAACCGGGGCAGGCGCGCGCGTCCGAGTCGCCTGCGCGCTGAGGAGAAGCCTCGTGGCGGGGATCAAGTGCGCTGAAACGCAACTTCCCTCCCCCCTTGTGGGGGAGGGCAGGGAGGGGGGGCGTTCCGAGTTGAACGCCGCCGTCGCGCATATGCGCCACGCTTGCGTTTTGTCCTGCGCGCCCCCCACCCCTAGCCCCTCCCCACAAGGGGGAGGGGAAACATGAAGCTTTCCGATCTCTTCTCCAGCGATGACCCGCCGCTCCGCATGCCGCCCGGCGCGGAGGCCGTCGAGATTTCCGGCCTGACGGCGGATAGCCGAAAGGTCCGCCCGGGCTTTCTATTCGCGGCCCTCGCTGGCGGGGCCGCGCATGGGCGCGATTATGCCGCCGCCGCCGAGGCGGCCGGCGCCGCCGCGATCCTCTCCGCGGGCGATCTCTTGGCGCCGCCGACGCGCGCCGCCCACATCGTCAGCGCCAATCCGCGCCGCGCGCTCGCGCTGGCGGCGGGGCGTTTCCATCCGCGCATGCCGGCGGTGCGTGTGGCGGTGACCGGCACGAACGGCAAAAGCTCGACCGTGGATTTCCTGCGCCAGATCTGGGCGGCGGGCGGCGTGAAAAGCGCCAGCATGGGCACGCTCGGCGCGATCTGGGGCGAGGGCCGGCTCGATCTTGGCCACACCACCGCCGATCCGGTCGCCGTACACGAGACGCTGCACATGCTGGCCGAGGCCGGGATCACCCATGTGGCGATGGAGGCGTCCAGCCACGGCCTCGATCAGCACCGACTCGATGCGGTCGGATTTGTTGCAGGCGCGTTCCTCAATCTCACGCAGGACCATCTCGATTATCATGGCGACATGGAGACTTATCGCGCCGCCAAGATGAAACTTTGGCCTCTGGTGACCGAGCATGCCGTGATCAACGCGGATTCGCCGGAGGCCGATCGTTTCGCCGCCGCGGCGGGGGCGCGCGGATTGAACACGCTCTGGACCGGCTGGCGGGCGCCAGAGCGCGAAGGCTTGAAGATCGACGAAATTCAGCCGCGCCCCAACGCGCAGACGCTGACCTTGCTGTGGCGCGGCGCGCCGGTGAGTTTCGATCTGCCCTTGATCGGCGAGTTCCAGGCCATCAATGCGACGACGGCGGGCGCGCTGGCGCTTGCGCTTGGCGCGGCGCCTGCCTCCGTGTGGGAAGGGATGCGTGGCCTCAAACCCGTGAAAGGGCGCATGGAGCATGTGGGCGCGACGCGCGCGGGCGCGCACGTTTTTGTCGATTACGCGCACACGCCGGACGGCCTCGACGTGTTGTTGCGCGCGGCGCGTCCGCACGCGCCGGGACGGGTCATCTTGGTGTTCGGCTGCGGCGGCGATCGCGATGCGGGCAAGCGTCCGAAAATGGGCGCGGTGGCGGAGCGCTTCGCCGACATCGTCATCGTCACCGACGACAATCCGCGCAGCGAAGACCCCGCCAAAATTCGCGCCGCGATCCGCGCCGCGTGCCCAAAGGCCGAAGAGATCGGCGATCGCGCCGACGCCATCGCCGCCGCCATCGCGCGCGCGGAAAAGGGCGATGCGGTCTTGATCGCCGGCAAGGGCCACGAAACCGGCCAGATCATCAAGGGCGTGACGCTTCCGTTCGCGGATCAGGACGTGGCGCGCGCCGCGATTGGAGCGCTGGCATGAAGGAGGCGCTTTGGCTCGCGGAAGAGGCCGCCGCCGCGACGGGTGGGCGCTTGATCGGCGCCGATTCCTGGATCGCGTCCGGCGTCTCCATCGATACGCGCACGCTTGAACGCGGCGATGTGTTCGTGGCGCTGAAGGATGCGCGCGACGGTCACGATTTCCTCGACGCCGCGTTCGCGGCGGGCGCGAGCGCGGCGCTGGTCAGCGATGCGGACAAAGCCAAGGGGCCCTGCATTGTCGTCGCCGACGTGCTCGATGCGCTGCGCGCGCTGGGCGCGGCCGCGCGCGACCGGTCAAGCGCCAAGCGCGTCGCAATCACCGGCTCTGTCGGAAAAACCTCGACGAAGGCCGCGCTCGCCGCGTGCCTCGGCGCGAGCGCCCGCACGCACGCGGCGGTGAAGAGCTTCAACAATCATTGGGGCGTGCCGCTGACCTTGGCGCGCATGCCGCGCGAGAGCGCCTTCGGCGTGTTCGAGATCGGCATGAATCATCGCGGCGAGATCTTGCCGCTGGCGACCTTGGTGAAGCCGCATGTCGCGCTGATCACCTGGATCGCGCCGGCCCATATCGAGGCGCTCGGCTCGATGGAGGCCATCGCCGACGAGAAGGGCGATATCTTCGCCGGCCTTGAGCCGGAGGGCGTCGCAATCGTGCCGAACGAGGCGCCGTGCGCGGGGAGGCTCCTCTCGGCGGCGGAAGACAACGCCGCCACGATCATTCGTTTCGGCCGCGAGGCGGGCTGCGAGGCGCGGCTGTTGAAATTCGAGATGGTCGAAGGCGGCGCAATCGCCGAGGCCGACATTCTTGGCCGACAGATTCGCTATCGCATCGGCGCGGAAGGCGCGCATTGGGCGCTCAACAGCGTGGCCGCGCTCGCCTGCGCCGATGCGTCCGGCGGCGATCTCTTCGCGGCCGCGCACGCGCTCGCGGAGCTAAAGCCCGTTGAAGGGCGCGGGCAGGTGCGCCGCGTGCGCGCGCATTTCGGTGAATTCACTTTGATCGACGACAGCTACAACGCCAATCCCGTCTCCATGGAGGCGGCGTTCACGACGCTGGGCGCGCGCGCCGTCAGCGGACGGCGCATCGTCTGTCTGGGCGACATGCTCGAACTTGGACCCGATGAGCGCGCCTATCATGCGGGCCTTGCCCGCCCGCTTGAAGCGGCGGGCGTCGATCTTGTGTTCACCGCGGGGCCGCGCATGGCCGCCTTGCATGAGGCGCTTGCGCCGTCGCTGCGCGGAGCGCATGCGGAGAGCGCCGATGCGCTGATCCCGATCGTCACGACCGCGCTGCGGGCGGGCGATTGCGTGCTGGTGAAGGGATCGAACGGTTCGAAGATGATGCGGGTGTCGGACGCGCTCGCGCGTCTTGAGGGAGACGCGTGAATGCTGGCCATGCTTGGCGCCTATGCGAACGAGGCGCAGTTTTTCAACCTGTTCAACTATATCACGTTCCGCGCCGGCGGCGCGGTCGTCACCGCCATGCTGATCGCCTTCGTGATCGGCTGGCCGATGATCAATTGGCTGCGCAAGAAGCAGGGCAAGGGCCAGCCGATCCGCGCCGACGGGCCGGAAGGGCATCTGCTTTCCAAGAAGGGCACGCCCACGATGGGCGGCTTCATCATTCTCATCAGCGTGGGGATTTCGGCGCTGCTCTGGGCCGATCTCACCAATCCCTATGTGTGGGCGGTTCTGATGGTGACGATGGGCTTCGGCGCCGTCGGCTTCCTCGACGATTTCGCCAAGGTGACGAAGCAGACGCATGACGGCCTTTCCGGTCGGACGCGTCTCGCGCTCGAATTCGCCATCGCGCTCGCGGCCACCTTGATCATGCTGGCGGCGGAATGGAGCGCCTATCCGCTCAATCTGCCGAACGCCCCGGTGTTCTGGGAGGCGTTGATCAGCGGCGGCGATTTCACAACCGTTTCGCTGCCGTTCTTGAAGGATATCGGCCTTCAGCTCGGCCCCGTCTTCCTGATTTTCGCGATGATCGTGATCGTCGGCTTCGGGAACGCCGTGAATTTCACCGATGGGCTCGACGGCCTCGCCATCGTGCCGGTGATGATCGCGGGCGCCACGTTCGGCTTCATAGCCTATCTCGTGGGCCGCGTCGATTATTCCACCTATCTCGGCATTCGCCACGTCGCGGGCGTAGGCGAATTGTCGGTGCTGCTGGCCGCGTTGCTCGGCTCCTCGCTCGGCTTTTTGTGGTACAACGCCCCGCCGGCTAAGGTGTTCATGGGCGATACAGGCTCGCTCGCGCTGGGCGGCATGCTCGGCGCGGTCGCGGTCGCCACCAAGCACGAGATCGTTCTCGCCATCGTGGGCGGGCTTTTCCTCTTGGAGCTCTTCTCGGTCATCATTCAGGTGTTCGTGTATCAGCGCTTCGGCAAGCGCGTGTTCCTGATGGCGCCCTTTCACCACCATTTCGAAAAATTGGGTTGGGCTGAATCGACGATTGTGATTCGCTTCTGGATCATTTCGACAATCTTCGCGCTCGCGGGCCTGGCCACGCTGAAGTTGCGATAGACCGTGATCGTTTTTGGTTGCATCAGCCAAAAACGTGAATCACGGTCTCATTCAAAAGTGTAGAGCACGTCGGATTCAGGACGTGCTCTAGAGGCATGAGGGCGGCGTGATCGTCATCAAGGAATTCGAGGGCCGGGACGTCGCCGTCTTTGGCTTGGCGCGCACCGGCCTCGCCGCCGCCAAGGCGCTCGCGGCGGGCGGCGCGCGCGTCCATGCCTGGGACGACAATGACCGCACGCGCGCCGAAGCCGAGGCCGCGGGCCTTCGCCTGTCGGACATCAACGCGCGCGATTGGCGCGGCTTCGCCGCGCTTATTTTGTCGCCAGGCGTGCCGCTCACCTATCCCGCGCCGCATCGCGTGGTCACGCTCGCGCAGGCCGTGGGGGTGCCGATCCTCGGCGATGTGGAATTGTTCGCGCGCGCCGTGAACGCGCTCACGCCCTCGCAGCGGCCGAAGATCGTCGGGATCACCGGCACGAACGGTAAATCCACCACCACCGCGCTCACGCATCACATTCTGCGCGAGAGCGGGCGCGATGCGCGCATCGGCGGCAATATCGGCCATGCCGTGCTGGATCTCGCGCCGCTGCACGCGGGCGCGTTCTATACGCTCGAACTCTCTTCGTTTCAGCTCGATCTCGTCGAGACGCTGCGCTGCGACGCGGCGGTGTGGCTCAACACCACGCCCGATCATCTCGATCGCCATGGCGACATGGATTCCTATATCGCCGCCAAGCGGCGCATCTTCGCCAATCAGGGCGCGGGCGATTGGGCTATCGTCGGCGTCGATGATGGGATCGGCGTGTCGGTGTGCACCGAATTGACCGCGCGCGGCGCCCAGCACGTGGCGCCGATTTCGGCGGGGCAGGCGCTGGGGCGCGGCGTGTGCGTGGTCGGCGGCAAAGTGTTCGACATGACGGGCGAGCGCGCCGAAACGGTGTTCGATCTCGCCGACGCGCCGGCCCTGCCGGGTCGGCACAATGCGCAGAACGTCGCCGCCGCCTACGCCGCCGCGCGCGCGCTGGGCGTCGCGCCGCGCGCGATCGCGTCGGCCATCGCGTCGTTTCCGGGCCTGCCGCATCGGCTCGAGCGCGTCGCCACGATCGAAGGCGTGCGCTTCATCAATGACAGCAAGGCCACCAATCTCGACGCGGCCGCGCAGGCGCTCGCCGTCTATCCGCGCCTCTATTGGATCGCCGGCGGGCGCGCCAAGGAGCCGGGGCTCGACCGCCTGAAATCTTTCTTCCCGCGCATCGCGCACGCGTTTTTGATCGGCGAGTCCGCGCGCGATTACGCGCGCGCGCTGCATGGCGCGGCGCCCGCCACGATCGCGGGCGATCTGGAAAGCGCGGTCGCGCTCGCCTTCGAGGCCGCGCGCGCCTCGGGCGAGCCGCATCCGGTCGTGCTGTTGTCGCCGGCCTGCGCCTCCTACGATCAATTCAAGGATTTCGAAGCGCGCGGAGACGCGTTCAAGGCGCTTGTCGCCGCCTTGGACACGAAAGACGCCGCCGCGCGGCGCGGCGGCTGATCGCGATGCGCGCCTTCGCTTCGCTTCCCTTCGATCTCGCCTTCGAGCGGGCGCGCGCCTTCGACCGCCCGCTGATGGTGGTCGCCGCCATCCTCCTGGCCGCGGGGATCGTGTTTTCGCTCGCGGCGAGCCCGGCGGCGAGCGCGCAGGTGCGCGCCGACGAAGCGTTTCGTTTCGCTTTGCGCCAGAGCGCGTTCGCGCTTCTGGGCGCGCTGGTGATTTTCATCGTCGCGCACGCCGAGGTGCGGAGCGTGCGCCGGGCGGGCGTCGTGCTGTTCGCGCTGATGGCGCCGGCTTGCCTTCTCGTCGGCTTGTTCGCGCCCGAAGTGCGCGGCGCGGCGCGCTGGCTCCCGCTCGGGCCGTTTTCATTCCAGCCGTCCGAATTGATGAAACCCGGCCTCGTCATCGTATGGGCCTGGATGCTGTCGGAAGGCATGCGCGTGCGCGGCTTTCCGGGATGGCAGATTTCACTTGGGCTGCTTGGTGTCGTCGCTGTGTGTCTCCTGGTGCAGCCCGATCTCGGCCAGACGGCGCTCGCGGCTTTCGTGCTGGCGCCGATGCTGCTGATGGCGGGCGTGCGCTTGCGGTATCTTCTGGGCGTTGCGTTGCTTGGAATTTTCGGCGCGGTCGGCGCCTATTTCGCGTTTCCGCACGCACGCGAACGGATCGCGGGCTTTCTCGATCCGTCGAGCGACGCGGGCTATCAGGTGTCGCGCGCGCTCGATGCGGTGCGCAATGGCGGCGTGTTCGGGCAGGGCCCCGGCGAAGGCGTGATCAAGCGCAGCCTGCCCGATGCGCACGCCGATTTCGTCTATGCCGTGGCTGCGGAAGAATATGGCCTCTTCGCCTCGCTCGGCCTGATCGGCGTGTTCGGCTTTTTGGCGTTTCGCGCGTTTTCCCGCGCGGCGCGTCTTGTCGATCCGTTCGCGCAATTGGCGGCGGCGGGCCTTGCGGCGCTTATGTCGATGCAGGCGGCGATCCATATCGCGGTCAATCTGGGGCTTGCGCCCGCCAAGGGCATGACGTTGCCGCTCGTCTCCTATGGCGGCTCCTCCATGCTGGGCGCGGCGATCACGATGGGCTTTCTCCTGGCGCTGACGCGCGCGCGCCCGGGCGCCTATGTGTTCGAGGGGCGCGGGCAATGAACGGCAAACTCGTTCTCGTCGCCGCCGGCGGCACCGGCGGACACATGTTTCCCGCCGCCGCCTTTTCCGAGGAGATGATCAAGCGCGGCTGGCGCGTCGTTCTGATGACGGACATACGCGGGCGCCGCTACGCGGAGAATTTTCCCGCCGAATCGATCGAGGACGTGCCCGCCGCCTCTCTGGCGACGCGCAATCCGGTGACGCTGATCGCCAACGGTCTTCGCCTGACGCGCGGCCTCATCGCGGCGCAGGCGCGTTTGAAACGGCTGAAGCCCGCGCTGGTGGCGGGGTTCGGCGGCTATCCGTCCTTTCCCGCGCTGTGGGCGGCGCGGGCGCAGAAAACGCCGATCCTCATCTTCCAATCCGACGCCGTGCTCGGCCGCGTGAACCGCTATTTCGCGCCGGATGCGGCGGCGGTGGCGTGCGGGTTCGAGCGGCTGGACCGTTTGCCCCCGCAGGCCGCCGCGCGCAAACACGTCACCGGTAATCCGATCCGCCCCGCGATTCTGGCGGCGCGCGCGCATCCCTATCCCGAGGCGCCGCCGGGCGGACGGCTCAACATCTTCATCACCGGCGGCAGCCAGGGCGCGCGCATTTTCGGCGAGGTGATCCCCGTCGCCTTCGCGCGCCTGCCGGCCGATTTGCGCGAGCGCCTGGAGATCGTCCAGCAAGTGCGCGAGGAGCAGATGGACGATGTGCGCGCCGTGTATGATCATGCCGCGATCCGCGCGGAATTGCGTCCGTTCTTCTCCGACATGCCCGAGCGCTTGGCGCGTGCGCATCTCGTGATCGCGCGCGCGGGCGCCTCTTCGGTGACGGAAATTCAAGCCGTGGGCCGGCCCGCCATCCTGGTGCCGCTCGCCATCGCCGCCGACGATCACCAAACCGCGAACGCCGAAGGGCTCACCCATGTCGGCGCCGCCGATCTCGTGTTCGAGCAGAATTTGACGCCGGAAAGTCTCACCGCGCTCCTGGAGAAGCGCTTGAACGATCCCCATGGCCTCGCCGTGCGCGCCGCCGCCGCGCGCGCCGCCGCCAAGACCGACGCCGCCGAGCGGCTGGCCGATCTTGCGATCTCCTTGGCGGAGGGCTAGGGCCGCAGATCGATTTCAAGGACGCCCATGTTCCGTCGCCCTGTTCCTTTCGACACCGGCCCCGTGCATTTCGTCGGCATTGGCGGCATCGGCATGAGCGGCATCGCCCAGGTGATGAAGAATCTCGGCTATGACGTGCAGGGGTCGGACGCCAAGGAGAGCGACAACACCGAGCGCCTGCGCGCCCAAGGCATCCGCGTCTTCATAGGGCACAAGGGCGAGAATGTCGGCGCGGCCGGCGTTGTCGTCATCTCGTCCGCGATCAAGGGCGGCAATCCGGAAGTGGACGCCGCGCGCGCCAAGGGCCTGCCCATTGTGCGCCGCGCGGAAATGCTCGCCGAGCTCATGCGACTGAAATGGACCGTCGCGATCGGCGGCACGCATGGCAAGACGACCACCACCTCCATCGTCGCCGCATTGCTCGCGGCCGGCGGCAAGGACCCCACCGTCATCAATGGCGGCATCATCAACGCCTATGGCGCCAATGCGCGCATGGGCGAGGGCGAATGGATGGTGGTTGAGGCCGACGAAAGCGACGGCACCTTCACGCGCCTTCGCGCCACCGCCGTCGTCGTCACCAACATGGATCCCGAGCATCTCGATCATTATGGCGACGCCGAGACGATGAACGCGGCGTATCGCACCTTCGTTGAATCGATCCCGTTCTATGGCTTCGCGGTGATGTGCCTCGACCATCCGCAAGTGCAGGCGCTCGCCGCGCAAGTGCAGGATCGGCGCATCATCACCTATGGCTTCAACCCGCAGGCGGACGTGATCGCGCTCAATGTGCGCCCCGATGGCGCGGGCTCGCATTTCGATGTCGAGATTCGTCAGCGCGGCGATGGCGCGCCGCTGCGCATCGCGGATCTCTATCTGTCGACGCCGGGCCGACACAACGTGCAGAACGCGCTCGCCGCCATCGCCGTGGCGCGCGAACTCGGCGTTGAAACCGGGGGGCTGCGCGAAGGGCTCAAGAATTTCCAGGGCGTCAAGCGCCGCTTCACCACGACGGGCGAATGGAACGGCGTGCGCATCGTCGATGATTATGGCCATCATCCGGTGGAGATCGCCGCCGTGCTCGCTACGGCGCGCGAGAGCGCGAAGGGGCGCGTCCTCGCCGTGGTGCAGCCGCATCGCTTTACGCGCCTGCGCGATCTGTTCGGCGATTTCTCCACCTGCTTCAACGACGCGGATATGGTCGTTGTCGCGGACGTCTATTCCGCCGGCGAGGCGCCGATCCCGGGCGTCGATGCGGCGGCCCTGGTCCGCTCCATCGCCGCGCACGGTCATCGCCATGTCATGAAGCTCGACGGCTTCGAGGATTTGCCGCGCCTCGTGCGCGCCAATGCCCAGCCGGGCGACATGGTGGTGTGCCTCGGCGCGGGCGACATCACCGCCCACGCCAACGCGCTGCCGAAAAGGCTCGCCGGCGGCTAGCTTGGTCGACGCTTTTGGCCGTCACGATCCTCCGCTATCGTGCGGGCCATGACCACCGCCGAAACCGACGCCCCCGCGCCCCCGCCCGTCCGCAAGAAGCGCCCGCTTTGGCTCACCATCGCGATCGCGATTTCTATTGTTTTGGCGCTCATCGTGCTCGGCCTTGTGGCTCTGGTCGCGTTCTTTCCGAAGAAGGCCGCGCTCGCCGAGGTGGAACGCCAGGTGGAGGCCGCCACGCAGCGCGACCTCACGCTCGGCGAGGATATCTCCTTCACCATCTGGCCCGCGCTCGGCTTCACCGCGACCGACGTGGCGCTGTCCAATCCGGAGGGATTTCCTGAAGGCGATTTTCTCGCCATCGATCGGGTGGTGTTCCGTATCGCCCTGATGCCCCTGATCGGGGGCGATCTGCGCATCACCCGGCTCTATCTGGATGGCCCCACGCTGACCTTGCTCGCGCGCGCGGACGGCAAGGGCAATTGGGAATTTCCCACGACGGAGGAAAGCGAACCCATCGCCGCGCTCCAGCTTGAGGACACGCGCATCAGGGATGGCGCGATGAGCTTTCGCGGCGCCGTGGGCGAGCCGCTCGTGCTGGACAGGATAGAGGCCGCCTTCGCGATCGCTTCGCTCGAGGAAGCGGTGAATGTGCGCGGGCGCTTCAATTATCTGGACAAGACGTTCGATGTGGAAAGCGTCGTCGGCGCGCCGCGCGCCGTGCTCGAACAAGGCGAGACGCCCTTGACGGCGGCTTTGTCGAGCGACGTGCTCATCGCGAATTTCGACGGCGCCGCGAACGCCATGACGGGCGCGTTGACCGGCGCGCTCTCGGCGCAAGGCGCGAGCCTGCGCGATCTGGCCGCCTGGCAGAAAGCGCCGCTGGAGCCCGGGCCCGGTTTCGGCGCCTGGAGCATGCAGGCGCAGATGCACCGCGAGGGCGATGTGATGCGCCTCACCGACGGCGCGTTCGCGCTCGATGCGATCCGCGCCAATGGTGATCTCGACGTGATCACGACAGCGGGCGTGCCGGTGCGCGTCAACGGCGCGCTGCAAATGGCGAGCCTTGACGTCAATCCCTATCTGCCGCCGCCGCCGACCGGCCAAGCCGGCGTCGAGGTCAGCACGGCCTGGCCAACCACGTCGATCGATCTTTCGGGGCTCTCCGCCGTCAACGCCGATCTCAATCTCAGCATCGGCGCGTTGAAATTCCAGCAGCTGGAATTTTCCAACGCCCGTTTGCGCTTGGGGATCGAAAACGGAATAGCGGACGCGCGCCTGCAGCAAGTGGCGCTTTATGGCGGATCGGGAACGGGCCGGCTTGTCGCGGACGGACGCCAGCGCGCCAATCGCATCGGCGTACAGCTGGACGTGCAGAACGTTCAAGCGCTGCCCTTGCTCACCGCCGCGATCGGTTTCGACAAGATCGAAGGGCGCGGGCGCTTGCGCACCGGGCTCATGGGCGTGGGCGTCTCCCAGGCGGACATCATGCGCTCGCTGCGCGGGAACGCGTCCTTCTCGTTCAATGACGGCGCCTGGCGCGGGGTCAATCTCGCCAATGTGGCTCGTCAAATTCAAACGCGTCTGCAAGGCGGCACGGTTTCGCAATCGGCCTCCACCGATTTCGCCGAGCTGTCGGCCACGTTCAACGTCGCCAATGGCGTGGCGGTGACGCAGGATTTGCGCATGCTCAACCCGTTCGTGCGGCTTGAAGGACAGGGGCTGATCAATATCGGCGCGCAGACGATCGATATGCGCATCGCCCCGCGCGCCGTGAATACGATGGAAGGCCAGGGCGGACGCGCCGATGTCGGCGGCGTCGGCGTGCCGTTCCGCGTATCGGGGCCGTGGACCGCCCCGCAATTCCGCATCGATTTGGGCGATACGATCCGAAACGCCGTGCGCGATCAGGCGCAACGCGCGCTCGTCGGCGCCAATCTGGGCGATCTCGGCGCCGCGTTCGGCCTTGGGGCGCCCGCCCAGGCGCCGGCTTCAGGCGGCGCGTCCGCGCCAGCGGGCGGCGCGGCGCCCGCGCCAACGCAAGCGCCCGCCGCGCCGCAGCCTTCCCTGGAGGAGCGTGCGCGCGATCAGGCGCGCGACGCGCTTGGCGGGCTTTTCAAGCGCGACTGACAGGCCTGGGCCAGCTTGGTATGATGTCGCCATGAACGCGCCTGTGACCCGCATCGCCGACGGCCTGCCGCGCCGCGCCTTCACCAATGAAGACGTGCGCAAGATGACCGAGGTCGGCATTTTCGACGAAGACGAGCCCATCGAGCTGATCAAAGGGGAGATCGTGCCGATGGCGCCCGAACTCGATACACACATGCGTCCCCGCGCGCTGTTGACCCGCGTCTTCAACCGCGCCTTGAGCGACCAATGGGTCGTTGCGAGCGAAGGGAGTTTGTTTCTCTCCGAAGATTTAGAGCTCAAGCCTGATCTGCACGTTTTTCCGCGTACGATGCGCAGTGAGGACGTGCGTGGCGGCGATGTGCTTTTAGTCGTGGAGGTTGCGGCCACGTCGCAGCACCGCGACTTTGTCGTGAAAGTCCCGATCTACGCGCAGGCCGGCGTGCGCGAACTTTGGGTTTTGGACGTCGACGCCCGGCGCGCGTCGATCTTCACCGATCCACGCGACGGCGCCTATGCTTCGCGGGTCGATCTCGACGCCGATGCGCCGCTCTCGCCGCAAGCCCTGCCGGAGGTGCGCGTGCGCCTCATCGATCTAGTTTGACCTTCACGCGCCTTGGCCCCTAAGCACGTGTCATGACGGACCTCGACTTGCCGCCCGCGCGCGGTCAAATCCTGCGCGGCGAGCGGCTGGCGCCGTTCACCTGGTTTCGTGTCGGCGGGCCGGCGGACGCGCTGTTTCTACCGGCGGATGCGGACGACCTCTCCGATTTCCTGAAAGCGCTGTCGCCGGAGATTCCCGTCACCATTCTTGGCGTGGGCTCCAATGTCATCGTGCGCGACGGCGGCGTGGAGGGCGTCGTCATCCGGCTCGCGGGCAAGGCCTTCGCCGCGATCGAACCCTTGGGCGATGGCCGCATTCGCGCGGGCGCGGCCGCGCTCGATTCCGCGCTCGCGCGCGCCGCCGCGAAGGCGGGGATCGCTGGGCTGGAATTCTTCGTCGGCGTGCCCGGTTCGATCGGCGGCGCGCTCACCATGAACGCAGGCTGCTATGGTCGCGAAACGAAGGATGCGCTTTCGCACGCGATGGCGCTTGACCGCGCCGGGCGCCGCTACACGCTTACCAATGCGGATTTCGGTTTCTCCTATCGGCGCAACGCGCTGATGGACGGCTTCATATTCCTCGACGCCACGTTTCAAGGAACGCCGGACGAGCCGGCCGCCATCGAAGCGCGCATGGCGGAGATCAGCGCCAAGCGCGAAGACGCGCAGCCGATCCGCGAAAAGACCGGCGGCTCGACGTTCAAAAATCCCGAGGGTCAATCCGCATGGCGTCTGGTCGACGCGGCCGGCATGCGCGGCGCGCGGCGCGGCGGCGCGCAGGTGAGCGAGAAGCACGCCAATTTCCTGATCAATACGGGCGAGGCCAGCGCGGCCGATATCGAAGGCCTTGGCGAGGACGTGCGCGCCGCCGTTGAGGCGCAGAGCGGCGTCGCGTTGAGCTGGGAGATCAAACGGATCGGCAGGCCCTAGGCCGCCCGGCCTAGCGCGTCAGCAGGTTCGTCAGCTGCGGCGGCAGGGCGGCGGCGATCTCCGGGGGCAGGCCCACGGCGCTCGCATACACATAAACGCCCGCCGCGCCGGCGATCATCAGCGCGAGGGCGGCGGCGAAGGCGATGGCGGGGCCGGCGCCGCCTTGCTTGGCGCGGGCGGCTTGGGGCGCACGGGGGCTGGGCGTCGGCGCGGCGCGGCGTTCAGCGGGCGCGGCGCGGCGGCGTGATCCCCGTCCGCTGGCCTGGGCGATCCGCGCGGCGAAGGCGCGCCACGGGCGGGTGTCCCGACCGGACCAGCTGGAAAGGTCGAGCGCCTTCAGGCGCAGGGGCGGGCTTGCCGCATCGAGCCGCGCCAGCATCAGCTTGCCGGCGGCCTTGGCGCGTGCGGCGGCTTCCAAGAGGGCGGGCGCCTCGGCGGCGTCCTTGCTCCACAGCACGACGAAGCAGGCGGCGCTGTCGATCGCGGCGGCGCGGCGGCGGCGCGCGTGCGGGCTGAGCGGCCCGGCGGCTTCGAAATCCGTCCGCACCTGATAGCCCAGCGCCCGCAGCTTTTCCGCGACCCGCGCGGCGCGCGTCGCGGCGGCTTCGGTGTGCGCCAGAATAACGTCCGCCATGTGCGTAGAGCCCTCCGCGTGCGGCTTCGCCGAGCATGCGCGCATGCGCAAGAGGGCGTTGTGAGGCGCCGGGCGCCGCGCGCTTGGGCGCCTAAGGTTAAGGCGCGCGCGCCTATGGTTTGGGCGGGTAAGAAAGCGTTCGTTCAGATGACCGAGAGATTGCCGGACGACGCCCGCGAGAACGAAAAATTCACTATAAAAATCAATCCATAATGGGGCTCGCCCTCACCTTGCCTTAACTCTCCGGGCTCATTTCTGATGATCCAGAACGGGAGCGGCGCTGATGGCGCGGGTGGCGGTGTTATTGGGCGGATTGAGCGCCGAAAGAGAGGTCTCCCTCTCCACCGGCGCCGGCGCCTGCGCCGCGCTCAAGCGGCTCGGCCACGACGTGATCGAGATCGATCCGAAGGACCCCGACTGGCTCGAAAAACTCAAGAACGCCAAGCCTGAAATCGCGTTCAACGTGCTGCACGGCGAATGGGGCGAGGATGGGCGCATCCAGGGCGTCTTGGATTATCTGCGCATTCCCTACACCCATTCCGGCGTCCTCGCCTCGGCGCTGGCGATGGACAAGGACAAGTCGCGCGCGATTTTCGCGCTGCACGGCCTGCCGATCGCCGCCGGCAAATTGATGAACAGATTTGAGGCGGCCAAGGCCCATCCGATGGCGCCGCCTTACGTGGTCAAGCCAAACAGCCAGGGCTCGTCCGTCGGCGTGTTCATCGTGCGCGAAGGCGCAAACCGCCCGCCCGAACAGCTGCTCGATCCGGACTGGGCGTTCGGCGAGGACGTGCTGGTGGAGGAATTCGTCGGCGGCAAGGAATTGACCGTCGCCGTGCTCGGCGAGCCGGGCGGCCCGCGCGCGCTGGCCGTCACCGAGATCATTCCGGCCGGCGAATGGTACGATTATCACGCCAAATACGCCGCCGGCGGATCGGTGCACGAATTGCCCGCCAAGATTCCCGCCGAGATCGCCGAGAAGCTGATGCGTTGGGCCGAGGCCGCCCATGTCGCGCTCGGCTGCAAGGGCGTGACGCGGTCCGATTTCAAATGGGACGAGAAGACCGGGAAGGTCATTCTCATCGAACTCAATAATCAGCCGGGCATGACGCCGACATCGCTCGTGCCGGAACAAGCCGCCTTCGTGGGGATGTCTTACGACCAATTGGTCGCTTGGATGCTGGAGGACGCATCATGGCCTCGGTGAGAGCGCGCCGCCGCCCGCCCGCGCCGCCTGAACCGCCGCGCCGTCGCCGGCCGCAGGTGGAGGGCATTCCGCGCCTGGCCGCGATCAAGCTGGAGGGCGATTGGCGCGGTCCGGGCAAGATCACGCGCCGCGGCGTGGCGACCTTCCTCGCCGGCTGCATTCTGATGGCGGGCGCCTCCGTCGCCGGCGCCGCCTGGCTGGGCGGCTCGCTGTTCGACGCCCACGAAGCCTGGGCCGTGCAGGCCGATCGCATGGCCGCGAACGCCGGCTTCGCCGCGCGCGACATCCGCATCGAGGGCGTGGAGGGCCAGCGCGCCGAGGAAATCCGCGACGTGCTGATGCCGGACGGGCGGGCCTCGCTGCTCGCGGCCGATCCCAAGCTCGTCAAGGCGCGCATCGAAAGCCTCGATTGGGTGGCCAAGGCGCGCGTCACGCGCCGCTGGCCTGATCAGATGCTTATCGTGGTGGAGCGGCGCGCCGCCTTCGCGCTTTGGCAGGAGGACGGCGCGGTCAGCGTGATCGATTCCGCCGGCGAGCGCCTGCTCGCCGAGCGCCCCGCCGATCATCCGCATTTGCCCCTGGTCGTCGGGCCGGGCGCGGCGCATGCGGCCGAGCCGGTGCTGTTGGCGCTGGAGCGTCTGCCGGCCTTGCGCACCCGCACCGCGGCCTTGATCCGCGTCGGCGAGCGGCGCTGGAACATCGAACTCAAGTCCGGTGTGACGATCGCGCTGCCGGAGGCCGACGCGCCCGCCGCCATGGCGCGGCTCGAGGCGCTGCACGGCGCCCACGCCCTCTTGGACCGGCCTGTCGAGCGGATCGATCTGCGCGCGCCGGGGCTTCTGGCGGTTCGTCAAAACGCGCCGCTGCTTGGCGGTCCCATCGGTCATGGAGCCTAGCATGGCCGAGCGCGCCTTCGCCCTTCAATCCGCGCCGCGCCCGCAGATCGCGGCGGCGCTCGATATCGGCGTGTCCAAGACCGTCTGCCTCGTCGCCAAGCGCGATCCGGTGCTGGAGCTGCACCCGGACCGGCCTTTGCGCATTCTGGGCTTCGGCGTGCAGACCGCGCCGGCCGCGGCGAGCGGAAAGCCCGCAGATTTCGACGCCTGCGCCCGCGCCATCCGCGTGGCGATCGATCAAGCCGAACGGATGTCGGGCGAAGCCATCTCCCATGTCAGCGCCACCTATGCGGGGCCGGGGCTTTCCGCGCGCATCTCGCGCGGCGGCGTGCGCGTGCGCGGGCAGGAAATCGTCCAGCGCGACCTCGATTCAGCGCTCGCGGCGGCTGTGGAGGCCGAGCCCAATCCGGCGCGCGTGGTGCTCTACGCGGCGCCCCTGCGCTGGCGGCTCGACGGGGACATGCTGGCGAAGGACGACGTGCTCGGCAAACGCGGCAAGATGCTGGCCGTCGAAGCCTGCGTCGTCACCGCGCCGGCCGAGGCGATCGAGGCGCTGAGCGCGTGCGTGCGCGAAGCCGGCGCCGAGGTGAGCGAAATCATCGCCGCGCCTTACGCCGCCGGGCTCTCCGCGCTGGCCAAGGAAGAGCGCGCGCAAGGAACGCTGGTGCTCGATTGCGGCGCCGGCGCCACCGGCATGGCGGTGTTCGGGCCGGACGGGCTCTTGCACGCCGAGACGATCCCGGTCGGCGGCGTGCGCATGACGCGCGATCTCGCCGCGAAGCTAGAGACGACCTTCGCCGCCGCCGAGCGCGCCAAGCTGGTGTTCGGCGCGGTGGGCGGCGGAATCGATGCGCGCGAGACCGTGGCCGCGCCGCGCCTGGGCGAGGATGGACGCCTTGAACCGGCGATGGCGCTGCGCGGCGCGATCGTGGACGCGCTGCAGCCGCGCTTTCATGAACTTATGCTCATCGCCCGCGACCGGCTCGCGCGCGCCGGGCTCAGCGGCGCGCACGGACCGCGCCGCGTAGTGCTTCTGGGCGGGGGCGCGATGCTGCCGGGCGCGCGCGATCTGGCTGGGGATATTCTCGGCATGCCGGTGCGGATCGGCCGACCGTTCGAGCTCGCGGGCTTTGAAGGGGGCGAAGCGGGCCCCGCTTTCGCGGCGGCGGCGGGCGTGCTGCGCTGGCGCTTCGATCACGCCGATCTGACGCCGGGCGCGGAGCCCGCGGACGCAACGCTCTGGGACGCGGCGCGCGCCATGCGCGAAGCCGCCAATCGCGCCTGGGGTTGGTTCAAGGACAATTTCTAGCGGCTGATTCGGTCCCAGGCGCTGTTGCGCCGCCTTACAGCGTCTTTAGCTGCGAAGAAGCACGCACGAAGTCGTAAACGCCCTGGAAATTACACGTTTGAGCGGCAACATAGGGAGCGCTCCGCGAGTCGGAGCCGGCCCCCGTCCGCTGAGTATGTGATGACCTCCTTGAGCGCGCCCTCCCTGCACGAATTGAAGCCGCGCATCGTCGTGTTCGGCGTCGGCGGCGCGGGGGGCAACGCCGTCAACAACATGATCGATGCGCGCCTGCAGGGCGTGGAATTCGTCGTCGCCAACACCGACGCGCAAGCGTTGACGCGGGCCAAGACCCCGCATCGCATCCAACTCGGCCAATCGATCACGGAGGGCCTCGGCGCCGGCGCGCGCCCGGAGGTCGGCCAGGCGGCGGCGCAGGAATCGACACCGGAGATTTTGGAATTCCTCGACGGCGCGCACATGGTGTTCGTCGCCGCCGGCATGGGCGGGGGCACGGGCACGGGCGCCGCGCCCGTGATCGCGCGCGCCGCCCGCGAGCGCGGCATCCTCACCATCGCCGTCGTCACCAAGCCGTTTCATTTCGAGGGCCAGCGCCGCATGCATCTGGCGGAGGCCGGCGTGCAGGAGCTACGCAAGCACGTCGACACGCTGATCGTCATTCCGAACCAGAATCTATTCCGCGTCGCCAATGAGCGCACCACCTTCGCCGAAGCGTTCCAGCTGGCCGATCAGGTGCTTTATTCTGGCGTGCGCGGCGTCACCGATCTCATGGTGATGCCCGGCCTTATCAATCTCGATTTCGCCGACGTGCGCACCGTGATGGCCGAGATGGGCACCGCCATGATGGGTACGGGCGAGGGCGAGGGCCCCGGCCGCGCGCTCGAAGCGGCGCACGGCGCGATCGCCAATCCGCTGCTCGACATCGTCAGCATGAAGGGCGCGCGCGGCGTGCTGATCAACATCACTGGCGGCTTCGACATGACGCTCTACGAGGTCGACGCCGCCGCGAACGAGATCCGCGCCGAGGTCGATCCGCAGGCCAATATCATCCTGGGCTCCACCTTCGATGAATCCCTGGAAGGGCGCATGCGCGTCTCCGTCGTCGCCACCGGGATCGACGATGAGGCGATCGTTTCGCAGCAGACCGTGGTGCAGCCGGCGCGCCGCGCCGCCGACGCGCCCGCGCCGCGCCGCTTTCCGAACGCGGCGGCCGCTGCAGCGGCGGCCCGCGAGATCGATCTTTCGCCGCCGCCCGCCGCGCGCGGCTCCACGCCGATCGAGCCGGTGGACGGGTTCGGCGATCAGCGGCCGCGCTTCGTCAACGATCCGGAGGAGCGGGGCAAAGGGTTCAATCTGTTCGGCTGGATGAAGCCCAATCCGCCGCCGGTCGATCCGAACGCCTTCGCGCCCGCGCCGGAGCCGGATTTCGATCGACGCCCGGCCGATGAAACCCTACGCGATCCCAATCTCGATGAAGAGCTTGAGATCCCGGCCTTTCTGCGCCGCCAAATGAATCCGCGCTAAGGCGTGCGCCAAAGCCGCGCGCGCAGGGCTGCGTCAGTCGGCGTGAGCATGCCCGCTCCAGCCAGATCGTCGAGCGCGGTGAGCGCCGCGCGCTTGTGCGCCGCGCTGTCCGGCAGGTGAAGCCCGGCCAGGAGGCCGTGCACGCGCGAGTCGAAGCGCAGCTTTTCCAGATCGCCCGGCGCGAAGATGCGGGCCGAGAGGCTGAGTTCCTCGCGCCAGGCGTCGGCGGCTTCCTGCGTCGCGCCGGCGGCTTCGGCGGTGAGGCCGAGCTGTTCGAGCGCCACCGCGAGGTCCTTGAGGGCTGCGCTGTCGCGCTTGGCGCGTTCCACCAGGCCGAGGCGCAGCGTGTAGGATTCGGTGAGCGCCGCGCGCGCGGCGGTGAGATCTCGCGCGGCGCGCGCGGCCGCGCCAAGCTTCAGCAAAAGCGCCGCCAGCGTTTGCGTGCGTCCGAGATCGAGCGGCGCTTTCGCATGGATCAAGCGCGCCAGCGCCACGGCGCGGGCGAAGGCGTCTTGCGCGGCGCCGTGGCGCCCGGCGCGCGCGCCGAGGGCGCCGAGCCGGTCCCAGGCGGCGGCCAAGGCGCGCTGCCGTTCCTCATCGTCGGGTTTGGCGGCGAGCCGTTTGTCCGCGAACACGCAGGCTTGCGCATAGAGGCGGCGCGCGCTTTCCGGATCGCTGGAGGCGGCGGCCTCTTCAAACAGCGTGCTCATGAATTCGCGCGCCGCGTCGTCGTCGTCGGGCGCGCGCTCCGTCAGGATCGTCGCCAGCGCACGCGCCTGCGCGCGGGCGGCTGACGCCAGATCGGCCCGGCCGGCCGTGTCGTGCAGCGCGGCGCGCCGTCGCCACGCCTCGATCAACGGCGCCTCGCGGCCGGGCGCGTCGCGCGCCGCCCGCTGGCGCAAACGCAGCTCCGCGTCAGCGCTCGCTTGGGCGCCGGCTTCATCGCCCGTAAGGCCGGCGAGCGCGGCTTCCAGCGCGTGCGCGGCGGCCAGCGCTTCATCCAGCATGCGCGGATCGGCCGCCTGCGCGGCCAGGGCGCGATAAAGCGCGCGCGCCTCGTCCAGATGGGCGCGGGCCTCCGCGTTCCGCCGATGCAGGAGGGAAAGATCGGCCAGACGCAGCCGACTGAAGGCGCGGTCCGCCATCAGGCTTTGATCGTCTGGGCGCTGCACGGCGAGCCCGTTCATCAGCGCGAGCGCGGCCTCATGCTCGCCGCGCCCGCGCGCCCAATCGCCTTGGCCAAGCGCCAATTCGGCCAGCCTTTGGCGCGCTTCGGCGAGATCGTGGGCGGCGTCCGCGTCGGCGGGATCGACCGCCAGCATCAATTCGGCGATGCGGCGCGCGGCCTCGAACGCGGCTTGCGCCTCGGTTTGGTCCCGCCGGGCGAGGGCGATTTCGCCCAGCGCCAGCGCCGCCGCGCCCCGATCCGCCTGATCGACCGCGCCGTTGAACACGGCCGCCGCCGCTTCGCGCGCCGAGGCGAAATCGCCCGCGCGGGCCTTGAGGCGGCTCAGCGCGAGCGGGGCCGCCGCGTCCAGCGGATCAAGCGCGGCGGCCAGCGTCCAGGCGGCGGCCTCGCGCGCCGGATCGCGCCCGAGGGCCAGATAGGCCGCGCGCCGGGCAAGACCCGCCGCGCCATCGCCCTTCTGGCGCGCCCGCGCCATAAGGTCTTCAAAAGTTTCGTGAAAAGAGCCGTTCGGGGCGGTCATGAGCGGCCATGGTTGATCGTCACAAACCGTAACGCAAGTTGTGTTGCTGCGGCTGCGAACGGCGCCCATAAATTCATCATAAGGAGGCCCGGGGGGGCTTTCGTTTGGGGCCGGTCACGGTCGCGGACATGGGCTGTCAGGGGTCGCATTTGCGTCGCCAGCATACAATCGCAGGTCCGGCTGTTTGCGCAGGCATCGGGGTGCATTCGGGCGCCCATGCGCGGCTCGTCCTGTCGCCCGCGCCGGTCGACACCGGCATCGTGTTCGTGCGCACGGACGTGGCCGGCGACAACCGCATCCGCGCCCATGCCGATCTCACGGGCGCCACCCAACTCGGCACCACGCTGCGCAACGCCGCCGGCGTGGAGATCGCCACGGTGGAGCATCTCCTGGCGGCCTGCGCCGGCCTGGAGATCGACAATCTGATCGTCGAGGTCGACGGGCCGGAATTGCCGATCCTCGATGGATCGTCCGCGCCGTTCGTGCAGGTGCTGCTGAACGCTGGTCTGAAGGCCCAGCACGTCGCCGCCCGCGCGATCCGTATCCTGGCTCCGATCGAAGTGCGCGCCGGCGCCAAGAGCGCCGCGCTCCTGCCGATCGAGGATGCGCATCTGGAGATGGATGTCACGATCCGCTTCGCCGATCCCGCCATCGGCGTGCAGCGCAAGCACGTGACGCTCTCGCGCGAGGCGTTTTTGACCGAGATCGCCGACGCCCGCACCTTCGGCTTCATGGCCGAGGTGGAGCAATTGCGCGCCAAGGGCCTAGGCCGCGGCGCCTCGCTGGCGAACGCGGTCGTGGTGCAGGATGGCCGCGTGGTCAATCCCGAGGGCCTGCGCTTCGAGGACGAATTCGTCCGCCACAAGCTGCTCGACGCGGTGGGCGATCTGGCGCTCGTCGGGGCGCCCATCCTCGGCCGCTTCGTCGCCGACATGCCCGGCCACGCCCTCAACGCCGCCCTGGTGCGCGCGCTGCTCGACACGCCGCAGGCCTGGCGCTGGGAGGCGGAGGAAGAGCCGGCCCTCGCCGCCGTCGCCGTCGGCTGAGCGCTCCCAACTAGAGAATGCGCCGGACTGGCGCCCACGCTTTGCGGGGCGGGCGGGCTCATGTAGGAGAGGCGGCGAAATCGGCGCGGGATGCAGCGGCATGACCGCCGCCGCCAGGGGAGAACCGCTTGATGAGCTCAGCCACGAACGTCGTGAAGGTCGCCGGCGCCCTCTTGATGGCGGCGAGCCTTGCGGCCTGTTTTGGCGGACGCGGCCCGCGCGAGGCCGTGCAGTTCAACGAGGAGCCGGTCGCCCAGCTCTATAATCGCGGCGCGGACATGCTGGACGAACGGCGCTGGTCGGAGGCGGTGCTCGCGTTCCAGGAGGTTGAGCGCCAGCACCCTTATTCGTCCTGGGCCCGCCGCGCGATCCTGCTGACGGCTTACGCGCAATATCAGGCCAATCGCTACGATGACGCGATCGAAAGCTCGCAGCGTTTCATCGCGCTCCATCCGGGCAATGAAAGCGCGCCCTACGCCTATTATCTGGTGGCGATCTGCTATTTCGAACAGATCCTCGATGTCGGCCGCGACCAGGGCACGACCGAGCGCGCCATGACCGCGCTGCAGGAGGTGGTGCGTCGCTATCCGCAAAGCGATTATGCGCGCGATGCGCGCCTCAAGATCGACATGACCTATGACCAGCTGGCCGGCAAGGAGATGGAGATCGGGCGCTTCTATCTCACGCACAATCAGCCCCTGGCCGGCATCAACCGCTTCCGCAACGTGGTTGAGAACACCAATTATCAACGCACCACGCACACGCCCGAAGCGTTGCATCGCCTGGTGGAAGGCTATCTCACTGTCGGCATGACCGAGGAAGCGCAGCGCGCCGCCGCCATTTTGGGGCACAATTTTCCTGGCAGCGAATGGTACGAGGCGAGCTTCAACCTTCTTGAAGGACGCGGCGTCACGCCCGTGGAAGAAGGCGAGGCGCGCCGGCGCGGCTGGTTCTCCAACACGATCGGGCGCCTGTTCTAAGCGCGCGCTTTAAGTTTCCATGAGCGAAAAGCCGGTCGATCAGCTCAGCGAGAAAGAAGCCAAGGCTGAGCTCAAGCATCTGGCCGCGGAAATCGCCGCGCACGATCGCCGCTATCATGGCGAAGACGCGCCGATCATCACCGATGCGGCTTATGACGCGCTCAAGCGCCGCAACGATGCGATCGAGGCGCGTTTTCCTACGCTGGTGCGGGCCGATTCCCCCACACTGCGCGTCGGCGCTCCAGCGGCGGAGAAATTCGCCAAGGTGCGCCATGCCGCGCCGATGCTCTCGCTCGATAATGCGTTCGATGAAGACGATGCGCGCGCCTTCGTCGAACGGGTGAAGCGCTTCCTCAATCTCTCCGCCGCGCCCGTCTTCACGGCCGAGCCGAAGATCGATGGCCTTTCGGCGTCGCTGCGTTACGAGCATGGCGTGTTCGTGCAGGGCGCGACGCGCGGGGACGGGCGCGAAGGCGAGGACGTGACCGCCAATCTTCGCACCATCGGCGACATTCCGGAAAAGCTGCGCGGCGCGCCCGCCGTGCTGGAGGTGCGCGGCGAAGTCTATATGCAGCGCTCGGATTTCGCCGCGCTCAATGAGCGCGCGGCCAAGACGGGCGGGCAGCTTTTCGTCAATGCGCGCAATACGGCGGCGGGGGCTTTGCGCCAGCTCGATGCGCGCATCACCGCCGAGCGGCCCTTGCGCTTCTTCGCGCATGGCTGGGGCGAGGTAAGCGCGCCGATCGCGCAAACGCAATTCGATGCGATGGCGCGGCTGCGCGATTGGGGCTTTCCGGTCAACGACATGCTCGCGCGGGCAACGGAGGCCGATGCGCTGCTCGCAATCTATCGGCGCATCCTCAAGGCGCGGCCGAGCCTCGATTTCGAGATCGACGGCGTCGTCTACAAGGTGGACGATCTGAATCTGCAGCAGCGTTTGGGCTTCCTGTCGCGCAGCCCGCGCTGGGCCATCGCGCACAAATTTCCCGCCGAACAGGCCGAGACGATCCTGGAGGCCATCGATATTCAAGTCGGGCGCACTGGCGCGCTGACGCCCGTGGCGCGCCTTAAGCCGATCTTCGTCGGCGGCGCCACGGTGACAAACGCCACGCTCCATAATCCCGATTACATCGCCGGCATCGGCGCGGACGGCGCGCCCATTCGCGGCGGCAAGGATTTGCGCGTGGGCGACACCGTGATCATCCAGCGCGCCGGCGATGTCATTCCGCAAATCGTCGATGTGGTGCTGGAAAAGCGCGCGCGCGGGGCGCGGCGCTATGTGTTTCCCGAGGCCTGTCCGTGTCCGCTCAAAACGCCGGTTTCCGCGGAAGAAAGCTCCGTGCGGCGCTGCACCGGCGAATTCGCATGTCCGTTTCAGCGCATCGAGCACTTGAAGCATTTCGTCTCACGCCGCGCGATGGACATCGAAGGGCTCGGTGAAAAGCAGATCGCGGAATTTTTCGAGGCGGGATTCTTGAAGGAGCCCGGCGATATCTTCCGGCTCGCGCGCCATCGCGACGCCATCCTCGCGCGCGAAGGCTATGGCGAAAGAAGCGTCGCCAATCTGCTTGCTTCAATCGAGGCGCGGCGCACGCCCAGCCTCGGCCGCTTCCTCTTCGCGCTCGGCGTTCGCGATGTGGGCGAAACGACGGCGGGCGTTCTGGCGCGCCATTTCGGATCGTGGGCGGCGTTCGAGGACGCAGCGCGGAAGGCCGCGCGCGATCGGGCCGGGCCGGATTATCGCGCCTTGCGTGCGATTGAAGGCGTGAGCGAAGCCAATGTGCGCGTGCTCTTAGAGCATGCCGCGCGCTTTGAAGCCCAGGGCCTTTTCGACGATGTGGTCGCGGCCGGACAAGCCTTGAAGTTGCCCCGCATTCCCGCGCGCGTCTGGGAAATTCTGGCGCAACGCTTCGGCGATTGGGCGGCGATCTGCGCGCTGGTGCGCAAGGCCGAGGCGCAGCAGCCGCGCGATGGCGTCGCCGCACTCGCCGCGATCGACGGCGTGGGGCCGGTCGCCGCTGAACGCATCGCGGATTTCTTCGCCGAAGAGCATAATCTGCAAATTCTTGAGCGCCTCTTGTTCGACGCGCGCAAAAATCCCGAAGGCGTCACGCCGCAGGACGAGGCGCGCGCGGCGAAGACGAGCCCCGTCGCGGGCCTCGTTGTCGTGTTCACCGGCGCGCTGGAGAAGATGACGCGTGACGAAGCCAAGGCGCGCGCGACCGCACTTGGCGCGAAAGTCTCCGGCAGCGTCTCGAAGAAAACCGATCTCGTGATCGCCGGCCCCGGCGCGGGCTCGAAGCTGCAGGACGCGGAAAAGCTTGGCGTGAAAGTGATCGACGAGGATGCCTGGATCGCGCTGATCGAGGGCCACTGAGATGACGGTGAGCGACGGGGCGCGGTTCTGGGACAAGGCCGCGCGCAAATACGCCGCCGATCCCATCGCCGACATGGTGGGCTATGAGCGCACGCTCAATGCGGTGCGTGCGCTTTTGAAGCCAAGCGACGCTGTGCTGGAGGTCGGCTGCGGCACGGGGACCACCGCGCTGAAACTCGCGGGCGCGGCCGCGCGCTATCTCGGCACGGATGTGTCCTCAGAGATGATCGCCATCGCGCGCGAGAAGGCGGCCAGCGAAGGCGCCGCCGGCGTCTCGTTCGAGGTCGGGACGCCCAATGCGCCGCCTTGGCCCGATGCGAGCGCGGACGTGGCGCTGGCGTTCAATCTTCTCCATCTCGTGCCCGATCGCGCGGCGGCGCTCGCGGGCATCCATCGCGTTCTAAAGCCAGGCGGGCTTTTCATTTCCAAGACGCCGTGCCTCGCGGAAATGAATCCGCTGTTGCGCCTGGCCGTGCCCCTGATGCGTGGGCTCGGCCGCGCGCCGTTCGTGGCGTTCTTCGATGCGGCGGCGCTGGAGAGCGACATCGCGGCGGCCGGTTTCGATATCCTCGCCCGCGAGCGCCATGGCGCGCGCGGCAAGGATTCGCGGATATTTCTCGTCGCGCGCAAGGCCTGACGACAGATAGCGCTCGCGGTCGCACTGGAGTATCATTGGTCTATGACGCCCTTAGTTTTGATCCTGCCGGAGGCGGACCGCGCACGCTTGGCGGATATCGCGGCTCGCGCTGGCGTGACGCCGGAGGAGGCGGCCGCCGCCGCCGTGAAGGCGCGAATCGCGGCGGACAACGCGGCACGCGCCGAGATTGAGGCGGGTGTTGCCGAACTCGATGACGGCTTGGGCCTGACGCTTGAAGATTATGAGCAGGAAATGGATGCTTTCATGAGCGTGTTGCAAGCGCGGCGTGACTAAAAAGGCCCTCGCCATCGTTCTTGCGCCGCGCTTCGTCGCGGAACTGAAGCAGCAGATCGAACATATAGCAAAGCGCAACAAGCCAGCGGCCGCGACTGTGGAAGCACGCATTCGTATCGCAATTCGCCGATTGGGACGCTTTCCGGAATTGGGTCGTCGCGGACGGATCGAGGGCACGCGCGAACTCACCGTGCCGCGCACGCCCTACATTGTCGCTTACCGTGTCCGCGGCGACGTGGTCGAAATCGCCGCACTGCTGCACGCCGCGCAAGCTTGGCCCACGACGATATAGGCTGCGCTAAATTCGCGCCGTCGCGGCCTCCAGCCAAAGCGCGGCCGCGCCGTCGAGCTGCGCGCCGATCTCTTCGCGCACGCGCGCATGATAGGCGTTGAGCCAGGCGCGTTCCTCCCTGGTCAGCATATCCTTCACGATCAGCGTGCGGTCGATCGGCGACAGCGTCAGCGTTTCAAAGCCGAGCATCGGCTTTTCTCCGCCGGCGATCGCTTCGGGCGCGCTCACCACTTGCAGATTTTCGATGCGGATGCCGTAGGCGCCGACCTTGTAATAGCCGGGCTCGTTGGAGACGATCATGCCCGGCTCGAGCGCCACGCCCGTGGCCCGCTTGGTGATGCCTTGCGGGCCTTCGTGCACGCCAAGATAGGAGCCGACGCCATGGCCCGTGCCGTGCTCGAAATCGAGGCCGGCCTCCCAGAGCGCCATGCGCGCGAGCGCGTCGAGCTGATGGCCCGTCGTGCCTTCGGGAAAGCGCACGCGCGCCAGCGCGATATGGCCCTTGAGCACGCGCGTGAAGCGATCGCGCATTTCACGCGAGGGCCGCCCGATCGCCATGGTGCGCGTAACGTCCGTTGTGCCGTCGAGATATTGCGCGCCCGAATCCATTAGGAAGAGCGTGCCCCGCGCGAGGCGGCGATTGGTTTTGCGCGTGACGCGATAATGCATGATCGCGCCGTTCGGGCCCGCGCCGGAAATGGAATCGAAGGAGAGGTCGCGCAATTGGCCGCTCTCGGCGCGAAAGCCCTCCAAGACGCGGCAGGCGGTGATTTCGTCGGTCTTGCCGCTTTGCGCCTCGGTGGCGATCCAGTGCAGGAATTTCGCCAGGGCCGCGCCGTCGCGGCGATGGGCCTTGCGCGCGCCTTCGATCTCGACGGCGTTCTTCGTCGCGCGCGGCAGCACCACGGGATCGCGCGCGCGCTTGATCTCGGCGCCCGCCGCCGCGAGCGTTTCGAAATACCAGGCCGACGCGTTGGCCGGATCGAGCTGCACGCGCACGCCCTTGAGCGCGGCCATGGCCTTGGGAAGATCCTCCGGCGCGCGGATGCTCACCTCATTGCCAAGCCAGGCGCGCACCTCGTCGCTCACTTTCACTGGATCGAGAAACAGATCGGCGCGGCTGTCGGCGTAGAGGATCGCCTCGCCCAGCGGCAGCGGCGTACGCGCCACATCGCCGCCGCGAATATTGAACAGCCAGGCGAGCGAGGCAGGCGAGGTGAGGATTACGGCGTCCGCGCCGGCGGCGGCGACAGCTTGGCCGATGCGCGCGCGCTTGGAGGCCGCGCTTTCGCCGGCATAGATTTCCGGATGCGGCGCGATGCGCGCGCGCGGCGTGGGCGGGCGGTCGCGCCAGGCAAGGTCGATCGGATTGGGCGCGACGGGCGCGAGGTCCGCGCCGGCGGCGGCGGCGGCGGCGCGATATTTGTCCAGCGCGTCCGGGCTCAATACGCGCGGATCGAAGCCGACCTTGCCGCCCTTCGGCGCGTGATCGCGCAGATAGGCGACCGCGCCATCGTCCAGGAGGCTCAGATAATCGAACAGCTTGCCATCGACCTGCGCGCGCACCTGCTGCGTGTAGCGCCCGTCCACGAAGATGGCGGCCTTGTCCTTGAACACGATCGCCGCGCCCGCCGAGCCGGTGAAGCCGGACACCCAGGCCAGCCGATCGAAGGCCGGCGGCACATATTCGTTTTGCCACTCATCCTCGTGCGGGACGATGAAGCCGTCGAGGTTCAAGTCGGCCAGCGCCTTGCGCAGGTGCGGCAGGTTCTTGCGGCCCATGTCCGGGCCGCCGCTGACCTCGAAATTCTGGATCATGGTTTGGCTCATGCGGTCGAATTTAGTGGAGCGGGCGGCGCAAGGCGAGCGTGGCCCAGCTTTCGCGCCGCAGCCGCCCGACAAGGCGCATGCCGCGATTGACGTAGGCGGCGCGCACCAACGGCTCCTGCGTGGTTAAGAGGCCGGAGAGGATGAGATCGCCGCCGGGCGCCACCGCGCCGATCAGGCGCGGCGCGAGCCGAATGAGCGGGCGCATCAGGATGTTGGCGAACACCAGATCGAACGGGCGCTCCCGCGCGATCAAGCGCGCCCCATCGCCCGCGCGCACGCGCACGCGATTGGACACGGCGTTGGCGCGCACGTTGAGCGCCGCGATCTCGGCCGCGCGCGGATCGATCTCGATCGCCAGCGCGTCCGCGCCGAGCTTGGCCGCCGCGATCGCGAGGACGCCCGATCCCGCCCCGACGTCCAGCGCGCGGCGGATGCGCCGGCGGCGCGCGGCCCGCTCCAGCATCAAGAGACAGCCCTTGGTGGTGCCGTGATGGCCGGTGCCGAAGGCCTCGCTGGCTTCGATCCAGATGCGCCGGCGCCCGTCATGGATCTGGCCGAGCACGTGTGCGCCGGCGACGACGAAGCGGCCCGCCTCCACCGGGGGCAGGCCCTCCAGCGAGCGCGCGATCCAGTCCGTGTCCTCGTCCAGCGGCTCGCTCACCACGTGGAGGTCGGGCGCTGCGGCGCCGACGATGGCGATGGCGCTGGCGGCGTCCTGATCGGTCGGCGCGTAGATTTCCAGGCGAAAGCGGCCCGGCTCGGCCTCATACCAGGAGACCGCGTCCGCCGGGGACGGGTCGTGCCGGTCGAATTCGTCGGCGGCGGCCTTGATCTGCGGCAGCGCGCCGATGGCGGTCAAAAGATGCATGGGCTCCTATGACCGCGCCGCCCGCTCCGGCGCAAGCCGCGCCCGGCCGCCCATGTTCAGCACAGGTTCAGGCGGAGATTGCTTTTTGGCGTGAGACCAACGATTGGCGGATAGACCATGACCAAACTCAAGCTCCTCGCGGCGGCGGCGATCGCCTCCTTCATGGGCGCCGGGACTGCTTCGGCGGCGGTGGACGCCCAGGCCGATCTTGGCCGGGTGATCGTTCACCCGCAGCGCGCGGAGGCGGCCGAGGTCCCGCTCCAGCGCTTCGCCGGCAATTCGAGCTCCAATTCGAATTCCAATTCCAGCTCCAACTCCAATTCATCGAGCAATTGGAGCTCAAACCGCTCGTCGAACTCGTCGAGCAATTGGAGTTCGAACCGGTCCTCCAATTCGTCGTCCAATTCGTCCTCAAACTCGTCCTCGAACTCGTCGAGCAATTCGAGCGACGACGATTATTATCGCTGGCGGCGCGACGGCCGCTGGGACGATCATCGCGGGCGCGGCCGTGGCCGCGGCGGGGATGATGAAGACGATTGATCGGGACTGAGCGGGGCGCGATGCGATTCGGCTTTGGCGGCGCGTCCGCGTGCAAGGTGCAATTTCTCTGCGCGCCTGAAGATGAGGGCGTGATCGCGCCGCCCATTCCCGCGCGCGCCGCATTGCCCGATTGGTTCCGGCGGCTCGGCGCGGTCGATGCGCAGAGCGTCTCCACCACCAATAACGGCCTCACCATCAAGCGCTGCATGCCGTTTCTGGATGCGCTGCAGCTTGGCTACATCCTGCCGCTCGCCGCGACCGTGCGGCTCGAAATCGCCGAGAATGGGGCGCGCCTCGACGCGGGTTGGGATTTCGATCGCACGATGGTGAGTTTTCACGGGCCCCAGCAAGTGGCCGGCCATCCGCGCCTGCCGCGCCCGCCGGCGAAGTTCCACAATTATTGGTCGATCCGCACGCCGCCGGGGTGGAGCTGCCTGTTCACGCCGCTGCTCAATCGCGAGAACAGCGTGGTGGAGGTGGTCGCCGGCGTGGTCGACACCGACACCTATCACGCGCACATCCATTTCCCATTTTTCGCGCTCGCGCCGGATGGGCGCTACACGCTGGAGAAGGGGCTGCCGCTGGTGCAGGTGATCCCGTTTCGCCGCGCCGCGCTCAGCGCCGATATTCGCGCGGAGACTCCCGCCGAAGCCGCCGCGCGCGAGAAGATTCTTCGCGCCACGCAGGCGGGCGACGGCTGGTATCGCTTGAAGGCGCGCGCGCCGCGCTCCTGATCAGCGCAATGCTTCGGGAAACGCCGGAAGCGCTTCGAAATCGGCGCGGACGTGCTGAATGACGACGCGCGCGCCCGTTTCCCGCGCGAGCGCTTCAAACGCATCCATCGAGGCGAGCGTCTGGGCGCGATCGAAATTGAAGCGCGGCACGCGGCGCTCAGCGCGGCTGGCGGTGAAATGATAAAGATCGCCGCTGAGCAGCACCGGCCCCGTTTCGGGCAGGCGCACCAGGAGCACGGTGTGGCCCGGCGTGTGGCCCGGCATTTGATGAATGGTCACGCTGCCGTCGCCGAACACGTCATGAGCCGCGTCGCCCTCGATGAGCCGCGTCGGCGCGTTTTCCAGCGCAGCGTAAGCGGCGAATTGCGTGACCGCATCGCCCGCGCGCGCTTCGCGGCGGAACATGTGCGCGCGCTCCTCCGCATCGACGATCCAGGTGGAGGCCGCGAACAGACCCGCATTGCCGGCGTGATCGAAATGGCTGTGCGAGATGGAGAGGTATTCGATGTCGGCCGGCGTCAAATTCAGATCCGCCAATTGCGCCGTCAGCGTGCGCTTCATGCGCGAATGAAAGCCGCCTTCGTTCTGGCCGTCCGGCAAGGAGGCGAGCGCTTCGGGCAGCCCCGTATCCCAAAGAAGATCGCCGGCAGGATGACGGATGAGAAAACACGGCACGACGATGTCGGCCGGCTGGTTTTTCATCGAGCCGTCATCGGCGAACATGTCCGCGTCGGTCATCGTCGCTTCGCCGCAATCGAGCGCATGGAGCGCGATAGCGGGCGCGGCGGCCGGAGCGGGCGGGGGCGGCGCCGGTTGCGGCAGCGGCGCGCAGGCAGCGAGGACGGCCACGCCAAGGGCCGCCGCGATCATGGTTTTCATGCTTATGCTCCCATATCCCCGCGCCAATGCGCTCGCGGTTTCTATGACCGCTGCGTTTTGGTATAAACCCGCCATGAGCAAACTCGAAGCGGTTCTTGAACGCCTCGCCAAATTGCCGCCAGATCGTCAGGAGACGATGGCGGCTGAATTGGATTTCCTTATGGATATGGAGGAGAATCCTTTTCCAGTCCTCAGTCCCGCGCAGAACGCGGTGTTGGCGGAACGCCTGGCGGCCGGGCAGGCTGAGCTTCTCACGCACGCTGATGTTGTCGCTCACTTCGAGACCAAGTTCGGCCGGTGAACATTGTCTGGACGCGCGGCGCACGTGCGGACCTTGACCGTATTGAAGCCATTCTGTTGAGCTTAATCCGTATGCGGGCGAGCGAATATGGCGACGAATCGTGCGCCGAATTGAGGCGTAAGCCGATATGCCGTTCGCCGCGCCTATCCATGGTTCAGGGCCGGCGCGCAGGCTCGTGATCTCAGGCACGCCTCACATTGTCATGTACACCGTGCGCGAAGATGCGCTGCGTGTGGAGGCGATATTTCACGCCAGCCAGAATTATTGATCAGACGGCCTCCGCGGGCTTCACGAAACTGTCGACCACTTTCTTCTCGCCGGCCTTGTCGAAATCGATCGTCAGCTTGTTGCCTTCAACGAGGCGGACGCGGCCATAGCCGAACTTCTGGTGAAACACGCGCGCGCCGATCTGGTAATGGGAATCCGCCTCCGCCGATTTGATCACCAGCCGCGCCTCGCCCTCAATGAGGGGCGGGCGCGCGCCGGTGAACGCGCCTCTGGCTTGGGCGCGTTGCCAGCCAGGGCTTTGATAGCCTGAGTTGAATCCCGCGCCGGGCGCGTAAGCGTCGAAGCGCGAAGCGCCGCCGCTCTGCACGCCGCCCGCGCCATAGCCGGTCTCGCTCACCACATCGACATTGGCGGCGGGCAATTCATCGACGAAGCGCGAGGGAATGACGCTCTGCCAGCGGCCATAGATTTGACGATTGGCGGCGAAGGAGATGCGCGCGCTCTGGCGTGCGCGCGTGATTCCGACATAGGCAAGGCGGCGCTCTTCCTCGAGACCCTTCTCGCCGCTTTCATCGATCGCGCGCTGGGAAGGAAATACGGTCTCCTCCCAGCCGGGCAGGAAAACGAGCGGCCATTCGAGGCCCTTGGCGGCGTGCAGCGTGGAGATGTGCACTTCATCGCCGTCGCCCGTCGTTTCGATGTCGAGCACGAGCGCGACATGCTCGAGATAGGCTTCGAGCGTGTCGAACTGGCTCATCGCCTGAACGAGTTCCTTGAGGTTCTCAAGGCGCGTCTGCGCGGTGGGCGATTTGTCGTTGCGCAGCATGTCGGTGTAGCCGCTTTCGTCGAGCACGATCTCGGCCAGCTCCACATGCGTGATCTCCCGCGCGCGCGCGCGCCAGCGATCGAGATCGGCAAGGAACGCGCGCAGCGCCGTGCGCGCCTTGAGCGGCAAATCATCGCCGAGCGTCAATTGCCGCGCGGCCGCGGCGAGGCTGCGAAAGCGTGTCGCCCCGCCTGGCGCGGGCTGTTCGGTTTCCAGCACCTCGCCGGTGTCGGCATTGAACAAGGGCCCCGCATCGGTGACGAAGCGCGTCGGCGGCTTGCCGGCCTCGGCGTGCAAGCGTGCGATCGTGGTGTCGCCGATGCCGCGCTTGGGCTGATTGACGATACGCTCGAAAGCGAGGTCGTCATCCTCGCTGCGGATGAGGCGCAAATAGGCGTGGGCGTCGCGCACCTCGGCGCGCTCGAAGAAGCGCGGGCCGCCGATCACCTTGTAGGGAATGCGCAACATCAAGAAGCGTTCTTCGAACGCCCGCATCTGCCAGGCCGCGCGCACCAGCACGGCGCAATCCGCATACCGGCCCTTACGTCCGGGCTCTCGCGCTTGGATCCATTGTTCGATGTCGTCGCCGATGAGGCGCGCCTCGGCTTCGCCGTCCCACACGCCGCGCACCTTCACGCGCTCGCCGAGATCATCGTCGGTGAAGAGCGTCTTGCCGAGCCGGCCGCGATTGTGCGCGATCACGTGCGCGGCGGCGGCGAGGATATGGCCGGTGGAGCGGTAATTGCGCTCAAGCCGGATGACTTTGGCGCCCGGAAAATCGCGCTCGAAGCGTAGGATGTTGTCCACTTCCGCGCCGCGCCAGCCATAGATGCTTTGGTCGTCGTCGCCGACGACGCAGAGATTGTGCGTCTTTTGCGCGAGGAGCCGCAGCCACAAATATTGGGCGACGTTGGTGTCCTGATATTCGTCCACCATCAGGAAGGGCAGCTTGCGATGATAATCGGCGAGCACGTCCGGATGGTTCTGGAAGATCGCGATCGTGTGCATCAAGAGATCGCCGAAATCGCACGCGTTCAGCAGCTTCAGCCGTTCCTGATAGAGAGCGTAAAGATCGATCCCGCGTCCTTCGGCGAAGGAGAAGGCTTCGTTCTTCGGCACGGCGGCGGGAATGAGCGCGCGGTTCTTCCAGCCGTCGATGAGGCCCGCGAGCATGCGCGCGGGCCATCTCTTGTCGTCGATGTTCTCGGCTTCGATGATCTGCTTCAGAAGCCGGATTTGATCGTCCGTATCGAGGATGGTGAAGGTGGATTTGAGACCCACCAGTTCGGCGTGCGCGCGCAGCATCCGCGCCGACAGCGAATGGAACGTGCCGAGCCAGGGCATCGCGCCCGCGCCTTGGCCCATCAGCGCCTCGACACGCTCGCGCATTTCGCGCGCGGCCTTGTTGGTGAAGGTGACGGCCAGCACGCCCCAGGATTTGGCCCGGCCCGTTGAGAGAAGATGCGCCAGGCGCGCCACCAGAACGCGCGTCTTGCCCGTGCCGGCGCCGGCGAGCACCAGAACCGGCCCGTCGAGATGCTCGGCGGCGGCGCGCTGTTCGGGATTGAGCCCGGCCAGATAGGGCGCCGTCACGCGGGCGCGCTGAGAGATGGGCGTTAAGTCCAAGGCCTCGCCATGTTCGGACGGCGCAAGGCGCAGCGCCGCTGATTCGCTCATCGTCATATAGGCTCCTAGCACGAAGAGGGAACAGCGTCGCGACGCGCGCGCGCAGCGGCCGGCCCGCAATCAAGGCTCGCCACCAGCCGCGGCGCTTGGTAAATCCAGCCTCGCTCGACACCAGGAACGGGGCTCATGGCGGACGTCTTCATCTCCTATGCGCGCGAGGACAAGGTGCGCGCCGAGCAGGTGGCGCACGGCCTGGAGGCGGCGGGCGTCGACGTCTTCTGGGACAGCGAAATTCCGCCTGGCCAGACCTGGGCCGATTACATCGAGAGCAAACTCTCCCAGTGCAAGGCGGTGATCGTGCTGTGGAGCGAGAACTCGACGCGCTCGCAATGGGTGCGCGAGGAAGCGCGCATGGGGCGCGACAAAGGCAAGCTGATCCCTGCCGCGCTGGATGATTCACCCGCGCCCTTCGGGTTCGGCGAAGTGCAGGCCGCCAATCTCAAGGGCTGGGGCGGCGAGGCGGGGCACCCGGAATGGGAGCGTCTCTTGGCCGCCGTCGTCGCGGCGGTGCGGGGCGCCGGCGCGCGGCCCGAACCGCCGCCGCGGCGCGTGCAGGCTGCGGCCGCGATCCCATCTTCGTCGCAGGCGGCGGCGAAAAAGCCGTGGTGGCGCAGCGGTTGGGCGATGGCCGGCGGCGGTGCGATCGCGGCCATCGTGGTTCTGGGGATCATCGGCGCCAATATCGATGACGGCGCGAGCCCAAATGGCGGCGACAAGCCCGCATCGGAAGTCGCAGCGCCCGTCTCCACGCCGCCGATCGATGCGCCCGCGCAGCCGCAACAGGCGCAGGATTATATGGGCCAATTGCAGGGGCAGCTGGCGCAAGCCGCGCAGCAATACGGCCAGCAAGGCTATCAGCCTGTCGGCCAGCCCTATACGAGCGGCCTTGCTGTGGGCGGGGTGCAGACGCTGCCGGTGATCACGCTGGAACAGGGCATGGATTATCAAATCCACGCCGTCTGCGACAATGATTGCCGCGACATCGACATGCGCGTGACGGACGAGAACAACAACGAAGTCGGATCGGACGTATCCTCAAGCGATCGACCGACGGTGCAAGTGGTGCCGCGCTGGACCGGAACGTTCAACGTCCACATCACGATGGCGCAATGCGCCGTCGCGCCGTGCTATTTCGCGACTCAGCTCTATGGACGCCCCGCGCCGCAATAGGCGCGGCGAGAGCCTTCATCCCATCGATTTCAGCGCGAACACGCGCACCGCCGAAGCGAGCGGGCGATCCGGCGCGTCGGCCGCGCGCTCGGCGTCGATGCGCGCGATCAGGGTGGGCAAGCTGAGCGCCTCCTCGCGCGCGCGGCGGTCGAGCACGTCCCAGAATTCGGGCTCAAGCGCCAGCGATGTGCGATGGCCGGCGATGGTCATGGATCTCTTGATCAGCATGACGTCTCAAGCGAGCGTCATGAGCGCGGCCGGTTCGAATGGCTTGAGCGCGGCGAAGTCGCGTGCGCGCACTTTCGCGGCCCAATCCGGATCGGAGATCAGGGCCCGGCCCACCGCGACAAGATCGAACTCGCCCGCTTCCACGCGCGCTTCAAGGTCGGCGAGATCGCCAGCCGCCTCCGAGCCCACGCCGCCGAAGGAGCTGATGAAATCGGCGCCTTTGAGGCCGACCGAGCCGACCGTGATGGTGGGCTTGCCGGTGAGCTTCTTGGTCCAGCCCGCGAGGTTCATCTCGGAGCCTTCGAATTCCGGCTCCCAGAAGCGCCGCGTCGAGCAATGGAAGATGTCGACGCCCGCATTGGCCAGCGGCTCCAGGAAGGCGGCCAGCTCTTGCGGCGTGGGCGCGAGGCGCACGGTGAAATCCTGCTGCTTCCATTGCGAGAAGCGCAGGATGATCGGGTAGTCCGGCGCGGTCGCGGCGCGCACGGCGCGCACGATGTCGGCCGCGAATCGCGTGCGCTCCGGCAGCGCCCCGCCATAGGTATCGCCGCGCAGATTGGTGCGGTCCCAGAAGAATTGGTCGATCAGATAGCCGTGCGCGCCATGCAGCTCCACGGCGTCGAAGCCGAGGCGCATGGAGGCCGCCGCCGCATCGGCGAAGGCTTGAACCGTGTCGGCGATGTCCCGAGCCGACATCGGCTCGGCCACTTGCTTGTGGCCGGTATGGCCGGAGGGGCTGTCGGTCTTGGCGTCCGGCTCGGGGCCCGTGCCCGGATGGCGAATAATGCCCTGGTGCCAGATTTGCGGCGCGATCTTGCCGCCCGCCGCATGCACGGCGTCGGCCACGCGCTTCCAGCCGGCCAGCGAATCCGGGCGGTGAAAATTGGGGATGTTGGGATCGTTGGAGGCGCCGCCGCGCCCAACCGTTGTGCCTTCGGTGATGATGAGGCCCACGCCGCTCGCGGCGCGGCGCGCGTAATAGGCCGCGACGTCCTCGCCGGGCACGCCGCCAGGGCTCTTCGAGCGCGTCATGGGCGCCATGACGATGCGGTTGGGGAGCGCGAACGCGCCGGCCTTGAACGGCGCGAACAACGGGCTGGTCATCTTCTAATCCTTCTTATGGCCGTCGAGATGGGCCTCGGCGCGGTCCTTTTCCTTGGCGATCTTGAGCTTTTCCGCCTTGGGCAGGCCATGGCGCGCACGGTTTTCGGCCGCGGCCTCCGCCGCCGCCGTTCGTTGCTTGGCTTTTCGGACCTGCCGCAGATTGACCATCTCGCCCATGCGATCCCGCATAGCGCAGGCGGCCAGGACAGCGCCATCCCGTCTCCTTGAGGCGCCTTTAAGAAGTTTGGTGACGCTCACGTCATTTTTAGGTGACGGAATGGAAGGGCTTTGCTAGTTAAAGGGAGCGAAGGAGCATGCCGATGTCTCAAGCCGCCCAAGGCCCCCGCGCCGATTTCCGCCTCGATTTTCCGACGGCGTTCCGCGCCATTCGCCGCCTCATCGCCGACAAGGAAGACACCGGGCAGGTGTTCATCATCATGCGCGCCCTGAGCGGCCGTTCGATCCCCAAGGGGTATGCGAAGCTGCTGGCGAGCCCCCAGGGCGGCCGGCTCGCCTATCGGATGCGCGAGCTGCAGCCGATCCTCGACGATCACGAAGCCTTGCGCCGCCTGCCGGCGGACAGCGTGGGCCGCGCCTATCTGCGTTTCGTGGAGAGCGAGCAGCTTTCGGCGCAGGGACTCGCGCTGGAAAGCCAGAAAGTGCAAAGCGCCGCGGAGGTCAACGCCGAGCATCCGCTCGCCTGGTACGGCCGGCGCCTGCGCGACATTCACGACCTCTGGCACGTTCTGTCGGGCTATAATCGCGATGCGCTGGGCGAGGCGTGCCTCGTCGCGTTCTCCTATGCGCAGACCAAATCGCTCGGCTTCGGCTTCATCGGTTTTGTCGGCGCGTTGAAGATCAAGCAGGTTCTGCCCAATCGTCCCGTGCTGCGCGCGGTGTGGGAGGCGTATCAGGCCGGCAAGCGCGCGGCCTGGCTGCCGGGTGAGGATTATGAAGCGCTGCTGGCCGAGCCGCTCTCCAGCGCGCGCAAGCGCCTCAACATCGCCCCGCCCAACGCCTATCGCGCGATCCCGGAGATCGAGCGCAGCGATGCGCTCGTCGGCGCCGCGCAGCCGGCTTAGCCGTTGTCGCGTGCGTTCGCGCGGGCGAGCGCGGGCCGCGCCGTGCAGCGGGCGATGTAATCGTCCACGATCGTGTCCGCCGGCAGCATCTGACGCGCCCATTGGCCGAGGGTTGCGATCAGCAGATCGGCCGCGCTGAACGCATCGCCGAGGAGATAGGGGCTCGTCTTCAGGGCGGCGAGAATGCGCGCCTGCATTTCCGGCAGGCCGCGAAACGTGCGCTGCAGGGCGGGATGATCGCCGAGCCCGACGAACTCGTGCATGACGACGGGCTCGATCACGCCGGCATAATAGGCGACCCAGGTGAGATAGGCGCCGCGTTTGGGATCGCCGATGGGCGGCGCCAGTTTCGCGGCGGGAAATTTGTCCGCCAGATAAAGCACGATGGCGATGCTTTCGGTCACCAGCACGTCGCCGTCGACCAGCGCCGGCGCCTTCTTGTCGGGATGGGGATTGTTGGGATCGGGCGCGCCCGAGCCGTCCATGCGCGGAATGTCGACCAATCTGATCTCGTAGGGCGCGCCCAGCTCCTCCAACAGCCAGATGATGCGCGAGGAGCGCGATTGCGGCGCATGGAAAAGCGTGATCATGGGGCTGCTCCTTCGAACCGAAATATGTGCGTGAGGCCGGGCCGCTCCGCGCAGGGCGCAAACCCCATGGCGCGCCAAAAGGCGTCCGCGCACGCTCCGCCTGCGTTTACAGTGACGCACGACGCATGTTGAAGCGCTTCTTGCAGCAGGGCGCCGGCAAGCGCGCGTGCCACGCCGTTCTTGCGCCGCGTGGGATGAACATAGAGCCGGCGCGCGCGCAGGATCGCTGCGTCCGGGTCGCTGGGCTCGCGCGTGAGACCGCCGACGCCCGCCAGCGCGCCGTCCCAATAGGCGGCGAACAAGGCCTCGCCAGCGCGGTTGAAGCGTTGCGCGCCGCCGCGCCATTCATCGATCAGGCGGTCCATATGGGCGAAGCCCTCGGCGCGCGCGGCGTCCCGCAGCGCCTCCACGCCGTCCGGCAAGGCTTCTTCCACGCGCACGATCTGAAGCATGAACCGACTTTCATCTTCTGCACGCCACGCTCGTCAGCGCGCGCGGGGCATTGTAGCGCTCGATCGAGGATGGAGAGACAGAATGAAACGCCGCGCCGCAGCCCTTGTCGCCCTCGCCTCGCTCGCCGCGTGCGCAACCACCACCACCTCGCCGACACGGCCGCCTACGCCTGAGACGCCGGCGGCGGCGTCCGGCTTCGAATTGCGTCCGGCGCCGTTCGATGCGGTGGCCGGCTGGGCCGAGGCCGATCTTGGCCCGGCCTTGATCGCGTTTCGCCGCCAATGCGCGTCCTGGGATGCGCGGGCCGCGGACGCGCCGCTCTCGCAGGGACGTTATGGCGGACCGGTGGGCGCGTGGCGCGCCGCTTGCGCGGACGCGCGCGCCGTCGCGCCTGGCGGCGAGCGTGCGTTCTTCGAGGCGCATTTCACCCCCGCCGAGGTGACCGGCGCGGGAGAAGCGCGCCTTACCGCCTATTACGAGCCCGTGATCGAGGCGCGGCGCACGCCCGCGCCCGGTTTCAACGAGCCGCTCTTGAAGAAGCCGCGCGACATGGTGAGCGTCGATCTTGCCGCCTTCGCCGACGCCTATGACAGCGAGGCGTTGCGCGGCGCGCCGCGCGCGCTGACCGGCCAATTGCGCGGCGAGCGCGTGCATCCCTATCCGCGCCGCGCCGAGATCGCGCCGGCGCCGGATCAGGTGATCGCGTGGACGCATCCGGCCGATCTCTACAATCTGCAAGTTCAGGGCTCGGGCCGATTGCGCTTCGAGGACGGCGCGGAGGCGCGCGCGCAATTCGCCGCGCAGAACGGCTATCGCTGGAATTCCGCGCTCGGCGCGCTGCGCAATACGGGACGCTTGCCGAGCGCGTCGTGGAGTGCGTTCCGCTCCTATCTCGACGCGAATCCGAATGAAGCGCGCGGCGCCTTGAACGCCGATCCGTCCTACGTGTTCTTCCAGGAGGAGCCGATCGCGGATCGCGCGGCGGGCCCGCGCGGCGCGGCCAATGTGCCTTTGACGCCGCTCGGCTCCATCGCGGTCGATCCGGCCTATCATCCTTACGGCGCCTTGCTTTTCGTCGATGGCGCGCACGCGGGCGCGCCGTTCCGCCGTCTCTTGGTGGCGCAGGATACGGGCGGCGCCATTCGGCGCGGTCCCTTGCGCGGCGATGTGTTCTTCGGTTCGGGCGCGGAGGCGGGGCAGCGCGCCGAGCAAATGAACGCACCGGCGCGGATATGGACGCTGCTGCCGCGCGGCGTCGCCGTCGCGCTCAACTCGGAGACTGCGCCGCGCTCGTGATCGCGCTTTCGTGCGCTTCGTTTCGGGTGTATGGAGATGGCGGCGTGCGCGTGTTGCGCATTTCGGCGCGCGCGCACCCATTGCGACTTTGTCTTTCCCGCCTGTCCGCAGGCGTCCGCCGCCTTGTTCGGCGCAATCGGAAGGAACGCCCGCATGACACAGATCAAACGCAACGGCCAAGGATCGGCGCAGAATGCGCAGATGAAGGACATGATGTTCAACGCGCCCATGTTCGCCGTCACCCAGAAGATGGCGCTTGAGACGGCGCGCTTTTCAGCCCGGCGCATGCGCGCCTACGCGGATCAGATGGAGGCGCTCTCCAAATGCGACACGCCGCAGGACGTGATCGCCGCGCAGACCAGCTTCTTCACGCAGATGCAATCGGACTATCTCGCCGAAGGCGAGGTATTGCGCGGCCTGATCTCGGAGGCCACGCCCGAGGATTCCTCGGCGCAGCAGCGCTGAGCATCAGGGCTACGTATTGCGGCGACGGAACGCGTCGGCGGGATAAACGCCGAGTATCTTGAGCTGCGATGAGAAGAATTGCAGCTCCTCGATGGCGAGGCGCACATTGCGCTGCGCCGGATGGCCTTCAATGTCGGCATAGAACATGGCGACGTTGAAGCCCTCGCTTTCGACGTAGCTTTCGAGCTTGGTCATGTTCACGCCATTGGTGGCGAAACCGCCCATCGCCTTGTAGAGCGCGGCCGGGATGTTGCGCACGCGAAAGACGAGCGTGGTGATGCAGGGGCCGACGTCCGGCTCGGCGTCGTCGGGCTCGGGCGCGAACGTAAGGAAGCGCGTCGTGTTGCGCGCGTCGTCGCTGACGTCCGATTTGAGCACGTCCAGCCCATAGATGGAGGCGGCGAGCGGGGGCGCGAGCGCCGCTTCCGCGAGATCGTTCAGTTCCGACACCTCGCGCGCGGCGCCGGCATTGTCCGCCGTCGTCAGCGTGGCGAGGCCCAGCGCGCGCAGCGTCTTGCGGCATTGGCCGAGCGTCTGGATATGGCTGCGCACGCGCTTGATCGTGGCCAGGCTCGCCCCCTTGGGCGCGACGAGGTCGTAGCGGATCGGCATGAAGCGCTCGCCGATGATGTAGAGGCCGGCTTCGGGCACGAGATGGTGCACGTCCGCCACGCGTCCGGCGATCGAGTTTTCGATCGGGATCATGGCGAGCGCGGCGATCCCGTCGCTCACCGCGGCGAACGCGTCCTCGAACGTGCGGCAGGGCAACGGCTCATAATCGGGAAAGGCGTCGCGGCAGGCGATGTGGGAGTTCGCGCCCGGCTCACCCTGATAGGCGATCTTCTTGGTCATCGGCGCGGGGCTTAGCCCAGGCGCGGCGCGCCCGCCACCTCGACCGCGTCGCCGACCCGGATCGGTCCGCCCTCCAGCACCACCGCGCAGACGCCGCCGCGCCATTCGGGCGCGAGCGCGGCGCGCAGGCCGGCCCGCTGCCGCTCCATGACGCTGCACGGCTCGGTCTCTTCCGTCACCTCCAAGAGCGCCGGTCCGACCCGCAGGCGCACGCCGATCCGGCGCGGATTGTCGAGCGCCCCGATCAGCAGGTTGGCGCGGCGCATAAGCCAGGGCGCCTCCGCGCCCAGCGCTTCGCAGGCCGCGTTCCAATCCGCGTCGAAGAGGAGCGTGATTTGCCGGCCGGGGCGGGTTCCGCGCGCATCGCCTTCAAGCCCCGCCTCAGCGCTGATCACGCCTTCGGTCAGCGTCTCCATGGGCGCGCGGGGGCGCGCGCGGCGGGCGATGGCGAGAAGGCGTCCGGTCATGTCTCCTTATCGGCCCGCCCGCGACGCTGTGGAAGAGGCGCCT
This sequence comes from uncultured Caulobacteraceae bacterium, assembly GCA_964563395.1. Taxonomy (GTDB): domain Bacteria; phylum Pseudomonadota; class Alphaproteobacteria; order Caulobacterales; family Aquidulcibacteraceae; genus JBEVOS01. Next base: position 71,722 of record CAZLWK010000009.1, read on the forward strand.
TGGCGTTGCGTCACCCGTGCAAAGCACGGCGCGGCGCGCTAAGCGCGAAGGAGGAGCCCGCCCATGCATCTGGACCTCTCGCCCGAAGACGAAGCCTTCCGCGCCGAAGTGCGCGCCTTCCTGGCCGAAGCGCTCAGCCCCGAACTCGCCGAAGCCGGCAAGCTCACCACCAGCGTCTTCACGGACAAGGAATGGAACCAGAAATGGCAGGCACGCCTCCACGCCAAGGGCTGGGCCGCGACCTCCTGGCCCAAGCAATTCGGCGGCCCCGGCTGGAGCGAAATGCAGCGCCACATCTTCGCCAGCGAATGCGCCCGGGCGCAGACGCCGGGCCTGTCGCCGATGGGGCTGCGGATGGTGGCGCCGGTGCTGATGAAATTCGGCACGCCCGAGCAGCAGGCTTTCTATTTGCCCCGCATCCTCAACGGCGAGGATTATTGGTGCCAAGGCTATTCCGAGCCGGGCTCCGGATCCGATCTCGCGTCGCTGCAATTGAAGGCGGTGTCCGACGGCGACGATTACGTTCTCAACGGCTCGAAAATCTGGACGACGCACGCCCATTTCGCGAACCGCATGTTCTGTCTCGTGCGCACGGACAATTCCGGCAAGAAGCAGGAAGGCATCACATTCCTGCTGCTGGAAATGAATACGCCGGGCGTGACGGTCGCGCCGATTGTCACCATGGCCGGCGATCATGAGGTCAATCAGGTCTTCTTCGACAATGTGCGCGTGCCTAAGGCCAATCGCGTCGGACCGGAGAATGAAGGCTGGACGGTGGCGAAATATCTCTTGGAGTTCGAACGCGGCGGCGCCTATGCGGCCGGGCTTGAAGCGGGCCTTCAACGCGTCAAGCGGATCGCGCGGGAAGCGCCGGCGGGCGCGGGCGCGCCGCTGATGGACGATCCCGAATTCGCCGCCAAGGTGGCCGACGCCGAAATCGCGCTCAAGGCGCTCGAATTCACCGAGCACCGGATCATGGCCGATATCGCCAAGACCGGCCGGCCGGGCCCCGCATCGTCCATCCTCAAGTTGCGCGGCTCGGAAATGGTGCAGCGCGTGGACGAGCTCGCGATCGAGGTGGCCGCCTATTATGGCGGCGTCGATCAGAAGGACGCGCGCCAGCCCGGCGCCAATGTCGAGGCCATCGGCCCGGCGGAGCTGATGACGGCGATGCCGCGCTATCTCAACAATCGCGCCGCCACCATCTATGGCGGCTCGAACGAAGTGCAGCGCAACATCGTCGCCGCCGCCGTCCTTGGCCTGCGCTGAGGGCGCGGCGTTCAGACTTTGGCAAGCTCGGTGAGCGCGCCGCTAAATTTTAGCTGCGCTTGAAGGCTTTTGCCGCCGCGTCGTTCGATTTCGGGACGATTTTTTTTCGCCGGCGGTCCGCTTTTATGTCCTGCTTTACCGCCTGACGGCATCTTCGCGCTCGAGAAAGGGTGTGGGATGAACCTTTGGCATCTGTCCGAGCGGACGCTCCGGGCGGCGTGGACGGGCGTGCGTCGCTGGATCGGCGCTATCTCCGTCTCCGGCGCGCTCGTGATCGCGTTTACGCTTTTTCTTGTGCCGCTCGTGTTCGTCACCGCGCATCTGGTGCGCATTCAGGACGACGCGATCTCGCGCATCGAGCGCGCGCGGCACGGCCTGGAATTCCTGGGTGTGGTGACGCGCGTGCGCGCGATCACGGAGAACCAGGTTCGCCAGGATTGGCTGGCCGCGGCCGACATGGCGCGCCTTACCGAAGCCGCGCGCACGCTGGCGCGCGCGCAGGAGCGTTATGGACGCGAACTCGGCACAGCGCCGCTCGCCGACCGCGCCGCATCGGCGATTCAATATATGCGGCTGAATTCCGAGGCCCGCACGCTCGCCGGCGATGTGGCCCTCGTCGCGCTCGACGATCTTGCTCTTGAAATCGCGGAAGGCGCCGAAATCGCGCTGGCGGGCGATCTGCAGGCCTATCTCGCCGTGGAAATTCAAGTGTCCAAGGCGATGGCGGTCGCGCATGCGCAACGCGAGGCGACGACAGCTCTGTTCGCCGCGTTCGAGGATAGACGCGTCAGCGATGTCGAGCGTGCGGTGCTCATCGGTCGCTTGCAGATGCTGGAAAGCAATCTGGATGCGCTCTCGCGCGCCGTCAGCGCGAGCGCGGCGAGATCGCCGCTCGGGCAAGAGCCCCGCGCGGTCGGGGAGGCCACCTTCCGCACCGTCGTCGCCATGAATGCGTTCACCACGCATGTGCGCGAGGTTGTCCGCGCGCAGAGGTTCGACGCCCCGCGCGCGCTCGGCCATGACCGCAGCGCGGCGCAGGCGCTGTTCAAGCTGAAGGAAAGCGCCGCGCGCGAGCTCGATCGCTTGCTGGCGCGCCGGATCGACGCCTTGCAGCAGGATCGTTTCGAGGTGCTGACAGCGGCGGCTCTGCTCTTCGTGGGCGCGTTGCTGGTGGTGTTGCTGACATTGCGACTCGGCGTTGTGCGTCCGGTGCGGATGCTGACCGAGAGCGTTCGCGAATTGTCGGACGGCATTTATGATCGCGACGTACCGATGCAATCGCGCGCCGACGAAATCGGTGAGATCGCGCGCTCCATTTCGGTGCTGCGCGACGTGGCGCAGGCCCGGATCGCGGCGGACGCCGCGCGCGCCGCCGCCGAGAGCGCAAATCTCGCCAAGTCGCAATTCGTCGCCAATATGAGCCACGAATTGCGCACCCCGCTCAACGCCATCATCGGCTATTCCGAAATGCTCTTGGACGACGCCGAGGCCGACGGCGATGAGGCGCAGAGCCGCGACCTGCGTCGCATTCTGTTCGCCGCGCGTCACCAGCTCACGCTGATCAATGACGTGCTCGATATCGCCAAGATCGAAGCGGGCCGCATGGAGGTCAATGCGCACGCCTTCGATCCCGCGAGCCTCCTCAACGACGTGATGGAGACGTCCCGCCCGCTGGCCGAGGCGAACGGAAACAAAATTGTTCTGGCGCAGGGGGCGCTGCCCGAAACCGCCATGACCGACGTGGTGAAAGTGCGCCAATGCCTGCTCAATCTGATGTCCAACGCCTGCAAATTCACCAAGAACGGTGTCGTGACGCTGGAGGCGTATGAGCGCATCGTTGGAGGCGAAAGCCGCATCTGCTTTTCCGTGTCGGACACCGGCATCGGCATGTCTGGGGAGCAGATGAAGCATCTGTTCCGTCCCTTCGAGCAAGCTGACGCTTCGATCGCGCGCGAATATGGCGGCACCGGCCTTGGCCTCATGATCACGCGGCGCATCGCGCAAATGCTCGGCGGCGAGGTGAGCGTCCAAAGCGAGGAGGGCGTGGGCTCGCGCTTCGCGCTTTGGATCCCCACGCACTACAAGATGATCGGCCAGGAGGGCGCGCATGCGCGCCGCGGCGAGGACGGCGCGCCGCTTGTTCTCGTGATCGATGATGATGCGACGGCGTGCGATCTCGTCGCGCGCGCGCTGACCCCCATCGGCTATGCCGTGGAGAGCGCGGCCGATGCAAGCGCGGGGCTCGCCTTGGCGCGGCGCTCGGCGCCGAGCCTCATCGTGCTCGACGTGCATTTGCCGGATCGCAATGGATGGAGCGTGCTGGAGGAATTGCGCGCCGACCCGCACATCGCGGAGACGCCGGTGATCGTTCTGTCGATCGACGAGGATCGCGCCCGGTCGATGCGCGCGGGCGCGGCGGAGCATTTGATGAAGCCGCTCAATCGCGACGTTCTGGCGGCCGCCGTGATGCGCTTCGCGCGCACGCGCGCCGAGGAAAAGCCAGCGGCGGAAGAGACGCCGATCCGCGCGGTCGGCTGACGCCGTTTCAGCCGTGCGTGAGGATCGCGCGCGCGGTTTCCAGATCGGCGGGACTGTCCACGCCCTTGGGAAAGCCGGCGACGATCCCCGCGCGGATGACCATGCCCATTTCGAGCGCGCGCAATTGTTCGAGCTTCTCGCGCTGTTCGAGCGGCGAAGGCGGGGCGGCGACGAAGCGCGCGAGCGCGGCGCGGCGGTACACGTAGATCCCGAGATGGCGCATCACTGGGCCCGGTCCGTGTGGGGCGGGTGCGCGCGTGAAATAGAGGCAGCGGCCGTCGGCGGCGACGATCGCCTTGACGACGTTTGGATTGTCGCGGTCCTCCGGCGCCGCCGAGGGCGAGACCAGGGTTGCGATGTCCGCGCCGTCCGACAGCGCGGCGATCGCGGCGGCGATGTCGCGCGGGTCCATGGTCGGCATGTCGCCCTGCAGATTGACGATGACGTCGTGCGCTCCGTTTGGGTCGAATGCTTCGGCGGCGGCGTGCACGCGGTCCGTGCCGGAAGGCAGGTCAGGGTCCGTCAGCACCGCTTCAACGCCAGCCGCGCGCGCGGCGGCCGCGATTTCCGGCTCCGCCGCCGCCACGAGAACCGGGCCCGCGTTCGCCGCGAGCGCCAACTCAGCCATCCAAGCGACCATCGGCTTGCCGCCAATATCGGCCAACGGCTTGCCGGGCAGGCGCGAAGCGGCCATGCGCGCTGGGATCACGATGAGCGTCATGCGCCGCCCTTATACCGCGCTGGGGCCGCGCGCGTGCGACGGTTCGCCGCGCGGCGATGCGAGGGCCGCGCACGGCGGCGGAGCAACTTGGCGCGACGCGGTTTGCACGTCATAAACCGGCGCGGATTCGACAGGGGCGCGGGGCGCGCCAGGGAAAAGTCATGAGCGATCTCAGACTCAATTCGATCGCCGGCGCGGTGCTCGCTTCGGTGCTGGGCGTGATGGGCCTTGGCGTGTTGGGCGAGGAAGTGCTTCATCCGCATTATCCCGAGACGCCCGGCTATCTTCCCGAGGTCGATCTCAGCGCGAACGCCGGCGGAGCGCCGGCCGCGCCCGAAGGGCCGCCGGATTTCGGTCTCCTGTTCGCCGATGAGGCCCAGCTCACATCGCTTGTCTCGCAAGGAGAGCGCGTGAAGGGCGTGTGCGTCAGCTGCCACAGCTTCGATCCGGGCGGCGCCAATGGCACTGGGCCCGCGCTTCATGGCGTGTTCGGCCGCGCCGCCGGCGCGCATCCGGGCTATGCCTATTCGGAAGCGCTTGTCGCCTATGGCCAAGTCTGGAGCTACGAATCGCTCGACGCGTATCTGACATCTCCCGCCCGCGCCATTCCTGGAAACAAGATGGCCTTCGCCGGCATTCGCGACACGGAAGATCGCGTGGCGCTGATCGCCTATCTGCGCTCGCTCACGCCCAATCCGCCGCCGCTGCCCGCGCCCTTGCCGCAAGCCGCGCCTGCCGAGGCGGCCGAGGGCGCGGCCGAGGGCGCGGCCGGGGAGCCGACGCCGGCGGCGCCGGCGCCGGGCTGATCGCGGCGGGCCTTACATCGCGAGGCCGGGACCGTCGCTCACGCGCATCGTGATTTTCGCGCCCAGATCGGCCAGGAATTCCGCGCCTTTCGGGGTGCGCTCCACCAATACGTTGCGCCCATCCTGGGGATCGCGACGGCGCTGCAGCAGATTAAGCCGCGCGAGCGTGTCCAGGGCCCGCGTGATCGCCGGCTTGCCGACTGCCAGGGTCGCGGCGAGCCCGCGCACCGTGTGCGGCCCCGGCGCCAGATGCACCGTCATCAGCACCGCCATTTGCCGGGCCGTCAGGTCCGGCGCGTCCGAGCGCACCGACGACACCGTCACGCGCCGCCACAAATCCAGCGCCTGTCTTTGATCGAGAGAAAGTTCCATCCGCGCAGCCCTCCATTGTTGGCTGTGCGAGACAAGATTTAGAGGTTCACTTCGATTTTCAAGCGAAATGACGCTACATCTTGTGGAGAGGGTCTCGGCTGTAGCGGCCCTTCAGCACCCGCCAGCTGGCGCGGAGCGCCTGCGCCTCGCCGCCCACTGGCCGCGCCGGCTTTTCGCGCGGCGCCCAGGCATAGATGTCGAAATGGCCCCAGGCGGGGATGGTCACGAAGCGCTTGAGGAACAGGGCGGCATAGACCGAGCCCGCCATGGCGCCGTCGCCCGTGTTCTTCAGGTCGGCGATGGGACTGTCCATGTCCGCCTCGTAGGGCGCCCAGAGCGGCATCCGCCAAAGCGGGTCCGCCGTCTCGGCGGCGGCCTTCGCAAAATCGGCGGCCAGGGTCTCGTCGTCCGTGTAGAAGGGCGGCAGATCTGGGCCCAGCGCGCTGCGGGCGGCGCCTGTCAGGGTCGCGAAATCCAGGATGAGCTCGGGCTGCAATTCGCAGGCGCGGGCGAGCGCGTCGGCGAGGATCAGGCGCCCTTCGGCGTCCGTATTGTCCACCTCCACGGTGAGCCCCTTTCGGCTCGGCACGACATCGCCGGGACGAAACGCGTTGGCGGAGATGGCGTTCTCAACAACTGGAATGAGGCACTCGATGCGCACGGGCAGATGCGCGTCCATCGCGAGCTGCGCGAGCGCGAGCGCGTGCGCCGCTCCGCCCATATCCTTCTTCATGATGCGCATGCCGGCGTCCGGCTTGATGTCGAGCCCGCCGGTGTCGAAGGTGACGCCCTTGCCCACGATGGCGATCAGCGGCGCGCCGGCTGGCCCCCAGCTCAAGCGAAGGAGTCGCGGCGCTTCGTGCGCGGCGCGGCCGACGGCATGGATAAGCGGATAATTCTGCGCGAGCAGATCATCGCCCACGATCGCCTCGAAGCCGGCGTCGTGCGCTTGCGCGATCGCTTGCGCGGCCGCGTGCAGCGCTTCGGGCCCCATGTCGCCGGCGGGCGTGTTCACAAGATCGCGCACGAGCCAGACGGCGCGCACGATGCGGGCGGCTTCCGCCGCATCGGATCCGGCCGGCATGACCAGGCGCGGGGCGGCACGCTTGCGCTTCTTGTAGCGCGTAAAGGCGTACGCCCCGAGGCCCCAGGCTTGCGTGACAAGGCCGGCGCTGAATTCGCGGGGCGCCGCGGCGAGCTGATAATCGCCGGCGGGCAGGTGTTGCGCGAGCGCGCCCATCGCCATGGCGTTGGCGTTTTCACCCAGCCCGAACAGCACGCGCTCGATCGCGCCGTCCGTGCCGGGCGCAAGCAGGATCCGTCCGCTTTGCGCCTTGAAATCATGCGCCGCCGCCAGCCGGCGCAGCGCTTCGGGGCGGCTTTCGATCCAGCCGCTCCATTCGCCGGTGCGCAGCGCGAAGATGGGAATGCCGGACGCGGCCGGATCGGTGATGAAGGGGAGGTCCATGGCTGGGTTCAGTGCGCGAGTCTTAGGGGTTTGTTGAGCATAAAGCGGCAGCGTCCGCATAGTATCAAAGGGATTCGGCTGGTGATGAACACGAAGACGCCATTGGCCGCACTGATTGCGGCGGCCGCGCTTTCGGCGTGCGCCACCACGGGCGGCGCGGAAGGCGCGCTGTCCTCCACGCGCACGCCTCAAGCGGGCGGCGCCGTCGACGCCGAGGCGCGCACGCGCATCGCCCGGCAAGACACGCTCACGCAAATGACCTTCTGGGCGCAGGAATACGGCTCCCATCCCGACGATCTGGAAGCCGCGCAGCGCTTCACGGAATCCTTGCGCGCGGGTGGGCGTCATGAGCGCGCCGCTCAGATCGCCAATGAAGCTCTTGGCCGCTTTCCCAACGATCCGGTGCTGCTGCACCAGCTGGGCGCGGCGCTGATCGGCGCGGGCAAGCCGAACGAGGCGCTGCGTCCGCTCATCATGGCCGCGCGCGCCAATCCGCAGGATTGGAAGAGCCGCTCGGCGCTGGGCGTGGCGCTCGATCAATTGGGGCGCGGCGAGGAAGCCCGCCAGATTTATCACGAGGCGCTCGCTATCGCGCCGGACAATCCAGGCCTCCTTACCAATCTCGGCGTGTCGCATCTCCTTAGCGGCGCGCCGCAAGACGCCGAGGCGATCCTGCGTCAGGCGGCGGCCTTGCCGAACGCGCCCATGGAGGCGCGCCAGAACCTCGCCATCGCGCTGGGGCTTCAAGGCAAATTCGACGAGGCCGAGCGCATTGAGCGCGTGGACCTGCCGCCTGCGCTCGTGGCGGAGAATATGAGCTATATTCGCGGCCTGTTGAGCGATCCGCGCAGCTGGAACGACATGCAGCGCTCCGTGCGCTGACGCTTTCGCCAAAAACGTAGAGAGAGTGGAGCGCGCGCCGCGATAGCGGCGCTGCGCGCTAATTCATCATCTCGCTGATCTGGATCATGGCGGGGCCCATGATCACCATGAACAGCACCGGCAGGAAGAATACGATCATCGGCACGGTGAGCTTCGCGGGAAGGGCCGCGGCCTTTTTCTCCGCCTCCGAGAGGCGCAGTTCGCGATTTTCCTTCGCCATCACGCGCAGAGCCGAGCCGATGGGCGTGCCGTATTTCTCGGCCTGCGTCAGCGCCAGCGCGACGGATTTGACACCGGGGTGATTGGTGCGGCGCGCCAAATTTTCATACGCCATGCGGCGCTCAGGCAGATAGGAGAGCTCGGCCGTCGTCAGCGAGAATTCCTCGGCGAGCTCCACCGAAGCGGGCGCGATTTCCTGGCCGACGCGCTGGAGCGCCATTTCCACGGACATGCCGCTTTCCACGCAGATCAGCATCATGTCGAGGCTGTCGGGGAAGGCGCGCATGATGTTCTCGCGCCGCTTCTGCGCGCGATTGGTCAGATAAAGATTGGGGCCGTAGAAGCCGAGCGCCACGGCCGCGGCCACGATGACCATGTTGAAGTTTGGCGGAACGCCGACCTTCTCGCCGAACACGCTCACATAGAAGAACGAGCCGAGGCCGAACGCGATCGGCAGTACGGCGCGGTAGAAATAGAACATCGTCTGCGCCGCCTGGCCGCGAAGGCCGGCGCGCACCAAATTTTCAGCCAGCTTGTCGTCCGCCAGGCGCCGCTGCAATTGCAGCCGCTCCACCAGCGACGAGGCGAATTGGTTGGCGTTGGGGCGCACGAGTGTTTGATTGTTGAGCTCGGCGCGAGAGCGCTTGCGCAATTCCTCGCGCCGCTTGGCGACTTCCTTCAAGCGCGCGCCGAGCTTGTCCTCGGCGAGGAGAGGGCTCGCCACCGTGACGATTGTGGCGAAGCAGGCGATGGCGGCGAGCGCGCCTGCGACATTGAGCGGATCGGTTACGACCTCGATGAAGTTCATGGCCGCCTCAGAACTTGAAATTGATCATCGAGCGCATCGTGAAGATGCCGGTGCCCATGAGAACGGCTGCGCCGAGCAGGATGAGATGCCCTGTGGAATGGGTCCAGAGGATCGAGATGTATTGCGGGCGCGTGACATAGACGACCGCCATGACCACGAAGGGCAGTGAGCCGATAATCATCGCCGACGCCTTCGCTTCCGACGAGAGCGCCTTGACCTTTTCGCGCATCAGCTTGCGGGCGCGCAGCACGGTGGAAAGGTTGCCAAGGGATTCCGAGAGGTTGCCGCCGGTCTTTTGCTGGATCAGCAGCACGATCATGAAGAAGTTCACTTCCGGCAGCGGCATGTGTTCGTACATGCGCTGCAGATTTTGCTCCAGCGGCACACCCATGGCTTGCCCATCGACCACGGCGCGGAATTCCTTGCGCAAGGGATCGGGGCTTTCGTCCGCGATGATGCGTAGGCACTGATTGAGCGGCAGGCCGGATTTCACGCCGCGCACGATGACGTCGATCGCATCGGCGAGCTGATTGGAGAATTTCTTTTGCCGCGCGCCGATCATGAATGAAAGCGCCCAGCGCGGCAGGCCGAGACCGCCGATCACGAGGCCCATGATCGGCGCGATGAAACCTGGCACGATCATATAGCCGGCGATGGCGAGGACGACGCCCACGCCGGCTGAAACCGCCCAAAACGTGGTGAGCGAGGCGTCAATGCCCGCTTGCGACAATTGCCCCTTGATCGAGACACGGCGCTTGCGGGACTGCTTTTCATTGTTGGCGAGGTCCTTGAGCGCTTCCTGCGTCGATTGGCGGCGCTTGATCGCCACCGTGTCGGGAACATCGCGGCGCTTGGCGCTGCGCGCGCCGACAGCCTTGACGCGCTTGGCCGCGCGCTGGCTTTGCTGCTGGCCGCCGAACGCGAACGCAACTGCGCCGATCGAGATGAAGGCGAGCGCGGCGATGAGGAGTGCGGGATCCATCAAGCCTGCTCCGCTTCGTCCAGCGCCTGGGCGAGTTCCTTTTCAAGGCCGAAATAGCGCGCGCGCTCCCAAAAGCGCGGACGGCCGACGCCAGTCGAGCGGTGGCGGCCGATGATGCGCCCGTTCTGATCCTCGCCTTGAATTTCGTAAAGCAGCAGATCTTGCGTGACGATGGTTTCGCCTTCGAGGCCCATCACTTCGGTGATCTGCGTGATGCGGCGTGAGCCATCGCGCAGGCGCGCAGCCTGGATGACGACGTCGACCGCCGCGACGATGATTTCGCGAATGGTCTTGGGCGGCAGCGAAAAGCCGCCCATGGTGATCATGCTTTCAAGACGCGAGAGCGCTTCGCGCGGCGTGTTGGCGTGGAGCGTGCCCATCGAGCCGTCATGGCCCGTATTCATGGCCTGCAAGAGGTCGAAACTCTCCGGGCCGCGGACTTCGCCGACGATGATCCGGTCCGGTCGCATGCGAAGGCAGTTCTTGACGAGGTCGCGCATCGACACGGCGCCCGACCCTTCAAGGTTCGGCGGGCGCGTTTCCAGACGCACCACATGGGGCTGCTGCAATTGAAGTTCAGCCGCGTCCTCGCAGGTGATCACGCGCTCATCGGGATCGATGAAGGCGGTGAGCGTGTTGAGAAGGGTGGTCTTGCCCGAGCCCGTGCCGCCCGAGATCAGCACATTGCATCGGCAGGCGCCAATGATCTGCAGGATGCGCGCGCCGGCCGGCGAGATCGAGCCGAACTCGACGAGATTGGCGAGGCGCAGCTTGTCGCGGCGAAATTTCCGGATGGTGAGCGTGGGGCCGTCGATTGCGAGCGGCGGGACGATGACGTTGACACGGCTGCCGTCTGGAAGGCGTGCGTCGCAAATCGGTGAGCTTTCATCGACGCGCCGGCCGACCTGGCTCACGATCCGCTGGCAGATGTTCATCAATTGCCCATTGTCGCGGAAGCGGATCCCCGTCTTGGAGACCTTCCCGTTGACTTCGATGAACACGCTCGACGCGCCATTGACCATGATGTCGGCGATGTCGTCGCGCGCCAGCAGGGGCTCAAGCGGGCCATAGCCCAGAACGTCATTGCAGATGTCGTCGAGCAGGCTTTCCTGCTCGGCGATCGACATGACGACGTTCTTGATCGAGATGATTTCAGCGACGATATCGCGAATTTCGTCGCGCGCGCTTTCAGGATCGAGCTGCGCCAATTGCGCCAGATCGATGGTTTCGATCAGCGCGTTGAAGATCGTGGATTTGACCCGGTAATAGGCCTCCGAGCGGAATTCCGGCGTTTCGGTCTGCTCCGCCGAAGGCGTGGGCACACGCTGCCTGGGCTGCGGCGCGGGCGCGGCGGGCGCGGACGCAGGCTTCGTAGATGATGCGGCAGGCTTTGGCGCAGCGGGCGGCGGCGCCGGCGCGCGCGTCTGCGCGGGCGCCGCGACGCGCGATATGTCCGGCGTCGGCGTCGTCTCCGCCTGGCTGCGCTTGCCGAACATGGACACGGTCTATTTCCTCAAGAAAGACGGAAGACGGACGGAGAGTTGCGCCTTCTTGACCTCGGGCGGCTTGCGCCCCGTGATATTGGCCGCCAGCGTGTCGATGGTGAGCGCGATCTTCGAGGCCGCCATGACCTCGCCGATCATTTGGCCATTGTTCGCCGCCATGCCGAACAGCGGCGGATCGAACGCGATCGAGGCGATCGGTTCAGCGCCCAGCGCTTCGGCGAAATCCTTGAGCGGAATTTCCGGGCGTTTCGGCACGCCCGTCATGTTGAGCACCACGTTGGGCGACGCATCATAGGGGCGCATCGCCTTTAGGAGGTCGATGATGTTCTTGCTGTTGCGCAGGGAAGCCAGATCGGGGCTGGCGACGATCAGCACGTCGTCCGAGGCAAGCAGCGTCTGCTTGATCCAGGACGTCCAGGAATGGGGCAAGTCCAGCACGATGAACGGGCTGGTGCGCCGCACGCGGTCGATCACGGTTTCGAACGCGGTGGGATCGAGTTCGAACTCACGCTCGAGCGTGGCCGGCGCGGTCAGCATTTGCAGGCGCTGCGTGTGCTTCGTCGTCAGACGCTCAAGCAGGACATCGTCGACACGGTCGGGCGAAAGAAGCGCGTCGGCGATGGATTGCGGCGGATCCTGGTTGAAATCGAGCGCCGCGGTGCCGAAGGAGAGATCGAGGTCGATCAAGGTGGCGCCTGCTTGCTGACGCTCCGCGATCGACCAGGCGAGATTGTGCGCGATCGTGGAGGCGCCGACGCCGCCGCGCGCGCCGATCACGGACACGACACGCCCCGCGAACGGCTTTTCCGCATTTACATAAAGCTGGCAGATGGTGCGGATCAGCTCGACCGGCTGGATCGGCGGCACCACGTATTCGCTTACGCCGCGCCGCATCAGCTCGCGGAAGAGGGCGATGTCGTTGACGGCGCCGAAGATAACGACCTTCGTGCCTTCCTCGATCACCTCGGCGAGCCGATCGAGGCTGCGCAGCATCTGCGCGCCCTGTTGCACGGTGTCGATGATGAGAAGGTTCGGGCTCGCTTGCGAGGCGAACCGCGTCAGCGCGGCCTCGATGCCGCCCAGCTCCACCACCATTTCCGCCTTGGCGAGACGGCGATCCTGCGCGACCGCTTGGATGAGACGCGCGATTTCAGGCCGATCGCACGCGGCGTGAATGGTGATCCGCGGAATGGGCTGCTCGGTGAGCCGCCCGTCATCCATCATCGGCGGCGCATGCAGGCCGAAGGGGTCTTCGCCTTCGCCCTCCATCTCCATCGGCAAATCCTCGTTCGCCGCGTCGAAGGGGGGCGGGGCCGCTTCCTCAAGCTCCCCTAGGCCAAAGGTTTCGTCGTCCTCGAGAACGAATTCTTCTTCGTCCTCGTTCGGCAGCGACCAGCTGGATTCGGCTTGCGATCCGCTCATCTCGTCGTCCTCTAGCGCGCCACTGTGCTGATGGAGACGCGCTCATCGGGCGAGCGCGTCGCATGGGTCGGCTGGCCGGCGCGATAGCGCCCCATCATGGTCGCACGGCGCGCGCCGTCGCGCGTGGTCTCTTCACGCGGCGCGAGCAGATCGTGCGGGTCCTCGATCAAGGCCGCCAGATTGGCCTGATTGGAGCAGCCGAAGCTGTCATAGGCCTGATTGTTGGATTGATGCGCGAGGTCCTGGCGCGCGATCGAGAGGCAATCCGGGGCGGTCGCTTCAAAGCGCGTATAGGTCAATACGATCGGGGCATCGGCCGCGCCCGTCGCATCGTAGGTGGAGCCGGCGATGGAGACATAGGGCACGCCATGTTCCGCGAGCCGCATGCGCGCTTCGTGGGCGAGCCGCGCGGCTGCGTCGGCGTTCGCCCCATTGGCCGGCACGCTCAGGATCAGCGGACCATGGCCCGCGCGCGCATAAGCGCCGGCGAAGCGGTCGAGCTCGGCCAGCATCGCGGGCGATAGCGTCATGTCGCCGGCGCTGACCGGCACGTCGAGCCGCGCGCCGGCTTCAGCCACACTGATGCGATGTTCGTCCGCGCGAGAGGCGGTGTTGGAGACGATGGTCTCCTTGGGAATCCCAGCGCAGGCGGAAAGTGCGGCCGCGGCGCCAAGGCTTGCAATCCATGCGTTTCTCATATCGCGCCTCACGGAATGACGTGGCCGGCCTGGCCGTGTAATTGCCCTTGCTGACCGTCGGTCTCGGCGTCTTGACCGCGATAGACCGCGTTCAAGCGTCCAAGGAACATCGCCTGGCCTTCGGTCGGGTTGCGGAAGCCGTCCGCCGGCGTGCGCAGGCGCTCCGGACTGGTCGGCGTCACGAGATAGGGCGTGACGATAATGACGAGTTCGGATTCGTTGTTCTGGAAATCGCGCGAGCGGAACAGCGTTCCGAGCACAGGCGTGTTCATCGCGCCGGGTATGCCTTCGATGGCGTGGCGCGTGCTCTCGCGGATCAAGCCCGCCATCACGATCGCGCCGCCGGAAGGCATTTCCACTGTCGTCTCCGCGCGGCGCACCTGCAGCGCCGGGATGGTGATGCCGCGAATGAGCGTCGTGGTGCCGTCCGCGTTGCGGATCGAGGTGTCGCCCGTGCTGATGGCGCCTTCGCTGGTGAGCTCGCTGACCTCGGTGGACAGCTTCAGCGAAATGCGTCCGCCCGAGAGCACCACAGGCGTCACCGCGAGGCCCACGCCGAACGGCTTGAACTCGACGGAGATTTCACCGTCGTCGGAACTGACCGGCACGGGGAATTCGCCGCCCGCGAGGAAGCGCGCCGCTTCGCCCGAAATCGCCGTGAGGTTCGGCTCGGCGAGGATGCGCAAAAGGCCGGCCCGCTCGAACGCTTCGATGGTGGCGTCGGTGCGGCGCGTCTGCTGCGTGCGCGCCGAGCCAAATGTCTCGGTGTCGTCGATCAGCTCCGGGGTGCCGCCATTGTCGTAGGCGTAACCGCCCACGCCGCCAGAGCCGGCGCCCGCGCCCGTTCCGGAATTTCCACTCGGATAGGTGAGCGAGCCGGGCACCAGAATGTTGTCGACCGATCCGCCGCTCGCGGTCACGCCGCCAAGAATTGAGCCGGCGATGGAGAAGCCGTTGGACGTGGCGACATTGACGAAATCGTCCTCGCCCAGAAGCGAATTGGCGATCTCGTCATAATTCAGGTTCACGCCGAGCTGACGCACCAGGGTGCGGCTCATTTCGACAACGCGCACGCGCACCAGCACCTGCTCGCTGCCTTCGACTTGAATAAGGTTTATGATGCGGGGGCGATGACCGCCGACGGCCGATGTGCCCGCCGTGCCGGGGCCGCCTGGAACGCCGCTGGTTTCACCCGCGCCTTGACCGCCGGCGGAGCCGATGAAGGTTTCCGCGATCTGCACGGCCATGTCCGCTTCGGCGGCGCTGCGCACCGTGCCGGCCAGCACGATCGATCCGTTGATCGCCTCGGCGCGCACTTGCATGCCGGACGAATGCCGCGCGAGCACGTCGTTCAAGGGCGCGACGTCGGGCTCCACGCGGATTTCGAGATTGGCGATCTGACGCCCGGCCGAGTCGAAGAAGAAAGCGTTGGTCTGACCTATGGCGCGGCCGATGACATAGAAGCGCCGCGACGTGCGCACGACCGCGTCCGCGATCTGCGGGTTCGACAACATCACGTCGCGCGCGTCCGCCGGCAGATCGACGATGGCCGATTTGCCCCAAGGCAGAACCAAGGCTGTCGCGGTAGCGCCGCTACGTCCCTGGTTGATGCGAATGGCGGAGGCGTCTTGCGCTACGGCGATGGGCGCGGCTGGATAGACGGCCATCAGCGCTGAAAGCGCGACAGCCAGCGGCGCCTTGCGGGTCTTGTTCAACGGGAGCCCCCCATGACGCGGCCGAACGTGTGAAAGAGAATGCCGCCCGTATCGTCCGCGCCGCCTTGCGCGGAGGAGGGCGCGGGGCCGGTTTCCTGCGCGACGCTGCGCAATGCGAGCGAGATATCGCCCGCCATGTCCGCCTGCGCGAGGCGACGTGCATCGCCTTGGTTCAATTCAAGCACGGCCACGGTCGGCTCGAGCCGTTGCGGCCCGTCGCCGCTCGTTTGCGGCTGCGTGTGCTCATCGAGCGCGAGCACGCGCACGTCGGTGAGAATGATGCTGGAGCGGATCGCTTCGCCGGAGCCGCTCTCGCTCTCCACGTCGATCTTCTGCGTCAAGACCACGTCGACGCGATCATTCGGCTGAATGAAGCCGCCGGCGGCGGTGGCGGGATCGACCTCGACGGAGACGGCGCGATAGCCGGGCTCAAGCACGGCGGCCATGAAGCCACGCCCGTCCGGCAGAACGATGGAGCCTTCCGTAACAGGCTCGCCGGCAAGGAAGGTGCGCCGCGTCACCGCGCCCTGCAATTCCGTCAACGCCTCGGGACGCGCCTCCTGCGTCACGAATTGCTCGCCCACGGATTCCTCGGGAAAGAGCCGCCACGCCAAATCGCCGCTGCTGAGCGCGACGCCCTGGCCGATCTCGCGCGTGGCCACAAGAACATAGCCGCCCGCGACAGGCGCGCTCTCTTCTTCGGGCGCCGAGTTCGCGTTCATGCCGCGAATAAGCAAGAGCGCGCCGATCGCGGCGATCGCCGCAACCGCTAGAATGATCAGCTGTCGCGCTGACATGCGTGGACCCTCTCGGTGATTCGCCTATTGGCCGCGTTGCGGGACCACATCATGCGTATGGCTAAGGCGTGGTTAATGCGTGCGCCGCGCCTGGATCGGCGCCAAGGCCGAGCGCCGCGAGCCCGCCAATCGCGATCGCCACGCCATAAGGCACGCCGCCTTTCGGCTGAAGCAGGCGATTGAGAAAGGCGGGGCGCGCGGGATCCGGCTTGGCGTATTTGCGCGCGATGAGCAGCGACAGCGCGAGGAGGCCGCCGCTCAAGGTCGTGAAAAGCGCGAACGCGGTGAAGGCGCCCAGGCCCGTCCAAACGGCGGCCGCGGCGATCAATTTGGCGTCGCCGCCGCCGAAAACGCCGGCTTGAAAAAGGAGAAAGCCCACGCCCAGCATCAGAACGCCGAAACCAAGATGCAGGCCGATCAGCGTGAGCGGCGCATCCTGCGCCAGCGCCACGATTGGAAACGCGCCAGCCAAGGCGATGGAGACCCAGTTCGGAATGGTCATCGAGGCGACATCGGACGCGGCGGCGTAAAGCAGAAGGCTCGCGGCGATCGCCAAGGGGAGAGCGTCAAGCATCGTGGCGACTAGAGACGCCGCGCCGGTTTCCGAAAGATGAAGGCGCGGGCAAGGGCGCAAAACAAAAGCCGCCCGTTTCCGGGCGGCTTAAGCTGCATAAGGGATGCGTGGCCGGCGCTTGCGCGCCGGCTTTGCGATCTTACTTCGTGCCGATTTCGGTGGCGATGTAGTCGAAGTTCGACTCGATGTTCGTGCCGAGCGTCGACACCGCCGAGATGATCACAACCGCGATGAGGGCGGCGATCAGGCCGTACTCGATCGCCGTGGCGCCGTCTTCGTTCTTCAGAAACTTCTTCAAGGTCTTCATTTCAATAGCTCCGCTGTCGAGTGCTACTCACCAGTCAGACTGGGCGCCGCACTCGACGTCCCGTACCTGACGATGCGGACAATACGCGTGAGGTGCTGAAGATTTCGTTGAAAAAAAGGCAGAAATAACAAGAACATTGGTGAATTCTTATTGACTATAACAAGCTCTTCACGTGCGCGCATAGACTAAAGTGATCGCGCAAGGCGATTAGCGAAGCGGCAACCATTTGCGCGTAGCGCTCTATCCTTATTGCAGGCGGGAGCGCGTCCAATATGAAGCGATCGGGCATGGTGCGTGCGGCGCTTGCGGCCATCTTCATGATTGCATCGGCGGGCGTCGCCGCCGCGCGCGACGTACGCGTCGCCATCGACAGCTCAACGCCGCTGCGCCTCTCGGAGGCCGCCCAAGGCGTCGCCATCGGCAATTCCTCGATTGCGGGCGTTTCGGTTCAGAATGAGCGGCTGTTGTTCGTGACCGGGCGCTCCTATGGCGCCACCTCGCTCACCATCGTCGGCCAGGAAGGGCGCATTCTCTTCAGCGGCCGCGTGATCGTGACGCCGGATGAAAGCGGCTCGGTGTTCGTGATGCGCGGAACGGATATGTCGCGCATGACCTGCGCGCCGATCTGCCGGCCGCATCCCGACATTGGCGACAGCGCCGATAGTTTCGCGCGCGCAACGCAACAATCCGAGGCGCATGCGGGCGCGGCGGGCCGTTAAGGCGCCTTAACCCGTTTCCTTGACGCGATATCAACCGCTCGGCGCCTAATCTCCTGCTTCGCTGGAAGGGGACGAGATGGCGCGCGGGCGCGGCATAATCCTGAGGCTTCGTCGTTTCGGCCGCGCAAGAAAAGGCGCGGTCGCGGTGGAGTTCGCGCTCATCGCCGTGCCGTTCTTCTGGCTGGTGATGGCGCTCGCCGAGATCACGCTGATCGGTTTCGCGCAAACCACGCTTGATTTCGCGATCGACGAGACGGCGCGCCGGATCCGCACTGGCGAGGTGCAGACCGAGGGCTTGAGCGCCGAGCAGCTTCAAGAAGAGGTCTGCGGCCAGATGAGCGGGCTCTTGAATGTCGATTGCGGCAATCTCAATCTCGACATCCAAGCCTATCCCAGCTTCGTGGACGTCGAAAACGATTCCCCGCTCGACGGATCGGGCAATCTGCAGACTGCGGAATTCGATTACGACCCAGGCGCGCCCTCTGAAATCGTGATGGCGCGCGCCTTCTATCGTTGGAATGTGGTGACGCCATATTTCCGCGCGATGTTCTCCAACACGAGCACCGCGGAGCGTCTGCTCGTCTCCACGGTTCTGTTCCGCAACGAACCGTATGAGAGCACGCCATGAGCCGCCGTTTCACCCTGGCCGCCTTCTGGCGCGCCCGCGCGGGCGTGGCGGCTGTGGAATTCGCGCTTATCCTGCCGATGATGATCCTGCTTCTGTTCGGATCGGTGGAGATCATCAATCTGGTTCAGGCCAATCGCCGGGTCGCCAATGTCGGCGTGTCGCTGGCGGACGTGATTTCGCGCGACACCGAAATCACCAATGCGGAAATGACCGGCATTTGGAGCGCGGTTGAGCCGCTGATGTTCCCGGACGACGTGGACGGCCTGTCCGTGCGCGTGACCAGCATCAGCATTCAAAGCTCCAGCACGGCGCGCGTCGTCTGGAGCGATCGCATCGGCACGGTCTATTCCACCCTCGCGCCTAATTCGAGCGTCAGCGGCATGCCGTCCGGCATGATGGCCGCCGGCACCAGCGTCATCCGCGTGGAGACGACGTACGATTACCGGCCCATCCTCGGCTTCTTCTTCATGGAGGACGGCTTCCGCATTCGGCGCGATCTCAACGCCGGCGGCGAGCCGACCGGCATGACGCTGAGCCACGTCGCCTATCGCCGCTCGCGCCTCGTCGATCCCATTCCGCGCGTCTCCTAAGGCGCCGCTTGACGCTGCGGGCGGAGCGGCGTTCTTACGGGCATGAGTTCATCTTTGACACCAGAGCAAGCGGTCGACGCGCTCGAGGCCGCGCACGCCCGCGCGGTTCTCGCCCTGCAGAACGCGGTGAAGCGCTTCGTGAAGGATCGTACGCCGCCCACGCCGGCGGAGCGGTCGCTGTTCCGCTATCCCGAATTGCGCGTGCATTATGCGGGCGCCGCGCCCGCCCAGCGCGTCAGCCGCTCTTACGCGCAGCTGATGTGGCCGGGCGATTATGAAGTCTCGATCACGCAGCCGGCCTTCTTCCGGGATTATCTGATCGAGCAGCTCAGTCTGCTCGTGGCCGATTACGATGTGACGATCAGCGTGGGGGAGAGCCAGGCGGAGCTGCCTTATTCCTTCGTGCTGGACGCCTCGTTCAATCTCGATTCCGTGCCCTCGGCCGAGCTGGCGCGGCATTTTCCCGCGCCGCGTCTCGCGCAAGTGGGCGACGCCGTCGTCGATGGCGAGCATGTTGAGCGCTTGGACGCCGCGCGTCCGCTCGCCTTGTTCGACGCGCCGCGCATCGATTATTCGCTGAAGCGGCTCGATCATTATACCGGCGCGCCCTGGCAGGACGTGCAGCCTTGGATCTTGTTCACGAACTACCAGCGCTATGTCGAGGAATTCGTCCGCTACGCCGTCGCGCGCGTTCTCGATGGTCCGCCCGGATCGTACTTGTCTTGCCCGGGACGCATCCGCATCGATCGCGAAACGGCGCAGGCCGAAGCCGTGGCCCTGAGCGCGCCGTGGCGCAATCATCAGATGCCGGCCTATCATCTCGTCACGCCGGATCGCGAAGGCATCAGCCTCGTCAATATCGGCGTGGGCCCTTCCAACGCCAAGACGATGACGGACCATCTCGCCGTGCTGCGTCCCCATTGCTGGCTCATGGTGGGGCATTGCGGCGGTCTGCGGCACACGCAGCGCGTGGGCGATTACGTGCTCGCGCACGCCTATTTGCGGCGCGATCACGTGCTTGACGATCATGTGCCGCTCGAAATTCCGGTGCCCGCGATCGCCGAAGTGCAATTGGCGTTGGAGCACGCCGCAAGCGCGGCTTCAGGCGAGGATCCGGTGGAGCTGCGCCGACGCCTTCGCACCGGCACCGTGGTCTCCTATGCGGACCGGAATTGGGAGCTCTCCTTCCTCAAGGAGCGCCAGCTCTTGTCGCAATCGCGCGCCATCGCCGTCGATATGGAGAGCGCCTGCATCGCCACGCAGGGCTTCAGGCTGCGCGTGCCATATGGCGTGCTCCTGTGCGTGTCGGATAAGCCGCTGCACGGCGAGATCAAGCTGCCCGGCGGCGCCGATCGCTTTTACGAGCGCGCGGTGGCCTCGCATCTGAAAATCGGCATCGAGACGATCGAAATCTTGAAGCGCGGCAAGGCGGATTTGCATTCACGCAAGCTGCGCAGCTTCGACGAGCCGCCGTTCCGCTAGTCGAAAAGCCGCTTTTCGATCGCGGCGCGCTTTTTCGCATCGACGCCAAGCACGTCGCGCACATAAGCCTCCACGCCGCCATGGCGCGTTTCGATTTCGCGAAACGCGGTCTCCAGCCAATCGCGCTCAACGCCCATGATGAGGCGCAGCAATTCCGCGCTCGGCCGGTCCCCGCCGCGCAATTCCGCGATGCCGTCCGCCACCATCGCGCCATCGCGCTCGAAGCGCACGCTGTCATTGGTGGCGAGATAATCGGCGATGATGTCGTCGCGGTGCACGCCGGCGAGCGTGTGCGTGAGCGCCACGAGCGTGCCGGTGCGGTCCTTGCCGCCGGAGCAATGCACGAGAAGAGGGCCCTCGCGCGTGGCCAGCGTTTCGAAATAGCGCGAGAAGAGATCGACGTGCCGCGGCGCCCAAGGCAGGTTGCGGTAGAATTGCACAAGATAGGCGCGGAATGTTTCTGTCGTCAGGTCGGGCCGCCTGATGAAATCGTGCCACAATTCGTGGCCGCCTTCTTCCTCTTCGTGGTTTTCGATGATGTCGGCTGCGAATGTCTCCCAGCGGCGCGAGGGCTGGTTGGCGCGCTCCGAAGGCCGGCGCAGATCGATCACGGCCTCGATGCCGAGCGCGGCCAGTTTCGCCAAATCCTCATCGGTGGCGCGGCCATGATGCGCGGAGCGGAAGAAGCGCCCGCGCTTGATTGGGGCGCCGCGCGCGGTGGCATAGCCGCCGAAATCGCGAAAATTCCACAAGCCGTCGAAATCGAGCCGCCGCATCATGCGGCCGATGTAGCGCCTTGGCGCGTGCTTGTGGAGTGGCGGCCTTGCGTTCGTGTCGGCGGGCCGTATGAAAAGCCTGCGACATGGAGCGCCGATGCGGGTCAAGAGTTTCGAAAAACTGTCAAACTTTCGCGATTTCGGCGGCTATCCCACGCGCGATGGCGCGCGTGTGACGTTCGGGAAGCTTTATCGCTCGGCGGATTTCAGCGAGGTTTCGCCGGCGGATCGCGCCGCGCTTGACGCGCTGGGCGTCAAATTCGTGGTCGATCTGCGCCGCGCCAGCGAATGGGCGCAATATCCAAGTCTCTGGCCGGGCGAGGGCGTGCGAATCATCCGCCAGGACCTCGCCGGCGCGGAGCCGGAAATTCATAGCGTGCGCACATACGACGCCGACGCCGTGCGCGCCGCGATGCAGGCGGCCTATGCGCGCTATCCGTTCGAGCGGCGCTTCATTTCCCTGTTCCGCGACCTTCTGCATGGCTTGGCGGACGAGGAGGGTGGGCCGGTCATCGTGCATTGCGCCGCCGGCAAGGACCGCACCGGCGTTGCGTGCGCGCTTGTGCTGCACGCGCTCGGCGTGGACCGCGATACGATCGTCGAGGATTATCTGCTCTCCAACGAGACGATCGATGTCGCCGACCGCTTGGCGCGTGTCCGCGCCCGGCTCGCGGCGCAGGTGCAAGGCGAATTGCCGGACGATGCGCTCTTGCCGATGATCAAGGTCGAGGAAACCTATCTGGAGGCGGCGCTGTCGCGGATGGAGCGCGAGGCTGGATCGATCGACGCCTATATCGGCGCTGTGCTTGGCGTCTCCGATGAAGCGCGCGCGCGCCTGCGCGCCCATCTCCTCGCGGACTAAGCGCCCGGCCTTAAGACAGCGCGCGGCGCAGCGCTTTCGCCGCTATAGGGAAAGACGACGCGAAATCGGGCCGCCGCGCGGCCTCCGCCGCGTCGCGCAGATAAGCGCTCGGCAGATCGGCGATTGAAGGCGCGGGCCCGGCGCGCACGTCTTGCGCGGGCGCGATGTCGTGAAAGCCCACGCCGATCAGATCGGCGATCTCCTCGGAATCCGCGCTCCAGAGCGCACGCATGGCCGCGTCTTGTTCAGCGGTGAGATAGGCGATCGGCGATATGGTCGCATCGACCGCGAAAGCGTCGCGCAAGAGCGCGAAGATCGGCTCCACGATGCGCGTACGCCGTTCGTTGCGGTCGGGTGTGTCCGTCACGCTCAACGCCGCGCGCGCGATCTCCAGATGCGGCCAAGGCGGCGAGACATGCTCGCGCAGGCGCGTTTCCAGCGCCCATTCCTCGGGCAGACCGACGGTCTCCACGAAGTCGCAGATGACGTCGCCCTGCGCCAGACATGAGGGATGCAGCGCCCGTACATGCAGCGCCCGCCATCCCCATTCGGCGGCCCAGGGACGCAGATAGGAGATCGCGGAAATACGACGTTTTTCCCTATCGAAAAGCGTGTCGAAATCCTCGGCGCCATATCCGCCTATGATGTTTTGCGCATAGAAGGAGCGCACCCAGGCCGGATAATCGCGGATATAGGCGATGATGCGCGCCGGTGCGCGTTTCAGCGCCCATGCGAAGGAGGCGGCGCCATCAGCGCGCGCCATCAGACGCTCGTCGCTGATGATGAAGCGCCGGTGCGGCGCATCGGCGTGACGTTTGGCGATGTCATAAAGCCAAGTCCGGCCGGCGCCTGCTTCAGGCGATCCGAGGCGCCTTCCATAGACGAACACATCATGCGCGCGCGCATCCAACGCCTCGACATGCGCCGCGAGGAAACGCTGAAGCGTGGTCGATGCGCTTTTGTTGCGCCCAATATGGATGAAATGCACGGCTCCGCCCCCTGAAACCATAGTCAGGGGGCGGCGCTCGCGTCAAATCAGGCGGCGTCGAGTTCCTTGCGCTTGTCCATGAGCGTGTCGAACGAGGCCCAAACGCCGCTGTCGCCGTGCCATTCGCCCTTGGTGGCCGCCTTCGAATATTCCGTCGCGCGGGCTTCGAAAAAGTTCGCGTGCTCAACGCCGTTCAAGATGGCGGACAGCCAGGGCAGGGGATGTTCCTTCACGCCATAGAGCTTGGGCAGGCCGAGCTGGCCGAGACGCCAATCGGCGATGTAGCGGATATAGGCCTTGATGTCGTCGGGCGTCATGCCTTCCACGGGGCCCATGCCGAAGGCCAGATCGATGAAGCGGTCTTCAAGGCCCACCACCGTTCGGCAGCATTCGACGATGTCGCTCTTCACCGTATCCGTGAGCGCGCCGGTTTCCTTCGCGAAGGCGTGGAACAGCTTGATCATGCCTTCGCAGTGCAGGCTCTCGTCGCGCACCGACCAGGTCACGATCTGGCCCATGCCCTTCATCTTGTTGAAGCGCGGGAAATTCATCAGCATCGCGAACGAGGCGAAAAGCTGCAGCCCCTCGGTGAAGGCGCCGAACATCGCCACGGTGCGCAGGATGTCGGCGTCGTTCTCCACGCCGAACTTGCCCATGTAATCGTGCTTGTCGCGCATCTCCTGATAATCGAGGAAGGCGGCGAATTCGGTGTCCGGCATGCCGATCGTTTCGAGCAGCAGCGCATAAGCGGCGATGTGCACGGTTTCGATGTTCGAAAACGCCGAGAGCATCATCTTGATCTCGGTCGGTTTGAACACGCGCGCATAGCGCTCCATGTAATTGTCGTTCACTTCCACATCCGACTGCGTGAAGAAGCGGAAGATCTGCGTCAGCAAATTCCGCTCTTCGTCGGAGAGCTTCGTCGCCCAGTCCTTGCAATCCTCGCCGAGCGGCACCTCCTCGGGCAGCCAATGCACCTGCTGCTGGCGGCGCCAGAAATCGTAGGCCCAGGGATAGCGGAACGGCTTATAGGCCTTGGACGGGATGAGGAGGCCGGACTTCGCGCTGGTCTGCATGGTCATGACGTCTTTGCCGCTCTTGGTGCTTAAAACACAATATACAGGCGTTCAGAGGGTCCCGCAACGCAAGATGTAGTCTAGCCGAGTCGGGGTGAAGGAAATCCTACCGTCGGCCGGCCGCGTCAGACTGGCGCGATTCTCGGCCGGGGGATGCAGGCCGAAAGGCGCCCCGCCTCTTGAGCCGGCCCCCGCCCGATGGTGAGTTCAGGCCGCACCTAGGACTTGGGAGACGCAAGCATGTGGATGACGCGGCGCGGCGTGTTGGCGGCGGGAGCGGCGAGTGCGGCGCTGGGCGCGTGCGCCCATGGGTCGGGAGCGCCCGAGGGCGCTCCGGCGCTTGCGGCCCAGCTGGACGCGCTGGCCACGAATATCCTGCGCGAATCGCCCGAGTTCGCCACCAGCCTCGCCGTCACCGAGGCCCAGGCCGGCGGTCGCTACATGGACCGCCTGAGCGACGCGTCGAGGGCCGGGGTGGAGCGCCGCCGCGCCTTGGCGGAACGCGCGCTCGCGGGACTTAAGGCGCTAGATCGCGCGCAGCTCGGCGCGGGCGACGCCGTCACGTACGATGTCGTCGTCACCGCGCTTGAAAACAGCGTCGCGGCCGCGCGCTTTCCGTTCGGCGGCGGCGCCACCTCGCCCTATGTCGTGTCTCAGCTTGAAGGCGCGCACACCTCGATCCCGGATTTTCTCGCGAGCCGGCATCCGGTGACCGACCGGGAGACCGCCGAAGCCTATCTGACCCGCCTGTCGGCCTACGCGCGCATGCTGGATCAGGAGAGCGCGCGCATACCGGAGGACGCAGCCGCCGGCGTGATCCCGCCGCTCTTTTGCATCGAGCGCGAGGGCGGCGGCGCGGTCACGCTCCTGCGCACCTTCGCCGCCATCCCGCCGGCGGAGAACGTGCTGGTCGCGCGCTTCGCGCAGCGGCTTGAAGCCGTCGAGATCGGCGACAAGGCGTCGCTTGTCGCGCGCGCGGAAGCGATCCTGCGCCAGGAGGTGCTGCCCGCCTATGCGCGTCAGATCGATGCGCTGATTGCGCTCAAGCCGCGCGCCAACAACGATTCCGGCGCCTGGAAACTGCCCGACGGCGAGGCGCTTTACGCGGCCGCGCTGCGCAACGAGACGACCACAGCGCTCTCGGCGGATGAAATTCATGCCATGGGCGTGGACTTGGTGTCGGCGCTCAACGCGGAGATGGATCGCATCCTCCGCGGCCAGGGCATGACGCGCGGGAGTGTCGCCGAGCGCGTGCGCGCGCTCTCGCAGCGGCCCGATCAAATCTATCCGAGCACGGAGGAGGGGCGTGCGCGCCTCCTGGCGGATCTCAACGCGCAGGTGGAGGCGATCCGCGCGCGCATGGGCGAGGTCTGCGGCGCGCTCGCGCGTGCGCCGCTCGAGATCAAGCGCGTGCCGGCCTATATCGAAGCCGGCGCGCCGGGCGGCTATTATCAAGTGCCGGCGCTCGATGGATCGCGGCCGGGCGCTTATTATATCAATTTGCGCGATCCGGCGGGCGAATGGCCCAAATTCACGCTGCCCACGCTCACCTATCATGAAGGCGTGCCGGGCCATCATTGGCAGATCGCGCTCTCGCAGGAAGCGGGCGGCCTGCCCTTCATCCGCAGCGCGCTGCTCGGCTTCAACGCGTTCAGCGAAGGCTGGGCGCTCTATGCCGAGCAACTCGCGGATGAAATGGGATTCTACGCCAACGACGCCTTCGGCAAGGTGGGGTATCTGCAATCGGCGGCGTTCCGCGCGTCGCGCCTCGTCGTGGATACCGGACTGCACGCCAAACGCTGGACACGCGAACAGGCGATCGCCTCGATGATGGAAGCGACGGGCGACAACGAATCCAACATCGTCACCGAGGTGGAGCGCTATTGCGTCATTCCCGGCCAAGCGTGCGGCTACATGGTTGGGCGGCAAGCCATTCTGAAGATGCGGGCCGATGCGCAGGCGACGCTTGGCGCGCGTTTTGATCTGCGCGGCTTCCACGATGCGGTGTTGCTCAATGGCGCAACGCCGCTCAACGTCACCGAGCGTCTCGTGCGCGACTGGGTAGAAACGCAGCGCGCTTAGCGCGCCAGCGCGGCTTCGATTTCAGGCAAGGTGTTCTTGCCGAAATAGAGGTCGTCGCCGATGAAGAAGGATGGGATGCCGAAAGCGCCGCGTGCGGCCGCCGCCTCCGTGCCCGCCAGCAGCTTGGATTTGACCGTTTCTTCCTGCGTGCGCGCAAGAAGGCGGGCGCCCTCAAGCCCGGCGCCGTCAAGCACGCGCGCGACAATTGCTGGATCGTCCATCTTGGCGCCGTCTTCCCACATGGCGCGCATGCACGCCTCGACATAAGGGCCAAGCTGGCCCTCTTCCTCGGCGACGACCGCCGCGCGCATCATCAAAAGCGTGTTGACTGGAAAGTGCGGGTTCATCTTGAACGCAGTCAAGCCGTGGCGCGCTATGAAGCGACGCATCTCCAGCATTTCATACGCCAGCTTGTTGGGAATGCCGGCGAAGGCGACCATCGGCGCCTTATTGCCGGTCAGCTTGAAAAGCCCACCCAGAAGAACCGGCTTATAGATAAAGCGTGCGCCGGTGCGCGCTTCGATACCCGGGATGACGCGATGAGCGAGATAGGCGTTGGGGCTGCCGAAATCGAACAAGAATTCCACGCTCGACATCACCAAATTTCTCCATAAGGACGCAGATCGAGCTCGAACGTCCAGGCGTCGCGACTTTGCTGGTGCAGCATCCAATAAGCCTGGGCGATCGAGGTGGGGCGCATCAACGCATCCGGCGGCATCTGCGCCAAGCCTTCCTCACCGCGCGCGGCTTTGATGCGGCTGCGAACGAAGTCCGTGTCGACACCAGCGTCGATGATGAGGTGGGCGACATGGATGTTCTGCGGGCCAAGCTCGCGCGCCATCGCCTGCGCCACCATGCGCAGGCCGGCCTTGGCGCTGGCGAAGGCCGCGTAGCCCGCGCCGCCGCGCAGAGACGCTGTCGCGCCCGTGAAGAAAATCGAGCCACGCCCATGATTCAACATGATGCGCGCAGCCTCACGCCCGGTGAGAAAGCCCGCCTTACACGCCATCTCCCACACTTTGAAGAAGACGCGCTCGGTGGTGTCGAGGATCGGGAAGTTCACGTTCGCGCCAGGATTGGCGATCACCACCTCCAGCGGCGCAAAGGCGTCAGCCTCCTGCAGAAAAGCCGTGATGTCGGCTTCGTTGCGCGCATCGAGCGCGCGCGCCATGCACACCCCGCCCGCCGCCTCGATCTCAGCTTTCAGCGGCGCCAGCTTCTCCGCCGTACGTCGCCCCGCGAACACGGCATAGCCCTCCGCCGCGAATTTTCGCGCGATCGCCGCGCCGATATAATCGCCCGCGCCGATTACGGCGCAGCTTGCATTGCGGCCTGACATGAAGCGCGTCCTTGCTGCTTCGCCAAGTAAGTCTTAAAAGTGAACCAAGTCAAGGAATGGGTACGTCATGCGCTGGGATGAATTGGAGGAGGAGGCGTGCTCGCTTGCCCGCACGCTCGCCGTCATCGGCGATCGCTGGACGCTCTTAGTGCTGCGGGAAGCGTTTCTTCGCGTGCGGCGCTTTGAAGTGTTTCAAGAGCGGCTGGGGGTCGCGCGGCGCGTGCTTTCGGCGCGCTTACAGCATTTAGTGGCGCACGGCGTATTGCGTAAAGTCGCCTATCAAAAGCGGCCGCTGCGATACGAATATCGGCTGACGGAAAAGGGTCTCGGGCTTTATCCCGCGATCCTTGCACTCGTGCATTGGGGCGATGCGCATTATGCAGGCACGAAAGGCCCGCCGCTACTGCATCGCCACATTGCGTGCGGCCACGATTTCCACGCGACGCTGTCCTGCTCCGCCTGCGGCGAGGCTGTGGATCCGCGCGCGGTGGCGGTGCGCCCTGGGCCGGGCGCGCCGCGTTGATCGATCAGCGACGCCAAGTCAAGGTGACGCCGGTGAAGCTTTCGTCGGCGGAGCCGTACTTGCCCTGGATGTCGCGCTCGACATAGGCGAGCGAGGCCTGCACGCCGGCCGCCTCGAACGCGACGCCCACTTGCGTGTCGCCGATCTCGACGCGGTCTTCCTGATAGGAGAGGGCGCGCCCGTTGCGGCCGCCGCCCGGCTGCCAGGCGATGGCTTCATCATCGTCGGCGACGAAGAAATACCAGGCCGGATCGTCCCAGCCGGGCGTTTCCCACGCGCCCACGAGATTGCGCAGACGTCTGCCGACGCGCGCCTCCACGCCGCCGCCGTCGCGGCTGATTTCGCCCGAGCGCGAGACGCCCAGCGTGGTGCGCTGCGCAACCCCAATGTCCACCGGCACGCCGCCGAGATCGGCGGTGGTGACGGCCGAAACTTCGAAGCGGCGCTGCGCCTCATTGAGCGGCAGGGCCGCACTGTTGCTGATGTGCGCGGATCGAACGGGCGCCGTGGCGCGCAAATCGAGACTGATCGAGCGCGCTACCGCGCCCAAACCGCTTGCTGGTTCGTCGAAAGTGACGCCGCTTACGGCGAAGTCGTTACGTGGCGCCGACATATCTTCGGCGGTCGCCATGTTGAACGCCACGCCCATCGCGAAGATGGTTCCGGCGATCACGAGCGCACGATAAGTCATCGCGAGCCTCCCTATGTGGAGCGTCCGCCCGAACACGTTAACAAAAGGTTGCCGCGTGTGGCCGCGCAATCTTCACGCCTAACGTGATCTTGAGGCGGCGGTTCCCACTCTATTGGGGAAGGCCGTGCAAGAGGCGTGCTTGCGCCTTTCTCCCGCGCCGTCCCAGCGTAGAGCCTAATCCTGAGGCGCGGGCGGCGTCAGCGACTTTTGCATTAAGATTACATCAAGCCAGCGGTCGAATTTGAACCCGACATTGGACAAGACGCCCGCATGGCGAAAGCCGGCGGCGGCGTGCACGGCGATGGAGGCGGTGTTGCGCGCATCGCCGATCACCGCGATCACCTCGCGCACGCCATCGAGCCGCAATTGGGCCAGCAATTCCGCCAGAAGATGCTTTCCCACGCCCTGGCCTTGCGCCTGCGGCGCCACGTAGAGCGAATCCTCGAAGGTGCGCGCATAGGCGGCGCGCATCCGGAATTGCGAGGCGTAGGCGAAGCCGAGCACGCGCGTGACGTCGCGCGGCGAGACCGCGACAAGCCATGGCCAGCCGGCCTCCACCACATGGCTCCATCGCGCCTCCATTTCGGCGGCGTCCGGCGCCTCGAACTCGAACGTGCCCGTTCCGGTGACGACATGATGCGCATAGATGAGGCGCACCTGCTCCAGGTCCTGCGCGAAGCAGGGACGGATCATGATTTCCGGGCGATCGCTCATCGTCGATCTCGGTGGCGCAGACAGGCGCGGCCGGTCAAGACATGCGTTAGGGGCTTGTTCATTTCGTGCGCGGATTGAATTCTTCACGCCCTGGCGAGGGACGTTTCGTAGAATTGGCTCGGCATGAAGAAACACGACGCGCCCTTTATGAGCATCGCCGGCGCCGCCGGCATGGCGCTGGCCTTGGCGGCCTGCGCGACGGCGCCCGCGCCGATCGCGCGCGGCCCGTCCTCGCCCGCCCCGCCCAGCCAGGGCGGGGCATGGGATCGCGGCCCGGAATTGGAGCGGCCGGCTTCGCCGCTTCAATGCGTGCCCTTCGCGCGCGCGATGTCGGGCATCGAGATTTATGGCGACGCCCATACGTGGTGGGTGCAGGCCGAGGGCAAATTCCCGCGCTCGAACCTGCCCGCGGCGGGCTCGGTGCTGGTGCTGCGCGGCTACGCCACCGCCAATCGGGGCCACGTCGCCGTGGTGCGCGAAGTGGTGTCCGAGCGGGAAATCCTGGTCGATCAGGCCAATTGGATGAACGAGGGCGAGATCACCCGCCGCGTGCCGGTGATGGATGTGTCGCCCGCCAACGATTGGAGCCAGGTGCGGGTCTATTGGTTGCCCACGCGCTCCATGGGCGTGCGCGTCTATGAGGTCCAAGGCTTCATCCATCCGCTGCCGAGCCTGTTTGCAAGTTCTTGAAATGTTCCTGCCAAGTCTAGCGCGAGATTTGGCCCATCTCGACTGGCGTTAAGCAGCATTACAGCCAGTCAATTAACCTTAAGACTGCGACTGCTTGCCCTAAGCTTCAAGCATTGACGCGCGAATTAGGTTTTTCTTAAGCCTCGTCTGGCGTTTTGTCTCAATCTGGGACGAACCCTGGAGCGTGCATGTCGACCAGAGCGATGTTTGTTGCGGCCACGGCCATGGCGGCCGGCTTGCCCCTCGGCGGGCAGGCGTTCGCCTTGACCCCGCTTTCCGTCGATCCCGCCATGATCGAGCCGGAGCTGGAAAATTCCGCGCGGACCGTCAGCGCGCCGCCCAGCGCCTTCGCGCCGCTGGCGGCGGAAGCCTTTGAACCCAATCCGGAATTGCAGCGCCGGGGCCCCCGCCTGCAATGCGTGCCTTTCGTGCGCAATGTCACCGGCGTGACGATCTTCGGCAACGCCAACACCTGGTGGCAGCAGGCGCGCGGCCGTTACGCCCGCGCCCGCGAACCGCAGGACGGGGCGGTGATGGTGATGCGCGGCTATGCCGGCGCCAATCGCGGTCACGTCGCCGTCGTACGCGAGACGATCTCCGATCGCATGGTGCTGATCGATCACGCCAATTGGCTGAATGGCGGCGAAATCACGCGCAACGTGCCGGTGCGCGACGTGAGCCCGCGCGGCGATTGGAGCCAGGTGCAGGTCTGGCACGTGCCCGGCGGCCATTGGGGCGGGCGCACCTATAATGTGCAGGGCTTCATCCTGCGCGACGCGCCCGAGGATGCGCCGGCAACGCCGACCGAAACCGCCGCCGCCGAGAGCGTGCCCGCGGGCTGATCCCCGCCGTTTGCCGCCTGCGTCTTTTGCCCTAAGACTCGCCTCCGCGGAGGGGAGGGCCTTCGCGCATCGCTTGGGGAGCGAACATGGCGGCGGTCGGCGCGCAGCGCGTTCAGCGCAACATGCAGGGGGAGCTTCGTCTCAATCAGACGGGCGGGATCAAATTCCTGCGCTACATCACCGAAAGCTGGCTGTTTCAGAATTTCATTCTGCTGTGCATCATCCTCAACGCGATCGCGCTGGGGATCGACGCCAATTATGGCGACGCTTGGCCCTATCACCATCTGATCGAAAACCTCGACCAATATTTCCTCTGGATCTTCACCGCCGAGCTGGCGCTCGAATTCTTGGCGCAAGGCCCGCGCCGCTATTTGCGCAGCGGCTGGAATTGGTTCGACATGATCGTGGTGGGGATCTGCTGGTTCGCCACCTCGCCGGCCGTCTCCGCCTTGCGGACGCTGCGCGTGCTGCGCGTTCTACGCCTCGTCAGCGCCGTGCCGCAGATGCGGCGCGTGGTCGAGGCGCTGTTCGGCGCGATGCCCGGCATCCTGGCCGCTTCCGCGATTTTGGCGGTGGTCTTCTACATTGGCGCGGTCGTCGCGACCACGCTCTTCCGCGCCGAGGACGGCTTCCGCAATCTTGGCGAGAGCGCGTTGTCGCTGTTCGCGCTGACGCAATTCGACGGCTGGGGCGACACCATCACCCGCCTCAACGCCACCTATCCCTGGGCCTGGGCGTTCTTGATGGGCTTCGTGATCATCGCGGCCTTCGCGGTGCTCAATCTCTTCATCGGCGTCATCGTCGACGCCGTGCAGGAGACACGCAACGAACAGACCGCCGAGATCAAGGCGGATGTCGATACGATCGAAGCCGGCGTCGCCGACATTTCCGAGGCGCAGGAAGACGCCGCCAGCGTGCAAAAGATGCTGCTGGAGGAAGTGCGCGCGCTGCGCGCGGAGGTCGCCGCGATGAAGGCCGCGCGCGGGGGATGATCCCAGAAGCCGTGAGCGCTTGTGGTTCGGCTCTCGATCACCGCGCCGCGATCCAGGCCTCGATCTCCGGCATGCGCGTTTCGATGAAGGCGGCGTTGGTGCGGATCGCCGCCGTGGCGGCGATCACGGCGTCGCGCACGCCTTCCGGGAAATTGGCGGCGTAGGCCTCCAGCGCATCCGCCGTCGCGACGTCCGTGCTCTTGGCGGCGAGTTCCGGCGGGAATTCGTAATATTGCAGCGGATCCAGCCAGGATTCCACCAGCGCGCGATGCGCGGCCAGATAATCCCAGGCGAGGCGCGGATGCGCGTCGGCGACCGCGCTCAGCACCTCCAAGCGCAATTGACGCGGAATCGCCTCGCCATCGAGTAAGGCCAGCGTGCGCCGCGCGAGCGCCGCGTCCTCCGCGCCGGCCAGAACCAGCCAGAGTTTGCGCTGCTCGACGAAATCGCTCTGCGCCGCCGCCCGCGCGCGCAGCGCGTCATAGGCTTGTGCATCGGCGGCGCGGCCATAGACACTCAGCGTCGCTTCGCGGATCGCGGCGGGCAGATCGTCTTCGCTCACGCGCCGGCGCGCTTCCGCGACGATCGCTTCATCCTTCAGCGCGCCGAGCGCGGCGATCAGCTCCGCGCGCATCAAGGCGTCGTTGGGGTCTTCACCCTCGCGCGTCTCCCAGCCCACGCGGTCAAAATGGGGACGCAAGATGGCGCGGCCATAGGTCCTTATCGCGTCTTCGGAGGCGCGCCCGCGCGCGAATATGGCGAGCGCGCGCATGGAGGCGGCGGTGTCGAGAACGACGCTCATATGCGCATCGGCCGGGAGGGCGGCGGTGAGCGAGAGATAATCGGCGAACGGCGCGTCGCCCGCGCGGCCCAGAGCCCAATAATCCAGCAGCAGGCCAAGCTGATCCACCGTCTCAAGGCGCGCGAACGCATCGCGCAAGCGCACGAAATTGGCTTCATCGTATCGCACGCGGAAAAAACCGCTCTGGCCCGCATTGACGATGTAAGGCCCGCAGCCAGCGCCGAGATCGATCGCGGTTTCCGCTTGCGCGGGCGCGACGAAGCGCTGCGCGGGCGCGCCGACGCGGCCGGCTAGAATTGGGATTGTCCAGCGTTCCTCCGTCCGTGAAGCGGCGTCGAGCGCGAAGCGGCGCTGCGTCAAACGAATGGGCCCGCTCGCGCCGCGCCGGCAGGGACCGGCGGCTGCCGTGATGAGCGGAAAGCCGGGCTGCGTCGTGAAGCCCCGTGCGATGTCCAGGACCGGTTCGCCGGAGGCGGCCTGCACCGCGCGCCACAAATCCTCGGTGCGCGCGTTTCCATAGAGGCGCTCGCCGAGATAGGCGCGCACGCCGGCGCGAAAATCCTCCTCGCCGACATAGGCCTCCAGCATGCGCACGACGGCGAGGCCCTTCTCATAGGTGATCGTGTCGAACGCCAGATTGGCTTCATCGATCGTATTGATTTCCTGCACCACGGGATGCGTGCCCGCGCGCGCGTCGATCGCCATGGCGGTTGAAGTTCCTTCCGCGAGCTGCACCAGCCAAGGCGACCATTCCGGATGCAGCGCATCCATCGCCTTGGCCGCCATCCAGGATGCGAAGCCTTCGTTGAGCCACAGATCGTCCCACCAGGTCATGGTGACGAGATTGCCGAACCATTGGTGCGCGATCTCGTGCGCGACGATGGCGAACACGCCGCGACGATCGAGCTCCGAGGCAATTTGCGGATCGTGCAGCAGGTATTGATCGAAATAGAGGATCGCGCCCCAATTCTCCATCGCGCCGAACGAGCCCGCGCCCGGCACGGCGATCATGTCCAGCTTCGGCAGCGGATAGGGGATGCCGAAATAGCCGGTGAAATAGCGCAGCGTCTCCGCGCCCGCCCGCAGCGCTTCGCCCGCGCGCGCGCCGGCGCCGCGCCGCACCACGACGCCAAGTTCGACGCCGTCGACGTCCTGCGTCACGCGCTCGAAATCGCCGAGGCCGAAAAACAGCAAATAGCTCGGCATGGAGGGCGTATCGGCGAAGCGGATGCGCGCGCGCCCGCGCGACAGCTCCGTGCGCTCCGCCACCGGCATGTTGGAGACCGCGAAGAGATCGGCGGGCGCGGTGACGGTCAGCGAGAACACCGCGCGCAGATTGGGCTGGTCCCACATCGGCGCGAACCGGCGCGCGTCGCCGGGCTCGAATTGCGTGGCGAGCGCGACTTTCTCTTCCCCATCGGCCTCATAGACGGCGCGGAAGAGGCCATAGGCTTCGTCATTGATCTTGCCGCGATAGCGGATGACGATCGTGTGCGCCCCGGCCGGGAGCGGACGCGCTGGCGTCAGCGTCAATGTTTGCGTCGCTTCGTTCAGCGTGAACGCCGCGCGCCGCCCATTGATCGTGGCGCGCTCGATCTCAAGCGCGGCGGCGTTGAGCGTCACGGCGGATAAGGGCTCTCCCGCGGTGACGGCGATGCGCACCTCGCCGTCGAAGGCGCCGTCCGCGATGCGTGGATTGATGCTGATTTCGTAGCGGCTTGGAACGGCCCCACCCGCGATCCATTGACGCTCCGCGAGGGCCGCGGGCGCGAGGAGGAGACAGGCGAAAAGGAGAGCGAAAACGCGAGCGATCATCGCAGGACTAGTAAGCGGCGATCGCCGCCGGGCAAGCGCGACTTTGATTTTGGCGCGTCCGCCTGCGAAAATACGACGATGTCAGTTTGGTCGCGAATCGTTGAATTGGCCGCGCGGGCCTTCGATCCGGAGGCCGATCCGCCGGGGCCGGACCAGGAATGCGCGCCCCAGCCGAACGATGTCGGGTTCACGGCGGCGGTGATCGGTCTCGCCGCCAAGATGGCCAAGGTGGACGGCGCGGCGACGGAGGCTGAGCTGCGCGCTGCCGCGCGCGTATTCCGCCCCCCTCCGGGCGAGGAGGCCGCGTTCCGGCGCGCCTTCGATCTGGCCAAGCAGACGGTGCTCGGCTTCGATTCCTACGCCAAGCAGATCGGCCGCAAATATCGCGCGCGGCCGTGCCTCCTGGAGGACGTGCTGGATGGGCTCTTCCACATCGCCGGCGCGGATGGCGCGGTGGGGGAGGCCGAGCTCGCCTATCTGGAGGCCGTGGCCGAGCATTTCGGCTTTTCCGAGCTGGAGTTCCGGCGCATCAAGGCCACCAATCTGGGGCCCGACGCCGACGATCCTTACGCCGTCCTCGGGCTCTTGCCCGGCGCTTCGATGGAGGAGGTGCGTCAGGCGTGGCGCAGACTGGCGGCGGAGAACCACCCCGATCGCATGGTTCAGCGCGGCGCTCCCGCCGAATTCGTGGAGATCGCCGGCGACAAGACCGCCGTGATTAACGCCGCCTATCACCGCATTCGCGCCGAATTAAGCACGCCGGCGCCGCTGGCTTAGGCTAGTCTGCAACCTTACTGTCGCAATGCATTGACGCCGGGCGGGGCGGGCCCAACATTCGAGCGCACAGATGGAGAATTCCATGACCAGCGCCGCCCCGCATGATGAAAGCAATCCGGTTTCCGGCGCTTTGCGGGCCGGTTTCGTGGCGGTCGCCGGGCTGATGGTGATCGCCGCGTTCGCCCTGACCGCCCTCGCGGCGGCGGCGATCGGGCTTTTGATCGCGGTGGCGGCCATCGCCCTGCGGGCCATGCCGCGCCGGAGCGAGCCTTCGATCCTAAAAGGCCGCCGCGCCGCCCATGGCTGGGTGGTTGAGGTTCGCTGAGCCCCGCCCGCGCTTGCCGCATCCTGGACTCGGCCTAAGGTTCGCCGCGCGGCGCCCGCCGCGCGGGAGAACGGGGCATGAGCAAACTGGCGGCGGAATTGGTGGGCACGTTCGCCCTGGTTCTGCTGGGCTGCGGCGCGGCGGTGCTCGGCGGGTTC
This sequence comes from uncultured Caulobacteraceae bacterium, assembly GCA_964563395.1. Taxonomy (GTDB): domain Bacteria; phylum Pseudomonadota; class Alphaproteobacteria; order Caulobacterales; family Aquidulcibacteraceae; genus JBEVOS01. The sequence continues at coordinate 107,676 of CAZLWK010000009.1, forward strand.
GGGATCGTCGGCCAATTGGGCATCGCCTTCGCGTTCGGCCTCGCGATCGTGGCCATGGCCTATGGGATCGGCCCGGTGTCCGGCTGCCATGTCAATCCGGCCGTGAGCTTCGGTCTGTTCGTCTCCGGGCGGATGAGCCTGCAGGACATGCTGTCCTATATCGCCGCGCAATGCGCCGGCGCCGTGCTCGGGGCCGCCGTGCTCTACATGATCGCCTCGGGATCGGCCGATTACGATATCGGCCTCGATGGCCTGGGGCAGAACGGGTACGGCGTGGCCAGCCCGGGCGGCTATTCGCTCTATGCCGGCTTCGTGTTCGAGGTGGTCGCCACCTTCCTTTTCCTTGTCACCATTCTGGGCGTCACGCAGCGCGGCGCCGACAACGCGCTTGGCGGCCTGGCGATCGGCCTTGCGCTCACCGTGATCCATATTGTCGGAATCCAAGTGACCGGCGTTTCGGTGAACCCCGCGCGCTCGCTCGGCCCGGCTCTGTTCGTTGGCGGCGAAGCCTTGATGCAGCTTTGGCTCTTCATCGTCGCGCCCCTGATCGGGGCGGCGCTCGCCGGCATCGCGTTTCGGACGCGGCTCCTGGCGGGGGAGGCGGCCTGACGTGACCGCGAGCGCCGCCGATGTCGCCTATCTCGCGCTCGTGCGCGACATCCTGGACAACGGGTCCGACCGCGCCGACCGGACCGGCGTGGGCGCGCGCTCCGTGTTCGGGCGGCAGATGCGCTTCGATCTTGGCGCTGGGTTCCCGCTGCTGACGACGAAGCGGCTTCACCTCAAGAGCATCATCATCGAATTGCTTTGGTTTCTGCGCGGCGAAACCAATGTGAAATGGCTGCAGGAGCGCGGCGTCACGATTTGGGACGAATGGGCCGACGAGCGCGGCGAACTCGGGCCCGTCTATGGCAAGCAATGGCGCTCCTGGGAAAGCCGCGACGGCGGCGAGATCGACCAGATCGCCAAGGTGGTCGACAGTCTCACGCGCAATCCCGCCTCGCGCCGTCATATCGTGTCGGCATGGAACCCGGCCGACGTCGATCAGATGGCGCTGCCGCCGTGCCATTGCCTGTTTCAATTCTTCGTCGCGGACGGGAAGCTGTCCTGCCAGCTTTATCAGCGTAGCGCGGATGTCTTTCTAGGCGTGCCGTTCAATATCGCCAGCTATGCGCTGTTCACGCAGATGATGGCGCAGGTCGTGGGCCTCAAGCCCGGCGAATTCGTGCACACGCTGGGCGACGCGCACCTCTATCTCAACCATTTCGAGCAGGCCAGGAAGCAGCTCGCGCGCGAGCCCCGCGCCGCGCCGATCATGCGGATCAATCCCGCGGTGCGGGACATTTTTGGCTTCGCCTATGAGGATTTCGCGCTGGAAGGGTATGAGCCCCATCCGGGCATCAAGGCGCCGATCGCGGTCTAGCCGCGCGGGCGCTTATCCCGGCGAAGGGTCGCCGAAATCATTGTAATCGTCGCCGCGGTCCCCGCGCGCGCCGCCGGACAGGAGCCGGTCGATGTCGCGCTCACGCCAGCCGCGTTCCCGCAAAACCTTGCGGGCTAGGCGCACCGCCTGATCGAGGTTGCGGCCGAAACGCGTGATGAGCCCTTGCTCCTTCATGTCATGGCGAAAACCCGCGTCTTTCGGCGTGGGTTCCTTTGTTCGCGCTCTTGGCGACATGGACGCCGCGCCGCCCGTCCTGCTAGAAAATGACCATGTCCGGCGTCTCCAGTCCCTGCGTGCGCGTCTGCATCGTCGATGGCGCGAGCGGCCTTTGCGAGGGCTGCGGACGCACGCTCAAGGAAATCGCTCGCTGGGGCGCCATGAGCGAGGAGGAGCGGCGCGCAATCATGGCCGTTCTGGCGGCCCGCCGCGCCAGCGCCGAAGCGGCGGCGCGCTGATGCGCGCGCTGGCGGTATTCGCGCTGGTTCTTGCGGTGCTGATCGTCGGCGCGTTCTTGCTGTTTCCCTCGCAAATGGATCGGCTCGGCCAATACGACCTCGCGCGGATGATCTTCCTCATGGCGCTCGCGCTTTTCGTGGGCGCCGGCGTCTTTTCCCAGCGCGGACGCGGCGGCGGGCGCCTCGGCGCGGGTCGCGCGCTGCTCTATGCGGCGATCTGGATCGGCGTGGTCCTGCTTTTGTTTTTCGCGCGCGAAGCCTGGGATTGGGTGCGTGGCGCGATGAACCCGAACGTCGTCACCTGAATCAGAACACGCCTTCGCGCAGCAAATTGAGCGATGTAAGCGCGAGAAAGACGGCGAAGGCCCGGCGCAGCAAGGCGCGGTCCATGCGGTGCGCGGCGCGCGCGCCGATTGGCGCGGTGAGCGAGGTCAACAAGGCCAGCAGGGCAAAGCCGGGCGCGTTCACATAGCCGAGCGACCCCCAAGGCAGCGCATCAGCGTTCCAGCCCGTCAGCACATAGCCAAAAGTCGCCGGCAGCGCGATGGCGATCCCAAATCCGCTTGCCGTCGCCACGGCCTGATGGATCGGTCGCCCGCACAGCGTCATCGCCGTCACGCCGAACGAGCCCCCGCCAACGCCCATCATCGCGGAGAGAAATCCGATGCCCCCGCCAAGCCCCGCGCGCCCCGCGCCGCGCGGCAGATCACGCGCCAGGCGCCAGGATTCCGCGCCAAAGCCCATGTTCAGGGAAACCAGAAACAGGCCGGCGCCGAAGATGATCAACAGCGCGTCCGTATCGGCCACGCCCGCCGCCGCCGCGCCCAAGGCTGCGCCTAGCGCCACCCAGGGAGACCAGGCGCGCAATACATGCATATCGACGGCGCCGGCGCGGCGATGCGTCTCAAGCGAGCGCAGCGAGGTGGCGATGATCGTCGAGAGCGATGTGCCGATCGCCACATGCATGCGCACGCTGTCGTCGACGTCGAGAACGCCCATCAAATGATAGAGCGTGGGCACGATCACGATGCCGCCGCCGACGCCGAACAGGCCGCCGATGAAGCCCGCGAACAAGCCGGCGGCGATGAATGCGCCAATCAGCGCGGCGAGTTCCGCGTTCATGCGGCGCGCGCGGCGCCGGCGGCCCGCAAATCCCGCAGCGCGCGCAGAACAAGCTCCGGCCCCGCGTCGGCGCGCGCTTCCTCCGCCAACGTGCGTCGCCACGCACGCGCGCCGGGCCGGCCGTTAAAGAGGCCCAGCATGTGGCGCGTGACCGCGCGCAGCGGCGTGCCGCGCGCGCAATGGGCTTCGATGTAAGGCAGGAAAGCGCGCACGGCATCTTCCACGTCCGCCGCCGGCGCGGGCGCATCGTAGAAGAGCGGATCGACGCCAAGCAGCAGCGCCGGTGATTGATAGGCGGCGCGGCCGAGCATGATTCCATCCAGGCCGTCGCCCTCACGCCGCGCATGCTCAAGATCGCTTAGGCCGCCATTGAGGACGATGGTCAAGTCCGGCCGCGCGCGCTTCAGCGTGCGCACGATTTCATAATCCAGCGGCGGCAGTTCGCGATTGTCCTTCGGCGAAACGCCCTGCAGCCACGCCTTGCGCGCATGCACGATGAAGGTTCGGCAGCCCGCGCGCGCCGCGTTGTCGACGAGCGCATGAAGGCCGTCCTCGATCGATTGGTCGTCCACGCCCAGCCGGCACTTGATCGTCACCGGCGTATCGGGCGCGGCCTCCTGCATCGCGCTCCAGAGCGCGGCCACGTGCGCCGGCTCGCGCATGAGGCAGGCGCCGAAGCGGCCGGACTGAACGCGGTCCGACGGGCAGCCGACATTGAGATTGATTTCGTCATAGCCATAGGCCGCGCCGATCGCGGCCGCGCGGGCGAGTTTGTCCGCGTCCGATCCGCCAAGCTGCAGCGCCACGGGATGCTCGCTGTCGGAAAAGCCCAGGAGCCGCGTGCGGTCTCCATGAATGACGGCGTCCGCCGTCACCATCTCGGTGTAGAGGAGCGCCCGCGCCGTCAGCGCGCGATGGAACGCCCGGCAATGCCGGTCCGTCCAATCCATCATGGGGGCGACGCTAAATGTAAGCACTTGAGAATTAGACCTTATTTCGCACCCTATTATGCGCATGGAGCGCGTTTGCAAACCCGCGCGTGCGCTCATGGTCCCGCTAGTGGATCAAAACCACTTTCACAATTCGCGACAGCGTACCCGCGAATAAATCTCAACCGTTTCGCTGGGCGGGGCGCCACGGCACAAGTGGGAATAGCGCTCTGGCGCCGAAGCGGCGGGCGAGATGAAGGCGTTCAATAGCGCACCGCGATGCTCGTCATGGCGAAGAGGCCCTCTTCGGCGCCGACGCCTTGAAGCATCTCGCCGGGAGACCATGAAACGAGACTGGATCTTACATCGACGCGCTCGGATGGGCGCCATTGCACCTCAATCTCCGCTTGGCGCGTGGTGAATCGGCCAGGGGCGCCCGCGGTTCCGGGGACGGGAGCGCCGCCCGCGCGATAGACGGCGTCCGCCTCTTGCGTGCGCCAGAACCAGTTCAGGCTCGTGCGTAGGATCACGCTGCGCGTGAGCGTCAGCGCGATCTCGGGCTGCACGTCGATATGATTTTGCGGGGAGAGTGTCGGCGCTTCGCTGAAATAGGCGAGGTTTGGAAACAGCGCGTCGAACGTTTGAAGCCGGCCATCATTGAGACTGGAATCGCCCGACGTGATGTTGGCCTTCAGGCCAAATCGCGGCTGCAGCGGCGCGCCAGCTAAGGTCCAGCCCGTATCGCTTGCGATCGTCCAGGCGCGGATGTTGCGGTCCGCAAAATCGCCGGTCTGGATCATGGGTTCGATATTGTAGTCCAAGGCGCCGATCCGGCCGAACAGGCGCGCCCCGATCATGAGACGTTGCTCGGGCCCCGCGCCGGCCGCGAAGCGCGCGCTGTCGCGGTCCAGATGAAGGGCGTAGAGGTCGAGCGAGCGGCCGCCGTCAGCGTCGGCGTGCGTTGCATAGACGCCGCTCAGAACGGAACGCGTGTCCGCCTCATCGTTGAAGGCGCCGCGTTGAATCTCCACGCTCGTCAGCGCCAGTGCGCGCACGCGCCAATCGCCGTCGCGCCACGCCAACACGGCGCCGTCGAAGGACCGACGGATGTTTGGGCTCTCGCGCACGCCGACGAGACGCGCGCTGCCGAGGACGAGTTCCTGGCGGCCGAGTTGAAGCGTCGCCGCGCCCAGGGGCGCGGCGATCCACGCCTGCTGCAGGTCAAGCGCGTTTTCGTCGGTGGGCAGGGGCCGCGCGCGGCCTGATTGTTGATGCCAGCCGAGTTGCAGATAGGTCCGCCAGCCGGGCGCGAACGACGAGGCGATATCGGCGAGCGCGCGGGTGAGCAGCACGCTCTCTTCGGGAGGTCCGGCCGGCCCGAAAAAGGCCGCGTCCGCGATCTCTCCGCGCAAGCGCACGCTCAGGCCTGTCTCGACGGGCTCGGCCTCGACGACGGGCGCAAACACGGACAGCAATGTCCCCGCCGCGAAAAGCCCTCGCGCCAACTTCACGCGATGTCTCGATGCGCGAGCGCCAAAGCCTGTCCCGGCGCATCGCCGGGCGCCGCGGCGAGGTGGTGAGCGACTTTTGGCGGTTCGAGCCCTTGGTGGAATCGGTTCACCGCCTCTTGCAGGGCTTGATCCGCTTTCGTCACGCGCTCGTGTTGGCGCAGATGGTCGAGCCAGGACGGGGCGAAGAAGATTTCGGTGAAGGCTTGCGGGTCCTCGGCGTTTTCGAACACGCGCCAGCCGAAGCCGCCGTCGCGCAGGCGCTGCGTGGATAGCGCGGCGATCGCCTCCAGAAAGGCCGTTCGGTTTTCCGGCGCGATCCTGTAGGCGATCTGCACCATGATCGGGCCGCGTTCGCCGGGAACGTCTTCTGCGGTCGCGGGCTCTGGCCAATGCATGGAAGGGGTGAGGTCGGCCTCGCCCTTCGGCAAGGGGATGCGCATCGCCAGAAGGCCCAGCGCGCCCCCGCCCGCGCTTGCGGCGAGCAAGGCCGCGGCCACGCCGAATTCATTAGCCGCAACGCCCCAAAGCGCCGATCCCGCCGTCATCGCGCCGAAGAAAGCGGTGATGTAGACGGCCAGTCCGCGCGCGCGCACCCAATTCGGAAGCACGGCTTGGGCGGTGACGTTGAGCGTGGTCAGCACCGCGATCCAGGCGGCGCCGGCGACAAAAAGCGCGGCCGCGGCGGCCGCTTCGATGCGCGCCAGCGCCAAGGTCGCCATCGCGCCGGCGGTGGCGAGCGTTCCCAAGAGCACGAGCAGGTCAGGCGAAATCTTGATGCGCGGCAGGATCAGCGCGCCAGTCACGGCGCCCGCGCCGATGGCGGCGAGAAGCGCGCCGTAAAGACTGGCCCCTCCGTCGAGGCTTTCGCGCGCGATCAACGGCAAGAGCGCCCAATAGGCTGAGGCGAACAGAAAAAAGATCGCGGCGCGCAGCAGAACGCGCTTCACCTCATCGCTGCGCAACACATATCCGACGCCCGTCGCCATTGCTGGGAGGAAGCGCTCCGGCGCAAGATGCGGCGACGCCGGTTGGCGCTTCCATGCCAGGAGCGCCGCGATCACGAAGAGATAGGAAACAGCGTCGAGCCAATAGGCGAGGGCGACGCCGAAGACGGCGATGACAAGCCCGCCGATCGCTGGGCCGATCGCGCGGGCGATGTTGATGCCGAGGGAATTGAGCGCGACCGCCTGGCGCAGAAGCGGCTTCGGCACGAGTTCCGGCACGATCGACTGCCAGGGCGGGCCCATGAGCGCCGCGCTCACGCCGCCGGCCGCCGTCAGCGCCAAAAGCAGAGCGGGCGTCATGAACCCCGTTGCGAGCCGGTTCAATTCGCGCATGAAATGGCGGGTGGAGTTGATCTGGTCTTGCGGCTCCAGGCGCGGTCCTTTCGCAAGCGTCGCATAGAGGATCATCGCGTTCGGCTTCGCCAGCAGCAGGCCGGTGGGCTCGCCCTTGGCGTCGCGCTCGATTTCGCCGCCAGGCGGCGCGGGCGTGTCGCGATCATACCCCACCGCGCGCAAGGCCGCGCGATTAAGCAGCGCACGATCATAAAGGTGCAAGATGAACACCGGCGTGTCCGGCGCGGCGGCGTTGATCTCCTCGAGGGTCGGCAGCCTTTGTTCCTTGAATTGGAACATCGTGAAGGAGCCGACCACGCGCACCCATTGCGGCGGCGGCGTCACGGCGGCCTGCGCCTTCAACAAGGCGAGCGCGTCTTGAACGCTCTCCACGCCTTCCCAGCGGAGCTCCAAATTATAATTCAAACCGCCGCGGATGAGGTGCGTGTGGCTGTCATTAAGGCCCGGAATGATCCGCCTTCCGCCTGCATCGATGAGACGCGTGCGCTCATTCGCCAGCCGCATCAGCGCGTCGGCGCGGCCGACCTCGATGAACACGCCGTCCTTGATCGCGAGCGCCTCCGCATCCGGATTTTCGCGATCAAGCGTCGTGATCTTCGCATTGCGGACGATAAGCTCGGCGAACATTGCGGTCTCAGCTTTACGAGGCGGTGGGATCGGATTGCGGCGCTTTTGGCGCCTCCGCGATCGCGAAACTCTTCAGGTGAAGACATTGCGCGATCGCGTTGGGATGGCCCCGCATATATTGAACCAGAGTTTCGCCGGCGAGAATCCCGAGAAGCCCCAGGAGCGCGATGATCGGCGGGGCCGGAGAACGCACATTCAGCAGGCCATAGATCACGCCAATGCCAAGCCCGACAACGAGCGAGAGGACATAGGGTTGCCACGTCATGGCGAACTCCCTTTACGCTGGCCGCCAAAGAAATCAGTGCGCGCCTTCGGAAGCTCCGAACATCGTCTTGGCGTAAATGATGCCAAGGCCGTAGCCGCCGCCATGCTTTTTGGCGATGCCGGTCGTGAGGTCATAGGTATCGCCGCGTGCCCAGTCGCGTTGCAGCTCCAGCAGATACTGCAGCGCGGTCATCGGCTTCGCCCCCAGCTGCACCATCCGGTCCATCGCCCGTTCATGCGCCTCGTCCGAGACGTCGCCGCAGGCGTCCGCGAGGACATAGACGTCAAAGCCCTGGTCGAGCGCGGAGAGCGCTGGACCGACGATGCAGACGCTGGTCCAAAGGCCCGCGAACACGATCTTCGATTTGCCGATCTGGTTCACGCGGTCTGTGATGCGGCCGTCCTCCCACGTATTCATCGTCGTGCGGTCGATGACCTCGGCTGTCGGGAACGCCTGCTTGATTTCGTCGAAGATCGGGCCAGAGAAGGTTTTCTCCGCCACGGTGGTGAGGATCGTCGATACGCCGAACCCCGCCGCGGCGGCCGCCACCAGCGCGGCGTTGTTGCGCAGCATGATTGCGTCGATCGATTTCGTCGCGAACGCCATCTGCGACTGATGATCAATCATGATGAGCGTGTGGTTTTTCGGGTCCAGCAAGCTCTTGCCCGGTTGGGGAGAGGCGGTCGGCATCGGCGTGGCTCCATTCCTTGGCGATCGGGGGCTGATATGGCGCGTGCGGCGGCGTTCGTCTTGCTTTTTCTTGCGCCGCCTTTTGGTACAATCTTGTGCTCGGGGGGCGTGGGGAGGGGGCTGAACGATGGGTGCGCATGCATTTTTAGACGCGCCGCAGCATGCACACGCCTATCTCGCCATCCGTGATCCCGCGCCCAGGCTCTTCGGATTGGCGCAAGGCTGGAACATGCCCGTGGTTCGTCATGAAGCAGCCCTCGGCGAAGGCGCCGATTTTCCGGGCGTTGACCATTTTGTGATCACCTGCCACCTGCGCGGCGCACGCGTGCGCCGCGTCGATGATCCGCGCTTCGCCCTGACCTGGGCCGACCGCAGCGCCATTTCATTTGAGACGCCCGGCAGCGGGTGCAGCGTGCGTTCCGAGGAGGGGCGCGCCGTGCGCTATGCGCATCTTTATTGTCGGCAAAGCCTCTTCGACGAAGTCTCGGAAGCGCTCGGCCGACCTCGGATCGGACCGATGCAGGATTTTTTCGGGCGGGCCGACGTGGGATGCGATCAGGAGATCGCGCATTACTTGGCGAGGGCCGCCGCGTTGGACGATCCGCCCAGCGTGCTTGAAATGGATAGCCGCGCCAATCTCATCGCCTTGGCATTGGCGCGAGCGGCGACCATGACCTCGCGATCGCACGAACTCACGCAGGCGCGCCCGCTCGATCGCAAGCGCGTTGGGGCGGCGCTCGCTTTCATCGAGGACCGCCTGGGTCACCAGCCATCGCTTTCGGAAATCGCCGAGTCGTTGGGTCTGAGCGCGTTTCACTTCGCGCGCAGTTTCAAGGCCGCGACCGGCGAGGCGCCCGCCGCCTATGTCGCGCGGCGTCAGGCCGAACGCGCCCGGGACATGATCGCGCACACGAAACTGCCCCTGGCGGAAATCGCCGTGCGCGCCGGCTATTCAAGTCAATCCCACATGACGCGGCGCATCAAGTCGATATTCGGTGACACGCCCGCACGCATGAGAACCGGTGACGAGCGGGATCGATAGGAGCGTCTCTCCGCGAGAATGTCCGCCCCGTATGGCCTTGCCCGCTTATGTCATCGTATCATCGGCGCCGACGCGCGATTGAGCTTTGATCTTGGGCGCTATGTCCGAAACGCCGATAGTTCATGTGATCGACGATGACGCCTCCTTGAGAGACGCCCTCGATAGCTTGTTTCGGTCCACCGGCCTGTTCACAAAGCTTTATGGCTCGGTGGGCGCATTCATGGATGCGCCCTTGCAGGACGCTCCCGGGTGCCTGGTGGTCGATGTTCGGCTGCCCGGCATGAGCGGGCTCGACTTCCAAGAGCATCTGGCCGAGTTGGGAGTCTTCCTGCCCATCGTGCTGATGACGGGCCATGGGGACATCCCCATGTCGGTGCGGGCGATGAAGGCCGGCGCCGTTGATTTCCTCGCCAAGCCGTTCCGCGATCAGGAGATGTTGGATGCGGTGTCCGCCGCGCTGGAACGTGATCGCGCCCGCCGGATCGCGGCGGAAAAATCGGATGCCTTGCGCACCGCCTATGCCACGCTCTCGCCCCGGGAGCGCCAGGTCATGGCGTTGGTCGCCGCGGGCAAGATGAACAAGCAGGTGGCGGGAGATCTGAATCTCAGCGAGATCACGGTGAAGATCCATCGCGGTTCCGCGATGCGCAAGATGGGTGCGAAAACGCTCGCCGATTTGGTGCGCATGGCCGAGGCGCTGGATCTAGGCCCAGGGACACCGTAGCGAAATTCACTGCTTTGTCATACCAGGGTATGATTTCCTCGACCGCCGTCGAGGTGGACAATTGGGCTGTGCCTCAAAATTCACTGATCTGCATTATCGACGATGATGATTCCTTGCGCGTGGCTCTTGTCGGGCTGGTGCGATCGCTGGGCTATAGAGCGGAGGGATTCCCCAATGCCGCAGCCTTTCTAAGTCAAAACGCTTGGCGGGACGCCGATTGCGTCGTCACCGATATCCACATGCCGGGCCTGTCGGGCATCGAACTCCGAGATCGCCTTAAGGCGGAAGGCTGCGCCGCGCCTGTCATCATGGTCACCGCCCGCACCGAGCCCGCCCTACGCGAACAGGCGTTCGCTAGCGGCGCCACGTGCGTGCTGCAAAAGCCCTTCTCGGCCGAAGCTTTGATCGATTGCTTGCAGCGCGCGCTGGCGAATAAGTCGGCCCTGCGCTAGGGAACGCCGATGGCCGGCGACGACGAAAGGAAACAAGGCGCCGAGAACGCGCTGCGCGAAAGCGAGTATCGCTATCGCAATCTCTTCCAAGCCATGGCCGCTTCGTTCTGGGAATTGGATTTCAAGCCCGTTGGCGAGATGCTGCGCGATCTGCGCAAGCAAGGCGTGACCGACTTCGCCGCTTATTTTGCAGCCCATCCGCTCTTTGTGCGCAGCATGATGGCGGCCACCCGCGTGATCGATGTAAATGATCAGACGGTCGCGCTTTTCGGGCGTGGCGATAAGACGGAGCTGCTCCGTCCGCTGGATGCGTATTGGCCGGAAGAGAGCAACCACGTCTACGCCGCGAGCGTCGTCGCCGCCGTAACGGGCAAAGCGCGTTACGCCACCGAGTGCAAGCTGCGCAAGCTCAATGGCGACGTTTTCGACGCGCTGTTCACGGCTTGCTTCGCGCCCGAAAGTGTGTCCGCCGGGAAATTGCTGATCGGCGTCATCGATATTTCCGAACGCGTGCGCGCGCAAACCGAATTGCGACAGGTGCAAGCCGAGTTCGCGCACGCGGCCAGGGTTTCCATGTTGGGTGAGCTTACCGCCTCCATCGCGCACGAGATCAATCAGCCGCTAGCCGCCATCGCCACAAATGCGTCGGCGGGGCTGCGCTGGCTGGACCGAGCCGAGCCCGACCTCGCTGAAGTGCGCGCGCTGACTGGACGGATCATCGCCGACGCCCAGCGGGCCGCCGAGATCATCGCCCGTGTGCGCGTCATGGCGAGCCGTCGCGCCCCCGAGCCTTCGTGGCTGGATATGAACAGCGTGATCGAGGAGGCGGCGCTGTTTCTTGCCCACGAATTGATGGGTCATGGGGTGCGATTGAAACTAGAGTTAAGCAATGACCTTGCGCCGGTGCTTGCCGATCGCACGCAGATGCAGCAAGTCGTCGTCAATTTGTCTATCAACGCGATCCAAGCCATGGCGCACGTCGCGCAAGACCAACGCCTTTTGACGATCGGCACGCGCGCATCGGAGGGACGCATCCAGGTAGTTGTGAACGACGCCGGACCGGGCATCGACGACGCGCACCTGCCGAAGTTGTTCGATAGCTTTTTCACCACCAAATCCAATGGGATGGGTATGGGGCTCGCCATTTGCCGGTCCATTCTGGAAGCGCATGGCGGCGCGATCGAGGCGGGCAATATCGAGGGCGGAGGCGCACGTTTCGCGTTTTTGCTGCCGGCCGCCGTATCGTGAGCGCCCCCATACCTGTGTATGAGCATGCCAGCCCAATGTAGAATGGCCATGCGCCAAGCCGGGGCGCATCCTCTTTGCATGAAAGAGGAGCCTTCGATGACTAAGACGATCGTACTCGTGCATGGCGCCTGGCTGAATTCGAGGGCTTGGGAGAATTGGAAGACACGCTACGAGGCGCGCGGCTACAGCGTCATAACTCCCGATTGGCCTGGGGACGAGGGCGACCCAGTGGAGCTCAAGGCCCGTCCGCGGAGGGAACTGATCCAGTTTGGCCCGAGGGAAATCGTCGCCCATTATGAGCGGATTATTCGTGCACTGCCGGAACGTCCCATCATCATGGGGCATAGCGCCGGCGGCGTCTTTACGCAGCATCTGCTCGATCGCGGCTTGGGTGTAGCCGGCGTTGCAATCGACCCGGCGCCGACGCCGGGCGTGGGCCTGCCTCTCGACGCGGCGCTTTCCGCATGGCCCGTGCTGGGCGATCCGTTCAGCGGCGGAAAAGTCGTGTCGATGACGAAGAGCTTCTTCGCGACCCGGTTCGCCAACGGTCTGCCGCGAGACCAGGTAGACGAGCATTTTTCGCGTTATGTCGTGCCGACGGCGGGCAAGGTCTATTGGGATGGCGTGCTCGCGAACGGCGCGGGACCGATCAATTGGGCGAGCTCGACGCGCCCGCCTTTGCTCTTGATCGGCGGGGGGCGCGATCTCATTGCGCCGGCGTCAATGACAAAAGCGATCTTTAAGAATCAAAAGCGCGCCCGGTCGGTCACTGAGATAAAAATCTATGAGGATCGCTCGCACTATCTCTGCGCAGAGCCCGGCTGGGAGGAGGTTGCGGATTTCGCCCTTTCATGGGCGGAGAGACGCCAAAGCGAAGCCGACGCCGCAATCCTAAACACTCAAGCTGCGTGATGTCGCCAGCTGCAGCTATATTTGTTGGTCGAACAGCCGCGATGCAACGTAAGTCGTTCGAAATGCCGGCGACGGCGCACATTGAATGGGAGACTCAAATGCCTTTCATCACGATGAAGGACGGCGCTCAAATCTTCTACAAGGATTGGGGCGGCAAGAGCGCACAGCCAATTCTCTTTTCCCATGGTTGGCCGTTGTCCGCCGACGATTGGGACAAGCAAATGGTCTTCTTCGGCGAGAGGGGCTATCGCGTCATCGCACATGATCGCCGCAGTCACGGTCGCTCATCCCAGACATGGGATGGCAACCATATGGACCAATATGCCGAAGATCTTTCCATCTTGATTGAATCGCTCGGCCTCAACAACCTCGTCATGGTTGGGCACTCCACCGGCGGCGGCGAAGTGGCGCATTATCTTGGGCGCTATGGCGGCGCGCGCGTTGCGAAGGCTTGCCTTTTGGGCGCCGTGCCGCCCCTCATGCTGAAGACGCCGTCCAATCCAGATGGCACGCCGATCGAAGCGTTCGACGGTATACGCGCCGGCACGCGCGCCGATCGCTCGCAATTCTATTTCGACCTGACTATTCCCTTCTACGGTTACAACCGGCCGGGTGCAAAAATCAGCGAGGGTCAACGCGAGAGTTTCCGTCTCCAGGGTCTGATGGGCGGCATTAAGGGCCAACTCGACTGCATCCATGAATTTTCGGAAGTCGACTATTCCAAAGACTTGAAAAAGATCGACATACCGGTCCTTGTCGCCCATGGCGATGACGATCAGATCGTGCCGATCAAGGCTGCGGCGCTAAAGAGCGTGAAGCTGCTGAAGCAAGGCATGCTCAAAATCTATCCGGGCGGCGGCCACGGATTCGCGGCAACCAACTCCGATGAGTTCAACACGGATCTGTTGAACTTCATTGAAGGTCGTAAGGTGGATGGCGCCGCTTGACGCGCCGCGGGCGATGCGCGTTTCAAGGTCGAAGCGCGTCGCCCTCGCGGTCACGCCGCCCCGCCGATGACTACGTGCGGTTCGCCCCACCATGCGATGGACCGCGCGCGATCCAGAAAGAGGAGTTCATCGGCGCGGACGCGCGCGATCGCCGCTTTGCCGTCTATCGTGTTGCGGGCGCGTAGCGCGGCCTCCTGGTCATCGAACCATATCTGCGCAATTCCGTCCCATTCGGGTAGCGCGCTTGGTCGCACGCCGAGCGTCCCGAGCGTGTCGCCATCCAAGCCATGGAATTGAACATACCGGCGAACGCCAAGCGCATTGGCCAGCGATGCGATGAGAGGCGCATGCACGTCGCGCCAATGATTGAGGAAATCCGCGCGTGTAAGGTGCGGCAGCCGCATGAGCGCGTGCGACAAACAAATCAAGGTCGAGCCTTGCCCACGACTTTCCGGGGCGAGGTCTCCCGATCTTCCAGGGCTTGGGAGACGACATCGCCGTCGTCATAGACAAACGCCGCATCGTCCAGGTCGACATAAGGCAGCACGTCGCGCTCCCACCAATAATCCTGGCTGTGGGCCCATTCGGGTTTGTCGCCGCGTTTCGGCAGCAAATGCATGCCGCGCATCAGGTATCCCGGGTTGAAGGCCGCATCGTCGATCCAAGGCAGCAAATCCATGCCGGAATCTTCCGGCCGCAGGGCCACTTCAACCTTGCGCGCGCCCCGACGATCCATGTGATTGAGGAGGCGGCACACAAAGTCCGCGACCATGTCGACGCGCAAGGTCCAACTGGCGGCCCGGAAATAGCCGAATATCCAAGCCATGTTGGGCACGCCGGTGAACATCACGCCGCGATAGGTGACTGTTTCGGCGAAATTCAGCGGCGCGCCGTCGATCTCGAACGCGATGTCGCCAAGAACGGAAATGTCGAATCCCGTTGCGGTGACGATGATATCGGCGTCGAGCGATTCGCCGGAACCGAGCTGCAATCCGGTCGGGGTGAAGCGCTCAATTGTGTCGGTCACGACGGAGACCTTGCCGCTTTTGACGCACTCGAACAGATCGCCGTCAAGGACGACGGCGATGCGCTGCTGCCAAGGCCGATAGCTGGGCGTGAAGTGACGGTCGACCACATCTTGCGGCAAATATTTGCGCACACCCTTCAGAAGTTCGGCCTTGGCGGCCTCGGGTTCCTCAATTGAACGGCGCAGGAACTTGCTTTGATCGTGAACGATCTTGCGGCGGACAATGTCGTGAATGATATTCTCGTCGATAGTGAGCTCGCGCAACGTGTCCGCCAGCCAATGTCGGTTCTGCCCAGGCGAGAAATAAGTGGGCGAGCGCTGCAGCAGGGTGACATGCTTGCAGTCCGCGGCAATCGCAGGCACGACCGTCGCCGCCGTCGCGCCAGATCCAATGACCACGACGCGCTTGCCCTTGTAGTCGAGATGATCGGGCCATGTCTGAGGGTGAACGATTTCGCCTTGGAATTCGCTCATTCCCGGCCAGTCGGGCGTGTAGCCTTTCGCGTGCCGATAATAGCCCTGGCACATCCAAAGGAAGGTGCAGGTGAAGGTGCGCCGCGCGCCATCGGCCGCGCGCAGGACCGTCAGCGACCAGCGGCGGGCGGCGCTGTCCCAGGCGGCGCGCTCAATGCGATGGCCGTAGCGGATATGGCCGCCGAGTCCATTTTCCTCGATCGCCTCTCCCAGATACTTGAGAATTTCCGCGCCCGATGCGATCGGCGAGCCGAGCCAAGGCTTGAAGCGAAAACCAAAAGTGAAGAGGTCGCTGTCGGAGCGGACGCCCGGATATTTGTGCCAAAGCCAGGTGCCGCCAAAGCTCTCGAGCGCATCCAGAACCAGGAAGGATTTGTCGGGGCATTGCTGTTTGAGTTCGTAAGCCGCGCCGATGCCCGAAATGCCGGCGCCCACGATGAGAACGTCGACATGCTCGCTTCCATCCTGGAACGTGGTGATTTTTGGGGCGGTGCTCAACGGCGTGGGCTCCGATTCAAGGGCGCGTGGGACCTTTTGAAAGTGGGGAATGAGGCGGACCGCAACCAGGGCTCAAGGCGTCGACCGCTGTCGGACATTTTCGGACGCATTGGAGAATAGGCGCATGTCGCATCATGGGAGGCGGCGCACCTCGCGCGGCTTGCCGGTCAAGCCATAGGTCATGCCGGCATAGGTGGGGCGGGTGCTCGCGCCCGGGAGCGGATGGACGCGCAACAAGCCGTTTGCAAGATAGCCCCCATCGACGGCGAGCGCTTCGCCGGTGATGAAGGCGGCTTCCTGGGTGCTGAGGAACAAGACGGCGTCGGCGACGTGACGCGGCTCGCCGCGATCGGGCCAGGGCTGGATGCGACTCACGACGTCGCCAGCTTCCTCGCAGCGTCCATTGTGCATGAGTTGCGTGAAGATTATGCCCGGACAGATTGCGTTGACGCGTATGCGATGCCGCGCGAGCTCGTTGGCGGCGTTCTCGGTGAAGTTCAGGACCGCCGCTTTGGCGGCTGAATAGGCCGTTGGCAACACGCCTCCGCCGATTCCGGCGATCGAGGCGGTGTTGACGATCGCGCCGCCGCCACGGGCGATCATGTGGCGGACGGCGTGCTTGACGCCGAGAAACACGCCGCGTGTCAATACGGCGAATGTTTCATCCCAGTGGCGCGCTTCGGTTTCAACGATATCGCCGATGGCGCCCCCGATGCCGGCATTGTTGAACACGATGTCGAGGCCGCCAAAGGCGTCGACGGCCTCCTGCATCAGACGCGCGATGTCGTCTTCGACGCTGACATCGACACGACTGCCTCGAACATCGCCGTCAAAGCCTTCGCGCTCAAGGTCGCGCAGGGCGCCGGAAAGGGACGCGTCATTGAGGTCCGCTATAACAACGCGCGCGCCTTCGCTCAGGAAACGGCGCGCGGTCGCCAATCCGATCCCACTCGCGCCGCCGGTGATGACGGCGACCTTATTCGCCAATCGATTGCTCATGCCCAGTGCTCTTGCTTGCATCTCCTTAGCGCCTCGCGGCGCGGTTCGGCAGGGCGCGCTGGCGCATCAATGGCCGGTCATTTTCGGTCAAGGCGAGAAACGAGGCTGACGACCGGCGCGGTCTTTTCTCCAATACGCGGCGTTCAGCCGGCGCCGTCGGCGATGTTCCAGCCGCCATCGACGGGCATGACAAGGCCAGTGATGAACGAGGCTTCATCGCTCAGCAGAAAGGCGGCGGCGGCGGCCTGCTCATTGGGCGCGCCGAAGCGGTTCATAAGCGTTCTGTTCAATATCCGACGTTGCGCTGCGGCGAAGGCTTCCGCATCGAGCGCATGTCGCATCTGTTCAAAGATCGGCGTCTCCACGGGGCCGGGGCAGAGGCAATTCACGCGGATGTTCTTTCTGGCGTAATCCATCGCCGCGTGGTGGGTGAGGCTGATTATCGCCGCCTTGGTCATGCCATAGAGGGCGTGATGGCGATTGGGGCGCAAGCCCGCCATCGAGGCCACGTTGAGGATCGCGCCTCCGCCCTTGTCGCGCATCGGGCCGAAGGCGAGCCGCGTGGCGTGCCACACAGGGCGTAGATTCACCGCGACTACGTGGTCGAACGCCGCCGTCTCCACGGTGTCGAAGCGCTGCATGGGGCCCGCTATGCCGGCATTGTTGACCAGCATATCGACGCCGCCGAATTCCGATTGCGCGCAAGCGAAGGCGCGGTCGATCGTGGCGAGGTCGGCGACGTCGCCGACGATCGTCGCGCAGCGCCGTTCAAGCGCTTCCGTCTCCTTCGCAAGCGCAGCAAGCCCCTCGCTGGACAGGTCGACGGCGACGATATCGGCGCCCTCGCCGGCCAGACGCAGCGCAATCGCCTTGCCGATGCCGCTCGCCGCGCCCGTGATCAGGGCCGTCTTGCCTTGAAATCGTTGCGCGCCGCCCATGAGCCTCGCCCGCCGCCGCCAAAACGCGGCCATTGCAGCCTCCTACAGCAAAGTGTACGTTGTACGCAAATAGAATGATCGGGAGGAGAGCCATGCATGTGCTGAACGAGGGCGCCGCGCGCCAGCCTGGCATGCTGGTTTCGGATATTCGGCAATATCTCGTCGCCGGCGGCGACGCCGCCGAGGACGCCGATGCGTTGATATGCGCGCACGGCGTCGCCGGCGACGGCGCCGAATGGGAGCGGCAGACCGTTCCAGTCGATGTCTGCTGGCGCATATTCTCGGCCCACGCGGCGAAGGTCGACGACGAGGCCCACGGATTGTTCGGAGCGCGACTCAAGCTTGGCGCGACAACGCTGATCGTTTCGCGCATGGCGCTGTGCGCCACCGTCATGGACGCGCTCCTTGGTTACAAGGATGCCTCCACGCTGATGCTGCCGGGCCTCGATGTGTCAGTGACTCGGCGTGAGGGAAGCGTGTCGCTGAAATGGCGCAGTCCCGGCGACACCATCGCGCATGCGATCGCGCTTGAAGGCCAGGCGATTGTCTATCATGCCATATTGAGTTGGCTTGTGGGCGAGCGGCTCACCATCGAGCGCGTGCGCGCGCCGGCGCGGCGCCGACACTGCGCGTCGACTTTATTGTCCGCGCTGGAGGCGCCGATCTCCTATACCGGAGAGGACCTTGAAATCGTATTCGCCGCCGCGACGGTCGAAGCGCCAATCGTCCAGCGCGACATCCAGGGCTGGCAGGAGGGCGCCTACCGAATCCTGTGTTCAGCCGCGGCGCAATGCGACGGCGCTCGTCTTGAAGGCGCGTTCACCCGCAAGGTGCGCGCCGCGGTCTTGCGCGATGTCGATCAATGTTCCTTGGCGCAAGAATGGGGCGTCTCCACCAAGACGATCGCCAGAAAATTGGGGCGGGAGGGCGGCTCGTTTCGCCGCGTGCGCGACGAGGTGCGCATGCAAAAATCAGCGCCGCTCCTTCATGCCGGGCTTTCCATCGAGCTGATCAGCGACATGCTGGGCTATGAGGACCCGCGCAGCTTTCGTCGGGCATTCCGGCGGTGGTATGGATTGAGCCCTTCGGCGTTCCGCGAGCAAACCGTGAGGGCCCGCTAGTCCGAAATTGTCCGCTCGGTCTCAGTCCGTGAGGCCCTGGTTTCCGCGCGCCGATGCGACAAACTCCCCGGAAGATGAGACCGCGCAGGCGCGGCGAACAGGGAGCGGGCGAATGGCCAAGGGCTGGACCGGGCAGATGACGAAATGCGGTGCGCGCAAGCGCGGTCTGATCGGCCTCGCGACCGGCGCCTCGATCGCCGCGCTCTTGGCCGCGCCTGCGGCCGCGCAGAGCGCAGACCAGGGTGCTGAACAGGGCGGCGTGGAAGAACTCGTCGTCACCGCGCAGAAGCGCGAAGAAACGGCCAATTCGGTGCCGATGTCGATCACAGCGGTGACGGCGGAGCAATTGGAGAATCTCGGCATCGACGAGCCGCGGGACTTGGCGCGCATTTCGCCCGGCTTTCATTATGCGGATTCCTATGTGGGCTCCCCCATCTTCACGCTGCGCGGCGTGGGCTTCAGCGATATCAGTCTTGGCGGACGTTCGACGGTCAGCATCTATATCGATCAGGCTCCGATTCCGTTCGCGATCGAGACGCGCGGCGCCAGCCTCGATCTTCAGCGGGTGGAGATTCTGAAGGGGCCGCAGGGCACCTTATTCGGCCAGAACGCGACCGGCGGGGCGATCAATTACATTCCCGCCGGGCCCACGAGCGAGTTCGAAGCAGGATTGAGCGCAAGCTTTGGCAGTTTCGCCGCGATCGATCTTGAGGGGTATGTCAGCGGTCCGCTCGCGCCCAATCTAGGCGCGCGCCTCGCGCTGCAGCACGAGCGCATGGACGATTGGCAGCAATCCTACACGAGCGGCGCCGAGAATGGCGAAGTCGATTTCACCAATGCGCGGCTGATCCTCGATTGGCGCCCAAGCTCAAATTTCAATCTTGGCCTCAATGTCAATGGCTGGTCGGACCGTTCCGATGTCCAAGCCGGTCAGCTCATCGAGATCACGCCGGCCATCGCGCCCTTGGTCGGCTTCGTGCCCGGGCTTGGGACCTATCCCCTGGCGCCGGCTGATGCGCGCGCCGCCGATTTCAATCCCGAGGATGATTACAGCCGCGACAATCGGTTCTTTCAGGTCAATCTGAGGGGCGATTACCGGTTCGCAAACGGTTTCACGCTGACCTCGATCACATCCTTTAGCGAGTTCTCGCAAGATCAGTTGCAGGACATCGATGGAACCTCGCTCGACAATCTCAACCAGCAGACCGATGGGGACATATCCTCCTTCTTCGAGGAAGTGCGTCTGTCGCGTGACTTCGAGCGCGGCCACTTCGTGGTGGGATTGAATTACGCCACCGATGAAGTGACGGAAGTCGGCGTTCTCGATCAATCCGACAGCACGCTGTCGCTCGTGTTCACGCCGCAGCTTACGACGTTTCGCGATGAAAGCGCTCAGGATGTCACGACCCGCGCCGTATTCGCGAGCGGTGACTACAATTTGACCGACACGCTGAGGCTCTCGGCGGGGGTGCGCTATACCGAGCTGGAGAACGAATTCAATGGCTGCACGTCAGACACGGGAGACGGCGTCGCCGCAGCCGCCTTCGGGGCGCTCCTCGGCGCCGTGATCGCGCCGGGCGGCTGCATCACGGCCGATGCGACGTTCACGCCTGGGCGTGTCTTCGACGTGCTGGAAGAGGACAATGTCTCATGGCGCGTCGGTCTGGATTGGACGCCGATCGAGCGCATGATGCTGTATGCGAATGCGGGGCGCGGATACAAGGCCGGCTCATTTCCCACGCTCGCCGCGACGGTGGCGAGCCAGCTCTCGCCGGCGACGCAGGAATCCATCACCTCGTATGAGGCCGGTTTCAAGCTGACCTTGCTTGATCGCACCCTGCAGCTCAATGGCGCGGTCTTTCATTCCGATTACGAGGACAAGCAAATCCTCGGCAAGGTCATCGATCCCTTGCTTGGGCCGCTCCTGCGTCTCGTGAATGTCCCCAGCTCGCAGATCGACGGCGCCGAGCTAGAGATGATTTGGGCGCCGATGGAGGGCCTGAGGATTTCCGCGGGCGCAGCCTATATCGATTCCGAAATTCTCGATGATTTCACCAATTTCGATCCCGGCGGCGCACTGCGCAATTTCGACGGCGAATCCTTTCCCAACACGCCTGAATGGCACTTTGTGGGCGATATCTCCTACACCCGGCCGGTGTCGGATTCGTTCAATCTCATACTCGGCGCCAATGTGGCCTATGAGGGAGAGACCAACGCGCAGCTGGGCGAGCTTGAGCGGCTCGCCGTCGATGCCTACACCCTGGTCGATCTGCGCGCTGGCCTCGAAGCCCAAGACGGCGCGTGGCGGCTGATGGTCTGGGGCCGCAATGTCGGCGACGAATATTATTGGACCACGGGCAACGCCAATCTCGACACCACCGTACGCTTCGCCGGCATGCCCGCGACCTACGGTATTTCGCTCACTTTCCGGCATTGAGGGCGCCCATGGCTCCCCGCGTGGCGCATTCGGCCTTAGGGAAGGCGAACATGGCTGAAATCATGATCGAGGGCGCGTGCGCGCCGGAATTTGGGAGACTGGCCGACGCCTTCGCCGCCAATTTCCGCGATCACGGCGAAATAGGCGCATCGCTCTGCGTCTATCGGCGCGGTGAGAAAATCGTCGATCTATGGGGCGGCTACGCCGACGCTGCGCGAACGAGGCCGTGGCGAGGCGATACCCTTGTCAATGTGTGGTCGACGACCAAGGGAATCATGGCCTTGTGCGTGGCCAGGTTGAATGACCAGGGCCTTCTCTCCAACGGGGCGCCCGTCGCTTCGTATTGGCCGGAATTCGCGGCGGCCGGAAAAGGCGCGATCACGGTCGGCGAATTGTTCTCCCACCAGGCGGGCCTATGCGGTCCGACACGGCAATTAAGCGAAGCGGAATTGCTTGATAGCGATTTTCTCGCCGATCTTCTGGCCGCGCAGGCGCCGCTTTGGCGCCCAGGGTCTCGAAGCGGCTATCATGCGCTCACCATCGGACCGCTTGCGGATGCATTGTTCAAGCGCGTGGTGGGAAAGAGCGTCGGCGCTTATTTTCGCGATGAGATCGCGGGGCCCCTCGGGATCGATTTCCATATCGGTCTGCCGGCGGCGCTCGATGGCCGTGTGGCCGAAATTTCTCATGACGGGCGCCCGCTTTCCGGGATCGAAGACTTTAATGAGTTTCAACGCGCCGCGCAGATTTTGACTCCAGTTCGGCCTGGGCTCGCCAATTTGGCGGCTTGGCGCAGGCAGGGCACGCCGTCCGCGGCGGGGCAGGGCAATGCGCGCAGCGCTGCGCAAATCTATGGCGCGCTCGCGCACGATCGCCGCATCGACGGCATGGAGTTGCTGAGCAAGTCAGCGCTCGATCAGGCGATTTCAGAGCAGATCGACGGTGAAGATCTCGTGTTACGCATGCCGATCAGCTGGGGCGTGGGCTTCGCGCTCAACAAGCTGATGGGCGTGTACGGGCCCAATCCACGCGCGTTCGGACATCACGGCTGGGGCGGTTCGTTCGCGTTCGCCGATCCCGACGCCGGCTTGGGCGTGGCTTACGCCATGAATTTCATGCGTGAGCCGCAAGGCGCCCTGGACCCCAGATTCGCGGCTCTCGTCGGCGCGCTCTACGCCTCCTTGTAAGCTTTGAAACGAGCGTCCACGCCGTCCAGCAGACTCTCAAGGCCAAACAGAAATTGCTGGTCGTCGAGCGGGCGCGCCAGCACCTTCGCCGCTTGAGGAATTGCACGCGTATCGATGCCCTCCACGCCGTGCAGCAGCGCTGAAAGCTTGCGGGCCCGCTCCCCGAGCGCCAATCGCCGTTTC
Source organism: uncultured Caulobacteraceae bacterium (assembly GCA_964563395.1). Classification (GTDB taxonomy): domain Bacteria; phylum Pseudomonadota; class Alphaproteobacteria; order Caulobacterales; family Aquidulcibacteraceae; genus JBEVOS01. Next base: position 130,266 of record CAZLWK010000009.1, read on the forward strand.
GGCGTGCGGGCCTGCCGCTTCAAGGCCTGCGCCTCCAACAAGGCGTGACCTGTCGTGTAGCAGGAGAGCGCCCAATAGGTCTGCGCGAGCAGCTGACGCGGCACGCCGGACGTTTCCAGATGAAAGATGATCTCGGTATTCACCCGGAGGGAGACCGAGGAGCGCCGAAACTCCCGACCGATCAGGTCGGCGAGTTCGGGGTGGGCGAGCATCGCGCCGCGAACCGCAAGGCTCATTGTCTTGGCTTGCGCGCGCCAGCTTCCTTCGACTGAGCTTGGCATGAAACCGGCGACGATATTGTCGACCACCGCATTCAAGAGGTCGTCCTTGTCCTTGAAATGGCGATAGACGCTCATCGTGGAGGCGCCGAGCACTTCGCCCAGGTCGCGCATATTGAGAGCGTCAAGGCCGCGCGTGTCGATCAGCTTAAGCGCCGCGGCCATGATGCGCTCGCGCGTGAGCTCCACCCGCGTGCGCCGGCTTGAGGATTTAACGAGGCCTTGCTGGGACATGGCTCCAGGCTGCCGCGCGCCTCGCGCCGAGGCAAGGGCAGGAGTTCAGATGAACGGTGAACGCCATGAATTTGGTCGCGAAAGGCGCGCTTGCGTGGCGGCGCGGAACCGCAAGGCGGCGATGGCGGGGGATTTATTTGGCGGCGACCTTGTAATGGCTTCGAATGGAGGCCTCCACTTTTTGGCTCTCCGCGACCGCCATGTGAAAGCGCTCGAAGAGCGCCTCGACCAGCGTGTTGAACGTCTCTTCCTCGCCAGAGCCTGCGTGATCGATAGCCTGGTCGATGTAAAAGTCGGTGTTTCGAATGACGAGCATGAAATCGAGAATTTCTTCGCCGATCTCCGGTGCGAACAAGCGCAAGGCGCTGATCTCGAACGAGCCCAGGCCATTGCCGTAGAAGCGGCACTTGCCGAGTTGCACGACGCGCCTCCAGCGCGGCAGCTCCACGATCTTTTGATTCTCGACGAGGGAGAGCTGATAATGACGACGCGCGTTCATCGTTTCCGATAGAATATGGCCGACCGCGCGACGCAGCTCCCGGCTCTCATTGAGCGTTTCGTTCCAGCGCGTGACGGCGAAGCCCAGCACGGTGCCGCCAAGGCCCGTCGCGACCGGCAGCACCAATTGCGCCGTTTGCATCCAGTCCGCTTCGGCCATGATGCCTACCCCCCACCTTTGCCTCCGCCGAACCTGTAGCAGCCGTTCGACGACCGCAATCGCGCGCGCGCATCGGAAGCGCGCGACAGCCCACGCATCCCTTCCTCGGCGCGCGAGAACGCTCGGCTTCCCAAGGCGCGGGGACATGCGTTTGAGCGGCCACACTCCGCGCGAACGCCAAAATACTGTGTCGGAGGGACGCTCCTCGCCGCCGACCGAACGGCGCCGCCTGCGGTCGAAGGTTAGCGAAATCTAACTGAGACACTACCTCAATGTTCGGTACTGTCTCAGTTTGAATTTTTGTAGGATTGACAGGTGGATAGGTTCAGCAGGCCAGACCTAATTGAGTTTATGCACAAAGGCATCGACCTTGCCGATGCCCTTTGCATTCTCGAAAACTGGGAATCTATTTCCGACGAGGCGAAGGCCCGGCTGGGCTTTTCGCGGGCTGACTCCCCGCTTGGGGAGGTGATCCCTTTTCCAGGGCGTCAGCGATCCTCTCCAAGTGACGATCAATCCGACTAAGGTAATGCGCTTGATACTCGGCTGCGCGAGCAGTTCGCACTGCGTCCCCAATGTTGCCGACAAACGTCCAAGGCATGTGTTCGGGCAGTTCCGCCATCTTTCCGCTCCGTGAATGGGCGGAAGGAGCCTATCTCAAGGCTTTCTTTTTGTAAGGCCCACGCGGGCCCGGCTTTGGCGCGCGCGCATCAATCGCCGCCACAATATCCTCCATGCTCCAAAGGCGATCCGCGATCCCCGCCGCCATCGCGGGCGAAAGCTTATGCGCCTTGTGCTGGCGCACGAAATTGTAATGCATGAAGAACAGCGCCAGCGCGTAGAGGTGGTTGGCGTATTTCTTCGAGTGCGCGTTGGTGAGGCGCGTGAAGCGGCGCATGCCCATGCGCATCGTGAGATTGGCGCGCTCAACGTGCGACGTTGAAATGTGCTTGGGATCTGGATTGCCGATCGCGCCGACCTTGTGTGCGCCAACGCAAACAGGCGGAGAATATTTACGCTCCGGGCCGGCGCCGGGCGCCTCGCCATAGACCTTCACGAGCTGGGCGAAATCGACGTTTTCGCCAAAGGCGTAATCGACCGCGCGGCGATACATGCCGAGCCCGTCCGTGGTGAGCTGCACGCGCGTGGTGAGGCGCGCCGCCAGATCGGACATGAGCGCGTGCGCGCGCTGCGGGCTAGTTCAAGGCGGGGTCAAGCCGTCCCAAATTCAAACTGAGACAGTGCCCAAATGTTCTGCTTGCGTTCTTGGAACAAAGAGAGTACGTGATGTGCATCCAGGGGGCGCGGGCTGGTTCGCGATCTGGACTCGACCTAGGAGATCGGTTCGATGGCGGCCTTGAAGCTCGTGGAAACCATGGAATCGGACAAGCAGAAGGCTTTGGCCGCGGCGCTCGGACAGATCGAGCGCGCATTCGGCAAGGGTTCGGTGATGCGGATGGGGGAGAACAACCCCGCCGTTGAGATCGAAGCCGTCTCCACCGGATCGTTGGGGCTCGATATCGCGCTCGGAATCGGCGGCCTGCCGCGCGGGCGCATCGTTGAGGTCTATGGCCCGGAAAGCTCTGGCAAGACGACCCTGGCGCTCCATGTCGTCGCCGAGGCGCAAAAGAATGGCGGCGTGTGCGCCTTCGTGGACGCCGAGCACGCGCTCGACACCGTCTATGCCGCCAAGCTCGGCGTCGACCTGGACGATCTTCTCGTCTCGCAGCCCGACAATGGCGAACAGGCGCTCGAAATCGCCGACACGCTGGTGCGCTCCGGCGCGATCGACGTCCTCGTGGTCGATTCGGTCGCCGCCCTAACGCCGCGCGCCGAATTGGAAGGCGAGATGGGAGATTCGCTCCCCGGCCTGCAGGCGCGCCTGATGAGCCAGGCGCTGCGCAAGCTCACCGGCTCGATCTCGAAATCGAAAACGCTCGTCATCTTCATCAACCAGATCCGCATGAAGATCGGCGTCATGTACGGCAATCCGGAGACGACGACGGGCGGCAACGCGCTCAAGTTCTACGCTTCTGTCCGTCTCGACATCCGCCGCACCGGCCAGATCAAGGAGCGCGACGAAGTCATCGGCTCGGAAACCCGCGTCAAGGTGGTTAAGAACAAGGTCGCCCCGCCGTTCAAGCAGGTGCAGTTCGACATCATCTATGGCGAGGGCATCTCCAAGACCGGCGAACTGATCGAACTCGGTGTGAAGGCCGGCGTCATCGATAAATCCGGCTCCTGGTACGCCTACGGCTCGCAGAAGATCGGCCAAGGCAAGGAAGCCGCGCGCCGGTTCTTGAAAGAGAACACTGCGGTGGCGCTCGATATCGAAGACAAAATCCGCGGCAAGGCGACGGCGGTGGCGGATGCGATGTACTCGCCGCCGACCGATGACGAAGCCAAGGAGGCCGCTGAAGGCGAATAGGGTCTCAAGTTTTTCGCCGGCTGGTTCGGGGCCATGTAGCCGACCCGACCCCATGCCCTGGCCATGGGTCCTGGACCGGCCGGCGAAATTACGTTGGTGGAGTGACACGATGGAGCCGCGTGTTTCCCTGATCACTCTCGGTGTCAGCGATCTCGCCAGGTCGCGCGCCTTTTATGAGAGGCTCGGGTTCAAGGCCTCGTCGATGGGCGGGGCGGAGATTGTTTTCTTCCAGATGGGCGCATTGGCGCTCTCCCTCTTCCCGCGCGAGAGCTTGGCATGTGACGCCAATATCCCAGCCGAAGGTTCGGGCTTTCGCGGGATCACCCTGGCGCACAATGTCCGCGAGAAAGACGATGTCGCGGCGGTGATCGAGGAAGCCGTCCGCGCAGGGGGCACGCTCGTGAAAGCGTCCGAGGCGGCGCACTGGGGCGGGCAGTCTGGCTATTTTGCCGATCCGGACGGTCACCTCTGGGAAGTGGCCTGGAATCCGTTCGCGCCGCTTGGGCCGAATGGTGAGATGACGCTGCCGGCTTGAAGTCACCCACGGGCAGGGCTGCCATCGCCAGCCGCCCGCTTGGCGTTCGCACCTGCACTACAATATACCAAGCCGAACCTTTGATTTGGCTTGAGCAAAATGACCAGCGTCAACGACATCCGTCGGCAGTTTCTTGAGTTCTTCCAGTCGCGCGGCCACGCGCTGCCCGGCTCGTCGCCGCTCGTCCCGCAGGACGATCCGACATTGCTCTTCACCAATGCCGGCATGGTGCAGTTCAAGAACTATTTCACCGGCGCGGCAAAGCCCCCATACCCGCGCGCGGCGACATCGCAAAAATGCGTCCGCGCCGGCGGCAAGCACAACGATCTCGACAATGTCGGCTACACGGCGCGGCACCTCACGTTCTTCGAGATGCTCGGCAACTTCTCGTTCGGTGACTATTTCAAGGCAGGCGCG